>NZ_JAAEAH010000053.1 GCF_010998615.1 Myxococcus sp. CA023 | reverse complement strand
GGGGGAGGGACAGGACCTCTCCACGGTCGAGCAGAAGTCGCTGGTCGGTGAGCCTGTTGTCGCGACGTGGGAGCTTGGGGGGTGGAAGGAGAGCATCAACTCGATGGGGGATGGCTTTATTGCCCAGAGGGGGGCTGGTTTTGACTGTTGGTCGGTGGGTATGAAGTGCTTCCGCAGTCTGGTGAAGACCGGGACCAACACCTATTCAGGTGAGTGTGGAGTTTGCTCTGGCTCCAGCGTGGTATGGGGGCCTGTTTCCATCACGGTCAGCGGGGATGGGAATTGGCTGACGCAGTATTGCCAGGGCTCGACTTCGACCTGGGCCCGGGTTCCGTAGGGCGCTCGCCTGATTCGCCGCGAAGCCGCCCTCGGGTCGTCCGGGCGGCTTCGCGTCATTCCTGGAGCGGGCGTATCAGGCTCCGGGCAGCACGAGAATTCGCACGAGCCCGGAGTTGTCGTTGACAGGCGAGTCCGCGAAGCGCACCTGCAGGGGCGCGTCCTCTCCCGTCAGGTCGTAGGTGTACTTGTGCTCGGCCGCGTTGAAGTCCGTCGTGGATGCCGGGTGCTTCCAGGTCTTTCCTCCGTCGACGCTGACCTGGACGGCGCTCGTCCTGAGCGGAGCGGCCGCCGGGGGCTTCACGCCCGCGAAGGCGAACTCAGGGTCGAAGCCGACGTTGCGATTGGTGACGCCCGGGCTTGGGAACATCGGCGCGGGCTCGGGTTGACCGGACTGCGGGCCTGGGACGATGTTGTTCCCCCACACGTTGAAGGTGCCCTGCATCGTGACACGGTAGGGCTTGCCCTTCTGGAGGACCTGCTTGCTGGGAACGGGGGCGGCGCTCCGGGTGTTCAGCCACAGCTCCTCGGCGGGCACCACGACAATCTTCAAGCGCCCGGAGTTGTCGGTGACGGGCTTGTCGGCGATGCGCACCTGCAGCGCGGACTCCCCGCCCGTCACCTCATAGCCATACTTGTGCTCGGCCGCGTTGAAGGCCGCCGTGGAGGCCGGATGCGCCCAGGTTTTTCCTCCGTCGAGGCTGAGCTGGATGGCGCTCGCCCTGAGCGGAGCGGCCGCCGGGGGCTTCACGCCCGCGAAGACGAACTCAGGGTCGAGGCCGACGTTGCGGTTGGTGACGCCCGGGCTTGGGAACATCGGCGCGGGCTCGGGCTGGCCTGACTGCGGGCCCGGGACGATGTTGTTCCCCCACACGTTGAAGGTGCCCTGCAGGGTGACGAGATGCGGCCATCCCTGCTTCAGCACCGTCTGGCTCATCACGGGAGCGGCGCTCCGGGTGTCGAGCCAGACCTCTTCCTGCTGCTGCGCCCACGCGGGGGCGGCGGCCAACACCCACAACCCAGCACAACGCGCGGTCAGTTGCGAAAGACCTCTCATGCTCTCTCTCCATTGTCTCGAACGGGGACTGCGGATGCTCGGGAGCTTCTCCGCGAGTCGTGGGAGTGCAAGCGAGGGACCAGGAGGAGAGAGTCTTCACTGCTCAGCGCGTCTGCTCTGCCTTCGGATGGAATGGGGCTCGAGGCGCTGTCGCCAGCGCGGGCCTGACACGTCAGGAGGCATGGGCTGACACGGGGGGTGACGCGTCAGAGAGGGCTTCGGGCCCGTAGGCAGGCCAGGGCATCAACCCGCTTTCGGGGTGACTTCGTAACGAGCAGGTACGGAGGGGGAATGCCGGCCAGGTCCAAGCCGTCGCGCCCGCGTGCTCAATCCCCTCCATCGATTGTCTTCAAGAGGGCGCGCAGCTGACGCACCTGACGCGAGGCGCCCGCCGCCACGCGAGCCGGGCCCCTTCCCGCTCCGGTCCCGGCCTGGAGCCGTGAGTCTTCTCCTGGTCCCTTGGAATCCGAGCGGTGTCAGTGCCCATGCAATTAATTGTGAAGCGCCGCCCGGCACGAAGGAAGAAGCGGACAGGTCCACCCCAGGGGGCCGAACCCGCGGTGACCGGTGTCGCATTGCTGGTCGGCTGCGGCGGTGTGGACCCGCGGATGGAGAACGAGGAGATCATCTCCAACCTCATCGAGGCCGGCTATCCGGCCAATGACATCCGCGTCATCGACGAGGTCGTGTTCGTGAGCGGCGACGCGCATGTGACGCTACGGGTCCATCAACATGATTCCCGCGATGAACGACCAACCCCTCGACATCAACGAGCACATCATCACTCACGAGCTCGGCCATACCCTCGGCCTGCGCCACACGGACTACTATGATCGCAGCATCAGCTGCGTGCCGCCTTACACCGGCGTCGAAGGGGACGAGGGCGTGGGCATCATTCACATCCCGGGAACGCCGACCACCGCCGTCTGGGACGGGTCCGTCATGAACGCCTGCCCCCACATTGGCAGTACCGGCGAGTTCACCAGCGCGGACATGCACGGCGGCCGTGCACGCAGGCGCGATTCCCTCCACCGGCGGACAGGTCTCCGTCACCATCCAGCCGGCCCAGGGCAGCTACGCGAGCACCACCCGCAATGGCGTCACCACGTACTCCTACGGCAACTGGTCGGGGAGCATCTCCCTCAGCTGGGGTTCTCCATCCTCCCCCACGAGGAGCTGGCCCCGGGCATGGTCAAAGCGGTGAAGGTGCTCTGAGTCACATCCGGGGCCGCGAGGTGGCTACTTCGCTTCGAGGTTCAGTTCGAGGTCGAACGCCACGTCGCTCGACTCCGCGTTGGCCTGCTTCACCATCACCGCGATGATGTTCTCCCCTACGACGAAGGCAGAGCCGTCGAAGCTGGCCGTGCTGATGACGGCGTCCCTCAACACGCGGCTGGCGAAGGTGCCATGGCCGAGGCCGTTGTCGGCGTACCTCGAGTAGACGAGCTTCCCGTTCACCCAGATGGCCACGCCGTCGTCATGCAGCACGCGGAGGTTGGCGGTGCGGATGGCCTCGCCGAGCGTGAGCTTCTTGCGGAAGTAGACGCTCGGCTGAAGGGGCTTCGTCTTGTTGATCACGGTGTGCTCGTCCCCGTCCCCATAGCCGAGCTTCGCGGGGCCCGAGCGCCATGCGTCGTCGTCGAAGTTGACCGACGTCCACTGCGTGCCCGGGTTCACGTTGCTGTCATCGAACTTCCAGTACTCGCCGAAGGCGATGGCCTGGAAACGGGGCGTCCGGGAGATGCTGAAGGGCAGGTCCGTGCGGTCGTCGATGCCCGGACGCGAGGCGTCCGAGATTCGCAGCACGCCCTTGGACGTCTCGGTGTTCGGCACCGTCCACTCATAGAAGTCGATGTTGGGGACACCCTGGTCGACCAGGGTCCAGTTGGCCCCGTCGTCGGGCGAGAACTCCACCCGCACGTTGTCGACGCCCGCGCCGTGGGTCATCCACTGGAGCATCTGGACGTTGCCCGGGCGCAGCGTCTCGCCGCCGTTGGGGCTCTCCATGTAGAGGGCATCGTGCTGCATGCCGTCGGTGGTCACCTTCAGCTCCAGGTCGAAGGACAGGTCACTGGAGGTGGCGTTCGCCTGCTTCACCATGACGGCCAGCGTGTTCTCCCCCATCACGAAGCGGGCGCCGGAGACGGTCGTCTGGCTCAAGGTGTTGTCGGAAGCTGTGCCGGAGGCATAGGCCGAGTGCGCGGTAGAGCCGACATACTTGGAGAACACCTGGGTGCCATTGAGGAACACCGCCACGCCATCGTCGTGAATCACCTGGAGCGTGGCCTGCTCCACCATGCCGTGGACGGTGAACTTGCGGCGGAAGTAGACGGTGGGCTGTGCCGGCGTCGTCTTCTTGATCACCGTCGCCTCGTCCGTCTCGCCATAGCCGAGCTGGGCCGGGCCCTTCTTCCAGGACGCGTCGCTGAAGCCAGAAGATGTCCAGGCGGAGCCCGGGTCGACGTTGCGGTCGTCGTACTTCCACTCGGAGCCGAAGGCCACCGCGGTGAAACCGGTGTCGGGAGGAGGGTCCGTCGGGGGCGGCGTCGTGCCTCCTCCTCCGATGCGGATGATCTTCGCGACCGACGGCACCTTCTTCGAGTTGAGCAGGAACAGCATGTAGTGGCCGGGCGGCGCCACGTTCGGGTTGGGCGGCGCGACGACGTTGAGCCCCCCGCCGCTGGCGGTGAAGCGCAGCTTCATGAATCGCTGGTTTTCGTCGAAGGCGTGGGTGACGGAGCCCAGGCGAACCCAGGACGCCATGGTGATGCTGGCCGCCTCGGGGGTGTTGACGCGGAAGGTCTCTCCATAGGCGATGGACGCGGGCGCGGAGGTGATGGTGGGGCGCGGGCCATTGAAGAGATACGGCGGGGAGAAGACCTGCATCGTCTTGACGTTGCGGCTGCCCGCGGACAGCACGCGTCCGTCCGGCAACAGCACGGTGGTGGAGTGATAGCCGCGATAGGCCGACGCGGGCGCCAGCACCGACCACTGCTCGGTGACGGGGTTCCACAGCTCCGTCTCCAGGCGGGGGAAGTTGGGGTTGTCGGTGCCGGGGCCGCTGTGGCCGCCGGTGACGAGCACCGTGCCGTCCGGGAGCACGGTGCTGTTGTGCTGGCGGCGCACGTAGCGCATGGGCCGCACGGTGCGCCAGGCGGGCTTCGCGGCGTTGAGGTCGAGAACCTCCACGTTGTTGGTGGGGGGATTGTCGCCACCGGTGATCAGCACCTTGCCGTCGTCATACATCACCGCGCTGCCAGCGTTGCGGCTGCGGGCGTAGTTGGTGCGAGGCCCGGAGGTCCAGGAGCCGGTGCCATTCGTGTCGAGGTACCGCGCGGGCTTCCAGTACCCCGCCATGAGCGTCTTTCCCGTGCTCGTCACGAACATCCACGGGTAGTACATGAGCTCCAAGCTCGCACCCGTCAGGTTGCGCCAGGAGTTCTTCGACGTCTGCCAGACTTGGGGAATCAGGTTCTTGGTCGTGTCTTCCTTGGCGCCGCCAATCACCAGCATGTCCCCATTGGCGAGCGTGGTGACGGTGGGGTACCAGCGGCCGGCGTTCATGTTCGGCAGCCGCGTCCAGGTGAGCTTGAAGGGGTCGAAGATGGCGGCGTAGGGCAGGCCGGAGTCATTCGTGATGTGGCCACCGGCCACGAGCAGCCGGCCATCCGGCATGAAGGCATGGCCCGCGCAGAAGATGTTGAAGCCCGCCTTGGGCAGCGTGGTGAGGACGTTGGTCTGCGGGTCCCAGAGCGTGGGGGTGTCGCCGTCCCCGAACTCGGAGAAGAACATCACTTTCCCGGTGGGGAGCACGTGGGTGTGGACCGCGGAGTACGGCCACTTCTGGACGGGGGTCCATTGTCCGACGGAGGCTGGTTGTGCCTGGGCGACCGATAACGAGGCCCAGGCAGCGAGTAAGGCGAGACGCCACGGATGGAACATCAGGCTGCCCCTTTATTGGTCGAAAGGTCGCGCAACGGTAGGCGCGGCGCCCCTGCGAGCCACATCGTTCCGGCGTGCGTGGACAATGACGCGGGGTGGACTGAGCCCCAGCACCTTCGTCGGGGCCCGGACCGTCCGTGAGGCACGAGTTTCGGATTTCCCAGCGGACTCGAATCGGTGGCTGCTTGCTTGCCCTGGGGAATGTCGAGTCCGAGGTGATGTTGTGGAAGACCTCCGACTTCACGGTTCGCGAGCGGTTGTCGGGGCATGGGACCTCCATCGCGCAAGAGCAGTGGCCTCAATCCATCATCGGAGTCGTCATTGCTCGAACCGGGCAGCTCGCCACGCTGGGAGTGGTGGTGGCAACAACGCGAGCCACCTCAAACGGGACTTCAGGATGACCCTGGTGGAGCCCTCGGAGGGGATGCGCGCGCACAGCATCGCGCTCAACCCCGAGTGCGAGCATCTGCCGGGAGACATGCGCACCGTGCGGCTGGGCGGACCTTCGACGCCGTCTTCATCCACGACGCCATCGAGTACATGGCGTCGGAAGAGGACCTGCGCGCCGCGCTGGCGACGGCGGCCGAGCACGTGGCGCCTGGCGGCGTGGTATTGGTGGCGCCGGATGACACGCGGGAGACCTTCGAGCCCGGGCTGACTCGTCGCGGTGAAGCGGGCGCGCTGACCCTGCGAGAGGGACGCGCCACGCGGTGGAATGGAGGCACGGTGGAGTGGATCAAGGAGCTGGAGTCCTGCTCGAAGTTGAGTACGCCTTCGGAGGTCGATGCCTTCTCGCGCGTCCTGGGAGACATGGCGCGCAGCAAGGACCGGCGCTACCTGCCCGTGATGCTGTCGTATCTCGATGATGACGCGGAAGCGGGCGACGTGATGAAGGTGATCATCGGCATGGCGGAGTCGTTCGGCGCCGATGACTACGTTTCAGCGGTCATCGGGATGCTCGGCGTCCTGCGGGGACGGGCCCGGGATTGGTTGGAGGTCATCCACTGGCGCATCTTCAGCTCGGATGAGCTCACGAGGGCGTACCGGGTTGCTCGGCTCGGGCTAGCGGACGACGCGGTCGTCCGTGGATTCCTCGAAGACTTCTTGAAGGAGAACCCCGAGAAGCAGGAGCGCGTCGAGTTCGTCCTGACGGAGTGATTGCAGACATCCGAGAGCGGCCGTCTCCGCTCAGGGCCAGGGCTTGACGGGCTCGGCGAGGACGCGCCGCAGCGCCGCATCCCGCGCGGGGGCGTCCTCTCCAATCAGTGCTCGCAACAGCGCCAACTGCTCCGCGTCGAGCAACATCGACTCCCGAGGCAGGGAGGGCGGCCTGGACAGGCGTGTACCCCAAGGGGGCTGCGCGGCCTCTGCACCGGCCTGGCACACAGCTCGGACACCCCCCGTCAGCTGCCAAGAGTGGTCGTCAGCCAGCGCTCCACCCTCTGCCGAATGGCCCCCCGCGTACCCGGAGGCAAGTGTGCCGGATTCAGGTGGCCAGCCACGAGTTGCGCCGTGCCGCGGCATGGGGCAGGGAAGGAACCATGCACAGCCCCATTCTCGCTCCCATCGTCGCGCTCGTGTCCTGGTCCATGGTCATGTGGGCATGGATGTATGCCACGCGCTTGCCGGCCATGTTCAAGGTCAGAATGAAACCCGACCCGAATGCACCGCGCGGCGAGCAGATGAGCCAGCTGCCGGCCAAGGTGCGCTGGAAGGCCGACAACTACAACCACCTGATGGAGCAGCCGACGATTTTCTACGCCATCACCCTGGCACTGGCGCTGCTGGGCGAAGGAACTGGCCTCAACCTGCTACTGGCCTGGAGCTATGTGGGCCTGCGCGTGGTGCATAGCCTGGTGCAGGCGCTCATCAACAAGATCGAGCTGCGCTTCGCGCTCTTCGTGCTGTCGTCACTGGCGCTGTTCGGACTGACGTTCAGGGCGGCCATGGCTGTGCTCTGACCAGGTCACGGCTCGCCGCGCAGGCGGCCTGGGCAGGCGTATATACGCGGTGCGGCTGGTCCACCTGTTCGCCCGCTCGCTGATGGAGGACGCGTCCTGTCCCCCGGCCTCCGCTCCAGGCAGAGGCCGGGGCTTCACGCCCGTGGGCACCACGGCCGGCTCCGGGCCGCCGCGTCAGGCAGGCTCGAACGCGAGCTGGCAGCAACCCGTGAGCGCCCCCTCCTCCACCTGGAGCGTGATGTGCTCGATGCCGAACTCGTCATGGAGCCGCCGCTTCACGTCGTCGAGGAAGGCGTCGTCCAGCCGCGGCTCCCGCATGACGAGGTGCGCGGTGAGCGCGGCCTCGGTGGTGCTCATGGCCCAGACGTGCAGGTCATGGACCTCGGACACCCCTGGAGTCTGAACGAGCCGCTCGCGCACCTGACGCACGTCG
Source organism: Myxococcus sp. CA023 (assembly GCF_010998615.1). Taxonomy (GTDB): domain Bacteria; phylum Myxococcota; class Myxococcia; order Myxococcales; family Myxococcaceae; genus Myxococcus. The sequence goes on along the minus strand of NZ_JAAEAH010000053.1, from coordinate 62,489 downwards.
ATGTGTCCCGGCACCGCCTGGAGCGCGAGGTTGACGGAGTCCTTGAGCAGCCCCCACGTCCCCACGAAGATGAGGCCCGCGATGACCAGCGTCACCACCGGGTCCAGCCACGCCCAACCCGTGTAGTAGATGAGGAGACCCGCCAGGACGACGCCCAGCGACACGGCCGCGTCAGCTGCCAGGTGGAGGAAGGCGCCTCGGATGTTGAGGTCGCGCTCGCGGCCCTTCCAGAAGAGCAGCGCCGTGGCCGCATTGACGACGATGCCCACGCCCGCCACCGACATGATGGTGAAGCTGGACACGGTGGCGGGCTGCCCCAGCCGCCGCACCGCCTCCCAGCCCATGCCGCCCACCGCGACCAGCAGCAGCAAGGCGTTGAGCAGCGCGGCCAGGATGGTGGCGCTCCGGAAGCCGTAGGTATGGCGCTCCGTGGCCTTGCGCCGGCCCAGGGCGCTCGCCCCCCAGGCGAGGACGAGCCCCAGCACGTCACTCAGGTTGTGCCCCGCATCCGCCAGCAGGGCGAGCGAGCCGGACAGGATGCCATACGTGGCTTCGACGCCGACGAAGGCCAGGTTGAGACCGATGCCGAGCATGAAGGCCCGGCTGTGCGAGTCGGGCGCGGCGTGCGCGTGCCCGTGAGAGTGCGAGTGGGAGTGCGAGTGCGAGTGTCCCGCCATGGAGAACGGCTCCTTCGTTCCAGTTCTCCCTCCTGACGACGCGCCTGGGCCCCGGTTACAGTCCTCCCGCCTCCTCGCAGGGGCAGTCCACGCAGCCCTTGCGGCAGCAATTGGTTCCGCACGTCTGCTCCAGCCTTCGGCCCAGCGCCTGCCGGGCCCGGTGGAGGCGCACCTTCGCGTTGGTGTGGGTGATGCCGGCCGCCTCCGCGAACTCCGCCAGGGTCTGCCCGTCCAGGTCCACCCGCTGGAGCGCGTCGGAGTACTCCGGCTTCAGGGTGGTGGTGAGCGTGGAGACACAGGCGCAGACGGTCCGCTCCAGCTCCGCCGCGTCCTCGGTGGACAGGGGGCTCTCCTCGGCGAAGGCCCGCAGGGCGCGGCCCTGGCGCTGCTCGTGCCGGTAGCGGTCGATGAGCGCGTTGCGAAGCAGTCGGTAGAACCAGGCCACCGCCCGCTCCTCCTCACGCAGGGTGCTCCCGCGCTCCACGCTCTTGAGCAGCGCGGCCTGGAGCACCTCCTCCGCCGCCTCGACGCTCCCGACGTGGGGTGTCAGGAAGGCGAGGAAGCGCTGGCGGTTCTGGAGCAGGAGCGCGAGGACCTCCGGGGACATGGGCCCCAGCCTCGCACATCGCGGTGCATCAGCGGGCGTGGACTTCCTGCGTGGGACACAGGCCACGGTGGTGGGCATGGCCCATAGCGCGTCGCCTCGCGTGTCGGAGAGGGCCCGGAAGAAGCTGGTGCTGCCCACCCGGGTGAAGGCCTCTGGGATGGAGCCCTCCGCCGCCACGCTCGACTTCGAGCGGGACTTCGACGTCGCCTCCATCTTCCTCGTTCCCGTTCCCCTCGGTCCGCTCGTCTTCGTGCCCACCATCGACATCACCGGCAGCGTCGCAGGCGGAGCTTCCGCTACCTTCGTGGTCGAACGGGCTCCGCGCATAGAGCCGCGTGCTCACCTACCCGCACGCTCCGCCGCCCACCCCCGTTCGGGATGATCTCGTCACCGCACGCGGTTCCTACCGCCCATGACGATCCCAAACTTCTTCAGAGCTTCGTTCATCTCCGCGCTTGTCATTGGCACCGCCGCTCCGGCGCTCGCCGCCCCGGCCACTCCTCCCGCTCCCGTGGCGGAGGTCGGTCCGGACGGAGTGGGGATGCTGTTCCCCTCCGAGCCCTCCGGCAGCAGTTTCTACCTCGGCGACGGCGACCCCTCCAACTCCGAGCCATTCTTCAACATGAAAGGCGACGAGGCCACGCCCGGCCTCGAATCCGGCGTCCCCTACTGGTCGACCCCCGGCCACCGCGTCACGTACGCGAGCGGCAAGCCCGCCGGAAAGACGGTGCGGCTCCACCTCCGTCCCAGCGGCGGCGAGCAGTCCTTCACCTGGCGTGACGGCGCCCTCGAGAACGGCTTCATCGGCAGCCCCGACGATCTCCTGAACTTCGAGGCCACCGTCTACGTGCGCGTCCACGAGGACAACGGCACGCACCACTCCATGTCCTGGAAGATGCGCGGCGGCCAGCACACGAAGCCCGAGGTGGCGCGCTCGAGCTGCGTCGGCATGGACGTCCCGTTCGGCGGCGCCTCGCCCCAGGCCTACCGCGAGCTCGACCACCCGACCTACGATTTCCTCTCGCTCACTCCCTACTTCGACTACCAGCTGCAGGAAGGCCGCTGGCTCGGCGTGAAGGTGGTCTCGTATCTGGTCGAGGGCGGCACCCGGAACCTGCTGTTCCTCGACACCAATCCCTTCGACGCCTCCGGCAAGCCGCGTAACGAGTTCCGCCTCTTCACCGAATGGCACGACCGCGACGGCGAGAGCACCGGTCACTACGATCGGGCGGCCACGTGGGCCGGCTTGGAGACGACGTTCCGCGTGGACGGCTGGCGGCGGGTCGACTTCGCCTACCCCTCGGCACGCGAGATCGTGCCGCCGACCCCGTAAGCGCCCTGGCGCTACGCGCGCTCGCGGTCGCGGGGTTGCTCGCCCCAGCCGATCGCGAGCGCGACGCGTCCGGCCGACGGTGACGCGATCGATTCGCGATATGCGCTCGGCAGAGAAGTGACAAAACAATCACCTCTCATGCTGCGGCAAGCCATCGGTGATTTCGTAGGAGTCGCCCTTGTCTTCGACGAAGATGCGCATTTTCACCGTCGTGTTCGTGGGCCTCTCGAAGGCGCCCAGAAGAGGAAGGCCCCGCACGTCGAGCAGAAGCCGCGCCGCGCCTTCTCCGACGACCGGAACCACCTCACGTTGTCCGCGCAGTGAATCGTCAGCGCGGAGCGCGGGAGGCGTGAACCGCATTGAGCGAGCGGGCCGACAAGCCAGGCAGCCGCTTCCGAAGGCCCCCGTGAGTCGGCCGCTCCAGCGCCGCGCGGAACTTCGAGCCTGTCGACGCCTCACGCCATGAACAGCATCACGACAGACGGGGTGTGGCCTGCAGGTGCCGGGACGAGGGACGCAACGTCCAGGGCCCGGCGATATCAGCCAACCCACCTCGCATCGTCTGCTTGGAGGCCACGGGCCGCGCGGCCCGTGTGCTCCGAGGCGACACCGCATTCCGGAGTCCTTGGACGTGAGCACAAGCAAGGGAACATCCCGGCGGGCACGCCCGACCCAGGCAGAGGTCGCGGGCCGCGGTTCGAAGTCACCGGAAACGCCCGGGATGCCCACTCCGCCGTCTGAGCGAGCCCCGAGGCCAGCGCGTCACCAGCGCGAGCCGGGTGAAGGCCAGCAGGAACGCCGATGGTCCCGCGACGTGACGGAGCGAAGCAACGCGCTCGACCTCGAAGAGGGAGTCTTCACGCGGGCCCCGAAAGACATGGCCCGCTCACTGAAACGCTCGGCGGAGCAAAGCAGCCGGCGGAAGGCTTCTCCTTTCCAGTCCGCCATGTCGATGCTCACGTTCTTCGAAAACCGGGCGGGCCGTGGCCTGACGCCGGAAAGGCGGCAGGCCCTCGAGCAAGCCAAGGATGAGCTCCGGAGACTCTACGGCCGGCCGACGAAGGGCACACCACCCGCCTGATGCGATGCCTCGGGGGCCGCGCTCGAGCAAACCAAACAAATCCACGAGCGCCTCGACAGGGAAGACGTGGCCGTACTCGGCATAGGCCGCGTCACGGATGTCCGCCACGGAGCGCTGGCCATTGGCGCAGCTCGCGAGGGCATCGGCCAGTTGGTAAGAGCGCAGCTCGCTCTCGCTGCTCTGTCGCAGGGCCGTGGTCGCGGCGTCCAATGCGGTCTTCACGGCCGCCAGCCGGGGCGGGTCCTCGGCGCTCAGCTTGCTCGTGACCTCGTCGAAGGCCGCGAGCGCCTGGCCCTTCACCCTGCGCGGGATGAAGTCCCAAGCCTGGCGTTCCGCCTGGGAGAGGGCGGGCTCCTCGGGCACCGGGCTCCCCCAAGCACGGCGAGTGCAAGGCTGGCCCCGGCGCGAGGTGCCCAAGCGCGCCCCGTTCTATCTCAAGGCCGAGGAGGTGGCGCCGGTGCTTGCCCAGGTGCCTCCCGAGTGGCGGTGCCTGTTCGCCACGGCCGTCTATTCCGGGATGCGGCGGGGCGAACTCGTCCAACTCACTCCTGCTTCGGTTCGGGCGACTCCCACGTGAAGTGCACGGAAGGGGCCTTCACCGCCTTCGCATCCTTCATCAGGAAGCCCTCTTCCCGCCGGGCCGCGCGCTTGAGCGCTGGCCGCAGTTCCGCGGGGATGGTCAACAGCACGCCCACCACGAAGCTCCGCCCCCGGCACGCCTCGGCGGCGTAGCCGAACGAGATGCGCACGGCGACCTTGTTGCCCTCGATGTGGTGGAACGCGACCGCGCGCTTCACGGACTCGAGCCCACCGTAGTCGAAGCCCACGCAGTCCTCGCCGGGCTCCAGGCTCTGCATCAGCGCCTCCACCGTCCTGGCGTTCTTGAACGCCGCCTCATCATGGATGTGCTTGCGGATGAAGCGGTCCGCCTTGAGCGCCGCGACCACGTCCTTCTCGGGAAACACGCTCAGGAGCGAGAAGGCGCCCTTGGGCTTCGTCACGTCCTCGGTGACGTAGGACGTGCTCGCGTACGGGTGCGCGCCTCCGGTGAAGCCCGAGTCCGAATTCTCGTAGCTCACCCAGGGGCCCACCACCGACAGCACCTTGATGGACTGGGAGCCCTCCCAGCCGAACGTGTTGGTGCCCTCCTCGGCCTTGAAGTTGGAGAGGAAGTCTGCCTTGCGTGACTGCAGGCCGAACACCTCCTTGCCATCGCGCAGGGCGCGTAGGTCCTTCGCGGACATCTCGAACGTGACGTCCGTTCCTGTCACCTTCCACGTGAGCGGCTGGGCAGGAGCCGCGAGCAGTGCCACCATCAACAGGGCGCTCATGTGCATGCGCGCCATTCTGCCCGGATTCAGCCCTCGGGTCAGGCGCTTCCCGAAGCGAGAGCGGAGGAGGCGAGCATGGCGCCCCGGGCCGGGGCGGGGCTGAGGTGGTCCGCCTGCGTGGGCGCTACTTGCCCGCGTCCTTCGCCACGTCCTTGGCATCCTCAACGGGTGGGGCCCTGGGGAACGCCAGGTAGCCCTTCTCCGTGTACCAGGCCATGACCTGCACCTGCAGCCGGCCCGCCTTCACCATCGGGTCCTGCTCGGCGAGCTGCTTCGCCTCCGCCTTGGTGGCGGTGCGGTAGATGCACGCGCCGCGCATGCCCACGTCGTCCTGCTCATCGAAGGGGCCCGCGAGCACCATCTTGCCGCTCTCCCCCATGCGCGTGAGGTGCGCGAGGTGCTCCTTCTGCAGCTGTGCCAGCTCGGCCTCCGGCAGCTTCTTGGCGCCAGGTACTCGCTCGAGTAGGACGAGGTAGTGCCTGTCGAACTCGAACTTCTTCGCGGCGGGCTGGGCCGGCGCGGCGCCGAGGGTGAGCAGGAGCAGGGCGGTCGTGAGCGTCATGGCGAGGGTCCTCGGGAAGCAAGTGCGGGGAACCCTAGAGGCAGCGGCTGACGCGGCGCCACTTTCCGGCCCATGAGAGAAGGGCAATCCCACCACCCGGAGGTGGCGATGCAGGTGACGCTGAGCAGCGTGTTCGTGGACGAGCAGGCCAAGGCCCTCGCGTTCCATGCGGACGTGCTCGGCTTCGTGAAGAAGCTGGACCTCCCGGCGGGCGAGTACCCGGCTGAGCGCGTCACGCCATCGTTACGAAGGTCCTGTAACGTCTTGTGCCGGCACGGCGCACGTGCAACCTGGAGCCCATTCGATGCGAGTCGTTCATTCCCCGCGGCACGCCCTCCACGACGGCGGCATGGAGCTGCACCGCGGTGAGCTGGTGCCCTGCTTCGAGATGCCCGCGCGCGCGGACTTCATCCTGCAGGCGGTGAGGCAGGCCGGCCTGGAGGTGAGCGAGCCGCGGGCCTTCGGACTGGAGTCGCTGCTGGGCGTGCACGACGCCGGCTTCGTCGAGTTCCTGCGCACCGCGCACGCGCAGTGGAGGGCCATCGGCAAGCAGGGCTTCATGCTGCCGAGCGGCTTTCCGGCGCGGGGCATGCGCCGCGACCACCTCCCCTCCGGCATCAACGGACAGATGGGCTACTACGCCTTCGACGCCGGAACGCCCATCGTCCAGGGCACCTGGGACGCCGCCTTCGCCGCCGCGCAGTGCGCGCTGACGGCCGCGGCCTGGGTGGCGGAGGGTGAGCGCAGCGCCTACGCGCTGTGCCGACCTCCGGGGCACCACGCGGGCCACTCCACCTACGGCGGCTACTGCTTCCTCAACAACGCGGCGCTGGCGGCGCAGCACCTGCGCGAGCGTGGCTGCGCGCGCGTGGCGGTGCTGGACGTGGACTACCACCACGGCAACGGCACCCAGGACATCTTCTGGGAGCGCGCCGACGTGCTCGTCGTCTCGCTGCACGGCACGCCGGAGACGGAGTACCCCTACTTCCTCGGCTACGCCGACGAGCGCGGGGCCGGCGCCGGCGAGGGCTTCACCCACAACTTCCCGCTGCCGCGCGGCACCACCTGGGCGCAGTACGGCGCCGCGCTCGACTCCGCGCTGGACGCCGTGGCCCGCTTCGGCCCGGATGCGCTGGTGGTGTCGCTGGGCGTGGACACCTACGTGGGAGACCCCATCAGCGCCTTCGCGCTCGAGCGCGAGCACTTCCCCCTCATGGGCCGGCGCCTCGCGCAGCTGCGGCTGCCCACGGTGTTCGTGCAGGAGGGCGGCTACGCGGTGGAGGACCTCGGCCTCAACGTGGCCGGCGTGCTCGGGGGCTTCGACGCCGGACGCTGAAGGTGGGGGCAGGCACGCTACTCCCGGACGGGCTCGGCGGGCTGCTCGCTGCGCCGGTGCCGCGCGTAGAGCGCGTCGCGCCAGGCGACGATGTCCGGATAGCGCGCGCACAGCTGCGGGTGGACGCCCGCCGCGCGCGTGGCGGGGCCTACCGCGAGGTGCCCGCCGTCCACGGGTGACACGAACTGCAGCGTCACCGCCATCGCGAGGTCCGCGTAGGTGAGGCGGTTCGCGACGAGGTGGCGCTTGCCGCCCGCGAGCGCACGCTGCAGCGCCTCCAGCTCGAATACCAGCGTGGCCTCCGCCGCCGTGCTGTCCGGCATCCCGTACTTCCTGCGCAGGAAGGCCATGGCGAGGTCTACCGCGGGCACCGAGAGCTGGCGCACGAAACCAGGGAAGGCGGGTGGCTGCTGCTCCAGCTTCGCGGCGCGGTCGTTCGCGAGCCGGTCGAGGTAGCGCACCCGCGCCGCGCCGAGCGCGGCCTCGCTGCGGGCGTTCCAGGCGGCGATCTCCTCGGCGTGTTCGGCCGGAAAGAGTGTGGGCGCGCTGCCGTGCGCGTCCGCGTAGCGGGCGATGTGGAAGGAGTCGATGAGCGGCCCCTCGGGCGTGAGCAGCATGGGCGTGCTCACGCGGCCCTTCAGCCGCCGCGCCCGCAGCCGCAGCGAGAGTTCGCCGATGAGCGGGTAGTGCTCGCGGTACGCATACGCGAGGCGGTGGTGGTCCAGCGCCCAGCGGGCCTTTTCGGACCAGGGAGAGACTGCCTCGCCAATCAGGGTCCACGTCATCGCTGTGCCTCCGTGCGCAACTGATGCTGCAGGAAGGTGCGCCAGTCGTCGATGAGCTGCGGTGAGAAGTCGTGGCCGAGGTCGGGGTAGACCTTCACGTCGATGGGGACACCGGCTGTCTTCAGTGCGTCCACGCGCGCCGCGGTCTGCGGGGCAGTGGTGATGGGGTCGACTTCGCCCTGCAGCACCCACACGCGCCGCGTGGCCGGTGCACCGGGCGTGGGGGTTCCGAGCAGGCGCGAGCCCATGGGCACCGCGACATCCACCTGCTCCGGGTGGCGCAGCGCGAGCATCCAGGCGAGGTCTCCGCCGTAGGAGAAGCCCGTCACGGCGACGCGGCGGATGCGGGGGTGTTCGGCGCGCAGCTCGCGGATGAGCTCTGCGAGCCGCGCGGCCATCTGCTCCACGTCGGCGGTCTTCTCCTCGGTCGCCTTCTGCTCGTGGCCGGAGGCGAACCAGGTGAAGCCCTCCCTGCGCGGGTGCGGACCGCGAGGCAGCACGACGCGGGTCGGGGTGCGCCAGTCCTCGAGCAGCGGTCTCCAGAACCCGGGTGTGGACCCGGAGTAGTGCAGCGCGACGAGCATCGCCTCGGGCTCGCCTGCTCCGACGGTGTAGGTCTCGTAGGTGAGCGCGGGTGCGGCAACCGGCGCCTCGCGGGGCGCCTGGGGCGGGTGGGCACACGCGAGACAGAGCGCAGGCAGCATCCGGAGCACGGCGAGGTGCAGGGGCTTCATCATCAGACCTCCGACAGCGGAAGGGGAGACGCGGCGCTCACTGACTCTGCGGGCATTTCTCGCTTGCCTGCACGCGCAAGGGAAGTCGGTTCTGGCGCGGCGGCAGCGGGCACAGGTTGTAGGCGGAGAAGGTACAGGTGGGGTTGTAGGCCCGGTTGTAGTCCAGCACCATCTTGTCCCCCATGGGTGTCTCGGCTTCGCGGTCGCCCCCCCCGCGCCGTTGGTCTCGTCGGGTGGGGCTCGTCGCCTCCTCCTGCATCGCCGCGAGCCGGTGTTCGCGCCCGCCCAGGCGGAAGACGGCCACGCCCGGCGAGGAAGGGGCCGTCGCGTCACCTCGGATGCGTTCAGCGCGGAGACGCAGCCTTTCCTTGGATGGACCGCCTGGGATGGGGCCTCCCATGGAAAGGGCACCCATCCAGGAGTTCTCCGCAGCGTACCTGAGAGGTGACAGAGACTCCGTCGTTCAGCTTGTGGACCGATTGTTGGCAGATGGCTGCGTCGCGGTAGCGCGGTTCGCGCCGGCGGCTCTGCGGGCGGTAGACGAGCTCGACGCAACCTGGGGCCTTCATGCGACGCGGGTCCTTTCCTCGCAGTTCACGGGCAAGGGAATCAAGGTGGCTGTGCTGGATACCGGCTTCGGTCCCCACCCGGACTTCGCCAACCGGAACTTCCTCACCGGATGTCGCGGGTATCGCCGCATTTCAGCGCTGTCAGGGGGCGACGGTCGAGGCCCAGCGCACGTTTCAACTCAGGCCTCCTGACTCCGACATCCAGTGAAGGGGGCACGGGGGCGGCTTCGGGTTTTCGAACCCAAGAGGCCCCCGTGCTCCATGCCCGCCAGCCTTCGAGGGGCCTCTATCGCTCCACGAGGCTCGCGCGCATCAGGCCCCTCCACCAGCATTCAGTGCATCAACCCATCCATCTCCTGGGAGGGGGCGGTGAACTTCAGTGGGAGGATGCGTCGGCCCGCGGCGCGTCGTCGGTTGCCGCTGAAGACGAGGTCCTGCGGGCCGGTGAGCCGCCGGTAGGATTCGGCAGGCACGTCGGCGCGCAGGGCGGCGGGCGCCCATGCCAGTTCGTCAGCATCCTTCAGCGCACCGAAGTCCAGGCCCGTCCACGCTTCGATGGCCTGCAGCGTTACCTGGTAGCGCTTGAGTTGCAGAAGCTTCTTTCCGAGCTTGTCGTGCAGCATCTCCGTCTGCTTCATGAAGAATGCGACCACGGAAAGGTCTGCGCCTCCCGCGCTGGCATCGCGGAGGACCACCACCTTCCAGAATCCCGCTGGAATCTGCGCATCTCGCAGCGGTGGGTCATCGTCGCTCAGCACGGGACCCGTGAAGACGCACAACCGATAGGAGAAGTCGGGCGCACGCTCAAGCACCCAATCCTCGAGCACGAGCCACTCATCCTGGTTGAAATTGGCATGTTGGGGAGCGGCATTGGTGAAGTAGAAGGTGGCTTCATTGGCCCGGCGCGCTTCTGAAACCGGGCCCCAGATGGGGTCCTGCCGCCGGACGAGGTGTCCCCGATCCCACGGGTTGCGTGCATAATAGGCGGGTCCCAGTTGCACCTTGGCTGGGATTCGGGGGTCCATCATCCACGGCAGTCCCTCGCGTCCCAGCCGCACCATGTGCGCAGCGTCGATGTTGCACGCCGTGTAGAGCGCTGTGCGGCGACGTTCGTGCAGGGCCAGGGAGAAGTGGACGTAGTCCACCACCTGTCCACCCGAGAAGGACTCGTCGAGCGTGCGCCCGGTCAGCTTGGGCAGAGGGACTTGGAATCCGTCGCCCAAGAAGTCCGCCGAGTAGGGGATGAGGAGTTTGGGGGCGACGCTGACGATGGTGCTCTCCTGCGCCTCGGTTGAGAGCGAGGGGGAGGGGTGTTCCGTCTCCGCGGCGTCAATCGCTCCCTGGAACTCAGTAGATGGAGTGCCTACCGTAGATGGAATGCCTACCGTGTCGAAGGCACGTGCGACGGCTTTCAGCTTCTCTTCTCGCGCCGGGTCATTTCGGAAGAGCGTGCGCGCCGCAACGCTCATCCCACGACGGCTGTCACTGAATTTGGAGGTGGGAGAGAGGTGCTGGGTGAGCGTGATATAGAAGAGGGCGGCAACCTCTTTCGGCTTCAGGAGCGGCCGTCCCGCCGCATCGGCCGCAGTCAGCAAGAGGTAGGCCGCGCGATTGTGGATGCCGCTGTTGAAGTGCACGCCACCAAAGTCGGATGAACCCTCCTCGTACTGATTCATGTGTTCCGGCTGCTTGCAGCGCTTGGGGGAGCTCAGATCTCTGATGGGGAGCCCCGTTCCCTCCAGTTCCTCACCCATCTGCCAGTTCCACTTCCTGACGTCGGGCTCGCGAAAGTTCGAGACGATGATGCCGAAAATGTCCGAGTAGGATTCGTTGAGCGCTCCGCTCTCTCCTTCGTACCACAGGCGCGCAGTGTTCTCGGTGAGTCCGTGGAAGATTTCGTGGGCGACCACGTCGAGCGCGGTGGCGTAGGAGATGAGTTTGTCATCCTGCATGCGCTGGCCGTAGGCCATCTGGGAGCGGATCCAGGCTGCATTTCGCCATTCTTGTCCGTTGCCCTCGCTCCTGTAGCAGCAGTTGATGGAGGAGGTGATGCGGCCTCCTTGGTTGTCGAGGTTGTTGCGCTTGAGGACCTGGCGCAGGAAATGAGCGACCTCGATGGCGTTGGCATGTGCGCTGATTCCTGCCGCGGACCAGGGCCTGGGGGGCAGCGTGACGTAGTCGCCCGGGAACGTCCTGCTGTCGAGTTGGATGTCGCGGAAGCGTGCGTCGTGAGTGTGGACGTTGTAGTCCTCGTCCACGAGCACGATGCGATCCTGTTCCAGCTTGCACCGGAACTCGCGCTCCTTTCCGAGTTCATCCACTGCTGTTTCTGAGCATCCGACATCAGTGACGCGGGATGAGGCAGGACTGGGGCGCCGTCGCGGTTCGTAGGGTTCCGTTTCCGTGAACTCCATTCCCTGCGTGCGCGGCAGTTCGGCGATCATCGCGCCCGTATGGGCGTCCACCACGTAGTCAAAGAGGGCAGGGGCTCGTGGGTCTTTTGATTTCTGGCTTGGCACATTTTCGACTGTGTAGGCCAGGTGCCACTGATTGTTCTTCGGGTTGAAGTAGTATTGGAGAATGGGGACGGCCTTGAGAGAGCCGTCCGTGTATCCAGCCGCACTTTCGACGACTTTCAGGGCTTGGGCTGGAGATTGCTTCGCCACCGGATTGACGCCAGAGGGTTCTCCTCGAGATGCGTTGATGGTGAGCAATTCGTTGTTCTCGTCCAATTCAACTGTCACCAGGGAGCCGTAGACGGGGATGCTCCCGAAGAGCTGGCGGAACTTCACCATGGTGGTCCCGGTGAGAGGGAGCGCCTCGGCGCCAAGCGTACGGAATTCGTTCGTGTGGCTCTGGACCACGATGGGATTGAAGGTCGGGAGTTGCGGACTGGCGAATGCCTTGTCGAGATATCGCCTTGCCGCCGTTTCTGCGTCGATCGAGGCCAGGGAGGGCGCTTCTCTTGTTGGAGAAGGTGCCAAGCCTCTGATGGGCCGGAGTTCCGCCGCCACTTCGGGGCGGTCATGCCGGTGAAATGTGAATGGCGTCAGTCCATTGCTTTCCATGAATTCCTCTCGACCTCCTGTATGTTCGTGGGAGTTCTCCTCGGTGAAACGTGAGCCGTAACGACGGCGTGGGGAGCGGCAGGCGGCCGTGCACGTGCCCAGCCGCGCGTGGGTCCTTCCTGTACACGGTGGGTCGGCACGGTGCAGGCGTCCACGGTGTCGTCCGGCGGGCCAGGCACTTGGAGGTCCGGAAGGTACTGAGTTCTTCCAGGCACATGCATTTCGTTTCGTGGGGCTGCTCAAGCAGGAGTTTCGCGGTGGACGTGTTCGCCCGCGCAAGGTGTGGAGGCCGCCCCACGGGGGCAGTGAAGCCGCTGCGAATGTGTGCTCGGGTCAGGTCATGCCATCCGCGGGTTCAGTCCCGTGCGCGTTGGCGAGTGCGTCGCGCCCCCAGCAGGAGCATGAGCGCTCCGAGGAGTGGCACCGAGGAGGTGGTGGTGCAGCCAGACTTTGACGGAGCGCCGCCATCGCCGTCAGGGACGCTGTCACCAGCGTCCGGGACACCACCGTCAGCCTCATGCACGCCACCATCGTCGGAGGGGATGCCGTCACCAGCGTCCGGGACGCCGCCATCCGTTGAGATGATGCACCCGGGTGTTGGCAGCCCTCGGGGATAGGTCTCGCAGATGCCCTGGAGCGTGCCAGGGTCGATGATGCGCTTCTGCGTATCGCCCCATGGCAGGACGCGAGACATCGTGGAATCGGTGTGGGCCAGCAGGGCGAACCCCAGCCCCTCGCCGATGGAGCGTGTCACCAGGCTCTGGACATCTCCGATGACGCAGCCGGGCTCGATGACTCCCGCGTCGCAGGGGGGACCGTCCAGCGTGGTGAGCATGCCATTGCTGTTGTTGAGGCTGATGGCGGTGCCGAGAATCTCACCGGTGGACAGCCGGAAATAGCTCGTCTCATCGACGACATCCTCCGGCGCGAAGGGCCAACAGTCATACTTGTCGGAACAGGATTCATTCTGCCAGCAGGCATCGTCATCGGGGACGATGTCCGGGCAGTTCACCTGGCGGAAGGTCACCAGCATCTTCCCGTCGAGCGGTCGCGGTGCAGGATGGGGCACATCCTCGCTGGGCGTGAACACCAGGTCCGAGCAACTGGCCACGGTCTGGTTCCAGGTGTTGAACGCGGCGGTGACCGCAGCCCTCTCTTCAGCGGTCGGGTGGCCACCCGAGGTGGTCATCGCATAGGTCACGGTCCTGTCACCACGGCACAGCTCCAGCCCTCCGTATCGTGTACGCTCGTATGGCTGTGCTCGCGCGCTGGACACACCGAAGAGGAGGACGAGAGGAATGAGAAGAAAGACTCTGGAAGGGGGCATGTCCGGATAATCATAGACGGTGCGGGTGACACGCCGCGAGTTCCGGCGCAGGTCGAACAGATCGGCAGTGGATTCGACGCACCAGGTGATTGTCGCCCAATCCCTCACCAACCAGCCTCCGGACGCCGAGCGCCTGTCAGCACTGATGGACCGGGTGGCCACCCACCTCGAAGCGGTGGCTTCGCGCACGTGTCACGCAATTTCCTGGAAGCGACGACGCCTGGCTTGACTTCGCGAGATTTCTGGCAAGCCATCCATCCCAAGGGCCGGAGTATGAAAAGGCGCTTCATGCCCTGAACCGCTTGTCGCCCGAGGCCTGGTGGCCCGCGACAGAGTTGGCGTGGCTGCGAGCGCAGGAAGGGAAGTACGCGGAAGCAGAGCCCTTGGCGAAGGTGGGGCGGCGCTTCGCACCCGAGAATCCCTATGCGCTCGAGACCTCGGCTCTGGTGGCCTTCCACCAGGGCCATTGCCGGGAAGCGGTCGCGGACCAACAGCAAGCGGTGGCGAAGTTCCCCAAGGAATGGCCGGAGGAAGAGCGAGTGCGGTTAGAGCAGGCGCTGGATGCGTATCAGCGTGGGTGCTCGTCCGAGGCGGCTCCGGCGGCCCCATTGAATAGGTAGCGCGCCAGGCGTGCGTGTCCCGGTGCTCATGCGGGTGGAGGTTCAAGTGCTGTTGTCTCTGGTCGACTGAAGGACATGGGTCGGAGAGTAGATGGCTCGTGTTTCTTGTTTTGCTGGTATTTCGTGTTAGTTCACACCCCTCCATCTGGAGGTGGTTCCATGAGGAAGTTCCCTCGCATCCTGGCGCTCACTGTGGTGTGCGCCGTCTCTGCCTTTGCATCCGGCTGTGGCGACGAGCGCATCGACACGCCGCTCGCGGAGGAGGCTCCGGCAGGCACCGCCGGCGCGTCGCTCGCGTGCAGCACCCGCATCACCTACGGCGAGAGGTGGATTCGCCCCTCGGGGCACACCGCGCAGTACGACATCGCGAGTGGCTTGGTGACGTGGGATGGCACCTGCATCAACGAGGGCAGCAACTCGTACGCGGTGCTCTCCAACGGGTGGCGGCCGTACTTCACCGGCAACAACGCGTGTGTCATGGCGCTCGACACGGACTGTGCCGGGGCCTCCGCGTGCTCGACGCGCGTCACCTATGCCGCGTCGTGGCTGCACCCGTCGGGACACCCCGCGCAGTACGACGACGTGAGCGGGCGCGTGTTCTGGGACCGGGCCTGCACGAACGAGGGCAGCAACTCGTACGCGGTGCTCTCCAACGGGTGGAGGCCGTACTTCAGCGGCACGGGCGCGTGCGGCATGTCCTTCCGCTACACGGGGTGCGGCGGCCTGTACCGGAACCCGGTTGTCCCCGTGGATTGCGCGGACCCGGGCGTCATCCATGATGGGACGCGGTACGTCGCCGCGTGCACGTCCGGCGGCGCGGCGAATGCGTTCCCCCTGCGCACGTCGACGGATCTGGTGACGTGGACGAGCGCGGGCTCCATCTTCCCGTCGGCGTCGAAGCCCACCTGGGCGACGGGCGACTTCTGGGCGCCGGAAATCCACAAGGTGGGGACGCGCTACATCGCTTACTTCACCGCGCGGCACTCGAACGGGAAGCTGTCCATTGGCGCGGCGACGTCGGCGAGCGCGCTCGGGCCCTTCACGGACATCGGCAGGCCGCTCGTGCATGACACAGCGATGGGGATGATTGACGCCACCTTCTTCACGAGCACCACCGGGGCACCCTACCTGGTGTGGAAGGCGGACGGCAATGCGGTGGGGCGGCCGACGCCCATCTATGGGCAGGCGTTGTCAGCGGATGGCCTGTCGCTGGTGGGCTCGCGCCAGACGCTCATCAGCAACAACCTCTCGTGGGAGGGCGGCGTCGTCGAGGCGCCATGGGTCGTCGCTCGGGGCGGCTACTACTACCTCTTCTATAGCGGTAACGCGTACTACAACAGCACCTACGCCGTGGGCGTCGCGCGGGCGACGAGCCCGCTGGGCCCGTACACCAAGCTGGGCTCGCCGATTCTCAAGACGGGTGGCGGCTGGGTGGGGCCGGGACACAACTCCGTCGTCACCGGGCCGCGCGGTGACATGTACATGGTCTACCACGCGTGGAACAGCGCCCACACGGCGCGGGTGATGCTCGTGGATGCAATCACGTGGCCCAATGGCTGGCCCGCGGTTCCGTCCGCGCCGTCGGCGAGCTCGCGGCCCATGCCGTAGCGGTGTCGCTGTGACGACTGCCTCCGCGCCGCGGCCTCATTCGCCACGGCGCGGAGGTGCGCGGCGGCGGGGGAGGGCGGTTTGCCCGCAGAAGGCAATCGATAGCTCCGCATGGCTCGAGGCACCTCGCCGCGCGCGGAAGACCCCCCCTTCGGTCGGAGGTGGACGCCTGGACACGCGCGAAGGTTCCTATCGCGGTGGGCGGGCGGCGGCTGGCGTACCCGCTCGCCGGGGCGCGCTCGCGGGCCGCCTGGGCCAGGGGAAGGGGCGGCCCTTATTGGACGTCGCCGGAGAGACGGGCCCCCTTCAGATGAAGGCGGCGTCGCCGCGCGACAGAGGCCATGGTACGGCGGGGAGCAGATGCCTACCTCCGCGAACTGCCGCGCCCCTCAGGCGTGCAGGACGCTTCGCGGGGGGCGACGGTTGCTTGCCGGATCTGCCGCTGGAAGGAGCTGGAGATGGAGCGCAACGACGAGAAGGGGTTCTTTTCCTGGGTCACCAGCCTGGTGCGCGACCATCGCGGCGCGCTCGCGGCGGTGGCTCGAAACGAGGGCCTGCTCGCCGATGATGCGCTCGACGCCGTCCAGGACGCCTTCGCGACCTTCCTCGGCCTGCCCCACGCGCGGAAGCTCGCGTACGAGGAGGACGACAGCCGCAACCTCCTCGCGATCCTCGTGCGCAACCACTCGCGGAACAAGAGGCGGCGCCACGAACTCGCGCGGCCGCATCTCAGCGACAGCGAAGTGGTCGAGAGCCTGGCCGACGATCGGGAGAGCGTCGATTCGCTCATCGAGCATACCGAGGCGCATGTGCTCGCCTTCCAATGCGTGGAGAAGCTCGCCGCCGTGCAGCGCCAGGTGGTGACGCTGCGCCTGCTCGAGGATCAGCCGGGCGTCCGCGTGGCGGATCTCCTTGGCACCACACCTGGCAACGTCGCCGTGCTCCTGCATCGCGCGAAGCGTGAACTCCGCGCGTGCATGGAGGAGTAGCGCTCTCAGGCGGCGGCGCGGTGGAGCCGCTCGGCCGGCTGCGGCTTGCGCTGCGCCAGCCAGATCCGCGCGGAGTCGGCCATGGTGACGATGGCGGCGCCAATCATGATTGCATCCTTGACCACCAGCCGCCCGCGGCCGCTCAGCCACGGAAAGCCGTGGTGGGCGTCGCCGAGCGCCGGCACCCAGCTCTCAGGTGTGGTGACGAGAAAAGAGAGCGTCACGACCGACATGCCGATAACGAGGGCGCTGCCGATCGCGCCGAGCTCCGGGCGCCACCAATGGGCGGCGATGAGCAGGCCGAAGAGCACGATCACGCCGCCGAGCAGGTAGGAGAACCCATAGGTCCCGTTCGCCTCGTGCCACGCGCGGTTGGCAGGAACGAGCGCGCCTTCGGCATTCATATGCTGCCGGTATTCGGGGGCGTCGTACGCATAGACGAAGCTCATGACCGGGCTGTTGGCCACGAAGGGGACGATGCCGTCGGCTTCGTATTCGGCGACCTTGAGCGAGCCAATCCAGACGAGGACGACGATCAGGCCGGCGCGAAGGACGTTCATTCCGATGCGGTCGGCACGGGCGGCGAGGCGGAGGAGTGACTCGATACGGGACAAGGATGGATCTCCTGCTGTGGGGAGCGCTCGAGCCCGCGGTTTCGGACTCGAACGCTCGCGCTATGCAGTAGTCAGGTTTCGTCCCGTCCGGGCATTACACGGAGCATGCGAAAGGCGAGCGCGGCGACAAGCAGCGCGCCTGTTTCCGGGGGATCTCCTTCGTGGGAGCGAGCGCCTGCTCTGCCGCTGGAACGTGAAGCGCTCCGGCCGAGCGCCGGGCAGCAACCGGGGCGGCACGTCGAGCGGCGGTGAGGCGGCGAACTGCCAGCGGCGCGAGCACCTGAGGTGGGCCACCTCCTGCGGAGGCGCCATGCCAGCGCGAGGGCGGCGTCATGTTGAGCCCGCTTGGGCGCCGCTGCCGCGCGACCTGAGCAATCCGGGACACCGAGTGCATCAGGTTTCTGAGTATGCTCATGGAAAACACCCACATGCTTCAGTCGGCGACCCCGGGTTCCTCGAATGAAGTGCTCCTGGCATCGTCATTGCTTTCGAGGGAGAGGTCGTTCCTGAAGAGGAGTGCTACTTGAACTCGGATCAACTGCGTCGGCTCTTCGCTCGAGCGCTGAGTGCATCACTGGCGTCCCCGCTGCTGCTCACCGGTTGTGGCAGTGGGGGTGTTTCCCTGGAGGGCTACTCACCCCCCACCTGCGATGATGGAAGCCTGTCGGTCCGAGGGCTGTCTCCCGCGACACAGACGGACTTCGTCGAGATGAGGCTCCTCGCCGACCTGCACACCACGCCCCGGCAACAGACCCTCGTGTCCTCGGGGACGCCGTGCGAGACCGCAACGCAGCCGGCGGCGTGTAACGCGGAGCTCGAGGCCCTCTCCTCCGAGGAGGGGTTTCGCTCCCGCTGCGAGCCGGACTGCTACGCGTACTACCTCGTGACGACGCGAGGGGATGCGGTGGAGGCCCACACCTCTCAAGCGGCGCTCCAGGCCTTCCTGGGCGACATCGACACCTCTCAGGAGGCGCTGCTCCAGGTCTTCGCGGGGGGCTACAACCTGAGCTGCACCGAGTTGGAGAAAGGCGCGGTGAAGGCCAACGCGGACGGGACCTTCAATGTCGTCGCCACGAAGGGGTTTGCGTGTGGAGAGGGCTCCAACCTGACGCAGTATCTGCTGGAGGTGACACCCTCGGGCGAGGTACGCGTGAAGCGGACCCACATCTTGGAGCGGGGCACGAAGGGGTGCACCGTGGGGCGCAGGCCCGCGGGACTCCGCTCGGATGGTTCGGTTGCATGCGCGGATGAGCTGGGGCAGCACTTCGCGCTCATCGCCCACCTGGAGGAAGCCTCCATCACGGCCTTCTTGAGGCTGCGGGACGAACTGGCGCTTCATGGCGCGGCGGTCGAGCTTCAGCAGGCGGCGCTGCGCAGCGCACTCGATGAGGTGGCTCATACGGAGGTGTGTGGACGACTGGCGCGTCGTCATGGCGCGACGCCTGCGCGCGCGGTGGTGGCGCCGCTCCCGCCCAGGCCGCTGCTCGAGGTGGCGCTGGACAACGCGGTGGAGGGGTGCGTGCGCGAGACGTACGGCGCGTTGCTGGCTCACCATCAGGCCCTGCACGCGGAGGACGACGAGGTGCGCGAGGCGATGGTCCGTATCGCCGAGGACGAGACCCGGCACGCGGACCTGTCCTGGGCCATCGACCGTTGGGCGGTAGAGCGTCTGCCGTCCGCCGAGCAGGAGGCGGTGCGCGCGGCACGTCAGCGAGCGGTGGAGGCGCTGCGTGCGGAGGTCTCCGCGCCGACCGATGCGGCGCTCCTGCGGGCGCTGGGGCTGCCCGAACCGGAGGTCGCCGTCGCGATGGTGGACCTGCTCTCGCAGGAACTTTGGAATTGAGGCCGGGCCTGCTCCTGAAGAGGCCATGGAGCCGAGGCTCGTGATGCCATCAGGGGGGGAGCGGCCCAAGGCTCGTGACGCTCACGTTGGCGGCACTCTCGCGCATCACCTCGGCTCCTCCTCCATCCCGTCGAAGCCGTCGCCCTTCACCGGAGGTTGGGGCCGCCGCGCCTTCTTCACGGGCAACCGCCAGCCGTGGCGCACGGAGAACAGGCGGACGAGCGCCCCTACGACGATGCCGGCGAGCAAGGCGATGCGCTGGTGTCCCAACAAGGAGAGCGTGAGGCACACCGCGCTCGCCGCGAGCGCCGCCATCGCGTAGTAGCCAGGCTCCGGTCGCATCAGGGTGGGCGTACGCTGGATGAGCACGTCGCGAATCATCCCGCCGCCCACGGAGGTGATGATGCCCATGAGGAGGGCCGTCCCGGGCGACAGCCCTACCTCCAGTGTCCGCTGCGTCCCCGCCACCGCGAACGAGCCCAGCGTCAGCGCGTCCAGTGACATGAGCAGCTTCACCGTCGGCCCGTGCCGTAGCTCGAAGAGGAACGCCGTGAAGGCGCCGCCGAACGCCGCCACCAGATAGGACGGCCGCAGCAGCGCCAGCGGCGGCCCCGCCTGGAGGAGCGTGTCCCGGAGGATGCCTCCGCCGATACCGGACACCAGCCCGAGCACCAGGAAGCCCATGAGGTCCAGCTTCCGACGCTCGGCCAGCAGCGCGCCGAGCACCGAACCCGCGAACACGCCCAGCAGGTCCGCGACGAGGGTCCCCAGCGAGAGGACATGCTCCTGGACCTCCGGTCTCGACAGGTCCCACAGGTCGATGTCCATGGACGTGCGCGCGCGTGCGGCGGCATCCGCTCCGCGCCTCCTTCACCGCACGCTGGGGACGCGCGCGCGCGAGGGCAATCGCGGGACGACGCGCCCGGTGGCGGGATGCACGGCCCCTTGCCTGGGAAGGAGGACCCAGGCAACCGTCTCCACCACGCTGAAAGATGCGTCGCGTCGTGCTTCACCTTGCCGGTGGCGAGGACCCGGTGGTGGTCGCGAAGAGGTTGAGGTCGAGCACCTCCGAGAGGTGCCGGATGGCCCGCTGGCTCCTCACGCTGTTGCCGAAACGGTCCAGCGGAGGGCTGAACGCGGCGATGGCGAGCCTGCCCGGAACGACGGCGAGGATTCCGCCGCCCACGCCGCTCTTGGCGGGCAACCCGACCTCGTATTGCCACGTGCCCGTGTTGTCGTAGAGGCCACTCATGGTCATCTCGGCGAGAATCCGAGGTACGTGCTCCGCCTTGACGGCGCGTTGCCGCGTGAGGGGGTTGATGCCTCCCGCGGCGAGGGTGGCCCCCATCACCGCCAGGTCATAGGTCGTCAAGCCGACCGAGCACTGGCGCGTATAGACGTCCGTCGCCTCCATGGGGTCGCTGTAGAGGGTGTGGCTGCTGTCGAGCAGCCACGCGAGGGCGCGGTTGTGCTGATTGGTCGCGCTCTCCGAGCGGTAGACCTCGTCCATGACCTCGAGCTTGCGGCCCGCGAAGGCACACACGGTCTCGTGAATCTTCTCCCAGCGGCGCGCAGCCGAGTCCGCGGGAATCAGGCTGACGGTGGCGATGGCCCCTGCGTTGACGAAGGGGTTGAGCGGCTTGCCGTCATGCACCACGAGCGCGTGGACGGAGGCGAAGGACTCGCCGGTGGGGTTGTCGCCCACCTTCTTCTGGAGGACTTCCGCGCCCACCTCGTCGAGCACCCGCGCGAGGGTGAAAACCTTGGAGATGGACTCGATGGCGAACTCGAAGCGGGTGTCCCCGGCCTCCGTCGCCTGTCCGTCCGTGGTGACGACGACCAGCCCGAAGCGCTCGGGTGGGACGCGCGCGAGGACCGGGATGTAGCTGGCGTTCTGTCCTTCCTTCAGGTCCAGGAATCGCTGATGCGCTTCAGTGGTCGCCGCGCGGATGGTGGCGTGTGTCGTCGGTGCGCCCATCGGGTTGCCTCCTGTCGTGTGGAGTCATGGGAGGCCAAGCCTCCTCGTCGCCTAGTGTCGGAGCCGCGCCGGGGTGGCCCGAGGCGTCGGGCTTCTCCCAGTTGAAGGGGGCCAGGTCGCGCGCTCCCGCCGCCGTGCGCCAGCTGGCCTTGCGCTGCGCATAGAGGATGAGGGGGATGGCCACGAAGAGGATGTTGCCGGCGATGAGGATGAGCACGTACGTCATGGGGCTGCCGACCTTGATTTGCGACGGCGGGATGAAGCTGAGCACGAACGCGACGAGCGCTCCGATGAGGCCCGCTCCGCCGATGACCCACATGCCCACTTCTCCACCCGGGACCTGGTAGGCGCGCTTCGTGTGCGGCTCGCTGTAGCGCAGGTAGATGGCGGCCGAGAACATCAGCATGTACATGATGAGGTAGAGCGTCGACGTGAGCTGGCTGAGGATTTGATACGCGGCCTGCACCGACGGCAGGATGACGAACATCAACGCCAGGAAGGTGACCACCATCCCCTGTACGATGAGGATGTGGCTGGGCGCGCCGTGTCTGTTCCGTCGCTGGAAGAACGGCGGCAGATAGCCCGCCCGGCCCACGACTCCCAGCGCCGCCGAGGGGCCGGAGACCCACACCGTGACACTGCCCAGCACGCCCAGGAAGAGCGCCACTGCTATCGCCGGTGACAACCAGGCCATCCCAAACGCATTGAAGAAGTCGCGGTACGAGACGAGCAGACTCTGCGTCAGGTTGATCTGCGTTTTGGGGATGATGAAGCTGATGGCCAGCGTGCCGAGCACGAAGATCACCACCGTCGTCACCGACGCGATGAGGATGGCGAGCGGATAGGTGCGCGAGGGGTTCTTGGCATCCACGACGTGGATGGCGTTCATCTCCATGCCCGCGTAGAACAGGAAGATGGACGCGGCGAGCACCAGGTTTCCGAACTGGCTGAAGTCGGGAATCACCTTGTCCCAGCCGAGCTGAATCTGAATCGGTCGTCCCGAGGCCAGGTACGTGAGGCCGAACACGATGAGCAGCGCGGCGGGGATGATGGTGCCGATGAGGCCCGCCCACTTGGATATCTTCGAGGACGTCTTGAGCCCGCGCAGCGAGACAAAGGTCGCCGCCCAGTACAGGCCCAGCACGATGAGAATCGTGTAGAACTTGTTGCTGGAGAGGGCCTTGTCCCATGTCTGGTTGGGGCCGACGAACGCCAGCGCCACCGCGCCGAAAGTGAGCACCGTCGGGAACCAGATGGTCGACTCGATCCAGACCAGGAAGATGGCGAGGAAGCCCCAGCGCGGACCGAAGGCCTCGCCGACCCAGCGAAACACACCGCCCTTCTCGGGCCAGCCCGTGGCCAGCTCCGCCGCCACCAGCGACACCGGGATGAGGAAGAACACCGCGGCGAAGGTGTAATAGAAGATGGAGGTCAGTCCGTATTCGGCTTCCGCGGGCATGCCGCGAAGGCTGACGACGGCCGTGACGTTCATGATGGCCAGCGTGAGCACGCCCAGCTTGGGCGCCGCACTGGCGGCAATGGGTTTTCTGGTCGTCCCCGACTCCATGGAGTCTTCCCTCGGTCCTGGTTCGTGTGGTGTTTCAGTAGCGGTACTGGAGGGTGAGCTGTCCGCGGACGGCCTGTCCGGACTGGCTGTCGATGGCGCGGTTGTAGCCCCACAGCCCCTCGACGCCGACCAGGACGCCCTTCATGGGTTTGGCCACCAGGTTCAGGGACGCGTATTGCGACCGCCGGAAGCTCTTCGCATCGAGCGAGGCTTCGAGGTCCCGGTCCCAGAGCTTGAGCCACCCGTAGGTCGCCGTGGAGCGGAGCATGTGGGTCCACGCGTAGGTGACGCCCGCGTAGGCCCCGAGCAGGGGGATGGCCTTGAGCGAGCCCGCTGTATTCAGCGCGGCGTCGTACTGCGCGCCGCCCGTGTCGTTGAGGTACGCGCCCAGGCCCTGTCCGCCGGAGATGCCGGCGAGCAGCGTGTGTTTTCGGGAGAAGTGGTAGGCGCCGGTCAGGTTGCCGCCGATGCCCAGCACCGTCTTGCTGTCCTCGCTGTCCTTGGACTGGAGGCCCACCGCGCGCACCAGACCGGCGAGCTGCAGGTGGCCCCAGCCTCCCTCGCTGCGCCAGGCGACGACGCCGTCGGGGAGCATGTCGCGCGGCTCTCCCGCGGATGTGGGAACGTTGGAGCCAGGCTGTTCCAGGGCGACGTGGAGGAACATCCGTTGGTGCTTGTCGTGAGACAGCGGGTGGCTGTAGCGCGCCACGGCGCGCTTGGTGAAGACGAGCGCGTTGGGGCCCTCGAAGTCGAGGGTGCTCGGGTAGGCATCGACGTCCGCGAAGGTCGAATCGGTGAAGCCCGCCAGCACGCCGCCCAACTGTGCGTAGGCGTAGTTCGGATGGAAGCCGAAGGTGGGTTTGCTCTGGGCGAAGCTCGTGTTGAAGAGCAGCTTCATCGGGCCCAGCTCAGTCTTGCCGCGCATCTCCAAGGAGATGTCGGACGGGTTGGCGGTGACCGTCGAATGGGCGCCCGGAGAGTGGAAGAAGGGCTGGCCGCGCACGGGGATGGCGGACGTGGTGAACCAGGTGGGCGTGCCCAGACGCTTGGAGCTGACCGTGAACGCGGTGGTGGCGCCGATGCCGATTTTCAGGAAGACCTTCGTGGCCGGAATCCGGAAGTAACCGGGCAGCCTGGTGTCGAACACCCCGTGGTCGGGCCGTGGAGCGAAGGCCTGGGTGTTGGAGGGGAGCATCAGGTCGAGGAAGGGCAGCTCCAGGAGTGCCAGCTCCTCAGCGGGCGACAGGGGCGCGGAGGACGTGTCTGTCTTCGCGTCATGGCTCGTGGAGGACTCGGGTCGAGAGGCGCCTTCCGTGGAGGGCTCCTGGGCCTGGGCGTCCCAGGCGAGGGTGCTCAGCGCAGCCATCAGCGCGATGGCGACGCCGCGAACAGGGAGCTGCTGAGAAGGGGCTGAAGAAGTCATCGGGTCCGTTGCCACCACGGCGAAGTGGCTGAAAGCGTAGGGACCCTCTGGTTCCAGTCATCCCAGCTAGGGAGTCTTGCCCGATGTTGGAATGCGGGCATCCCTCCTACCCGTGCGGAGGTCGCGCGGGCGGGCCTGTCAGCGCGCGCGGGAGTGCGGCAGGCCGTGGTGATGCGATTGGATGAGCCACTGGACGAGCGCGCTGCCCGCGACGGCGACAACGGTGAGGACGAGCGAGAGCGGCTGGGTCTTCGCGGAGCTGACGAGGAAGGTGATGAGGACGACACCCATCAGTGCGGCGCCCACGCCAATGACGGCGCGCGAGGCTCCCGTCTGGCGCGCGAGCTTCCAGCACGCGACGTGGACCGCCATGTAGCAGATGAGGAAGGTCGCGCTGGCGACATTGGCGATGGCGCCCAGGCTCATGGTGTTGACCATCACCAGGATGGCGACCACGCCCCACATGAAACCCTTCGTGCTCTTGCCCTTGAGGGGCGTGCTGAAGGCTTGGGGGAGTTGGTCGGCGCGAGCCTGTGCGGTCGACACATTGAGGGCGGCGAAGAGCGTGGCGTTGATGGCCGACGCGGTGGCGAGCAAGGCCCCGAGCGCGACGATGGTGAACCCCGCGGAGCCGAGCACGGGCCGGGCCGCCTGGGCCACGGCGGTGTCCGCGTTACGGGCGAGCTCCGCGGGTGATACCAGGGACAGGACTGTCACGGAGAGCCCCACGTACAGCACCGTCACCACGCCGATGGCCAGGAAGATGGCCTGGGGAATGGTCTTCTTGGGATTGGCCACATCCGACGCGGCGTTGGCCATCATGCCGAAGCCCGAGTAGGCGAAGAAGCACAGCCCCACGCTCGAGATGAGGCCGGTGAGCCCCAGGTAGGCGTGCGTATTCAGGTGCCGCGTTCCGCCCTGGGTCATGGAGTAGATGCCCACGGCGAGCAGGCCGCCCAGGATGATGAGCTTGATGGACACGAGGGCGACCTCCGCCTTGCCCACCGCGCCAGAGCCGACGGCATTCAGGACCGAGAGCAGGATGACGATGGCCGAGCCGAAGATGCTGAACCAGAGGTGTCCTCCGCTCGGGAGGAAGAGCCGGGTGGCGTAGGCTCCGAACGTCTTGGCCACCATGGCGATGCTGATGGCCAGGGTGATGAGGTAGATGAGCGAGAGGGTCCCTGAGACGAGCCCTCGCCCGAAGCCTTCCTCGAAGAAGAGGGTGATGCCGCCGGAGCTGGGGTAGCGCGAGCCGAGCTTGGCGTAGGAGTAGCCAGACAAGAGGGTGACGACTCCCGCGAGCGCGAACGAGAGCCAGGTCTTCGGGCCGACGAGCAGCGCGGCCTGTCCCAGCAGCGCGAAGATGCCGGCTCCCACCATGGAGCCAATGCCAAGCGCGCTGACCGCCCAGATGCTCATCGTTGCCCGCCGCGCGGGCCGGCCCTTCGTTGGTTGTTCCGCCATGAGGTGCCCTCGATGTTGGCGTTCCCCGTTTCACCAGACTCAGTGGTGGTAGCCGGAGGCTTCCTCCTTCGACATTGGCGTACTCACTGGGTGGCGGTGGAAATGTTCGATGCTGGCGTGAAGGTCGTGTACCAGCAGCGTGGCCAGGTCCCGGCTCACGCCGTGACGGACCAATACCCGTTGCACCACCATGTCTTCCAAATCCGCGGGCATGGGATAGGCGGGTACCAGCCAGCCGCGCTCACGCATCCGGTCTGCGAGGTCGTAGAGCGTGAAGCCTGGGCTCACGCCGTCTTTCATCCTCCAGCACACTCCCGGTACTCCCCCCCGGCCGTCGTAGATGATCTCGAAGATACCCAGCTGTTCGACCGCCTTCGCAATGAAGTTCGCGGTGTCCGAGCATGCCTGCTGGATGCGCTGGTAGCCCGTTTTCCCCAGCCGCAGGAAGTTGTAATACTGAATGGCAATCTGCCCGCCTGGCCGTGAGAAGTTCAATGCGAACGTCGGCATGTTCCCGCCCAGGTAGTCCACGCGGAATATCAGCTCTTCCGGCAGGTCACTCTTGTCACGCCAAACGACCCAGCCGCAGCCCAGGGGCGTCAGCCCGAACTTGTGACCGGAAGCGTTGATGGACTTGACTCGATCCAGGCGGAAGTCCCACACCACGTTTGGGTGGATGAACGGAGCGATGAAGCCTCCGCTCGCCGCGTCTACATGGATGGGGATGTCCAGGCCCGTTCGGCGCTGGAGGTCATCCAAGGCGTCGGCAATTTCCTTTACCGGTTCGTAGAGCAGGTTGTAGGTGATGCCCAGGGTGGGAACCACGCCAATGGTGTTTTCGTCGCAGCGCTTGAGCACCTCCTGCGGCGTCAGTGTCATCCGCCCGGGAGCAAGCGGGACCTGCCTCAGTTCCACGTCGAAATAGCGCGCGAATTTGTGCCAGCAGATTTGCACTGGGCCGCAGATGAGGTTGGGCCTGTCCGTGGGCTTTCCTTCGGCAGCGCGGTGCTTGCGCCAGCGCCACTTCAGGGCAAGGCCTCCCAACATGGCGGCCTCGCTGGAGCCCGTGGTGGAGGTGCCGATGGTGTCGCGCGCGACAGGCGAGCGCCAGAGGTCGGCGAGCATGTTTACGCAGCGCGTTTCGATTTCCGCTATCTGCGGATACTCATCCTTGTCAATCATGTTCTTGACAAGGCACTCATCCATCAGGCGGTGCACTTGAGGCTCGGACCACGTCTGACAGAAGGTCGCCAGGTTCTGCCGCGCGTTGCCATCGAGCAGCAACTCGTCGTGCACCACTGCGTAGGCGTGGTCTGCGCGATGCTCTTCGTCCGGGATGCGGAACTTGGGCATCGCGATGGAGAGGTCAGGCGACGCGTACACGTCGTCATTGATGCGGGCGCGGATTTCTTCTCTCCCTCGAATTGTCATGCCTAGTCCTTGACGAGCGGGTGGCCTTTGATTCGTGGGTTGAGATGGGGCTCGTGGACGGTGTCGCCAACGGTCTCCGGGGGCGGGCGGGAAGCGGAGCTTGCGCTCGCTCCGCTCGGCCGGCACTCGTTGCCGAGGGCGGCACTCCAGCGCGCCTACGTTCGCTACAAGGGCGTGATGGACCTGAGGTGAGACACCGGAGCCTCGCACGATGCCCATGTCTGGAGCAGGCCGAGCCTTGAGGCGGGAGTCCTCGAACGAGGTTTCTCCCGCCCCAAACCTCATGTGGCCCGAGGTGCGAGGCGAGGCCTCACGGGAACGCCATGATTGTCGGCGGCGTGGTGCTGGTGAAGAAGTCCGGATACCTCGCTGTGTAGTGGCTCCCGCTGCCGCTCTCTCCCGAGATGACGCCGGTCTTCGAGCCCGAGACGGTTACCGTGGTGCCGTCCGCGGCGATCGCCACGTTCTCCGACACGATGTTGCCCGCCCCCAGATAGACGCCCAAGCCGCTGCTTCGGATGACGGTCAGTGTGGCCGGGTCCACGTGGTGCACGCTGAGGGTGATGGGCGCGCTGCCGCTGAGGCTCGACTTCTTGGTGTAGCTCGCGGCGATTCCCAGCGCGTTCCCCGCCACGGACCGCGTCGGCTCATAGACGACGGACGTGCCCAGGGTCACGCTGCCGTAACCATACACACACGTCGGGATGGGCTGGCGGAAGAGCTTGACGTCATAGACAGTCGGCGTCACGTTCGGCTGCGGGTAGGCGGAGATGCTGTAGATGCATCCGTCAAGCGACACGGATGACACCGCTGACTCTTGCTGCGCCAGCGCGTCGTCCTGCCCGGTCACCCCATCCCCTCCGCCGCAGGCAGGGAAGAGAAGGGCGGCACAAAGATAGACAGTCCTTTTCAAGAATCGCATCGTGCAATGACTCCTTTGCTCGCGGGGGAAGCGCAGGAAGGGTAACAGCAACGCCATTCTCTTCGTGGGCAATCTGCACGCATCCACTCGTTCCTGGATGACCCCAGCGGTGGAGAGATGCCACTCAGCGAGCTGCCCCTGGGTCGCGTGGGCATCACCTCGAAGGTGGTGTCCAACGAGGCATGAGGGGGAACCCGATGCCTCGCATCAAGAGCAGAGGCTCTCTGGATGGAGGGTGTTTGGGGACTCGCTCGCATTCACATCTCACCTCCGCGGCATGAAGCGCGGTGCCCTCCTCGTGGTTCCCCTGGGGTACCCTCGACGCGCTTCCTCCCGGTGTCTTCCCAAGGAATGGAGCGGCTCTTGACCAGGATGATGGTCGAAGCCCGCTGTGTCGCTCCCTTGTCGTCCGGGTCCGGTTCAGCGACGGGCTCGAAGGCGAGGCGAGCCTCAAGCCCTGCATCTTCGAATGGGACGCAGCGCGCGTCCCGCGTTTTCCCTCCGCTGGAAACGACGAAGCCCCCGACCCTCTACAGGGCCAGGGGCTTCCAGGGATGCCATCTGCGTAGCGGCACTACACGATGGGCATGAAGACCTTGAAGCCCGTGCGCCCGCTGTTGGTCGTGTTGCGCTCGATGAAGTCGCTCGCGGACGAGTGACCATCACCCAGGGTGACGGCCGTGTGGCCGTAGATGCTGCCCAGGCGCGTGGAGGTGCTCTCCCATGTGAGGACGAGGCCCGGAATCTTCAGCGCCTCCTCCAGCGACATGTTGACCTGCTTGAATTTGTCGCGCGGCAGGTTGTTGTCAATCTGGTTGCCGTTGCCCGACACGCCAATGCCCAGGGCGTTGCGGATGGCCCGGCTGACGCCCGTGGCGCACAGGCCCTGGCTGTTGTAGCCGCCCATGCCCATGGCCGCCGAGCGGGCCGCATCCGCCAGCCGACGCATCGCGGCAGACGCGTTGCTGGGCCCCGCGCCCGTCGGGCCGCCCACGTCCGCTCCACCGCTCACGTCACCCGAGGGGCCTCCACCGCGAACGCCCTGACGGCCGCTACCGGCGTCGAAGCTGTCGCGACCGGAGTGCCCGATGCGCAGCGTGTTCCCCGCGTAGATGAGGTCGGGGTTCGCGATGTTGTTGTCACGGGCCAGCTTCTCCACCGTGGTGCCGAAACGGGCCGCCAGGCCGGAGAGGGTATCGTTGGGACGGATGCGGTAGTTGGACATGGAAGCTCCTGCCCCCATTCTCGCGACTTCCCCGGTGGAGTTGCTTCACCCTTCCAAGATTCTTGGATTGTTTGGGGGAGCCTTCGGGTTTCACCCAGAGCGACACTTGTGCCTCTCCATGTGCGGACTCACCCATGGCGTGCCAGGAGCCGGACATCGTCCCTGCCGTGGAGCGGTCATCGCGCCGCACGTCTACGACTGCCCCCTCTGCGCCTGATGCTGGCGCGAGGGCAGGGTCTTTCCAAAGATTAAGTCCGCGAGCCTCCTGTGTGGACATGGCGTCACAGTCCTCCACCGCGTCACCGTCCACAGCCTTGCCGACGCAGGACTCCGGGGTGGCGCCGGATGATGACTACTCGCTTGGAGGGCACCTGGTCGTCGGGACGCTCCTGGGCGGCGTCGGGCTCTTCACTGGCGCGCTGGTGGGAGGATTGGTCGGCGCAGTGCTGGATCGCAACTGCTCGCTGACGCGCTGCGGAGACACATTCGTGTTCGCGATTCCCATGCGTCTGGGGACCGCGCTCGGAACGTCGCTTGCCATCTACCTCACGGGGGACAAGTTCAACGGGAGCGGCAACTTCGGCCCCACCTTCCTGGGCGCCGCACTGGGAGCGGTTCCATTCGCCTTGCTCACGACCAGCCGCCACGATCGCGTGGCGAGGATTGGCACCGTCGGGATGCTGGTCACTCCTCTCATCGGTTCGTTCACGGGCTACTGGCTTTCACGATCGCCGAGCTCTTCGCACGGGACCGCGCGCGCTGAGCTGCCGGAAGCTCGGGCTGCTCCGGTGCTGGGCCTGACTCAAGGGGTGGGCTCGTCGGGGTGACGGGACACTTCTGAGCCTCCGCGATGCGGATGAGACGCAGTTCCTCTACGGAGACTGTTTGGGGGAGCCGGCGGAGCCTGGCGAGCACGACGACGACCGGCACGCGCCGCGCCTCAGCGAATCCAGCCCGCCGCGCGAAAGAGCCGCGCGTAGAGGTCGCGGATCACCGGCTCCTTTCGGCGGTTGTATTCCATTACATCGTCCATGCCTTCGGCGGATGTGTACTTGACCGCCGCGTAGCGCTGCCGGTCGTCGTCGTGCTCGCGCAGCCAGTCGCGGAACATGACGTGGCGAATCACCTCGGGGCAGTCCGGGCCGAACACATGCAGGTTCACGCGTGGCGCGGCGAGCCGCAGGCAGCGGTGCTGATGCCAGGACGGCTCGCGGATGATGAGGTCGTAGCCCAGGCTCTCGAGGGCAGGCACATAGTCGTCCTCGCGCGTGGGGTCGGCGACGATGAGGTCGATGTCGATGATGGGCTTGGCGGGAAGGCCCGGCACGGCGGTCGAGCCGACGTGCTCGACCTGCATGGCCGATGCGCCCATCACACCCTGGATGGCCACGGCAAGCTCCGCGTAGCGTGTCGGCCATCCGGCATCATAGGGAACGACTGCAACTTTCTCAGGAGCGGGTTTTCCTTTGACCCAGGGGTCCTCGTCTGGGTCGGCATCGTAATGACGCATGATGTCTTCGGGGCGTGGCATGCTGGGCATTCTTGTTCAGCTTCGCGTTGTTGCCCATGCGAATCTCGCCATGCGCTGACGCGGAGCCCTTCCGTAAGCTCCGACGTATGTCGTCAACTCCATGAGTTGAGTCAGTGGTCGCGCGGTATCGCTGATGAGCATGACCTCCTCCGGCGATCACGGGCCAACGGTATCGGCCGGGGCATTCCAATGACGGAAGTGGGTCTTTAGCTTCTCGACGGTAAAGCGCCACTTCGGCGTGGTCGGCTGACAAACCGTGTTCTGGTTGCCGAACAGCCCGACCTCGTTGATCGCGCGCGACTCCGGAACGGTGTCCAGCCACTTCACTCCCGCGTGGTGTTGAGGTCCAAGCCGCCCGGGACAAGAGAGCCAAGCCCCTGCCGCGCACCTGATGGGAGGGCGGCCAGGGTTGGCGTGTCCCCAAGGGGGCTCAAGCGGCCTGTGTACAGGCCGGGCGCACTGCTTGGGCGGCCCCCGTCAGCGGCATTCTCGGCTCCTCCGCTCCAGCCCTCACCCTCAACATGGCTTCTATCCCGCCTATACGCCGAGGCGCTCTCCGCGGACATGGGAGTGCTGCTCGCGTACCTGGGGCTGTAGTAGGAATCCCGCATGGGTTTCTTGAAGAAGCTATTCGGTCTGGAGAAGTCGGACGAACAGGAGTCGGTGAGTCCTCGGGAGTACCTGCTGCGCGAGGTGGAGTCAGCGCTCGGAGCCGACTCCACCGTGAGCGAGGTGGCGCGGCTGCCAGAGGAGTACGGGCTGCGCTTCAAGAAGAACGGAGAGGAGATCCAGATGTTCCTGGACAACCTCTTCGCGGAGACGCGTGAGCTGTCTCCCGAGCATCGCGCCGAGACCATCCGTCGCTTCCTGGGTGCATTCCAGGGAGGCGGCGCGAGCCAGGTCACGTGGGAGGAGGCGCAGGAGAAGCTGTTGCCCGTGGTGCGCTCGGCGACATTCGGCACCGTGCTGCCCGCGGGAGTGGACGGCTCTGCGAAACACCTGGTGGAGCGCCGCACCATCCCCTTCCTGCGCGAGCTGCTGGTGTTGGACCTGCCCGACGCGTCCATGTACGTGCAGCAGGACCACCTGAAGGAATGGGGCGTCACCGAGGAGGAGGCCTTCACCTCGGCCTTCGCCAACCTGGACCTCATCCACGAGGTGGGCGTGGAGCTCCAGGACGAGAAGCCCAGCCCGCTGTGGTCCGTGGACTCCAACGACACGTATGAGGCCTCGCGCCTCTTGCACCCGGGCTTCCTCGCGTCCTTCTCCGGCCGCGTGAAGGGGCGTCCCGTTGCCGCCATTCCCACGCGCGCGGCGCTCGTCATCACCGGTGACGGGGACCCGGACCAGTTGAGTCGTCTGTGCGAGTTCGCCGAGCGGGAGTTCGAGGCGAGCCCTCGCGGCATCACTCCGGCCCTCTACACAGTGGACGACGCGGGCCGCGTGGTGCCCTACCACCGCCGGGGCGACGACGAGCTCGCGCAGCGCGTGCGCCGCGCCCACGTGCGCTTCGCCATGGGTGAGTACGCCACGCAGAAGGAGCAGCTCGAGGCCTGGAACGAGGCGAACGACGTGGATGTGTTCGTCGCCAGCTTCGGCGCTCTCGTGCGCAAGACGGACGACCGGCCCATCACCTGGTGCAGCTGGGGCAAGGAGGTGGACTCGCTGCTCCCGGAGACCGACGTGGTGGCCCTCCAGGTGGGCGAGAAGGACTTCTTCATGGTTCCCTTCCGCGAGGTGAAGCGGCTCGCCACGTCCTGCCTCGCGCCCGTGCCGAAGATGTGGCCCCCGCGCCACCGCACCACCGGGTGGCCCGCGGACTCGGTCATCGAGCAGCTGCGCGCGGCCCAGGTGGACTTCAACAGCTTCACGGACCCCTGAGCCGTCCCCGAAGTCGCGGGCCGGAGGCCTCCGCGTCAGCCCGGGGCCGCCTGCCTGGAGGAGATGACGATGCTCGCCTGCGTGGATGTGGACTACCGCGAAGACCTCACCGTGGCCGCGTGTGTCCTGTTTCGCGAGTGGGTGGATGCCTCGGAGGCCACGCACCATGTGGACCGTGGCCCGCGCGCGGCCGAGTACGAGCCCGGCCAGTTCTTCCGCCGCGAGCTGCCCCATCTGCTGCGCGTCCTCGCCCTCGTGACGGAGCCCTTGGAGGCCATCGTCGTCGACGGCTACGTCTGGCTCGGCCAGGACAAGCCGGGCCTCGGCGCCCACTTGCACGAGGCGCTGGGCCGCGTCGTGAACGCCCCCTGACACGTGCGGAGGAGCGCCTAGGGCGCTTCGCACGCGTGGTGCTCCCATCGACCCGTTCTCCTTCCGGCAGAACGAGGATGGACATCTGGATGCGCTGCTGGTGGCCACGGGCCAGGGCGATGCGATGTGGGGTCCGGAGCTGACACGCGGTGATGGACGGTTCGCCCTGTTGCGCGCGCCGGTGGTCGCCTGCGACACGGAGTTGCTCCCCCAAGCAGGAGAGGAGGAGGGGAGGGTAGCGCTCGAGGCCGCGGCCAGGAATGAGCCGATGAGGAGAGGACGCCGCGAGTGAACTGGGCAGAACTACTGAGGAGGACCTTCGACTTCGACGTATTGGCCTGCGGGAGGTGTGGAGGCAGGAGGCGGGGGCTGGCGTATGTGAAGGAGGTGGGAGGGGGCGAGCGATTCTGAAGCACCTTGCCTGCCCACGGCAGGTGCGATGCGGGCCCGGCGAGAGGGCCCCGGCCCTCCTCCAGCGCCGCCTCCACGAGTTGGAGCGCGTGGACGCGACACCCGACTTCCTTGAGGTCTTCATGTCCATCCAGGACGACCGGGCCGGATTTCGTCCCGTCTTCCCGCGGGAATTCAGTCGTCGCGCACGTTCCGGACATCTGGCTTCTTGCATCCGGGCGTCAGGCACACCCCGCCCACGATGGCACCACCCCCGAACCCCGGCTGAAGGTCCAACGCACGCGTGTGGATGCGCACGCGGACGAAGGGATGACCACAGCGCAGGTCCATGTCCAGGGCAGGGTCATGCTCCTCCGGGAGCAGCGGCAGCCCGCCGATTTGAAGCGCGAGCGGATGTCCCTCGTGTTGACGCGTGAGGAAGCGCTCGTACCGCCACGGCACGAAGCCCTTGGGAAACGGCTTCTTCAGCGCGGCGGCGTCCCGGTACTCGACGAAGACACGCGCGGGCGTCTTCGGGGCGCGGGCTGGCTTCACCGCGCGGGCGAACAGCAGGGACCTGTCACAGGGCTCGCACTCGTAGAGGCGCACGGTGCGCGCCTCCATG
Organism: Myxococcus sp. CA023; assembly: GCF_010998615.1. Taxonomy (GTDB): domain Bacteria; phylum Myxococcota; class Myxococcia; order Myxococcales; family Myxococcaceae; genus Myxococcus. The sequence goes on along the minus strand of NZ_JAAEAH010000053.1, from coordinate 28,593 downwards.
CCAGCGTCGAGCGAGGGAATGTGCAGTACGCGGCTCGGCTTCACCCGCCGGTTGCACTCGGGGCAGGCGGCCCGGGCCTTCAGGTCCGCGGCGGAGAGTCGACCCGGCTGGACGTCCCAGCAGCGCGCGCCCGTGAGCCCGAAGGGCGCGGGGTGGAGGCGGGCTCGCTCCGCGCTCTCGAGGATGGCCTTCGGCAAGCGCTTCGCGCGCTTCAGCGCCTCGAACTGCTCCACCAGCCAGTCGCCCTCGACGTCCTTCAGCTCGGGCCGGCGCCCCTCCACCAGCCATTCGACGACGGCGCGCGCCAGGTTCACGCGTGCGCTCGGCGCGGAGCCCTTCGCGTCCGGACTCCCCGCCTCTGTGAGCACCGCCGCGAGCGCATGGGCTTGCGACTTCGCCTTCGCGCTCCGCCGCTTCAGGTAGTCTCCGAAGCCCGTTCCGTCACTCAGGGCTCGGCGGTCCAACTCCTGCTCGTGCAGCTTCTGCTCCTTCGCGGTGACAAGGTCAGGCGCGACGTGCTGGAGCACCCCCAGGAACTCGGCGGAGAGCGCCACCTTCGCCCCCGCGAGGCGCCGGAGGAAATCCAGGGCCTGCTTGACCTGCTCGAACCTGTACGAACCTGGAACCGAGCTCCCGCTGACATCCCTCGCCGCGAGCCACCCGGGAGCCCAGGGCGCCACGGCCGCTATCTCCTTGAACCGATGCCCTTGCTCCCGAGCCAGCCGCTCCAGGGGCTTGCGTGCCGAGGGCTTCGTCAGCGTCCGCAGGGACGCGCACCACGAGGCGAAGCTCGACTCATCCAGCAGCCCCGGCGGCGAGTAGCGCTTCGGCCAGGTCTCCACCTCCGTGAGCAGCTCGATGCGACGGCGCAGCTCGCGAGGGTCCGTCGTCTCGAACTCGAACCTGGGCAGCAGCTCCTCGTACGTCAGCGCCTCGAACGCGTTGCGCGGCTGGAACATGTTGGCGAGGAAGACGTCGTTCTTGGGAAGCGGAATGTTCAGCTTCACCAGCCGGGTGCGCAGCAGTTGCAGGGACTCATCGTTCTCGGGACGTGACTCGATGCCAATCGGTGCGGTGAAGTCCCGCTCGCAGCTCGAGCAGGCCACGGCGGTCGGAGCGGTGGCCGTGCCACACGCGCAGCGCAACACGGTGGCCTTGCGTGGCACGTACTTCAGCGCTGCTTCCCGGCAGTGTTTCTGCAGCATGACGAAGTCGGTCTTCACGCGGCGGTCGGAGTGAGCCACCGGGAGCGCGCGCTTCTTTCCCTCCCAGAGGAAGCAGCGCACCTCGCCGTCGAGGGTGAACTCCGCCAGCTCTCCACGCCCCCCGAGCCGCAGGGTCCAATCGAGCAGCGCCTCGAGCATCGCGCGCTGCGCCGGAGCGTCCGCCTCCGGCACGGCGCAGCTCAGCTCGATAGGGCAGATGAGGGTCGACACGTCGAACAAGGGACGCCGCTGCAGCTCTTGGAGGAGCTCTCCTACCGGGAGGGACTGCCCTTCCAATCGACCGGCGGACCACTTCTTCCGAGAGGCTCCAGCGGCATCGATTCGAGCCGCCAGCCCCCGCAACCCCTGGATTCGCACACACGCTCCTGATGTGAACTCCGGCGACAGCGTCTACCCGATGGCAATTGTCATCGTCCATCCAGGACGCCACGAGCCGTGATGTCGAAGGAGGGCTTCGACACCCCATGGACGCGGGTGAGCGCCCACCGGCACCTCGCCCGGCCGCGGGAGCTGGACCAGGAGTCCGCGGGTGCGCACATGGGCTGAGCCCCGCTCCCGCGCATCCCCCGCTTCGGTGACACCACCGAAGCGGGGGCCGTACCCGAGGACGCTTCAGGGCAGGCAGTTCGTCGTCAGCATCGTGAGGGAGGCGCTGCCTTCCTGGCTCACCATCAGCTCGAGCTTGTCACCGCCGCTGAAGTTCCCAGCCGCGAGCCCCAGCGGCGCGCCGCCCAGGAGTACGTCTTGTCTCGCCGAGAGCGAACCATCGCCCAGGCCACGCAGGAAGCTGACCCTGGTCTTGGCCGTATTCGTCACGGCGACGTCCAACCACCCGTCCTGGTCGAAGTCCGCCACGGCCAGCTCACCCACCTCCCCCAGCACGTCGAAGTCCTTCGCGGCCTCGAACGTGCCGTCGCCGCGCCCCAGTCTCACGCTCACCGCGGGCTCGTTGAATGAGTCTCCCTTGCTGGTCATCAACAGGTCCGCTCTGCCATCGTTGTTGAAGTCCGCCGCGGCCACATGCCTGGGCTCGTTCTGGGCGGAATACCGGAACGCCGCGCGGAACGAGCCATCGCCCGCGCCAAAGTAGATATAGAACTCGGAGACGAGCGAGGCGGGCATCACCACGTCCAGGTGACCGTCCCCATCGAAGTCCGCGGTGGTGACGGTGAGCGCGGCGAAGGACAGGGGGAAATCCAGCCGGGTGAGTGAGCCCATCCCGTTGCCTTTCATCCAGCTCAGCGTCGAGGACCCCGTCGCGAGGCTCGTATTGACTGTGAAGACATCCCGGTTCCCATCTCCATCGAAGTCCGCCGTCGTCATCGCCCAGGGGCCCGCGCCCGTGAGGATGCTGCGTCCCGCCCCGAAGTCGCCATTCCCCAGGCCGGGCAGCACGCTCACCGACTGACTCCGGGTGTTGAGCACCACCAGGTCCAGCAGCGTGTCGCCGTCGAAGTCCCCCGTGAGGACGCTCTTCGGGTCCGCGCCCACCGCGAACTCCCCGTGCCTGCGGAAGCTCCCATCCCCCTGCCCGAGAAAGGTGGCGACGGTCCTCTCGGCCATCCGCGTCCCGGCGAGGTCCAGCTTCCCGTCTTTGTCGAAGTCCCCCGCCACCAATCCCCGGAGCTCGGCCTCCACGGAGACCTGGGGGAGCTTCGTCAGCCCGACATTGTCACAGCGTGTCTTCGACAGTCGCGGCGCCGAGGGTGGCCCCATTCCCACTGCATTCACCGCCCGGACCACGACCTGGTACTCCGTATCCGGCCTCAGCCCCGTGAGCTCCACGCTCGTGCCCTGCGCCGACACGGAGCGCTGGACGGTCCCCGCGAGGAGCTCGACAGAATAGGAGTGAACCGTCACCCTTCCGTCCGAGGTCGGAGGCTCCCAGCTCACCTGCAGCGCCGTGTTGAGGGAGACGACATCGATGATTCGCGGGGCGCTCGGCAGTTCGTGGGTCGTCACGGCGATGGAAGCGCCCGACTCAGGCCCATCTCCGGCCGCGTTGGTGGCGCGAACCTGGAAGGTATAGCTCGTGCCGTCGGAGAGGCCGGACACAACCACTTGCGTGGCGCCTGTCGTCGTGGCGGTGATGCCCCCGGAGCCCGTCACCGTGTACTTCACGATGGCGCCGCCGCCGTTCGACGTGGGCGCCTGCCAGCTCACCTGCGCGGACCGGATGCCTGGTGTGGCCTGGACGTCCATCGGTGGCCCTGGAGTCGTCACCGTGGGCTCCGGCCTCGGCGGAGGGTCCTTGTCCCCACCCTCCGAGCTGGAACCAGAGCACGCCGCGAGGAGTCCCATCAACAGTGCGGCAGCGAGGCCGCGCTCATGCACCTGAAGCATCATCCATCCCTGGTCAGTTGGCTCCGGCCGGCCATGCGTGGCCTGTAAAGGCAAACCATATGCCCCAGGCGTCGTGAGGCACAGCTCGGAAGTCCGCCCGCGAGGCGTGCAGCGCGTGGCACAGGGACTGTGAAGGTCAAGGCACGACTGCCCATTCCCTGCACAAAGGCAAAAGCCCCTGCTCGTGCTACTTCAGGCACACCGCCGGTTGCACGAACCCCTGGGCAGGGGCCATGACCAGCAGTGACGAGGTTTTCATGGTGAGCCTGTGGGCCATGCTGAGCCTGTTGTCGATTGCCTCCACCCTCGAGGGCGGAGGCGGCGCCCGTCTAGGATTGGGCGTGGTGCTGGGACTCGGGCTGGGCGTTCTGTTCACGGTGGGCCTCCGGAAGATGGGGGACCGTGTCTTCCGCTCCATCCCGACCGACGACGTCCTGGCCGTACCGCACCTTCGGGCGGTCCGAGTCCCCACTGCCGAACAGGTCATCGCGCGGCCCCCGGTGGCCGGCGTGCACGCGTGGCTCGAGGAATGAGTCCGGGCGCTACCGCCAGGAGTCCTGGACGCGGAGCTCGAGCGGGGGTGGCGCCTGAAGCTGAGCGTGCTCGCCCGAGCGCGGATGCAGGAAGGTGAGCGACTCCGCGTGCAGCAGATAGCCGCCGTCTCCGGGCAGGCCGGGGTTCTCCGCCAGCGGCAGGCCGCCCACGCCGAAGAGCGGGTCCCCCACGAGCGGGTGGCCGATGAAGGCGAGGTGGATGCGGATCTGCTCGGAGCGCCCCGTGTGGATGTCCACCTCGAAGAGGGTGTGCTCGGTGCGCCGCTCCAGCACGCGGGCCGTGCTGTGTGAGGGCTTTCCCCGCGCACTGGCACCATGGACTTCGCCCAGCCGCGGATGGGGCACCAACCCGATGGGCGCGCGGATGTCGTAGGACTCCTGGGCGGCGAGTCCCTGGGAGAGTGCGCGGTAGCGCTTGTGCACGCGGCCCTCGCGCCAATCGCTCGCCAGGCGCGCGGCTGCGTCGCGGGTGCGGGTGAAGAGCACGAGGCCCGACGTCGCGCGTCCCAGACGGTGCATCGGAACCGCCTCCGGCCATCGTGCCTGGACGAAGGAGAGCAGGGTGTTCTTCAGGAAGCCTCCCGAGGGCAGGGTTGGCAGTCCGCTCGGCTTCACCACGACGACCAACTCCGCGTCCTCGTACACGAGCTCGAAGGACTGCGGAGTGTCCGCCTCCTCCCACGGCGGGCGGTGCCAGCACAGCCACTGCCCCGGTCTCAGCGGCTCCGAGCCGTCGGCGGTGACGTCGTCGAGTCGCACCTCGCCCCGCGCGAAGCGTGCCCGCCACTCCTCCTCCGAGGAGTGACGATACTTGTCCGTCAGATGGGCGAGCGCGCTGCTGCCCGGTCGGCGCCCGAGCTTCTCGCGATACACATAGCCGTCGTTGAGCAGCACTCGCGTACCCTACATCGCGTGGGCTCGCGGTGGGAGGCACTCCGCCTCCCTTCGCCGTACTCCGCGTCTGGCTCACCGCCCACGAAGGGGTGATTCCACGGGGGACTCACCCGCACGTGGGCCTGCTGGACACGCGGGAGCAGGAGCCGCTACGGCCCGCGCTTCGGAGGGTGAGTGGCGGCGGCAGCGGCGGCTTCGCGCAGCTTGTCCTTCTTGCTCTTGCGCCGACCCTTCACGCCGCCGTTCGGATCCTGGGGCGGGGTGGTCGTCGAGACCTCTTCCGTCGGCTCGAAGCCCGGCACCTGCTCGCGCGGGAGGTCGAGCTGGTGGCGTTTCTCGATGAGTCGGAAGTGGGCTTCGGTGTCCGCGCTGACGAAGCTGATCGCCACGCCCTTGTCGCCCGCGCGCCCCGTGCGGCCGATGCGATGCACGTAGTCCACGGTCGAGCGGGGCAGGTCGTAGTTCACGACCGCCGGCAACTGCGCGATGTCCAGGCCGCGAGCGGCGACGTCCGTGGCCACGAGCACGCGCACGCGCTTCGTCTTGAAGTCCGCGAGCGCCTGCGTGCGCGCGCCCTGGCTGAGTTCCCCATGCAATGACGTCGCGACGATGCCGGCGCGGTTCAGCTTCAGCGCGACATGGTCCGCCGTGTAGCGACTGGCCACGAACGTGAGCACATGGCTCCACGCATGTGTTTCCAACAGGTGCCGCAGCAGCATCGTGCGCCGGGGCACATCCACCTGGAGGGCCCGCTGGAGGATGAACTCCGTCGAGGGCAGCTCCCCGTCATCGACGTCGATGCGCGTGGGCTCGTGAAGCAGCTGCTCCGCGAACTTTCGCACCGCGGGCGGGAAGGTGGCGGAGAACAACAGGTTCTGGCGGCGCGCGGGCAGCAGCGCCAGCAGGCTGTTGAGCTCATCGGCGAAGCCCAACGAGAACAGCCGGTCGGCCTCGTCGAGCACCAGCGTCTCCACCTGGTCCAGCCGGAGCGCGTTCTGATGCACCAGGTCCAGCGCGCGGCCGGGCGTGGCCACGACGATGTCCGCGCCGCCCCGCAGCGCCAGCATCTGCGGGTTGGCGGAGACGCCACCGACCGCGAGGCAGGTCTTCAGCGGTTTCTTCAGGTGTTGGCCGTACCGCTGGATGGAATCGAGGATCTGCGCGGCGAGCTCCCGCGTGGGCACCAGGATGAAGGCCCGCACCGGTCGGACCGACCCTCCGGGACGCGCCCGCAGGGCTTCCAGGATGGGCAGCAGGAACGCGGCGGTCTTCCCCGAGCCCGTCTTCGCCGAAGCCCAGACGTCGCCACCTCGCAGGACCACGGGGATGGTCGCGCGCTGCACCGGCGTGGGTTCGTCGTATCTGAGTCCGGCCACGGAGCGGGTGAGCGCGTCCGACAGGCCGAGCGAAGCGAATGTCATGGGATGGAAGCCTTGGGTGGCGCGAGGACGCGGAAGCCTACCCTACCCGGGAGGTCCGCCCCCGGCATTCCTGCCCCCTCCTCATCCAGGCAAGGTGTCGCCCGGACCCGGTGGGGGGCGGGGGGCGTGGACTCGCCCCGTCGCGGGACGGCCCGACGTGTTACGAGCATGCTCATGGCGATATCTACCCTCCCTGAACGTCAGCGTGCCGTCCTCGTCGGTGTCCAGCTTCCGGGCGTCTCGGACGAAGAGCACGCCGCGGACTTCGCGGAGCTGCGCAGGCTGGTGCACACGCTGGGGTATGACACGGTGGCGACCGTGTCCCAGAAGCGGACGCGGCTGGCCACGGGCACGGTGCTCGGGACGGGCAAGCTCAAGGAGCTGGCGGCCCTCACCGGAGGCACGGGCGTGATTGCGTCCGGGGCGAGCGACCGGACGTCGAAGGCCCGTGAGAAGTGGGAGGCCGTCGCCAACACGGAGCCCGACCCCGAGGGCGAGGCCGTCGAAGAGGAGGCCGACGGCGTGGAGCCGGAGGACGCGCTGCTGCCTCCGCCTTCGGAAGAAGACGACAAGGCGGAGCCCCGGCCCACCGTGGTGGTCGTGGACCACGAGCTGTCGCCTGGCCAGCTGCGCAACCTGGAGAAGGCCACCGGCGCGATGGTGCTGGACCGCGCGGGCGTGATTGTCGACATCTTCCACCGGCACGCGAAGAGCCACGAAGCGCGGATGCAGGTGGAGATCGCCCGGCTCAACTACCTGGCCCCCCGGCTGCGCGAATCCACCGGAGGCCGTGAGCGACAGCAGGGGCGTGGCGCGGGTGACTCGGCGCTGGAGCTGGACCGCCGCAAGATTCGCGACCGGCTGGCGGAGCTGCGCGAGGGATTGGCGGCCATCCAGAAGGACCAGGACCACCGCCGCTACGCGCGAAGGGACCTGCTGCGGGTGGCGCTGGTGGGCTACACGAACGCGGGCAAGTCCTCGCTGATGCGTGCGTTGACGGGCAGCACGGTGCTGGTCGCGGACCAGCTCTTCGCCACGCTCGACACCACGGTGCGCGCGATGCAGCCGGAGACCCGTCCGCGCATCCTGGTCTCCGACACGGTGGGCTTCATCCAGAAGCTGCCGCACGACCTGGTCGCGTCCTTCCGCTCCACGCTGGACGAGGCCCTGGAAGCGTCACTGCTGCTCTACGTGGTGGATGCGTCGGACCCCACGTGGGCCGCGCAGCTGGAGGTCACCCGCACGGTGCTCCGGGATATCGGCGCGGACGCCGTACCGAGCAAGCTGCTCTTCAACAAGGCGGACCGGCTGGACGCGGCGGCGAAGGAAGCGCTGCTCGCGAAGCACCCGGACGCCCTGATGCTCTCCGCGCACATGCCGGACGACGTGGCGATGCTGCGCAAGAACATCATCGCCTTCTTCGAGTCCTCGATGGTGGAGGCGGACCTGGTGATTCCCTACTCCCGGCAGGGGCGCATCAGCGAGGTGTACGAGCACACCACGGTGGTGTCCCAGGCCTACGACGAGAGCGGCAGCCGGCTGCGCGTGCGGGGGCTGCCAGGGGCCATCGCGAAGCTCACCCAGACGTTCCAGGAGTAGGCCTTCCCTGGGGGCCACCCCAGCTAAGGTAGTCCACTCCGCCTGCCTCACGGGCCGGAAACCGGAGGCCGCTGACGCCCGCGCTCCGGCACGGCACCGGAGGCGGGCTGTTCCGGCGGACTACTCGGCGCGGCAGACGGCCGGCGCGGAGAGGTTGGGGCGAATCATCTTGAACGGCTGAATCAGGTCCGGGACGCGGAGCAGCGCGTCACGGCAGCTCGCCTCATCGTTGCCGGACATCTCCACCTTGAAGCTGCATTCCTGCGCGCCCTCGCAGACCGTCTTGGCCAGCCGCGCATAGCAGTCTACGGCGCGGGCGCAGGTGCCATCGCCCAGGTCCACCGACGCGGAGGAGGACGTCGTCGAGGCAGAGGCCGTGTTCGTGTTCGTCGACACCGACGCGCCAGCGGACAGGGAGTCCCGCGAGTTCGCGTCCGGGGCGTTCAGGTTGATGGTGACGTTCGTCTGCGCGGGCGCGTGGGTAGGGGCGGCGACGTAGCGCGGGTTGATGCGGTCCTGGGCGCAGAGGTACAGCTCCTCGCCCTTCTTGCGCACCGTGGCGAGCTTCGCCTCCAGCTCCTCCGGAGGAACCTGCTTGTCGTCCACGGAGACCTGGAAGGTGTACGCGTCCCTCCCATTGTAACGGTAATACATCGTGGAGGTCGCATCGTAGGTGACGGCGATGGCCGTGTTGTCCATGGACTGCGACTCGAGACCGCTCTCCAGGGCGCAGACGCCGATGGACGTCTTGGTCGTCGAGGCGTCATGCGAGTCGACGGGCAGCGTGTAGAACTTGTTGGCACCACAAGCCGCCAGAGAGAGACACAGAGACGTCAGGGACAGTCCCTGGATGAGCCGCTTCATGAGGTTTGCTCCTAGGAAGGGGAATGGGTCCGCGCTGGTGAAGCCCGGCGGAGTGGCGCATCGACGCGTGCGCCGGTTGCTCATTCAATCCTGACACGAAAAGGCCCGCCCCCGGAAGTCTCGGGGACGGGGCTGTCCCGGGCGTTTCTCGAAACCTGGGACTGGTGCGGTATCGGCGGCGCAGGTCGTCAGCTTGGAGGTGATGTCGATGGACGCGGGAGGGGGGCGCGCGATGCTGGAGCACTTGGGCCTGCCCACGACATGGCTTCCATGCCGCCAATACGCTCCAGTAGAGGTCCTGGGGCCGCAGCCAGGTCGTCCCTGGAGCTCGCGACACCTCGGTGGATGTCGCTGATGTGGCGGCGCTTGGGGTGACGGCCCCTCGGTGGTGACTGGCGCCATCCGCCTGGTGACTGCGGTCACCGGCCCAACGCCTCACACGGGGGCTCCGAAGTCATCGCAGCCATGTGAGATCAGCATGTTGCGTTGAATGCCTAAGGTGGCATGGGCGCTGCAGTGAGACAGCGCATGGGCGGGACAGACTCGCCGCAGCAAACCTCCTTCGCTGTCAGAAACCAGGTGATTCCCATGATCGGCGTCAAGGCCAAGGCCCCCTCGTTCTCCTCCATTCGTACGGGCGCTGCGCAGTCCTCTCCCACGGCCCCGAAGCCGTCGCCCTCGGCTGGGCCCGTTCCGGACAAGGGCGGGCGCGTCTCCCAGAACGCCGCGAACCTCCCCGCGCGGCCCTCCGGCCCGGTGGATTCGTTCCAGTCCGCGGGCGCGCCCGGACGGACCTTCGGCCGGGAGGGGGCGCTCCAGGCCGTGGCCGACTACGGCCCCGCAGCGCTCCAGACCGTGGCTGACTTCGGTCCCGCGGCGCTCCAATCCGTGGGTGGCTTTGGTCCGGGGCCCGCGCTCCCGCCCATGGGCAACTTCGGTCCTGTGTCGCCGCTCCATGCCGGTGGCGTGCCCATGGGCCACGTCAACTCGATGGATGGGTTCGAGACGCGCGCCATCACCCACCCGCAGTTCTTCAACGCACCGGTGTTTCCGGGGGCGCAGGGGCCAATCAACGAACCCGCCACCTTCGCGCCCCGCGGGCTTCCCAGGAACCTCGAGAGCCTGCAGAACCTCAATCCGGCGCCCGAGCCGGCTCTCGATGCCTCCGGTTCCGGCGTCCCGAGCGCCAAGGACAAGCGCCCGGCTGGAGACAAGCGGACGGCGGCGCAGATTGTCGATGACACCCCCGCGCTGAAGAACCTGGGCCGCCAGAAGGACATCAAGTTCGACCAGCTCTGCAAACAGACGGGCATCGACCCCAAGCTCGACCTGAAGGACGCGAGGCAGAACCCCGACGCCGTCTACCGTCTGGCCAAGGTGCTGGAGTTCATCGACAGCGCCAAGGCCTCCAACGGTGGGGACCGGTCGAACAAGGTCCAGAACGGCAAGGGCGACGGCAACATCGAGGGCATCACCAAGGATGGAGATGCGCGGCACGGCACCGAGGCCGGCATGGTGAAGGACTTCGCAGAGAAGGGGTACTCCTTCCTGGGTGAGCACCAATTGCCGACCACGAAGGACACCCACGTCAAGGCGGACGGAAGCAACAAGGACAACTTCCAATGGTTCGCGGGTGAGGCGGGCAAGCGCCTGTGGTTCCTGCCGGGAGTCAGCAACGTCCTGACGGGAATCGGCAACTCGGAGGGCGGCGTCAAGGGCGTCTTCGAGGGCGCCGCGAAGGGCTACTTCAACACCTTGAAGGGCGCCGCGGAGGGCGTCCTCGGGGCTGTTGGCAAGGGCCGCGTCAACCCGGCATCCATGATCTTCGGAGGCGCCATGGGCGCGCTGGGGAGCACCGAGGCCGCGCCGCAGCCGGTGAAGGACATCGCCAACATGCTCTGAGCCCGTGGTGCGGCCCTGCGCCAGCATCCCCTGGTTTGAAGACGTCCCTCGGAGCCGCTTCAGATGGGCAAGCGAGGGGCCGCAGTTCGGGGACTCGCTGTGTCATCCTCCGGGCTGCGTGAGGTGTGAATGCAGGAGGCGGGTGCTGGCGTCGCTTCACCGTGCATGTCACGCCCGTGCATGGCAGTTGGCTCAATCAGGCGGAGGTAGAGATCTCCCTGCTCTCACGTCAGTGCCTGGGCGGTCGGCGCATCCCAACCCTCGACAAACTCGCTCAGGAGACAGACGCCTGGGAGCGGTGGGCCAACCACCAGTGGCTCCAAATCCGCTGGCTCCTTGTGCTGAGCACGGTGGTTGATGGAGCCCGGGCTCGTTTCGGACCGGCTGGGTGATGGGAAGTGGCTGCGGGAGGGCGCGTCAGCGAGGACCACGATGGACTCGCCAGGAGCCGCAGCCTGCGATTCGAGGAACTTCCTTGTGGTTTCAATCTGGAGCGGCGTGGGTTTCGCTGACGCCACCTCAACCAAAGGGGACTGAACATGACGTCACCCTGCGAATTCCGTATCGCTAATTCCCCAGCCTGAGCTGTCCGGTTTGATGGGGGCAACTCCACGCCGCATGAACTGACTTGCGCCTTCTCGACACACCGGGATGCCTTTAGTACGCGTGTCCGGGTGCGTTATTCGAATCTCTCTACGCCCCGTCTCCACCTGTCCTGGTGGCCCCTGGTGCTCATCGCTTCAGGTGCATGGCTGCTGCGCATCGCGGGCTTCTTCCACCGGGGAGGCGCTTTCGGGCATCCCGTGGACTACGACGAGGGCGTCTATTTCAGTGCCGCCGCACTTCTTTCCCATGGTGTATTGCCCTACCGTGACTACTTCTTCGTCCACCCTCCTGGGATTGCCATGTTGCTGGCGCCGGTGGCCGCGCTCGCACGTGGCTTCGACGCAGCGCTGGCATTCGCGGTGGTCCGTTGGTTCGTCCCCGGGATCGGGGCACTGAGCACGCTCCTGTGCGGACGCATTGCTCAGGAGCAATGGGGAGTCAGGGCGGGCGTCGTGGCCGCGCTCGCCTATGCCGTCTTCCCAGAAGCGGCCGCCACCGAGCGCGGGCCCTTCCTGGAGCCACTGCTCAACCTCGCCTGTCTTGGCATGGCATGGGTTTGGCTGCGGCATGGGGCTGATGCCTCACGGTGGAAGGGGGATCTGCTGGCCGGAGCCCTTCTTGCCACCGCGTGCGCCATCAAACTGACAGCCGGCGCCTGGGTCATCGCCGCGGTGTGGGCTCGCGGCATGGAGGGCCAGGGACGGCGTGCCCTACGGGTCGTGCTTGTCGCGGCAGCCGTGGGACTGGTCTGGCTGGGCCCCTTCTTCGCGCTCGCCCCCTCCGCGATGCTCGATGGCCTTCTTCGGTTCCAGGTGCTCCGCCCTCCCGATGGCGAGTCAGATGTCTGGCGCCGGCTTCTCATGGTTCTGGGAGACGGGCGCATGGGCTTCTCCGTCCTCTGTGTATGGGGCTTGGTCGTGGCCCTGGCCCGAACTCGTCGAAGGGAGGCTGTCGCCGAGCGACTCTTCGCGGCCGCCTGGGTTCTGACGCTCGTGACCTTCTTGTCGTCGAAGAGCTATTGGGCCCAGTACAACGCCCACTTGGCGCCTACCATGGCGGTGCTCGCGGGGTTGGGGGCCTCCGTGGTGTTGAGTTGGGCGGACACACGCTCGCGCACGCAAGCCGCGCTCGTCACCACCACAGTGATGCTCATCGCACTCTCACCGCTGCCGGCGGCCATCCGCTCAGCGAATCAGCGAGACCGTTTCCTGCTCACGCTCGGGAGCGCACTCCGGGCCTCCGTCCCCCCGGATTCAGCCCTTTGCACCTTCGAACCGGCTTGGGCAATCGCCGCCGGGCGGCTTCCCGGAATCCCAGAGGGGACCCCCGTCCTCGTCGACCCCTACGGCCTCATGCTGAATGATGCACTGGGCACCCCCGGGCGCTTCGCTCACGCAGGAGCCGCTTTCGAGGATGAGCGCTCGCAGCGGACCATGCTCCCCATGCTTGCGCGCTGTGACATCCTGGTCCTTGAGGGGCGTGGCGAATGGCAGCTGTCCTCCGCCAGCGAGCGCTGGGTCCATGAGCACTTCGTGCGAGAAGGGCGCTTCTGGCGGCGTGCTTCTGAATGAAGCCTCGCGGATTCCCCAAGCCGGAAGGAAGCTGGAGGGGGCGAGCGATTCTGGAGCACCGGGACTGTCCACTGCGCGTGCAAGGCTGGCCACGGCGTGAGGGCCTCCAGGCTGCGTGGTGTTGAGGCTCAAACCATGGCCACCAGACCCAGGGGCCCCTTGCAGAGGTTCGCTTGCTGACCACGAGCGGCCCGCATGGTGCGCCGGTGGCGGGCGCACACGCCGCCGCAGGCGAACTTCACCTCCCAGTTGATGCGCGTCTGGGTCCCCGTGCCGTTGTAGTTGTCGAACCGGCCAGAGACGTTGGAGGGGAAGATGCGATTCCTCACGCGCAGGCCGCTCGGGAACTTCAGCTCTCGAAATATCGTGCCGAATGGCATGGAAGTCTCCTGCCCGCGGGGGCCGGAGTGGTCCGGCACCCGCCCCTGGAACGAGTGGTGACCCCGGCTCAGTGAAGGAGGCTTCCCGCGGGGGGCTCCGTGGCCACCATGCTCACCGGCTCCCAGGGGGCGAATGCATTCCGGGTCTGGCGGAGCGCGGGGGCGAGTCCCGGGTAGTGGCGCAGCAGCACGCTGGCCATGGTGTTCTCGTTGAGCCACGCCATCCCGGGCTGAGTGTAGAGGTTGACGTTCTGGTCGTTGGTGAAGAAGCGGTCGCTCGCCAGCCGGCGCGAGGCCATGAGGATGAAGATGCGGAAGGCCGTGTCGCTGAAGCCAAAACCCCTGGGCGGGTCTTCGGCGAGCATGCCCACCATCAGGTCCACGCGGTCCACGTGGCCGTAGACCTCACGCAGCTCCCGGGCCCACTGCTCGTTATGGGTGATGTCCTTGAAGGAGCGGGCCGGCTGGAGGTGCATCAGCTTGCGGAAGGCGTTGTAGCGAGGCACGCCGCGCTCCCGGTCGCGCATCACGTCGATGGATGCCAGGTCCACGCGGGACTCGGCGCCGTCCGGATCCTGCCGGTGGAGGTCGCGCAGGAAGGCGGGGTAGTTGTGCAGCACGAGCGCGCCGGGGTGGCTGATACCGAAGGAGTAGCAGAGGTCCACCATGGTGAGCCCGCCTTCGAGGGCTTTCAGCGTGTTGGGGCCGGCGATGTCCACCATCGCCACCTCGCGCACCTGGACGCCATCCCGCATCCGGTGCAGTCGCATCGTGTCGGGTATCAGCGAGTGCATGCGGTAGACGGCCACGAACTCCTCGGTCAGCGCGAAGGGGACGCCGTGGTGGTTCACCTCGCTCCCGGGGATGCCGCTGATGAGCTCGCTGCGGCTCATCCTCCCGAACAGCCGGGTCACCCGTTGGCCGACCAGGCCCCACCAGTTGGTGTTGAGGGCGGTCTCGGTCGTGGGATGCGCGAGGATCGCCGGCGTCCACTCAATGGTGTGGATTTTCGCCATCAACGCCGTGTTGATGAGGCGGGCCGTGTGGAAGAGCCGGTCGCCATCCCAGTCGGGAAACTCCAGCCGCAGCCGGTCCACGATGGCGTTGTGCTCCTTGGCGAACGTCGTATGCAGCAGGCTCAGGCCAATCCACCAGTTGTGCGTCACCCCGGACTTCTGCAGGTGGGTATTGGGGTCTACCGGGAGCTGCGCCTCCATCCCTTCGCCGACGAGGATGAGCTTGCCTCGACGCTGGCCGCCGTCCTCATCGTCCGTGCAGCGCAGGGCGCGCGTCTCCTCCTCGTTGCTCCCGTAGATCTGTGAGGCATCCCACCATTGTGAGTGCTGGTTGATGTACGTGGGCGGGCCATCCTTGGCACCGGGGATGCGAGTGGGGTCCTCGGGCGTGCGGCGGATTCGCATGGGGTCCTCGGACCAGGAGTCGCCGCGCTCCTTGTCCAGGGGGACCTTGAACTCGCCGCCACGCCTGGGCGAGCCATGGTCGAACCAGTCGTGGGTCATGAATTGAATCCACGCTGCGGCCAGCAGGTTGAGTGAGGTGGCCGGAACGAACGACTGGCGCGCGAGCAGCCGGTTGCTGATGACGCGGGGGCTCGGCTCCAGCAGCGCCGGCTCGGGCTCGGGCCAGGCGTTCTCGAGCGGGACGTTGCGGCCGAACCTCGTGCCCGCGGCGCCCATCCGGGGATTCGAGAGGTCGTTGTACGTGCCGTCGGCGGCGCGCCGGGTGGCCAGTTCCGGATCCCACGTGGGGGGCTCGGGAACCTGGGTGGAGGGCAGGTGTGTGGTGTCGTAGAGGTTCTTTGCCCGCAGCTCGTCGCGGATGGGTATCAGGTTGAGCAGGCCCAGGAACTTCGGCAGCCGGTGCCAGGCAATGACGCGGTTGAGCCCGGCGAAGACTCCAGAGAGGGCCCGCGAGGCGACGGTGCGGCGGAAGGGCCGGAGCGTGGACTGCGCGACCGGTTTGATTCGCCGCGCGGCGGCCGGATGGGGCACGCCAGTGGACACGCCCGCGACGGGTTGGACGGTCCCCTCCATCTCATCCATTCCACTCATAACCCCTCCCATGACCGTCACAGCCCCTGTCAGACGAACCGCTTCGGCCGGGGGGCCGTGGCCCCGCCATCATGGGAATGGCAGCGGTGGATTGAATCGTCCGGGTGTGTGGGGGGCGGTGCGCCAGGCGACGCTGTGTGGGGGCTCCGCGGCCGGGTTCACGAGTCCGCCCGGTGCGGCGGCGCGCTCCCAATGTGGTGGATGCGCGCACCACCGCGCGGCCGAGGCGCCGTTGCTTCCCGGTGTTGCTGGCTGGCCGTGAAGCGGCCGATGTCCTTCCAGAGCCTGATGAACCGCCGTTGATCGAAGCCCGCGGGGGAGTTCAGCAGATCGTACTGGCGGAACGTGGTGGCCGCGACACTGGCCTGGGACGGTGGGCACTGCGCGCTGAAGTGCCCGATGACGTCCGCATGATCGCCCTGGAGCAGGTGGCTGCGGGCCTCGTCCGGCCAGACCTGGGAGACGGAGTTGACGATGCCATCGTTGTCGGTGGGACGCAGCACCTGGTGCTTGCCGGTCCAGAGTTCGCGGAGTTCGCGCGTGCGCCGCAGCCGCTGCGGAGGATTGAAGGCAGTCAGCGCGTGCAGCACGTTGAACAAGGTGGGTGGCCAGGCCTTGCTGGGGGGCGCGACCGTTACGATGGAGCGGACCTGGATGTGGTGCTCCTCGATGAAGGCCGCCTCCGCAGCGAGCTCTGCATCCCCGGCATGGGCCGGACTCGGGGGAGCCAGGGAGGCGGGAGCTGGGTCCAGGTCGGTGATGACGGTGAAGTCGCTGGTCATGTGAAGCAGCCAGCGCAGCAGGTCGAAGTAGGTGCCGCGCGCGGTAGCACGCGGGAGGCTCGCCTCCCGGGAGTAGCAACGCACCAGGGTGTCGATGATGGCGTCGATCCAGTCGGCCGTCTGTTGCCTGGGACTCAATGTCATGAGGGCGCGCCCGAGGACCCCCAGCCCCACGCCTCTCAGTCCGCGCGCCCCCTCGTACATCACGCGCAGGAACAGGCGGGACGCGAGCACCTGTGGGAGGGAGTTGCCCAGCCGGTGCGCGAGCGCGGTTCCCTGGTGGGGCGTCGAGATGAACTGCACGGTACGGAACTGCTTGAGCAGCGGGAGCGGGCTGTCCGCACATTTCTGCTCCTGCTGGTTCCGGAGGTTGATGAGCAACTGGCGGAGGTCCAGGCCACCCGTCGAATGGCCGACCAGATGGATTTCATCTTCCGGCGCTATCGCCCGTCGATTCCGCAGTTCGGACAGCCACGACTGGAGCGCCTGGGCCCGCGTCTGGACGCTCGCCGTGGGCAGGTTGGTGAAGTAGTGCACGGGGCGCTCGTCGTCACCAGCCTGAAGCACTTCCGTCACGCCGTGGTAGTAGCGGAGCGAGCCCAGTGCATCAAATCCACCGAAGCCGGGCACGAGCACGAGATGGCTGGTCATGGATGCGCCTCCCCTGACTTGAATTAAGGCCGCCTGGGTGGAGACGCCACCGCGGGCCGGGGCAGGAAGGACGTGAGGGGGCAGGCGGCCTCGGGCCAGCCGCCCGCCAGGGGAGGGGACCCCGTGTGTCAGGGAAGTTGTCGCCTCGACTGAGGTGCCGAGCTGACGACGCCCATGGGGCGAGAGCAGGCAGGATGCGGTGCCGTACACGGATGCATTCAAGGCGCAGATGGTGAAGCGGATGGTGGGCCCTGGCGCGGTGAGCGCGGTTGCGTTGGCGCGCCAGGTGGGAGTCTCCCAGCCGACGCTCTCGCAGTGGTTACGGGGGGGCGAATAGGGTAGCTGCCTCCCCGCCACGGAGGGCACATGGCCCACCCCGGCTTCGTGCGCCTGGGGGACCTGTTCACCGCGTTCGACGTGGTGTCGGAGGTGCTGGAGACCGGCGGGGGCGGCTTCGTGGAGCCGCTCAAGCGCACCGCCGACGGGGCGCCCATCACCGACGCGCTCCTGCGCCAGGCCAACCCGGATGGTAAGGCGGTGGCCGAGGAGACTCCCCTGTGGGCGGAGCTCTTCGCCATCGAGTACATGTCCTGAGCGGGGGAGGCGAGGCGTCCATCGGCGGGGAGTGCCTTGACGGCGCGGCGGGGCCTGCGCGGCGGGCAGGTCGGGGCTGTGTCATTCGTCCAGTTCTTCGGCTCGGCGTTGCAGGTGACGCCGCACTTCCATTCGCTGGTGCCAGACGGCGTCTGCGTGCCGCGGGAGGGCGGCGTGGACAGGCGTGTACCCCAAGGGGCTCAAGCGGCCTCTCCACCGGCCTGGCACACAGCTCGGACGACCCCCGTCAGCGGCCCTCCTCGTCCCCTCTGCTCCTGCCCGCCACCCTCAACTGAGTCCCTATCCGTCTTATGCGCGGGCGCTCGAACGCGTGGATGTTTGCCGCGCTGAACACGGTCGAGCCGCCCATCGCCGAGCTCGAAGCCGCGACCCTCATGGAGAGCGACAAGAGCCGGCACGCGGAGCGCCTGCCCATGCTCGAGGAACGCATCCGGGTGCGTCTCGACGACCTCTCCGCGGCGCTCGGCCATTCCGAGTGGCTCGGCGGCGCCTTCAGCGCCGCGGACCTGCTCATGGTGACGGTGCTGCGCAGGCTCACCGGAGCGCACATCCTGGAGGACGATTCGAGCCTCTCCGCGTATGTCGCCCGGGGCGAAGCGCGGCCGGCCTCCCAGCGCGCCTTCGCCGATCAACTCGCGGTCTTCACCGCTGCATCGAATGTCTGATGTCACACACGAGAATCCCGGGTAGCGGCCCGCAACCCGCTCTAGAATCGCCGATATGAGCACTGCACCGTACCCTATTGGTTCCCCCGGAAGCCCCTGGGGTGAGGCGGAAGTCACGGCCTGGCGGTCCCGCCAGACCCGCAAGCGCAGCTACGCGGCCGACGTGCTGAGCGCGATAGAGCGCCTGCGCGCGCGCTTCGACGTGGTGCAGTACGGCCTGCTGGACTACCCGCCGGACACGTACCCGCTGTTCGCGCTCGCGAGCCGCGACTGGCGCGACGGGTTGCCGGTGGCGCTGGTCACGGGTGGGGTACACGGCTACGAGACGAGCGGCGTCCACGGCGCGCTGCAGTTCGTCGAGCGGCATGCGGCTGGCTACGCGGGCCGCTTCAACCTGCTCGTCGTCCCGTGCGTCAGCCCGTGGGCCTACGAGCGGATCCAGCGCTGGAACATGAATGCCATCGACCCGAACCGCTCCTTCCGCGAGCCCAGCCCCGCGGAGGAGTCGGCGGCCCTCATGCGGCTGGTCGCCCCGCTGCGCGACCGCGTGCTCGTGCACGTGGACCTGCATGAGACCACCGACTCGGACGAGGCGGAGTTCCGCCCCGCCTTGGCCGCGCGCGACGGCAAGCCCTTCGAGCCCGACCACACCCCCGACGGATTCTACGTCGTGGGCGACACCGAGAACCCGCGGCTCGACTTCCAGCAGGCGGTCATCGCCGCGGTCGCGAGGGTCACCCACATCGCCCCGCCCGACGCCGACGGCAAGATCATTGGCTCTCCCGTCGTCGCCCCGGGCGTCATCCACTACGCACTCCGCCAGCTCGGACTGTGCGCTGGCATCACGCGCGCCCGCTACGTGACGACCACCGAGGTCTACCCCGACAGCCCGCGCGCGACGCCCGCGCAGTGCAGCGACGCGCAGGTGGCGGCGGTCACGGCGGCGATCGATTACGCGTTGGCGCATCCGTAGGGGACGTGCCAATCCAATCTCGACGTCGAGCGCACGCCACGCTCGACCTCGTGGCCGTCACGGCTCACGTGGGCGAGCCGACGCAGGCGGCGCCGGTGGCAGCGGCGCAGGGCCCGCTGGAGTGGGAGTAGGACTTCAGGGTGGCGTGTCGTGCCTATCGCGCCCCGGTGGCCGCGTCCCGGGGTGCTGGCTTCGGTGCATCGCCTGCCGCCTCGGCGATGGGCCGGGCGTACCTGACCAGCGACAGCAGCATCTTGCCCGGCTCTTCGTTCATGAGCTCGTGAGCCGAGTTCTCGAACCAGACTAGGTGCTTGATGGGGGCGTGAAGGCGCTCGAACCATTCGGCCGCGACGCTTGCCGACACGTTGTAGTCGTGCCGGCCATTGAAGAGAAGCATCGGGCACTCGAGCCGGGTCACGTTGCTGAAGTCGGCCCGCAACACGGCGGGGAACAGCTTCTCCTCGGAGAGCTCGTTGGCGGTCCACACCGAGGCCAGCTCGGCATCCGTGTACTCCGGAGAGAGTGCGAAGCCCTCCGCTTCGGCCTGGCCACCCGTCCGCCCGTGCACCTGGCCACCATAGAAGCCGAGCCACTTGCGCTGGATCGCGACGACGGGCAGCTCGAGCGCAGCGCCATGCGCCGCGTAGGGCGCAATCGATTGCAGCTCCCTGATCGCCTCCTCGTTTCCGGCTGCGCGTGCCCTGTCCATGGCAAAGCGCCATCCGCGCCGTTCGCTCTCCAGAACATCGGTCGCCTGTCCCATTCCGATATACGCGTGCAGCCATTCCGGGTGACGTTGCGCTACGGACAGGCCGAGGTAGCTGCCCCATGAATGTCCGAGCAGGAAGATCTTCTCCTTGCCGAGCTCCTTGCGTGCCCAGCGAATCATCTCCTCGGTATCGGCGATCAACCGCTCCGCCGTCATGGTCGCCGCGACCGCGGAGGGGTCATTCGCCAGGTAGGTTTTTCCAGCACCGCGCTGATCCCACTGGATGACGGTGAAGTACTCCTCCCACCCCCGCTGGAAGTACCAGCTCGTCGGCATCGACACGAAGCCGGGACCTCCGTGGAGCATCAGCAACACGGGATTCGCCCGGTCGACGCCGCGGATCGAGACCCATTGGTCGATCCCGCCGATGCGGATCTTCTCCATCCGCTCCACACCCATGGGGGTTACGATCCGGCGCAGGTTGGCGACGATGGCGGTCGCTTCGCGCCGGCTGCCGGGTCCAGCCTGCTCCCTGGCCGTAGGGGTGCCTGCACAGCTCGTCAGGAGGATGGCCAGGCAGCAATTACGGAAGAGGTTCGTCATCTCGGTCCCGAGACAGTACGCAGGTGCTCGCATAGGGGGCATCGCCCACCTCCTTCCACTCTCTTCTGGCAGCGCAGGCTTGCACGAGCCTGACAGTCGCTGATTGTCGCGGCGCCTTCGCCCCGGGAGGAGTAGCGTCCGCCGACACGGAGGGGACTCATGCGTGCGCTCCTTGTCGAGGATGAGCCGGAACTCGCGCGGCTGGTGGCAAATGAAGCGACGTCCCAGGGCTTCTCGGTCGACGCCGTGGCTTCGGTCACCGAGGCCCGTAGCGCGATCCACCTGGGCGCCTACGCGATCGTGCTTCTGGACCGCCGCCTGCCCGATGGCGACGGCCTGTGCCTGATTCCCGAGCTCCGTGCCATGCAGCCGGAGGCGGGCGTGCTGGTGATCAGCGCGATGGGAGATGTCCCGGAGAGAGTCGCAGGCCTGGATGCGGGTGCGGATGACTACATGGGAAAGCCTTTCCATGCAGACGAGCTGCGGGCGCGCATCCGCTCGGTGCTGCGACGGCCTGCACAGGCGCGACAGCTGCAGCCGGTGCGCTGCGGCGCCATCGAGTACGACCTCGGCTCCAGGCAGATGACGGTGCAGGGAAGGCCGCTGCTGCTTCGCCGGCGCGAGGCCTCGCTGCTGGCCGCCCTGATGCGCCGCGCGCGGCGGGTCGTCCAGCGCGACACCCTCATCAAGGAGGTCTACGGGTTCGACGAGGAGCCCAGTGCCAACACCCTGGAAGCACACATCTCCAGGCTGCGACGGCGGCTCGAGGATTGTGGCGCGGGTGTGGTGCTGCACCCGGTCCGGGGCGTCGGCTATCTTATCGACGAGCCATGAAGCGTCTCACGGACTCCCTGGCGCCGCGCCTGATCGCGGCCGTCCTCGCAACGCAGCTCATCGTCATCACCGGGCTGATGCTGTTCTGGATGGTGTTCTCCCACTCCGTCTCGCACGACGATCTGTCCGCCGCGACCTCCCAACGTCGCGTCGCCGAGTCGATCACGCTGGACCCGGCAGGCGCCCCTCGCATCGAGCCATCGAGCGCTCTGCGCGCCTATCAGGCACGACGTCCGCAGCTGGCCTACGCCGTGTACCTGGACGGCCGCCTGGTGCCCGGATCATCGCAGCAGCTTGCCCACGCGATCGCTCCACGCGGCTGGGCCGCACCTGGCGCGAACCTCGAACCGGCGCCCACCCTCGCCGACCTGTACCGGCACTTCCCCGACCTGCAGTGTGTGCAGCTGCTCGCTGAGTGCGGAGATCCGGTGATCGCCCTCGGAGAGGGCCAGCGCGCGAACGTCTCGATGTTCCCGGTCCACGGCATCGGGACCGCGGTCGTCGTGACGAGCGGCAATCGCCTCGGACTGGATGACCTGCCAACCGCGCTGCTGACGCTGATTCCGCGCGTGATGAAGCTGTTTGGTTCGGCCGTCCTCGCCACCGTCCTCGTGCTGCCACTGATGCTGCGTCGCGCGCTACAACCCCTCACGAGGGCCGCCAACGCCGCATCCGGCATCGGCCTCGAGACGCTGGACCAGCGGCTGTCGCCCGATGGCGTGCCCAAGGAGATCCAGCCCTTCGTCACGGCCATCAATCAGCTGCTGGAAAGGCTTGAGCGCGGCGTCTCCCGCCAGCAACTGTTCGTCGCCAATGCCGCGCACGAGTTGCGCACCCCTGTGGCGATTCTCTGCGCCCGGCTTGACTCCCTGGGCGACAGCCCCGCCACGCGCGACCTGCGGCGCGATGCGACGCGGCTGGGGCTGATGGTCGACCAGCTGCTCGCGGCTTTCCGCATGCAGGGACAGACCCCGGCGGATTGGAGAGCGCTGGATCTCGTCCAGCAGCTGCGTGATCTGATCAGCGACATGGCGCCGCTGGCGCTGCGGAGCGGACGAGCCATCGCCCTGGAAGCCGCATCGCCCTCCGAGATGGTGCTGGGACAGGCCGATGGCCTTCGGTCGGCGTTGGCCAACCTGCTCGACAATGCGCTGCGCGCCGAGCCCGCTGGCGGGACGGTGATCGTCAGGATGGAAGCCAGCACGTCCAGCGCCACGGTCGACGTCGTCGATCACGGCCCCGGCGTCGAGGAGTCCGACCGAGAGAACATCTTCGAGCCCTTTTGGCGCCGGGAAGGTCAGTGGAGTGGAACCGGGTTGGGTCTGGCCATCGCCCGCCGCATCTCGGAAGGTCACGGCGGTAGCCTGCAGCACCTGCCCACAGAAGGCGGCGGCGCGACATTCCGGATGCGGGTGCGAAGAGCTCCCGCAGGAAGAAGCATCGACCCGTCAGCGTGTTGCAAAGATTGAGGCGCGTACTGGCTGGAGCCGCCCCATCGCCTGTGTCTGGCCCGACTCGCCTGCCTTCTGCCGCATCGACAGTTCCAGCTGGCGCGAGAGGGCCAGGGCAATCACCTTGGCGTACACCCGCGAGCATCAAGGTTGCGTGCCGCCTCGGAGATGGTGCGCCCCCCCGCTCCGAACTCCACCAGGTCGATGGCTTGGCTATAGAAGTCAGGCGCGGGTCTTCCTGGCGGATTGATGGCCTTCATGATGTGGGGCGTCCCCATGTACTGCGCGTGAGCTTCGTTGGGTCAAAGAAGCGTGAGATGTATTCTCTCATGTCGGCCAAGCGAGCATCGCGGCATCAATGATGGCGGCGAGCTTCTTCGCGGAGGCGCCATCGCGAGACTGTATCGACAAGCCCTCCAGCACCGTGGTGTAGAACGCGGCGAGCATCCCCACCTCGGCGGATGCAGGGAGGTCTCCATCGAGAATGCCTCGCTCGAGTCGCTGCTTCAGCGCACGCTCACCCCTGAGGCGATTCTCCGCGAGGAAGGTCCTGACCCGCTCGTTCTCCGGCGAGCCCAGGAGCGAAGACAGGACGATCATGCACCCCCGAGGTTTGTCGCTGGCGGTGTAGGCCCGCGCATTGGCGCGCAGCATCTCCTCCACCGCCGCGCGTGCGGACGGAGCATCCTCCAGGCTGCGGGTGGTGTGAATGCCTTCGAGCCGGTCGTAGAGTTCAACGGCTTCGCGGAAGAGCTCTTCCTTGCAGCCGAAGATGGAATAGAGGCTGGGCTTGTTGACGCCCATCGCATCGACCAGATCCTGGATGGACGTGCCCTCGTAGCCGCGCGCCCAAAACACCCGCATCGCCTCCACAAGTGCCTCGTCGCGGTCGAACCCGCGGGGGCGGCCCATCACAGCGGAGGGCTTCTTCGTCTTCGCCTTGCGCGGAGTCATCGCTCGATTGCCCGCAGGCCAGCGACGCCGGTACCGATCATCACCAGGAAGAAGATACGTGGTGCCGAGACCTGTTCGCCGAGAAATAGCATGCCGAAGACCGCGACGCCGCACATGCCCATCCCCACCCAGACAGCGTAGGCCGTTCCGACGGGCAGTTGCTTCAAGGCGAGCGACAGCAGCACCAGGCTGACCATGGCGAGGCCGATGCCGATGACACTGGGCCAGAACCGGGTCAGGCCGTCGGCTCGCTTGAGCGCGAGCGCCCAGGTGATCTCCAGACACCCGGCCAATATCAACACAATCCATGCCATGAACGCCTCTTGCTGTCGCGGCTTCAAGCCGAAAAGCCACCATCGACCGCGATGGAGGTGCCTGTGATGAATCGCCCGCTGGCACCCGCCAGGTGCCCGACGGTGGCGGCGATGTCCTCGGGCTGCGCGTAGTGCTTAAGGGACATGAGCGCCAACTCGGCCGCGACGGCGGGTCCGGTCGCCGGATTCATGTCGGTATCCGTCGACCCGGGGTCGATCACGTTCACTGTGATGCCGCGCTCGCCGACTTCCCGTGCCAGGCCCTTCGTCAGGCCGATCAAGGCGGACTTGCTCATCGAGTAGAGCGTGACTCCGCCATAGGGCACGCGCTGCGCGAAGCAGGAACCAATCGAGATGATGCGGCCACCCTGCGGCATGTGCGCGAGCGCGGCTTGAGACGCGACGAACACGCCTCGAACGTGGATTGCCAGCGTCCTGTCGAGTTCCTCGAGTGTGACCTTTTCGAACGGTCCGGAAGGGAAGATGCCGGCGTTGTTGACCAGGATGTCCAGGCGGCCCAACTCGGACGCCGCGCGGTCGACTGCGCCACGGACGGCGTCGGGGTCTCCGTTGTCCGCCTGGATGGCCACGGCCCGTCGGCCGAGTGCCTTGAGTTCACCGACCAGCGTGGCCGCTTTGTCGCCAGAGTTCGCATAGGTGAAGGCTACGTCCGCCCCCCCCTTTGCCAGATGCCGAACGATGGCGGCGCCGATGCCACGCGTGCCACCTGTCACCAACGCCGCCTTGCCACTGAACGCCATCATGTCCACCCTCTACTTTGAAACCGGTCGTTTAAAATGTCTACGCAGCGAGGGTGTCTCCGTCAAGACTTCCTTAATGACCGGTTCATATGTCCCCAGCAGAGCCCTTTGCGGGAAAGAGCCCGCGCTCTCTGCGCCAAGGTGAGTGAGCCAGTTCCCTCAAGCAGGTGAGGAGGAGGCGAGCGAGGGGCTTGATGCTCACCTTCGGCCCCGCCTGGGTGCGTTGACGCTCCCCGAGGTGAACCGCAGCCCGTCTTGATGGGGCGTTCTCCGCCGCGGCCGCTGAGCTCTCGCCCAAGTCGATCAACAACCTGTGCGGCTTCGCACAGTGCCTCTTCTCCAAGGCCATCCAGCGCGGGCTCTGGAAGGGCGACAACCCTGCGGCTGCCGTCCGCCCGGCGCAAGGTGTCCAAGCGCGCCCCGTCCTATCTCAATGCCAAGGAGGTGGCGCCGGTGGTGCGGAACACCGCGGATGCCGCTCAATGGACAGACGCCCTTGAAGAGATTTCCAAGGAATTGAGAGGCATTGAGGGAAGTGGGCCCTCCTGGATTCGAACCAGGGACCAATCGGTTATGAGCCGACAGCTCTAACCGCTGAGCTAAGGGCCCTCATGCGCCAACCAACTGCGTGACGGATTGCATATCGCCGGGTACGCAGTCCTGGCAAGGGGCGTCGTTTTACCCGGCTTCAGCGCTTACGCTTCGTTGCCAGTCCAGGGGCCGGCGCCTCGCGGGGCACCTTCACGCGGAAGGTGTCCCCACGCTGCGTCACCTCCACGCCCTCGGCCCTCAGTCGCCGTGCCTGCTCCTGCGCCACCTGGGGCGCCAGCGTCCCGTCCGAGCGCGTGACGCGCCACCAGGGCAGCGGCAGCTCGGGCTGCTGGGGCAGGGTGGCCATCTCCCGGCCCACACCCCGCGCCGCCCCAGGACGGCCCGCGTAGAGCGCCACCTGGGCATAGGAGCGCACCTGCCCTCTCGGAATGGCCCGGACCGCCTTCCACACCGCCTTGGAGAAGGGGAGGGGAGCCTTCTTCACTTCTGCCTTCGGTGTCTGGGTCTTCGCTCGGAGCGCCACGGCTCCGGACTCTAGAAACACGAAGGCCCCCGGTCCATGAATGGAGCGGGGGCCTACGTACCAGCTCAGCTCAAGCCCGGCTCAGCTCTCCACGAAGGAGCGCAGGCGCTTGGAGCGGCTCGGGTGGCGCAGCTTGCGCAGGGCCTTTGCCTCAATCTGACGGATGCGCTCGCGCGTCACCTCGAAGTCCTGGCCCACCTCTTCCAGCGTGTGGTCGGACTTCTCGCCGATGCCGAAGCGCATACGGAGCACCTTCTCCTCGCGCGGCGTCAGCGTGGCGAGCACCTTCCGGGTCTGCTCCGCCAGGTTCATGTTGATGACGGCGTCGGCCGGCGACACGAGGCTCTTGTCCTCGATGAAGTCGCCCAGGTGGCTGTCCTCTTCCTCGCCAATCGGCGTCTCGAGGGAGATGGGCTCCTTGGCGATCTTCAGGACCTTGCGGACCTTGTCGAGCGGCAGCTCCATCTTCTCCGCGATCTCCTCCGGCGTCGGCTCGCGGCCAATCTCCTGCACCAGGTAGCGGCTGGTGCGGATGAGCTTGTTGATGGTCTCGATCATGTGCACCGGGATGCGGATGGTGCGGGCCTGGTCCGCGATGGCGCGGGTGATGGCCTGACGAATCCACCAGGTGGCGTAGGTCGAGAACTTGTAGCCGCGCTTGTACTCGAACTTGTCCACGGCCTTCATCAGGCCGATGTTGCCCTCCTGGATGAGGTCCAGGAACTGCAGGCCGCGGTTGGTGTACTTCTTCGCGATGGACACCACGAGGCGCAGGTTGGCCTCCACCAGCTCGCTCTTGGCGCGCTCGGCGCGGCGCTCACCCAGGCGGATGGCGTCATAGTTGCGGCGCAGCGACTCGACGGGGAGGTTGGCCTCCTCCTCGACCTTCTTGATCTTCCGCACCGCCGTGCGCACGTCGCGGTCCAGGACCTCCAACTGCTCCGGCGTGAGGTTGAGCTGCTTCTGCAGCTTCTTGCCGATGTTGGGGTTCTCCCGCGACTCCTTCAGCTGCGGGCGCAGCTCCTTCATGGAGCAGTCGTAGCGGCGCTCCAAATCACGCAGCTCGTCCTCGGCCTTGTCGACGCGCTCGATGAGGGCCTTGAGGTTGATGACGATGCGGTCCACCTGCTTCTTGTTGAGCCGCATCTCCTCCAGGACCTCCATCATCTTGGTCCGGAGGTCCTTGATCTCCTGCTTCACTTCCTTCTTGCGGACCTCGGTCAGCTTCTTCTTGGAGGACAGCTCCTCCTCCAAGACGTCGCAGTCCTGGGCGAACTTGCGGAAGCGCTCGATCTGCTTGCAGATCTGCTCAATCTTGTTGAGCTCGCTCTGCGCCAGCTGCGCCGGAGCGTCGCCCTCGCCGACCTCCTCGGGCGCCTCTTCGGCACCTTCGGACTGCGTCTCTTCCGGCGCGTCCTTGATGACGTCGCGCACGCGCAGCTTGGCCGTCTTCAGCTTGTTGCCAATGTCGAGTATCTCCTCGACGGCCACCTTGCACGCCAGCAGCGCGCGGAGGACTTCCTTCTCACCGTCCTCGATGCGCTTGGCGATTTCGACCTCGCCCTCGCGGGTGAGCAGGCTGACGCTGCCCATCTTGCGCAGGTACAGGCGCACCGGGTCGTTCGACTTGCCGCCCGGCTCGTCGTCCTCGTCCTTCTCGTCCTCGTCGGCGTCTTCCTTCTCTTCCTCGACGGTGACGGTGGGCTTGATTTCGTTGTTCTGAGCGGCCTTCTGCGCGTCGACAATCTCGATGTCGTTGTCGCCGAACATGCTCATCACGTCGTCGATCTGATCGGACGACACGATGTCGGCGGGGAGCGCGTCATTGACCTCGTCGTACGTGAGGAAGCCCTTCTCACGGCCCGCGGCGAGCAGGTCCTTGACCTCCTTGCGCTCGGCGACCGGATCCTCCTCGATGTCGTCCTCGACGGCGTCGGGGTCGACCTGGACGGCGGCGGCGGCCTCTTCCGCGGCCTCCTCCGGGTCCACGTCATCGCCCATGGCCGGCGCCACGCCCTTCTTCTTCTTCTTGAGCTTCTCCGTCGCCTCGGCGACGACGTCCCTCGCGACGAGTTCTTCCTTCTCCTCGGCGCCCGTCTTGGCCCCCTTCGCCGCGGCACCGTCCGGAGCCTTCTTCTTGCGGATCACCGGATCCACCTTCTTCTTGGTCGGCTTCACGGACGCCTTCGAGGGCTTCTGCGTCGGCATTCGGGTACTTCTCCTTGAGCAAATTCAGGGGCTTGAGGCCTGGGCGAGCCGGCCGATCTACCGCAAAGTCAGGGTTTCTTACAAACGCGAACTCAAACCGGTTGCATGGGCGCCTTTGTTCCCGAGGAGGCAGGCTTGAGCTCCTCCAGGACACGCTTCTTGAGCGCCAACAGTTCCACGCGCTCCGCCAGGAGCTGGCGCGTCTCCTCTGTCAGGTCGAACGCCCCCGGCGTCTGCTCCGTCGCCCGCTTTATATAAACGAGCCGCTCGTCGATGCGCCGCACCATGATTTCCCTGCAGATGGAGAGGAACGCCGCCTCCAGGGGAACAGGTTCCGAGGGGAGCTGCCGCAGCGCGCTTTCAATGCCGCGCTTCACGGCTTCCGAGGATTCAAAGAGCGCATCATTGGCGCCGTGTCCCGACGTCGCATGCGCCAGCGCCATGCGCAGGCCCATGTGGGACAGCTCGTCACACACGCGGAAGGTGTCCCGCGCCATCAACCGTGGCTCTTTCAACACCGCGCCCACGTAGAAGCACTCCAGCGCGGGGGGCGGCTTCTCCAGGGG
>NZ_JAAEAH010000052.1 GCF_010998615.1 Myxococcus sp. CA023 | reverse complement strand
ATAAAGATAGATTATTTGATGCTATTCATACGATTACCGTATCATTACTTTTTTTTTTGAGATGTGTAGAAGAGACAGCCCGCGCCCCGGGCTTGGAGGTGGCGGGGTCGGCTGCAGGTGAGGGCGAGGGGGTCCTGGCGTGGACGCGTCCGCTGGTACTGGGGGACAGCGAAGCGCCACATGCCGTGGTGGCTCCTGACGGGGACATCCTCGTCGCGGCGACCTACCGTGAGCCTCTGGACCTTGGGGGAGGCCCCCTGCCTTTCAACCACGTATCAAGAGCGCCTCACCTGCTGATGGCGCGCTTCTCTTCGGAAGGCACCCTGCGCTGGGCGCATGGGCTGACACCGGAGGCAGACACCGCGCGCGCACACGTGGGCGGGCTCGCCGTGGATGGCGAAGGCAACGCGTGGCTGGGCGGCGTCTCCGCCGGCTTCGCGCTGGGCGCGGCGAAAATCCCGCCTGGAGCCTTCCTGGCCCGGCTGTCGCCCCAGGGCGCGCTGGAGCGCGTGCGGAACTTCGACGGCACGGGTGCGCTCACCGTCAATGCGCTCGCGCCCGACGGCACTGGCGGAGTGGTGCTGGTGGGAGACTTCCAGGGCCAGCGCTCCGCCTTCGCGGTGAGCCTGGACGCCAGCGGCCGGACGCGCTGGAGCCGCACCTGGGCCGCGGGGGGCGAAGGCATGGTGACGGCCCGAGCCGTGGCGGTGGATGTCTTTGGCGGCGTGCACGTCGCGGGGGCCTATGCGGGTTCCGTCTGCTTTGGCGGGCCGGCGCTCGTCACGGTGCGGCAGCGCACGCCTTTCGTGCTGAAGCTGTCTTCGGACGGCGAGCACGCCTGGAGCCGGGATTTGCGCGGCACCGAGGGCACCGCCCATGCCCTGGCGGTGGGCCCCGACCGCGTCTTCGTCGGTGGGAACTTCTCCGGGCGCTTCTACTTCCAGGGGAAGCCTCACACCTCCAGCGGCTATCAGGGCTTCGTGACTGTCTTTGATACCCATGGCAAGGAACGCTGGGCGCGCTCCTTCGCGGCCACCGCCACCGCGCTGGCCACGGATGATGCCGGGCAGCTTACCCTGGCAGGCGCGCATGATGGCGGGCTGGATTTGGGCGGCGGCGGCGTGCCCGCGGGCCTCTACGTGGCCCGGTTCCACCCGGAGGACGGCGCTTCGCTCTGGGTGCGCAGCTTCACCAGTCCAAGCCCCACCCTGGCGCGCACGGTGGCGGTGGATTCGAGCGGCTACGCGGTGGCGGCGGGCGCGTTGGCGCGCTCGCTTCCAGAAGGCACGCCCTACCCTCGCCCGCGGGATGGATTCCTCCTGCGACTGAGGCCCTGAAGGGGAAGCCGGCGCGGAGCCCGCGCCTTCAGCACGTGAGCAGCACGGCCCTGCTGTCCACATTGAGGACCTGGGGCCCCGCGGGCAGCGCCACCAGCGGCGTGTTCCAGTGCGCGTGGCCACAAATCACCAACAGGTCATCACGGGCCGGCAGGCCCTCCCGGATGGCCGCGCTTCCACGCATGCGCGTTCCAGGCACATCGGGTCCCTGGTGAAGCACCAGCAGCTCCGGGTCCTGCCGTATGACGTCACGAAGGCTCCGAAGAAACGCCTCTTCGTCGCGTCGGCCGGGTTTGTCCGGACGGCCAATGATGCCGCTCACGCCGCCCACCCGAAGCCCATCCACATCCACCACGTCGCCATCGAGCATCTTCTGCTCCGGACGCTGGCGGAAGAACTGCGCCCACTCGCGCGCGGTGCCAAAGTTGTCGTGATTTCCCGCCACGCCCGCCACCCAGCGGAAGTGCTGTCCAAAGGCATCCCATACGGACCGCACGTCCCCTGATGCCCCCCGCACCAGCGCGGTGTCGTCGGAGAACAGGTCCCCCGCCAGCACCACGCCCGTGTGCTCGAGCGGGGGCAACATGCCCTCCGCACTCAAGCACGCGAGCCCATCCGCCAGGACTTCTCCCAGCAGGGCCACCGCGCCTCCCAGCAGCGCGCGAGGCGCCACTCCCTGCAGGTCCGACGTCACCACCAGGGCATCCAGCCCCGCTGGCAGTGCGTCGACCTTCCCCTGCAGGAGGGGCAGGTTCTGGGTTTCGGTTCCACCTCTGGGGGCCGCGGAGAGGTAGGGCCACAGGTACAACGGCTCCGCTTCGAGCTTCAGGATTCGCATGGCGCCCAGGGTCGCCCCGGGCAACGCCTTCCTGACAGCCCCGGCTGGGGCCACGACCTCAGGCCCCAGCGAATCAAATACCGCAGACAGCGATTAGAACAGCCGCAGCAGGGTCAGCGAGACGTTCGCCGTGGCGGAGTGCACGCCGCCGAGGATGCACTGGGTCACCCCGGGCACGGACGACACGTCCATCGTCTTGATGGCGAGCGCGTTCTCATACCGGCCGCTGGAGACCCGGCCCAGCAGCGTCACCATCGTCATCCCCACCGGCCGCACATCCGCCCCACCAATGAACTCGATGACGCTCTGCGAGCCGTCATTCCAGGTCACGGTGTTCTGGGTGGGCACGCTCGCCAGCAGACAGCTCGCCGCGCCATTCCCGGTGATGGTGAACGAACCAAAGGCAATCCCGGGGTTCGTCGCGTCCAGACAGGACGAGAACCGCCCCGAGCCCGTCACGTTCACCGGGCGGGCAAAGAGCGAGATGGCCGGCGTGTAGTTCTGGCTCTGGTTTCCCTGCGTGCACTCGACCAGGGTGAACTCGGGTGGGGGAACCTGCGCGAACGCCGCCGACGGAGCGACCGTGAACGCCAGCGCGGCAATACCACTCACGCAACTGGCAACAGCGAATGAGGAATTGAGAGACAGACGCTTCATGACGGCCTCCAATGCAGCGGGGGGGAGGCGCCAAGATTGAGAGGCAGCCGTCATGCAGCCATTGCCTCGGAGAGCTGGCGCCCGTCATGCGCTCGCCAGTCTCCTCGGCCGGCTCTCAGAAAATGAAAGGCTGGCTCAGTTCGCGTGCAGCCACTCGCGCAGCTTGGTGGTAGTCAGCGCGATGGCGCCTCGCGTCGCCGGCGTCTGCGCCAGCGCGTTGAGCATGACGAAGTCGTGATGCGTCCCCAGGAAGCGGACCTGGGTGACGTTGACACCCGCCTCGGAGAGCTTCGCCGCGTAGGCCTCGCCCTCGTCACGCAGCACGTCGTTCTCGTCGGTGATGACCAGCGCGGGGGGCAAGCCCTTGAGCTGGTCCAGTGATGCCCGCAGCGGGGACACATGCGGGTCCACGCGCTTGCCGGCCTCCGGCAGGTAGGCATCCCAGAACCACTTCATCGCCTTGCGCGTCAGCCATGGCCCCTCCGCGAACTCCTGGTAGGAGCCGTTGTCGAAGTTGGCGTCGGTGACGGGATAGAAGAGCACCTGGAAGCGGATGGACGGGCCCCCGCGCTCCTTCGCGAGCATGCTGACGACGGTCGCCATGTTCCCTCCGACGCTGTCTCCCACCAGCGCCATGCGGCGGGCATCCACGTTGAATTCGTCCGGGTGCTCCGCCACGTACTTCGTCGCGGCATAGGCCTCTTCGATGGCCACGGGGAACTTGTTCTCGGGCGAGCGGCCATAGTCCACGAACACCGCGGCGACGTTCGCCCCCTTGACCAGCTCCCGCACCAGCCGCTCGTGCGTCCTGGCATCTCCCATCACCCAGCCCGCGCCGTGGACGAACATCAGCACCGGCAGGCGCTCCTTGCTCCCCTTCGGCCGGAAGAGCAGCGTCCGGACGGAGCCCCTGGGCCCCACGGGCAGCTTGCGCTCCTCCACGTCCGCGTCCGGCATGGACACTGGAATCGACTGCGCCTCGAGGAGGACTTCCCGTGCCTGCTCTGGCGTCAGGGTGTACAGCGGCGGGCTGTTCGAGGCCGCCAGGTCCGAGACGAACTTCTGCGTGGAAGGGTCCAGGTTCATGCGCGCTGCTCCTTGGTCCGGCGCCCGGGGACGGACGCCGCCGGAAAGGTGCCAACCCGGGCGCGAGCGTCACCAACCGTGCGGGCAAGGACCCGGCGCGGCGCCAGCGGGCGCGGCAGGCCCTGTCTGGGCTAGACTCCGCGTTGGCATTTACAAGAGGAGCGATGGATGAACCGCTTCGCGCTGCGCGACCTCACGGACCACCTCGACGCTCAGACCCAACACGAGGACATCGTCCGCATCCTCGCCACCCGGGAGTTCCCCTGGGACGTCGAACAGGCGCTCAGCTTCGCGCTGTTCCGCACCTACGCGGTGCCCAGCATCGGCGTCCTCCTGCACGACACGGGCGAGTTCACCCAGCGCACCCAGAAGCGCTACGACGACACCGTGCTCATCCTGGACACCATCCTGGAGCACGGCATGGCCAGCCAGGAAGGCCGGAGCGCCTTCCGGCGCATGAACCAGATGCACGGCGCCTATGACATCTCCAACGATGACATGCGCTACGTGCTCTCCACCTTCGTGGTGATGCCGGTGCGCTGGATTGCGGACTTCGGCTGGCGGCCATTCACGCCGCATGAAGTGACGGGATGGACGAACTACTACCGCGCCGTCGGCCGCCACATGGGCATCCAGGACATCCCGGAGACCTACGAGGGCTTCACCTCGCTCATGGACGGCTACGAAGCCACGCACTTCGCCTTCGACGCGCGCAGCAAGGCCGTCGCGGACGCCACCCTGGAACTGCTCACCACCTTCCCGCCGACGAACCTCGCGCCCAAGCGGCTGGTCACCCTCTTCGCGCGCACGCTGATGGAGGACGCCCTGCTGGATGCGTTCCACTACCCCCACCCGTCCGGCCTCAGCCGCAAGGTGTTCCGCCTGGCGCTCAAGGCGCGCGGCACGTTCGTACGCTACGCGCTGTCTCCAAAGAAGGAGCCCGCCTACGCCCGGCAGCGCGCGAACATCCGCAGCTACCCGAATGGCTACGCCGTCGAATCCTTGGGAACCTTCCCCAGGACATGTCCCGTGAAGCATGGCGCCGCCGCGGAGGGCTCGCCTCAGCGCGCGCCGTCCAAGGGTGGCCCCTGAAGCACCCGGCGCCCCACAAGGGCAGCCGCCAAACCAGCCTGCGCGACTTCTTCCAACGCCTGCGGCCACCCTCACACACAAGCCGCAGATTGGCGCCATCGTGGGATAAAAAGCGCGAGCAGGAAACTCTCACCCACATACCCCGACAATCATTTCAAGAAACACATCGCGGGGCCGCGAAGGCCCACGGGGGAAACGCCATGTTCAAGGTCAAGCAGAACCACACGTTCCAGAATCCGATGCGGCAGCAGATCGACCAGACCACGCAGGGCAAGCAGAGCGACTACGCCCACGCGGTCGGCGGCGTGAACCAGATTCTCGACCGGCACAACATCGGCATCTCTTCGCGCTCCCAGGCCAGCGTCATCGACAACGTGAAGAAGGTGGAGACGGGGGAGCGCAGCGAGGTCAACGCCCACCAGCGCGAGGCCCTCAACTTCGGCCGGGACGCCTTCGAAAGCGCCACGAAGGGCAACTACAAACAGGCGGGCGTGGAGGCCTTTGGCTCCACCGTCAATGGACTGGCCTCGCTGTTCAAGTCCATCTACACGGAGACGCCCAGCGAGAAGCAGGGCATCGCTCCCCACTGAGGTGACGCGCCCCGTGAAGCCCCCACGCCCCGTGCTCGGGACTGGGGGCTTCACAGTCAGGTGATGAGCGCCCGGCGAATCGCGGCGCCATCCACCGCGGACCTCCGTGCCGCGGCGGCATCCGGTTGACACACCACGGTGTCACCGACACGGTCCATCCTCTACCTTGCCGGATGCGCGCGCCCGCGAGCCCGCCCGGCCCGGACTTCCTGGAGGAAGACATGCGGACTCGACGCCAATTCCTTTCCGCCGCCGCCACCGGGGCCGCCGCGTTCGCCGCCGCGCCTTCCGTCGTCTCCTCCGTCATTCCTGGAGCGCGCACGCCCGAACAGGTGAAGGCGAACGTGCAGTCCATGACGGTCGCGATTCCAGACGCCTTCTGGGAGGCACTGAAGAAGGAAGGGTTGATTGCGCGGGACGCGCCCGTCCCCTCCAACGCCTGACCACCGCCACCTCTGGGCTTGGGCACATTGCCGGGTGAGCTGTTTTTGCTAGGCTTACCCGCGCGAGGTGGACATGGCCCGTATCGCCGACGGAGTGGGGGACATCGCGAGCGACTTCAAGTTCGCGGCGCGGATGCTCCGGAAGGACCCGGTCTTCACGCTGGTGGCCGTGTTGTGTCTGGCATTTGGGATTGGCGCCAACGCGGCCATCTTCAGCGTGGTGGACGCGGTGCTGCTCCGCCCGCTGCCCTACCACGAGCCAGGGCAACTCGTTCGCCTCTTCGAGACGACACCGGCGCGGGACCCGAATTGGCTGGGCTCGGTGTCGTGGCCCAATTACCAGGACTGGTCCACCCAGCTCCCCTCGCTGGAAGGCGTGGCCGCCTACGAGTTCCAGGGCCGCAACCTGATGACGCCCGAGGGCGCGGAGCGGGTGAACGTGGTGGCGGCCACGGCCAACCTCTTCCAGCTCCTGGGAACGCAGCCCAAGCTGGGCCCCGGCTTCGCGCCCGGAGATGACCAGCCTGGGGCCGCGCCCGTCGTCGTCATCGGTGAGGGCCTGTGGCAACGCCGCTTCGGAGCCGACCCGGGCCTCGTCGGACGCACGCTGACGCTGGACGGGCAGCCGCACACCGTGGTGGGCGTCCTGCCCACGGCGGTGGGCTTTCCCGCGGGAGCCCGGATGGAGGTCTTCATCCCCTTCGTCCCCTCCGCCGACCGGGTGGACAACCGGGGCTCGCACTTCCTGAGTGTCCTCGGGCGGCTGCGCCCGGGTGTCCCGCCCCAGACGCTCGCCGCGGAGCTGAAGGAAGTGGCGCGCCGCATCGAGGAAGAGCACCCCGCGCAGCAAGCCGGGCGGAGCGCCACGGCGGTGTCCCTGGCGGAGACGGTGACGGGCAACGTGCGGCCCACGCTGCTGCTCCTGCAGGGCGCGGTGCTGCTGGTGCTGCTCATCGCATGCGCCAACGTGGCCAACCTGCTGCTCGCCCGGACCTCCACGCGGCAACAGGAGATTGCTGTCCGCTTCGCATTGGGCGCGAGCCGGGGACACATCGTGCGGCAGCTCCTGGTGGAGAGCCTGCTGCTGTCGCTGCTGGGCGCGCTGCTGGGCGTGCTCCTGGGCGCCTGGGGTGTGAGCGCCATGGGCAACCTGGTCCGGGCGTCCTTCCCACTCACCGGGGACCTTCCCCTCAACGGACGGGTCCTCGGCTTCCTCCTGCTGATATCCGTGGGAAGCGCGCTCACCTTCGGCCTGACACCGGCGCTCCAGGCCACGCGCACGCCGCTGCGCGTCAGCCTCGCCGAGCCAGGGGCCAAGCAGTCTCCGTCGCGCGCGCACCACTACTTTCGCGGCGCGCTCGTCGTGACGGAGGTGGCCCTGTCGTTGGTGCTGCTCGTCGGAGCGGGGCTGCTGCTGCGAGGCTTCGTGAAGTTGCTGGGCACCGAGCCCGGGCTGGAGCCGCGCCACGTCCTCACCGCCCACCTGCCCATCACCCCGAACCAGTACCCCCGTGAGGAGGTCGTCGAGCGCCTCTTCCAGCCCATCCTGGAGAAGGCCCGGACGCTCCCGGGCGTGGAGTCCGCGGCGCTCATCTCCCTCCTGCCCATCCAGACGGCGTGGACCAGCGGGGACTACGCCGTGGAGGGAGAGCTGCCGGCGGAGCCGGGCAAGACGCTGTTCGCGGAGTTCAGGACGACCAGCCCGGACCTGTTCAAGTCGCTGGGGATACCGTTGCTGGCCGGCCGCGACTTCACCGAGGACGACGGCCGCGGCGCCGAGCAGGTCGTCATCGTCAACCAGGCCCTCGCCCGCCGGCACTTCGCGGGAAGCGAGGCCGTGGGACGCCGGCTGCTCATCGGGGGCCAGCCCGTGGAAATCATCGGCGTGGTGGGAGACGTGCGGCAGGCGGGCCTGGACCAGCAGCCCCTCCCCGAGGTCCACCTCCCCTACAACCATCCGCGCTCCACGCTCTGGTACTTCCAAGCGGTGACGCTGGTGCTCAAGACACACACGGCGCCCGCTGGCGTGGCGGCCACACTGCGCGGCGCGGTGCGCGCCGTGGACTCCGAGCAGCCGCTCTACAACATCATGACCATGGAGGAGATCATCCAGCAGTCCGTGGCGGGACGGCGCCTGAGCCTCACGCTCCTGGGCGCGTTCGCGCTCATCGCGCTGGTGCTGGCCACCGCGGGCCTCTACGGCGTCATCTCCTACCTCGTCTCGCAACGCACCCAGGAGATTGGCATCCGCATGGCGCTTGGGGCGCCTCCGGGCCGGGTGGTGCGGCTGGTCATGGACCAGGGCATGAAGATGGCGGGATTGGGAATCGGCGTGGGGCTCGTCGCCGCCTTCGGACTGTCCCGCTACATGGAAAGCCTGCTGTACGGCGTCAGCGGGACGGACCCACTGACCTTCGGCGTGTTCGCCCTGTTGCTGGGCGGCGTGGCGCTGCTGGCCACCTGGCTGCCCGCGCGCCGCGCCTCCCGCGTGGACCCCATCATCGCCATCCAGAAGCGATGACGGGGCGCTGTCCCTCGCGCCCTGGGCCTCCAGGAGCGAGGGACACGGGCGCCGGCATCAGGACGCTTCGCGCAGCGCTGTCAGCTCCACCACGTCCTCGGGCACCGGGTCCAGCGCGGCCGACAGCGCGGGATAGGCGGAGAGCAGGTCCTCCACCTTGGCGCCGAACTGGAGCCACCCGACGATGCGCACCGCGTCCTCGTTGGTGATGCACACCCGGCGCAACCGCCGGTTCACCACGAAGTGACGCTTGCCCTCGGGCGTGTCGAACGCATACCCCCGCAGCAACTCCGCCGCGGAATAGCCCCGGTCCGAATCCTCGACCTCGGCGAAGGCCTTCTTCAGTGCGTCCCGCCCGTAGCGGCTGAGCAGCAGCAGCAGGTGCTCCCGGTCCACCCAATGCCCGTGCTGGTAGACCTTCCGCTCGCGCTTGAGGCGGTTGTAGCGCTCCAGCACGGCCTGCGCGCCAGCCGCGTCCAGTCCCGTGGCGGGCTCGTACTCATAGAAGAGGTCCAGCACGGTGTCCGTGCGCGGCTTGAAGGCCTTCACGCCGAACTGCTCGGGCGACAGGTGGATGGGCGCGTTGTGCTCGAAGACGAAGGTCCCCGTTCCCTCCGAGTGCAGGATGTCCGAATGCCCCAGCAGGAACTGGACGGTCTCCTCCGCCTCGGCCTCCGTCTCCGTGGGGAAGCCGAAGAAGTTGAAGGTATGGCTCCAGATGCCCGCGTCGTGCGCGAACTGGAGATTGTCCACCATCACCTTCTGCGTGTTGTTCTTGCGCATGTGGCGCTGCACGCGCTCGGACGCCGTCTCCAGCCCGATGTAGAGCGAGCGGAAGCCGATGTCGTGCATGTTCTGGAAGTCCTCCCGCGTGAAGTACTTCTCGAACTTGTAGAGCGCGGTGAAGAAGTAGCGCCCCTTGGGGACGGCGGGCGGCAACATGCGGAAGAGCTTGGGCGGCAGCGCCTCGTCGTTGAACGCGAAGTGCCGGACGCCATGGCGCGCGTTGAGCACCTCCAGGTCCTTGGCAATCATCTCGGGCGCGCGCATGCGGTAGCGGTCGCCGTAAATCATGCCGTGGTAGCAGAACGCGCACTTCCCCCAGTAGCAGCCGCGCGTCGTCAACAGCGGCAGTACAATCTCGGGGGACAGGTACTCGTCCAGCGGCAGCCCCTCGAAATCCGGCGTGGGGACCTCACTCATGGGCAGG
The DNA here is from genome assembly GCF_010998615.1 of Myxococcus sp. CA023. Taxonomy (GTDB): domain Bacteria; phylum Myxococcota; class Myxococcia; order Myxococcales; family Myxococcaceae; genus Myxococcus. Next base: position 60,440 of record NZ_JAAEAH010000052.1, on the reverse strand, counting down.
GAGTCCCCCAGCGGCGTCAGCACCAGGTTCTCACCCTCCATGAAGGCGAAGTTGGGCGGGCGGTCTCCCCGTGGGTCTTCCACGGACAGAAAGCGGTCCAACGGGCGCTCGCCCTCGTACCGGCAGATGAAGTCGAAGCACCTGCCGAACAGCTGGGTGACCCACGTGCTTTCCTTCTCCACCAGGCGGGAGAACACGCTCCCCCCCACCAGCACCGGGACGTCCGGATGACGCTGCTTCAGCACACGGCAGAGCGTGAGTCCCGCGACAATCTGCTCGGTGCCGATGATGGACACGCCGAAGTAGCGGGGCAACTGCTTGACGCTCGCGACCTGCTCCTCGAAGAACGCGATGAAGGGGTTGGCGTTGCGGTTGTCGATGAAGGCGAGCAGTGACGGAATGGAGCCCAGGACGTCGCCGTCCTGGAGTGACGTCGTCCCAACCTCGATGACGGGCTCCGCCGCGGAGAACGCCGCGAGCAGCGCCTTGAGCGCGTCCACGCTGTCCTTGAAGCTCTCCACCGTGCCGTAGGTATCGCCGGTGCGCAGCCCCTCCACCTGGACGATGAGCTGCTCATACTCCTCCAGCGTCGCCAGCGCCTGCAGGCACCGGGCGCGGTAGAGGCGATGCTCATCCGTCAGCGCCTCGATGAAGCGCTCCAGCCGCGCCCGCGCCAGGGGCAGGCGCGCCCGGCTGATGAACCAGCGGTAGAAGACGACGTTCCAGTCGTCCTGGTGGACGCGGTGGCCCTTCTGCTCCAGGTAGGCCTTGAGCGACGGGGTGCTCAGGAAGGGCTGGAGCGGAGACCACTGCGGAGGGAAGACCAGATGAAGGTCCGGTCGCGAGCTGTCGCGGGCCTCCTGGGGGGTGTCACCGGGCCGCTGCGTCAAGGGCGTTTCCATGGGCCAGAACCTCCATGTGCTGGGCTGAACCGACAAGGCTGTGCGTCATCGCGCCGGGAGCGCTCCCATGAATTGAATGCCCCCGAAGAAGCGCTGCCTCCCAACAGGAAGGCAGCGCTGACAACAGACTTCGGTGGAGCTATGCGAGGCCCAGGTCCGCGACGAGCGACTGGAGCATCACCGGCTTGCCGCTGGCCATGGTGCCAGGCTTCACGACCTGCTGCTGTTGCTGCTGCTGTTGCTGCTGGACCTCGGTCGTCGGGAAGCTGACGTTGTTGACGCCAATGGTGTCATTCACCACGGGCGTCAGGGTCGCGGCGTTGCTGGCGAAGGCTCCGAAGAGCACCGTCAGGGCAGCCGGTGAGGCGAGTGCGCGAATCGTACGACGAGAACCCTTCTTCGAGTCGTCCATGCGTACCTCCGGGGGTGTTGTTTTTGTCTGCGACCCGTTCAGGTCTTCACGCCTCACCTGTCCGGGCGTCTTGATTGTTCATGACCTCCTCATGACATATCAAGACGCGACCCAGCAAAAACAGACGCCCCACCATCACCATGACTGGAATGACTTTGTCAGACGCCCGGAACGGCGAACGCGGGCCTCCGGCGTACCGGGGCCTCGCGACGGGTTGGAGACGGGCGGCGCCGGGGACTCAGGGCGTCGGGGGCGGAGGCGGTGGGGGCGGCTCCGGCGTGGGAGGCAGGGCCAGCCCCGGGAACTCCGCCGCCGTGCCCGTGAATACCAGACGCGTGCCGCCTCGGAGGACCTCGAACTCGAAGGACGAGGGCGCTCCGGTGCGCCAGACGAAGAGGATGTCCGACGGGCGGGAAATCTGCTTCGTGTTGATGCGCACGATGACGTCGTTCTTCTGGAAGGGCCAGAACGCCACCGGAGAAGACTCGGTCACGACCACCGCGCTGATGTCACGCACCGTCTTGAGTTCGACCACCAGGCTCGCACCATTGGCCTGCATGGAGACACGGTCCGTCGAGGCACTGGTGCTGGCGGAGTTCACCGTGGCCGCCCTTTCACGCGAGGAGTTCGCGGCATGACTCGGGCCTGCGCTGGCCACGAGCAAACCCAGAATCAGGATGGGACTGTTCACAGGCGACCTTCCTTGTGGGAGTGGGCTGCGGGACGACGAGAGGAGCGGCGCCGGCCCCGGGCCTGTCGCACGGCTCGGCGGGGCCCTGCCTTTTCAGACCACCGGCATGGACGACAGGCTTCATGGCTGCGACATGAAGCAGCGCACGAAGAGATAATCCAACCACAACTACCGGTCAAATCACGACAGCTCATCTGTGAACACAGCCATTTCACACCAACACGACGAGGCGCGCAACGAAACGACTCTCGTTTGGATCCTCCCGTATTTCCTGGCAAGGGCCAGCCCCATCACCGATGTATGGATGCCTGGTTGTTACATTCCATGTCACAACTGGGACTTTCCCGACACCGGCGGCGACCGCATGCGTCGAGCCCTGCTCCAGGCAGGCTCGGACGCACGCCGCCATCCACCGCCTCACGCCGTCACGGCGCGCATCGCGTCAGCGCACGTGGAGTCCCTGGGTGGGGCATTCCACGTTGGCGGGCATGGCCCACAGCGCGTCACCCCAGGTGTTGGAGTAGGCGCGGAAGAACACGATGCTGCCCACGCGGGTGAAGTCCTCGGGCGAGGAGCCGCCCAGGGGGCTGAGGTCCGCGACGAGGCATGTCCGCTCGGGTGTGCCGTCCGTCACCCAGGGCTCCAGGCCCGTACCGCCCTCGCTCGTGCTGAAGAGCAGCGTCCCGACGCCGGTGTCGAAGAGCGGCGAGGCCCACTCATCGGACGTCGACAGGCCCCGGCTGAGCTCCCGCGTCCCGGCCGCCGTGCCATCCGTCACCCAGAGGCTCACCTCGCGAGGCGCGGGCCCGGGCGTGCCGATGCCCACGGACAGATAGAGCTTCCCGCCCGCGCGCACCGCCATCTGCACGAAGGGCCACGCGCCGGGCTGGCCCGCGTAGCGGTTGGGCAGCGTGGTCACCGTCCCCTTGCCACCGCCCGCGAGCGACACCCTCGACACCCTCAAGGATGTCCCTTCCCCGACAACGGACGACAGATAGACGTGCCCACCCAGGGCCCCCAGCAGCCGGACATCGCCACCGAAGGACTCCAGGCGCACGGTGCCGCCCGGAGTCCCGTCCGTCTTCCAGACCTCGGTGATGGACCCCGAGTCCCAGAAGGTGAAGACACTCACACCCGTCTCGGTGTGCTCCCAGCCGGAGATATAGATCCTCTCCGCGTCCAGACGTTTGAGCCGCATGGTTCCCGCGGCCGTTCCATCCGTCCGCCACAGCCAGGTGCCCGCCCTCGTGCTGCTCACGGTGAACAAGCGCGCCCCCGCCACCCCCAGCGACCGTGACGACACCTCCTGCTCCGGTCCGTAGGCCATGAGCTGGAACGTGCCCACCTCCGTCCCATCGGAGCGCCACAGCGACACCCCGGCTCCCGCGGAGGGACTCCGGAAGAAGGTCAGCACGTCCCCTGCCTGTCCCAAGGAGTACAGCGAGGAACTGGCGGTCCCCGGCTCGAGGTCCTTGACGAGCCGCGTGCCCGCTCCCGACCCATCACTGACCCACAACTCCCTTCCAAATGGTGGCGCATTCACCATGAAGAAGAGGCGGGCGCCCACCGACGTGAACTCGCTCAGTCCCTGGTAACCCGGTCCCGGCGCGATGAACTCCTTCACAGGCACGGTGCCCACGGAGGTCCCATCACTGCGCCACAGGGTGGCGCGGTCTCCGTAAAGGTCCGACCCGAAATAGAGCGTGCCCTGCACGTTCGTCAGTGAGTCTGGCACCGGCACGCTGGGGGACGGGAGCGGCGCGCCCGGAGGCAGGATGTCCTTCACCTTGTAGACGGTGCCCCCGGGAGCACAGGCTTGTGCCTGGACCCGCGCTTCCCCGGTGGCGGCGCTCACGTCCTCCTCGACCCCACCACAGCCCAGCATCCCCAGCCCCGCGAGAACACACCAACTTACAACACGCATGTGCACCACTCCTCTCCGCTCCGAAACCGGGGGACGGTGGGAAGCAGGATGGCGAACGCCCATTGCCCTGGAGGGCAGGTCACGTCAGGAAATCCGACAAGGCGTCTGGCCAAGGCAGCGCGCTCGGGTCGATGGAGACGCCCATCTCCCGGTTCTTCAGGTGCTGACGCGATGAATCGACTGCTGTTGGGAGCCTCCTTCGACGTCCAGTGCGACCGCGGCGGACCGGGCTGTGGCATCCGTGCTCCCGACGGGAAGTGCTGGTGCGGTTGTCCTCCGCGGCAGCACTCGGCACGTGCTTTCAGAGAAATCCTGCGATGGTGCATCATCCATGGATTCCACTCCTGGAAGGAGCCGAGCCATGAATGCCTCCCGTCTCATCGCCTCGCTGACCGCGTGTCTCTCCCTGTCGCTCATCGCCTGCGGAGGCGGAGAGGCCGACATGGACGTTCCCGAGGGTGAGGCCCCTATCAGCGTCGAGCAGGGACTGGGCTACCCGCCTCACTGCCCCAATGGAGACCTCATCTACTGGCTCGAGAACGTGCAGGCCTGTACGGCGAAGTGCGGAAACACGCGTCAGAACGGCCAGCCCGCGACCCAGTACGCAGCGTGCCAATCCAGCATGGCGAGCACGCGCACGCTCATCAACGTGCGTTACTGCATCCCCGACTGCGAACTGCTTTGAGTAGACGCCAAGCCTGGGCAGCGCGTGCGCATTCCAACGACACACGTCAGACCCACGCCATGAAATGTCCCCACTGATGGCGACTGGTTTCGGGAGAAGGCCTTGCCTTCACCCGAAGCGGGCCCATCGGATGGAACGCAGGGGGCCTGAAACGTGGACGTGCCTGGACATCGCTTTGGACGTGCCGTGGTCATGGGCGGCAGCATGGCGGGGCTGCTGAGCGCCCGCGCGCTCGCGGACCACTTCGAGAAAGTCATCATCCTGGAACGGGACCCGCTCCCCGGCACGCACGCGGCGCGCAAAGGTGTTCCCCAGGGCACGCACGTCCACGTGATGCTGGACGCGGGTCACCGCCTCCTGGAGCGCTTCTTCCCCGGCCTCCTTCAAGACCTCCAGGACCAGGGGGCCGCGCTCATCGATTCGAGCCGGGACGTCGCGTGGCACCACTTCGGCGTCTGGAAGTCGCGCGACCCCCAGGGCCTTCCCCTGCTGGTGTGCACGCGTCCCTTCCTGGAATGGCACGTGCTGCGCCGGGTGCTGGCGCTGCCCAACGTCGAATTTCACGGCGGCGTCTCGGTCGAAGGGCTGCTCACGGACGCCTCCCACCAGCGCGTCACCGGCGTGCGATTGAAGAAGGCCGGCGTGGAGGAACCGCTGGAGGCCGCGCTGGTGGTGGATGCCACGGGCCGGGGCTCGCGTGCGCCCCAGTGGCTGGAGGCCCTGGGCCATGCACGTCCCGAAGAGGAACAGGTGCGGGTGGACCTCGCGTACACCACCCGCCTCTACGAACCTCCCGCGCACCGCCAAGAGGACTGGAAGGTGCTCATGCAGTACCCGTGTCCGCCGGTGAACTGGCGCGCCGGCTTCATCTCCCGCGTGGAGCAGGACCGCTGGATTGTCACCCTCAATGGGTACTTCGGTGAGCACGCGCCCGCGGACGACGAAGGCTTCCTCGCGTTCGCCCGCTCACTGCCCCAGCCGGACCTGTATGCCTGCCTGCGGGAAGCCCGGCCATTGGGACCGCTCACGCTGCACAAGGTGAAGGAGAGTCGCTGGCGGCACTATGAACGCCTCGCGCGCTTCCCGGAGAACTGGGTCATCGTCGGTGACGCCGTGTGTGCCTTCAACCCCGTCTTCGGCCAGGGCATGTCGGTGGCGGCCCAGGGCGCTGCGCTGCTTCACGCCTGCATCGAAGAGCAGGCCAGGCGCTTCCCCACGACGCTCGACGGACTCACCCAGCGCTTCCGCAAGCGCCTGTCCGACACCATCCGCCTGCCCTGGTTCATGGGCACGAACATCGACCTGCAGTACCCGCAGGCCGTCGGCCAGCGGAAGCCCGGCGTGGGGGTGCTGCACTGGTACATCCGGCGGATGATGGAGCGCAGTTCCCAGGACGCCGCCGTGCACCGACAGTTCAACCGCCTCCTGCATCTCCAGGCGGGGCTGGGCGCCGTCCTCCAGCCTTCGGTGGCCCTGCCGGTGCTCGCGGATGGCGCCCGCGCGCTCTTCATGCCCCTGCATGCGCGGGCGAACACAGACATCCGCCCGGCCCGGCCCACCTCATCTCCATGACGGACCGGCGCGCGAATGCACGCGGCCGCCGAGCCGTTCCGCGAAGAAGTCGAGCAACTCCAACCTCCTCGCCCCTCAGAAGAAACACCCAGGCTTTGACGGTGCGGACGTAAGCATCTATGATGCGCAACTGATTCGCAGAATCAAAATCACCCTTTCCAGCGACCACCGTGAGTCCATCCAACAGGCGTTCCCTTCCGCTCTTCGCCCTGCTTTCCGTCGTCGTCGTGCTGGCCGTCCTGTGGGTGGGCGTGAGGTTCCAGCGCCCGGACGCCGCCGCGTCCACCCCCGCCGAGGAGGCTGTCGCGCCGGAGGGCCGGACGGTGACGCACGGACAAGGCACCACCGTCGTCCCGTTGAAGCCGCGGCGGGTGGTGGTGTTCGACCTGGTGGCGCTGGACATCCTCCAGGCCCTGGAGGTGGACGTCCACGGCGTGGCGGGAGACATGTTCCCCCAGCACCTGACCCAGTTCCGTGACGCGAAGTACCCGCGCATGGGCACCCTGTTCGAGCCTGACTACGAGGCACTCCAGGCCGCGAAGCCGGACCTCATCATCACCGGGGGCCGCTCCAGCGCGAAGTATTCGAACCTCTCCCGCATCGCGCCCACCATCGACGTGCCGATGAGCGGCAAGGACTACGTCGCCTCGGTGATTGCCAACACGGAGATGCTGGCCAGCGTCTTCGGCAAGGAGGAGAAGGCGCGCGGCCTGATTGAGGACCTGCGCAAGTCGGTGGCGGACCTCCAGCAGGTGACGGCGACCCGCGGCAAGGGCCTGGTCGTGCTCGTCACCGGAGGGCGCATGAGTGCCTATGGCCCGGGCTCGCGCTTTGGCGTCATTCATGGTGACTTCGGCGTGCCCGAGGCCGCCGAGGGTCTGCGCACCTCGCTGCACGGCGAGTCCATCAGCGCGGAGTTCATCCGGGAGAAGAACCCCGACTGGCTGTTCGTCATCGACCGAGACGCCGCCACCGGTCAGAAGGAAGGCAATGCCCGGCAGGTGCTGGACAACGAATTGGTGCGGCAGACGACGGCCTGGCAGAAGAACCAGGTCGTCTACCTGGACCCCGGCGTCACCTACCTGACCGGCGGCGGCATCCAGTCCGTCAAGCAGCTGCGCGACCAGGTCGCGAGCGCCTACGCGCAGGCCCAGTAGTCCATCCCCACCGTGAAGCGCGCATTCGCCGCCGCCGCCGTCCTCGTCACGTTGGCGGTGGTCAGCCTCCTGATTGGCGCCAGTGATGTGTCCTGGCGCGCCCTCTTCGCTCCCGAGCCGGATGAGCGCGCCCTCCAGGTGCTGGTCATCAGCCGGCTGCCGCGCATGTTTGCCGTCATGCTGGCGGGCACGTCCCTGGGCGTCGCGGGCCTCATCATGCAGATGATTGCCCGCAACCGCTTCGTGGAGCCCACGACGGCGGGCACCGCGGAGTCCGCCAGCCTGGGCCTGCTGACCGCCACCCTGCTGGCGCCTGGCCTTCCGGTGCTCGGGAAGATGATGGTGGCCACCGTCTTCGCCCTCGCGGGGACGGCGCTTTTCCTGCTGGTGCTGCGGCGCATTCCCCTGCGCTCGGCCCTCATCGTCCCGGTGGTGGGCCTGATTCTGGGCGGCATCATCGATTCGGCGACGACCTTCTTCGCCTACCGGTACGACCTGCTTCAGACGGTCAACGCGTGGACCACGGGTGACTTCTCCACCGTGCTTCGCGGCCGCTACGAGCTGCTGTGGGTGACGCTGGGCCTCACCTGCGCCGCCTACACCGCCGCGGACCGCTTCACCGTCGCCGGCATGGGCGAGACGTTCACCACCAACCTGGGGCTGAACTACCCGCGCATCGTCGCGCTGGGGCTGGTCATCGTCGCCCTGGTCACCGCGATGGTGGTCGTCACGGTGGGCATGATTCCGTTCCTGGGCCTGATTGTCCCCAACCTGGTCAGCATGGTCATGGGCGACAACGCGCGCAGGTCCATTCCCTGGGTCGCGGTGAGCGGCGCGGCCTTCGTGCTGCTCTGCGACATCGTGGGCCGCGTGGTGCGCCACCCGTATGAGATTCCCGGAGGCACCATCGCCGGCGTCATCGGCAGCGTGCTCTTCCTGTACCTCCTGCTGAAGCGAGGCGCCCGTGTCGGCTAGCGCCCCGCCCGTCAGCCCCCTGCGACCCCTGCTCGTGCTGGGCTGCGTGGCCGTGGCCTTCATGGCCCTGTTCATGCTCGTCGACGTGAGCGGCCCGTGGGACTTCGTGCTGCCCTTCCGCGGGAAGAAGGTCGCCACCGCGTTGCTGGTGGGCTACGCCGTCGCCGTCTCCACGGTGCTCTTCCAGACGGTGACGGGCAACCGCGTGCTGACGCCCGCCATCATGGGGTTCGACTACCTGTACGTGCTCATCCAGACGTGCCTGGTGTTCTTCCTGGGCTCCACCACCGTGGCGGGGCTGGACCCCCGGTTCCTGTTCGGCGCGGAGGTCATCATCATGGTGGCCTTCTCCGCCATGCTGCACGGCTGGCTCTTCGGCATGGCCCGGGGCAACGTCCACCTGCTGCTGCTCACCGGCGTGGTGATGGGCGTGCTGTTCCGGAGCCTGTCGTCGTTCATCCAGCGCGTCATCGAACCCAACGAGTTCATCTTCCTGCAGGACCGCTTCTTCGCCAGCTTCAACGACCCGGAGCACGACCTGCTGCTGCTCTCCGTGGTGCTGACGCTGGGGGTCTCCGTGCTGGGCCTGCGGCTGCTGCGCGCCTGTGACGTCCTGGTACTGGGCCGGGAGGCCGCCATCAACCTGGGCGTGGACTACCAGCGGACAGTGTCATGGGTGCTGGCGTTGGTGGCCATCCTGGTCGCCGTTTCCACCGCGCTGGTGGGGCCCGTGACGTTCCTGGGGTTGCTGGTGGCCAACATCGCCTACGCGGTGATGCGGACGTACAAGCACGCGTTCGTCCTCCCCGCCGCCGCGCTCATCGCCGCCATCGCCCTGGTCGCCGGGCAGTTCATCCTGGAGCGCGTCTTCCGCCTGGACACCAATCCACGGGTCATCATCGAGTTCGTCGGTGGGGCGGTGTTCATCGCGATGCTCATGAGAAAGGCCACGAGATGATCGAGGCGAAGAACGTCAGCAAGCGCTACGGCGAAACGCTGGTGGTGGACGGCGTCACCCTGAGCCTGCCCGTGGGCGGAATCACCTCCATCATCGGTCCCAACGGCGCGGGCAAGTCGACCCTGCTGTCCATGATGAGCCGGGTGATGCCCATGTCGTCGGGCAACGTGCTGGTGGACGGGCTGGACGTCACCACCACGCCCGGGGACATGCTCGCGAAGCGGCTGGCCATCCTCCGGCAGGACAACCACATCACCGCCCGGCTGACGGTGCGTGAGCTGGTGACCTTCGGCCGCTATCCGCACACCAAGGGCCGCCCCACCGTGCAGGACCGCGAACACGTGGAGCGAGCCATCGAGCACATGGGGCTGAGCGCGCTCGCCGACCGCTTCCTGGATGAGATGTCCGGCGGCCAGCGTCAGCGCGCCTTCGTGGCCATGGTGCTCTGCCAGGACACGGACCACGTGCTGCTGGACGAGCCGCTCAACGGCCTGGACCTGAAACACGCGGTGTCCATGATGAAGCGGCTCCGGCACGCCGCGGACACGCTGGGCAAGAGCTTCGTGCTGGTGCTGCACGACATCAACTTCGCCTCCTGCTACTCCGACCACATCGTCGCCATGCGCGACGGCAAGGTCGCGTTCCAGGGCCGCCCGGAGGACATCATGCGCCCTGACGTCCTGCGCGCCATCTACGAGCTGGACATCTCCGTGCAACAGATTGAAGGCGACTGGATTGCCACCCACTACCGGTGATGGCGCGGCGCACCAACCTGGGAAGCAAGGGGTTTCCACTAATCACAGACAACTGTGCCGCTTTCTCGGGCTGTGCCACATTTCACCGCGCTGGCCATGACGTCAGCAGACAGCAAGACGCCACCACCTCAAACCAGGAGTTCGCCATGAAGAAGGCCCTGTACTCTTTGGCTGTGCTGATGCGGTTTGCTCGCGCGGACAAGCTCTCCGCCCCGTATATCTATTACTAGTCAAAAGCCGTCAGGCATTGTGCCCTGACGGTTGGGTCTCAAGAGCTGGTCAACGCGGGTGGAGCGCATGGTTCGCCTGCGCCAGCGGCAGTTCCCCCTCCAGGACCCTTTCATGCCACAGGTGCGCCTTCCGCCGGGGCCCCAGGGCCACTTCATTGCTGGCAACCTGGTGGAGTTCTCCGAGGACCCGCTGGGGTTCCTCACCCGCTGCGCCAGGGAGTACGGCGACGTGGTGCGCCTGGGAAAGCGCAACTTCCTCCTCAATCACCCGGACCTGATTGAACGCGTCCTCGTCAACGGCGACGGCAACTTCGTGAAGCTCGCCGGAGTGGGCCAAGGCAAGCGTCACAAGGGCTGATGGAGACGGTGCTCATCACCGCGTGCGTGGCACGGCGGTTCCGCCTGGAGCTGGCACCGGGCTGCGTGGTGCGGCCCCGGCCGGCGCTCGCGCTCCAGCCGCTCGGGGTCCGGCTGATTCCGCGGCATCGCGCTCACGGAACACAGGAAGGCGAGGTGCGGCATGCGACGGGGGCATGACGGGGCAGCGGTCCGGCGCGAGTTCTTCCGCTCGGCATACCTGCTGGGCGTGCCCTGAAGCTGGCCACGGTCGATACCACCGCGAAGCCAGCGCGGGCCCCTTCACTCCGCCAGCAACTCGCGTAGACGCGCTTCCAGGAAACGCCGCTCGGGCGCGGTGCGGACCATTGCCAGTGCCCGCCGGTAGGCACTCACGGCCTCGTCCTTGCGCCCCAGACGCCGGAGCAGGTCCGCGCGCGCGGCCGGCAGCAGGTGGTAGTCCGCCAGCCGTCCGGAGGCCTCCAGGTCATCCACCAGGGCCAAGCCGTGCTCGGGGCCGCGGGCCATCGCCACGGCGGCGGCATGGTTGAGCGCCACCACGGGCCCCGGCGTCAGCACCACCAGCCGCGCATACAGCGCGGCAATCTGCGCCCAGTCGGTGTCCTCGGCGCGCGGAGCCTGGGCATGCAGCGCCGCGATGGCCGCCTGCACCGTGTACGGCCCCCGAGCGCCCATGGCGAGCGCGGCTCCCAGCTCCGCCAGTCCTTCGTCCCGCTGCGCGCCATCCCAGAGCGAGCGGTCCTGCCGGTCCAGCAGCACCAGCCCACCATCCGCCGCCACGCGTGCCCGGCGGCGGGAGTGGTGAAGCAGCATCAACGCCCGCAGGGACGCCACCTCCGCGTCGCCTGGGAGCAGCGAGCGCGCCAGCCGGGCCAGGCGCAGGGCCTCTTCGCAAAGGTCCACTCGCAGCAACGCCGGCCCGTCCGTGGCCGCGTAGCCCTCCGAGAAGACGAGGTAGAGCGTGTGCAACACGCCCTCGGTGCGCTCCGCCAGCGCCTCGGGCTCCGGGATGATGTAGGGGATGCGCGCGGTGCGTATCTTCCGCTGCGCGCGCACCAGCCGCTGGGCCAGCGTGGCGGGCGACACGAGGAAGGCGCGGGCGATCTGCTCCGTCGTCAACCCACACAGGCAACGAAGCGCGAGCGCCACCTGGGCCTCGGGTGACAAGGCGGGGTGACAGCAGGTGAAGAGCAGCCGCAGCGAGTCGTCCGGCAACGTCTGCCATCCGGCGTCGTCCACGGATGGCGCCACCGCCTCCAACTCGCCCACGCGCGCCTCCAGGCGAGCGGACCGCCGCATGCGGTCCACCGCCTTGTTGCGCGCGACACGCATCAGCCAACCGGCCGGCTCGCGAGGCACACCCTCGCGCGGCCACTGATTCAAGGCAGCGGCGAAGGCGTCCTGCACCACCTCCTCCGCCGCGCTGAAGTCGCCGTCCAGCACGCGGATGAGCGTGGCCACGATGCGCCCGTAATCCTCACGGTGCGCCCGTTCGAGAATGGAGGGGGTGTCCATCATGCCGCGCGGGGCCCGGCGTCAGTCCTGGGGCATGGCGAATTCCCGCACCGGCCGCACCTCGATGGAGCCGCTGCGCGCGCTGGGAATGCGAGACGCGATGCCAATCGCCTCGTCGAGGTCCCTGGCCTCCACGAGAAAGAAGCCGCCCAGTTGCTCCCGCGTCTCCGCGAATGGGCCGTCGGTCGTCAGTCGCTTGCCGTCGCGGATGCGCACCGTGGTGGCCGCCGCCGTGGGCTCCAGTTCCTCGCCCGAGATGAAGTGCCCGCTCTGCCGGATGGCCTCCTCGAAGGTGCCGTACTCCCCCATCACGCGCTGGACGTCCGCCTCCGACAGCGCCTCGGCGGCCTTCTCGTTCTCGTAAATCATCAGCAGGTACTTCATGGGTCCGTGCCTCACGGGTGAGCAGGAGAAGAGCCTCCCTGCTTCCGTGGTCGAACGGAACCCCCGTGAATCGACCGCCTTTTCACGGGGGATTTCTTTTCGATGACCCGCCGCAGTTCGCCGAGGGGACCAGGCCCCGGTGCCCGCCGTCGATGTGGGCCGAGCTGGTGTCCCGCCAATTGTCGAGCTCACACATCCCTGAGTCAGAGCAGACTCTCTCAACGCCGGTGAAACTCGAGCCCCGGTTCAGAATTCGCGTGGACCTGTGTGTCCGATTTTTCGGTGCCGGGGTCTTCTTTTCGCTTTTTGTTTCAATTCCGAGAATTCGCTCCGAGGGTGGTCCACCATGGTCAAGTTTCGCTCCGTTGCTCTTCTGGCAGGCATCTCCATCCTGAGTTCCGCGTGCGGCGCCCCTGAGTCCGAGTCGCAGGACGCGCAGCAGCTCACCTTCGAGGAGTTCCGCGCCGGCGCGTATCAGGAGCCCGAGTCCGGTGGTTTCGTCGTCGACGGTGACATCTTCCTGCCGACGGAGTCGGAGCTGCGCGAGTTCTACGAGCAGTCCGTCAGCGGCATTGGCACCCAGCGGGACGCGCTGGCCGTGTATTACAGCGGTGGACGCGACATCAAATGGAGCGCCAGCCAGGCGCTCAACCTCACGTACTGCGTGAGCACCAAGTTCGGGAGCAACTACACGCGCGTGGTCAACGCGATGAAGAGCGCCGCGGCGGAATGGGAGGCGGCTGCCAACGTCAAGTTCGTCCACGTCAGCGCTGAAGACTCGAAGTGCACCAACCGCAACAACAACGTCGTGTTCGACGTGAACCAGACCAACACGTCGCAGTACCTGGCGCGCGCCTTCTTCCCCAACAGCGCCCGCCGCAGCGCCAACGTCCTCATCTCGACCACGTCCTTCCAGAACATCTCGCCCTGGACGCTGGAGGGCGTGATTCGCCACGAGCTGGGTCACGTGCTGGGCTTCCGCCACGAGCACACCCGCCTCACCAGCACCGGCTGCTACGAGGACAACGCCTGGCGCGCGCTGACGCCGTATGACGCCAGCTCCGTCATGCACTACCCGCAGTGCAGCGGCACCCAGACAGGTGACCTGGTGCTGACCAGCTCCGACCGCAGCGGCGCCCGCGCGCTGTACCCGTAAGCCCTACGGTCGTCCGCCGGCCCCAAGGGCCACCGCCTTCATGGCGGTGGCCCTTTTTCGTTTCACCAACGCCGCCTCGACACGCGCCCGGGTTGGCTGTCCGACACCTGGCGTGGGCGTCACCGCAAACCCCTGGCCCCATGCGCCGCGGATGCCCTGAATGCACGGCACCCGCGGGACGGTGAACGGCCGGGCCGTCCTCGGTGGAGGGAGCCTGCCTCCGGCCATCGAGGAGTCACCATGAAGTACACGCAATTGGGCCGCTCGGGGCTCTCCGTCAGCCGGCTGTGCCTGGGCACCATGAACTTCGGTTGGACGGCCGAGGAGCCGGAGTCCCACGCCATCATGGATTCCGCGCTCGACCACGGCATCAACTTCTTCGACACCGCCAACGTCTACGGCTTCGGGGAGAACAAGGGCCGCACCGAGGAGGTCATCGGCAACTGGTTCGCCAAGGGCGGCCGGCGGCGCGAGCGCACCGTGCTCGCGACCAAGCTCTACGCGCCCATGGGTGACTGGCCCAACGAGGGCAAGCTGTCCGCGCTCAACATCCGCCGCGCGCTGGATGCCAGCTTGAAGCGGCTGCGCACGGACTACGTCGACCTCTATCAGTTCCACCACATCGACCGCGCCACGCCCTGGGAGGAGATCTGGCAGGCCATGGAGGTGGCCGTGGCGCAGGGAAAGGTGCTCTACGTCGGCAGCAGCAACTTCGCGGGCTGGCACATCGCCCAGGCCCAGGCCGTGGCGGCACGGCGCAACTTCACCGGACTGGTCAGCGAACAGTCGCTCTATAACCTGATGGCCCGCACCGTGGAGCTGGAGGTGCTGCCCTCCGCGCAGTTCCATGGCGTGGGCATCCTCCCCTGGTCTCCCCTCCAGGGCGGACTGCTGGGCGGCGTGCTCCGCAAGGAGCGCGAAGGCAAGCGCCGTCTGGAAGGACGCGCCAAGGAATCCCTCCAGAAGCACCGCGACCGCATCGAGCGCTATGAGGCACTCGCCGACGAGCTCGGGCATGAGCCCGGAGACGTCGCGCTGGCGTGGCTGCTGCACCAGCCCGCTGTCACCGCGCCCATCATCGGACCGCGAACGTCCGCCCAGCTCGATGCCGCCGTCCACGCGGCCGGTGTCACACTTGATGCGAAAACACTGTCACGCCTGGATGACATCTTCCCGGGCCACAAGCCCGCCCCGGAGGACTACGCCTGGTGACGCACCGGGCGAGACATAAAAGGCTACAAATCCCTCTCAAACGGTCGGAAAAGACACCCAACCAGCACGGAGCGTCACTATTGACGACAGGAAATTCCTCTCATATTCCCTGTCGCGGTGTCCCCCAACAGAAGAGAGGTTCTCATGAAGTCGATGTCTGGAATCTTCGTCATGGCGCTGGTGATGCTGACCTCCTGCGGGCCCGTGCCCACCGAGGAGCAGCCTCAGGGAGGTAACGACGTCACCGCCGAGGACCACTTCCGCACGCAGGAGGCCGCGCTGACCGGTGACTGTTTCGTGCAGATCGAGTGCCAGGGCGGGGATATCAAGGAGTGCAGTGGCACGGGCTTCGCCTGTTCGGCCAATAGTGCCAACGGCGGCACCGTGACGTGCAACGGCAACTCCCAGACCTGCAGGCCCATCATCCTGGAGCCCACCTGCAGCTGCCGGGCGGATGGCTGCTGCAATCAGCTGTGCGCCATCAACGACCCGGATTGCAGCTTCGTCCCCGAAGGGCCGAAGTAGACACTGACCTCCGGGTGCGGTCCTCCAAGGGCCGCCCCCGGATGCACCGCGGGAGCGCCGGCAACCGCATTACTCAAAGCCCGGGCGCGAGACGTACTCGGCGTGGGCGCGCTCATAGGCTTCCCAGAAGTCCGGCGAGCGCTGTCCATTCAGCCGGTCGACCAGGAGGTCGAGGTGCGTATGCCAGCCGCCCGCCACGCTGCGCAGGGCGTCCCGGCCGTTGAGACGCACGTGGGTGATGGTCAACAGGACACCATCCTCGCGCTCGGACAGCTCGAAGCGGACCTCTGACGGGTCCCCGCGGTTCTCCGCCCATGTATAGGCAAACAGGTGCGGCGGCTCGCACGCCGTCACGCGCCCCACATTGACGTGGCCCTGTTCCATGTCCGCATGGCGCGGCGGTGGGGCGCCGCCTTCCTCTGACAGCTCGGAGTGGCGGAACAGCAGCTCCACCTTGCCACCGACCTTCGTCTCCGTGGGGCCGCTCGCGAGCCACAGCCGGCGCTTCTCCGGATCGGTGAGATAGGCCCAGACGCGCTCGATGGGGCCGGGCAGCAAGCGCTCGATACGGACGGTGTCGGAGGACAACAGGCGGGCGTGCGAGTCTCGTTTCATGGCGCCTTCGGTCATGCGTGGGGGGTGGGGGGAACCGCGGCGTCAGACGAGGTGCCGCGCGTCCTCGGGGACATGGTCCGGAACGAGCGCGAGCGCGATGCCGTGCTCCAGCCAGGCCTTGGCCCCGGCGAGGAGCAGGTTGAAGCCCCCGGTGCTGTCCAGCGCTCGCGCCACGACGGCCTTGTCGTCACCCCGGAAGCCGGACTCGACGACGCGGACAAATGTGCGGTCCGGCGACAGCGCCGTGAAGGTCCACTCGACGAAGGTCATCGCACCCGGGTCACCCCACTCGATGCGCAGGCGGGCGCCGGGCTCGAAGTCCAACACGTTCACGGTGACCGACACGCCGTAGGTGTCCCAGAACCACTGCGCCGTGCCGCCGGGCTGGAGCCGCGCGCTGCCCCGGCTGAACCAGAACTTCGTGGTGATTGCGGGGTCCACGAAGGCCGCGAAGACGTCCGCCACGGGACGGCGAATCATCATCATCGCCGTGGCAACCGGCGCACCCTTGTCATTCCCTGTCGACGCCATGACGCACTCCCGATATTCATCCAATTGGTTTAATATTCCTGCAATCACCGCTCGATTGTCAACCGAATGGTGAAATCTCCACCGCGCCCGGGACGGCGCCCCAGGCGCTTTCAACCGATGACGCGGAAGGCCGGCGGATCAATGCGCGTGGCACGGCACTGAGGACAGGCACCGGGCCGCGTGAAGCGCCTGCGGTCCTTGAAGGTGAAGCCACACGCCAGGCACGAGGCGGGCAACACCTCCAGGCGGGCGCCCTGGACCTTGAGGGATTTCTCCAGGTGCTCCAGGTGTCCGGCCACGTCCTTCTCGGAGATGCCCACCAGGGCGGAGAGGTCCTTCGCGGTGAGGCCGCTCTCCGGGGCGGACGTCAGCGCCGCCTCCAGCGCGCCGCGCACGGTGCTGCCGCGCGCTGGAGGAACAGGGGCACTCACGCGCCAATCGCCCCCGGGTCCGTCGCCAGCTCGCCGCCCAGGTGCATGCCCGTCTGGCACCGGTAGTCCGTCACCAGCGACGCGAGCACGGTCGTCACGCCCACCGCCACGTGGATGGCCGCGGCCAGCGGGCTGCGCTTCGCATAGCCCAGCACGAAGGGCGAGAGGATGGACGCGGCGCCAAAGGCATAGTCGGCGATTTCATGCGCTTCGATGGGGATGAGCTTGGTCAAGCTGATGCGGTAATCCGTCAACAATGACACACCGAGGATGGTGGACCCCAGGGCAATGCCCGCGGACTTCGCCACGGCATCTCCGGACAACACCCCCGCCACCACCGAGGCCGTCCCGCCCTTGTAGTCCATGAGCGAGTGCAGGTCCTGCGGCACCCACCGGCGCAACGGCAGCCGTCCCAGGAGCGGACGGGAGATGATGCCAGCGGCGGCGCTCCGGTCCATGGCGCGGCGCACACCCCGCCGGAAGCGCCCTTCCGGAGGCACCGGGGGCGGGACGAGTCTGGGGGTGGACGGGCTCAGGGTCCGCGGTTCAGCCATGTGGCGCTCCTTCCAGTCTTGCCGTCGTGAAGTCGCCGCTACGGTAGGCACGCGGCCCGTGACGCACGGCGATGCGCCCCTCGCCTGCCCGGGCACCGAGGGTAGGAAGCCTGTCCACCCGCGAATTCCTGGCTGCTGGGCAGCCAGGGGGGCTTCCACTCGGTGGCCCGCCCCGGGCAGACTATGGCTCGCAGCACGGCCCTTCAGTTTCTGAGAGGGCGATATCCGCGGCACCCCAGCCGCTTTGGAACGAAAGAACGCGATTCATGGCAACCGGTACCGTCAAGTGGTTCAACGATGCGAAGGGTTTTGGGTTCATCGTGCAGGACGGCGGCGGTGAGGACGTGTTCGTCCATCACAGCGCCATCAACATGGATGGCTTCCGCACCCTGCAGGAAGGCCAGAAGGTGGAGTTCGAAGTAGGCCGGGGCCCCAAGGGTCTGCAGGCGCAGAACGTTCGCGCGGCCTGAACGGCGGTCCGGCGAAGCCATGAAAGCCCGGTCTCGCGGATGGCGAGTCCGGGCTTTCTCTTTGCGGGCGCTCCCTGAGAGGCTGCGCGGCCCATGCGCCTGCCCCGCTTCCCGCGTGTCATCGGCTTCGACGACGGCCCCTTCGCGCGCCGCCCCGGCGCCGCCGTGCCCCTGGCGGGCGTGGTGTGTGGAGGCACGCGCTTCGAAGGGCTCGTCTGGGGACGGGTGCGCCGCGACGGCTGGAACGCCACGCGAGAGGTGTGCCGGCTGTTGGAAGGCGGGAAGTTCCTCCCGCAGCTCCACCTGGTGCTGCTGGATGGCATTGCGTTCGGCGGCTTCAACGTCGTGGACCTGCCCCTGCTGGCCAGCCGGCTGAAGCGGCCGTGCGTGGCGGTGATGCGGCGGCCACCGGACCTGGGCGCGGTGGAGCGCGCGCTGCGGCGTCTGCCTCGCGCGGACGCGCGCTGGGCGAAGCTGAAGCGCGCGGGTCCCATCCACCAATTGGGAGGCTTCACCTTCCAGGTACAGGGCGCGGAGCCCGCCTGGGTGGCCGAGGCGCTGGCGCGCGTGACGGACCGCGGCCTCGTCCCCGAGGCCCTGCGGCTGGCGCACCTCATCGGCTCCGCTGTCGTCACCGGCCAGAGCAGTCAGCGCGCCTGAGCCTTTCCCAGACGGGTTTCACCTCCTGGCGAGGATTGCGCCACCACCACATGTGGGTGCCAGCACGCGGAAACTTCCACCGGCGCCAGACAACCCAGACACGCTTGCACACCCTTCCAGCCATGAACCTGCCCTGGAGGGCTGCATGGAACCCCGTTTGTCTTCATGTTAATCTTTGCCTCGCGAGGAGGGCGCACGCATGTTCGAAGTCACCAATGACAAGAATCGCCGTACCGTCACCGTGCGGTTGAGTGGGTTCGTCAGGCCGAACGAGATGCGGGACTTCGCGAGCCGGTATCGTCACGAAACAGACGCCTACGGAGGAGGACGACACCTGGTGCTCGCGGACATGCGTGGGCTCAGGACCCTGGAGCCGGAGTCCGCCAGCCTCTTCGGAGAGGTGGTGGCCTACGGCCGGCAGATGGGCTGCGTCATGTGCGCGCACGTCTCGGATTCCACCATCGCCCGGCTGCAGACAGCGCGGGTGGCCTCGGCGGCCGCGGCGGACAACGACATCACGGTGGACTGCGTGTCGCTGGAGGAAGCGCACTCGCAGCTCGCCAAGGCGCGCTCGCGCTACTTCCTGGGCGCGGCGGAAGGCGAGCTAGAGCACGCGGCGCGCTGAGACAGACCTCCAGGCTGGAGCACGACGGCTCCAGCCCATGGAATCCCAGCAGGCTCAGTCCTCGTGGCCGTTGCGCCACGTGAGCCGGTAGGTGACGCCTTCGTCGGTGAAGGCGCGCACCTGCACCTCGGCATGCGGCGCTCCCACGGCGCGCAGGCCCGCGCGCAGCGCGCCTTGCGTGAAGTAGCGGATGGCCCCGGCCTCGTTCATCCACAGGTCCACTTCGGTGGGGGACACGTCGTCCAGGCGTGTCTCCGTGTAGTTGTTCCCGGAGCGGAACATCTGCCGGGCCCGGCTCACGCACCGGCGGGGGCCCAGGAGCTGAATCACACCGAAGGCCGCGCGGCCCAGCACCGTCTCCCGGTAGCCGTCCACCATGCGCTCCCCCAGCAGCGCGTAGCCCACGTCGTCGGGCACGTCCGGGTGCAGCTCGCGCGCGGCCACGCGCACGGCGGAGCACCATGTTTCAAAGGAGTAGGCGGGCTGCAGCTTGCGCTCCAGGTCCACTCCCACCTCCCGCAGCCGCTCGCGGAGCACGGGGGTGACGCGGGCACCCAGTCCTCGCACGAAGAGACCCTCCAAGGTGTGCTCGAAGACGAGCTTCTCCGGCATGTTCAGCAGTGTACCCTTCCTCCGCTAGGATGTACGGCGAGGGGGTAGGAATTCCATGGGTCTGCAACGAGAGCTCGCCATCCTGGCCATGAAAGCCACGCCGCTGCCGGGGAAGAAGAACTTCCTGGCGGAGGCCGGTATCGCCACACCGGTGCCCGCCATCCGCGGGTCGATTGGCGCGGTGGCGCATGAACCCTTCATGGCCTTCGACACCAAGCGGCTGATGGACCTGCTGGTGGCCTTCACCATCGGAGACTTCCCGGAGCGGGCCGGTTGCTCCAACTACTTCAACCCGCACAGCCCCTGGTACAACGTCTTCTACGGCGCCTACGGCATCCGCTCGTACAAGCGGGATGGCAGCCCGTGGGGATTCACCCGCGACGGCCGCCCGGACCTGGACGAGATGCTGGAGATTCCGCGGCTCGACTACAACTTCCTCACGGCCGGGGAGCTGGGCTGCCCCGCGTCGAAGATGTGCTTCGAGGTGCTGGACGTGCGCCAGGGCCGTGAAGGCCCGTGGCACATGGCGGAGGTGAGCTGCATCATCCCCAGCGGACTGCACCGGGTGCAGGACGCGCAGGCGCCGGACTTCACGTACTACGCCGTGTTCGGCGTGCCAGAGGAGGACTACCTCGTGGGCGGCCGGGAGAGCTACGAGCCGGTCCGCATGCGCGGGCGCATGTACTTCCGCCCGGTGGCCGAACGCCTCACGCTCGTCTGGGGCGGACTCTGCCCGGACACGTCCGACGGCCAGCGGCTGATGGGCGCCATCGTGGATGCGATGGCGCCGCTGTACGCGGGGGGATGAACGCCCCCCGAGCCCGTGGACCTCAGGCCGCCTGACCGGGCTTGGGCTCCACCTGGTGCGGCGGCGCGGCGGCGGCATCGTCGCGCGGACGGCGGCGCTTGAAGCCCAGGCGCTCCATGCCGGCGAACACCACCGGCACCACCAGCAGCGTGAGGAAGGTGGAGGTGATGACGCCACCAATCACGGAGATGGCCATGGGTGCGCGGAACTCCGAACCCGTGCCCGTGCCCACCGCCGTGGGCACCATGGCGATGGCCATGGCCGCGCTCGTCATCAGGATGGGCCGCAGCCGGCGCGGGCCCGCCTTGAGCAGCGCTTCGTCCACCGTGTCGCCTTCCCGCAGGTTCTGAAGCGCGCCGTCGATGAGCAGAATGGCGTTCTTCGTCACCAGGCCCATCAGCAGGATGATGCCAATCATGGCGCCCATGGACAGGTGGAAGCCCGTGACCACCAGTCCCAGCAGCGCGCCCACCAGGGCCAGCGGCAGCGACACCATAATGGTGAGCGGGTGCTTGTAGGACTCGAACTGGCTGGCGAGCACCATGTAGATGAAGACGAAGGCCAGACCGAACGCCGCGCCGAAGGCGTCGTTCTGCTCGTCCAGGTTCTTCATCTGCCCGTCGTAGATGAGCGCATAGCCCGGTGGCAGCGGCTGGGCCGCCACGCGCGCCTTCAGCTCCCGGGCGATGTCGCCCAGCGCCGCGCCCGGGCCCAACTGCGAGTACACGGCGATTTGCCGCTCGCGGTTCTCATGCTCGATGAGGCTGGGGCCGTTCTTCATCTCCACCCGGGCCACGTCCGTCAGCGGGCGCAGGCCGCTGGGCGTGTACACCTCCAGTTGGCGCACGCGCTCCGGCGTGGCGCGGTCCTTCTCCGACAGGCGCACGCGGATGTCCGTCTCGGTGATGCCCTCGCGAAGCTTCGCCACCACGTCACCGCCAATGGCCAGCCGCAGCTGCGTGGCCAGCGCGCCCGCGTGCAGGTCCACGTCGCTGGCGCGCGCGCGGTCGATGAGCACCTGCATCTCCGGCTTGGGCGGGTTGGACTCCACGCGCACGTCCGCGGTGCCCGGCAGCTCGCGGAGGATGCCCGCGACGCGCTCGGCCTCCTCGTTGACGCGGTCCAGGTCCGGCCCGGTGATGCGCACCATGATGGGGTAGTAGTCGCCCATGCCCTCCAGGATGGGCGGGTCGCTCAGGTTCACCCGCGTGCCCACCAGCCCAGGCTCCAGCAGCGCGCGCGCATCCTCCTTCAGCACCTGGATGCCCTTGGTGCGCGCGTCCTTGCCCACCGTCAGCACGCGCATGCGGGACTTGTTCACATCGCCGTCCTTGCCGACGATGGAGTAGACGTCCGTCACCTCCGGGAGCTGGCGCAGCAGCACCTCCGCATCGGCGGTGCGGGCCTCCGTCTCCCGGATGCTGGCCGAGTCCGGCAGCGTCAGGTCCACGAAGAACTGCGAGCGGTCCTCCGCGGGCATGAACTCCATGCCCAGACGGCTGGCGCCTCCGAAGGACACCACCAGCAGCACCAGCGTGAGGCCCACCGTCGTCCACTTGTGCGCCAGCACCCAGCGGAGGATGGACTCGTAGACGCGCTCGGTCCCGTCCAGGAAGCGGCGCAGCGCCGCGGCCACCGCGTTCTCCTGGCGGACCTCGCCCGGCACGCGCCGCTTCGCCAGCCGCGCCGACATCATCGGGTCCAGCGTGAAGGAGATGAACAGGGAAATCAGCACCGCCACGGAGATGGTGATGCCGAACTGCCGGAAGAACTGGCCGACGATGCCAGGCATGAAGGCTACCGGCACGAACACCGCCACCAGCGACAGCGTGGTGGCAAGCACCGCCAGGCCCACGTCCTTCGTGCCGTTGGACGCGGCGCTCTCCGGGTCTTCCCCCTTCTCCAGCCGGTGGGTAATCGCCTCGCGAACCACCACCGCGTCGTCGATGAGCAGACCGATGGCCAGCGACAGGCCCAGCAGCGTCATCTGGTTGAGCGTGTAGTCCAGCACGTACATCACGAAGAAGGTGCCCAGCACGGAGGTGGGCAACGCCAGCGCCGAGATGAAGGTGCCGCGCACGTCCAGCAGGAAGATGAGGATGATGAGCACCGCCATCGCGCCACCGAAGATGAGCGCCACCCAGACCTCGTGCGCGTTCTCCTGGATGATGTCCGACTGGTTGATGAGCAGCGTGGCCTGGAAGCCATGCCCCACCACCGAGCCCATCTGCGCCATCACCTGCCGCACCGCCTCGCTCACCGCGACGGTGTTGGAGCCCGGCTGCTTGACGATTTCCAGGATGACGGCGTCCTGCCCGTTGAGGCGCGCCAGGGTGCGCCGCTCCGCCACGCCGTCCGTCACGCTGGCGATTTCGCCCAGCCGCACCTGCGCGCCCGTCGCGCTGCGCGCCACCGGCAGGTCGCGGATTTCATCCACGTTCTGGAACTGCCCCAGCGAGCGCACCGTCATCTCGGAGGCGCCCAGTTGGAGCCGGCCCGCGGGCAGGTCCAGGTTCTCCGACGCCACGCGCTGGGCGATGCCCAGCGGGGACACACCCGCCGCGCGCGCCTTGTCCAAATCGATGTCGATTTGCACCTCGCGCGTGTCTCCCCCCGTGACGCGCACCTCGGCGGCGCCTTCCAACTGCGCGAGCGCGGGCTTCACGCGGTCGTCGATGAGCCGGCGCAGCTCCTGCGAGGGCAGCTCCGCGGAGACGGCGTAGGTGAGGATGGGCGTGGCCCCCAGGTCCACGCGGCCGATGACGGGCGCGTCCGCGTCCTGGGGCAGGCGACTGACGATGCCGGCGACCTTGTCGCGCACGTCCTGCACCGCGCGGTCCAGCGGGGCGGTCATCTTGAACTGCACCACCACGATGCCCACGTTCTCCCGGCTGTAGGAGTGAATCTTGTCCACGCCGCTGATGCCAGCGACGGCGTCCTCCAGGGGCTTGATGACCTGCGTTTCGATTTCGCCCGGACCCGCGCCTTTGTAGACGGTGTTGATGACCACCACCGGGAAGGACACGTCCGGATAGAGGTCGGTGCCCAGGCGGCCCAGGCCCATGAGGCCGAGCACGACGAGGCACAGCGACAACATCGCGGTGAAGACGGGCCTGCGGATGGAGACGTCGCTGAGCAGCATGGGGAGGGCTCCCTACTTCACGGAGACGCGGGCGCCCTGCGACAGGCCCGGAGTGGGGTGGTCAACGACGGAATCGAGCGGCGAGGACGCCAGCACCACCACCTCGCCCTGCTCGCGCCGCTCCAACACCCGCACGTCCACGCGGCGCACCTGACCGGACGCCACCACCCAGACATGGTCCCCGTTGAGGGCCGATAACGCGCTGCCTGGCAGCACCTGGGCGTCCTGCACCTGCCCCAGTGAGAGGACCGCCCGCGCCAGCGTGTGCGCCACGAAGCGGCCATCCGCGTTGGGGACGGCCAGCTCCACCGGAATGCGGCGCGTGGCGGGGTCCGCGGAGGGAAGGATGGTGCGCACCACCGCCTCGTCCGAGGACACGCGCGCGCCCACCGACTCCACGCGCACCTTGGCGCCGGGCTCCAGCTGCGAGCGCAGGGCCTCCGACACCGTCGTCTTCAAGAGCAGCGTGTCCAGGCGCTCCAGGTTGAACAGCGGAGTGCCCGGCGCCACCGTCGCGCCCGTCTGCTCCGGTGCGTCGATGATGGTGCCGTCGAAGGGCGCCCGCAGCTCGTGCCGGCGGCGGGACGCGCGCGCCTGGGCCAGCTGCGCCTTGGCGGCCATCCACTGCGCCTGCGCCTGCGCGGCATTGGCGCTAGCGGTGCGGTGGGCCACCTCGCTCACCCCACCCTGCTGCTGGAGCTTCTCGTTGCGGGCGGCCACGTCGGCGGCCATGGTGGAGGCTGCCTCCGCGGCGGCCACCGCGGCCTCGGCCTGGGCCACCTGCGCGTCGGCGATCTCCGGGTCCAGCTGCGCCAGCACGTCGCCCTTCTTCACCCCCTGCCCCTTCTTCACCCGGACGACCGACAGGCGGCCTCCCACCTCGAAGCCCACCATCAATCCCTGCGCGGGAAACAGCGTCCCCGTCACCGACTCGCTCGGCGCGGCCCGCACCGTCCGCGCGGAGACGACCTTCACCGTGGGCACCACCTCCTGCGCTGGGCCCTTGGCGGGCGGCGACGACGAGGCATCCGCCTTCTGGCATGCGGTCAGCGACAGCACGGCGGTGGCCATGCCCGCCGCGGCGAACACGCGGACAGCGGACGGCTTCAGGTTGGGTTTCACGAGCGTTTCCTCGGGGTCTTTCGGGGTTTCTCGGCGGCGGCTCGGGGCCGGCGCGCAACACGCTTGGACGGGGCGGGCGACGCCGGACGGGTGCCCTCCTGGCACAGCCGCTGGAGCGTGTTCGCCCACGCGTTCAGGTCCGGCTTCTCATCCAGCCGCGCCATCTGCGTGGAGAGCAGCAGGAAGGACCCGACGATGATGGAGGCGAAGATTCGCGCGTCCAACTCCGGATCCATGGCGCCAGCCTCCTGCAGCCGCCGGAAGTCGTGGGAGATGCGCTCCACCTGGGCATCCGTCACACGCCACAGCAGGGATTCGAACTCCGTGCCCTGGCTGCCGCTGGTGAGGACCAGGGACACGTCCCGGAACTCCCACACCCAATCCAGGGCCTCCAGGTCGTGCTCTTTCTCCAGTTGGAGGAACCGCAGATAACGCTCGCTGCGCTCGATGCGGTCCTGCGCTCCCGGGATGCCGTGCGTCTGGAAGAAGCCCTCCATACGCGCCATGCGACGCCCGTTCATCTCCATCAGCCCGGACTCGAACGCGCCCACCACCTCCCCGAACAGTGCCTCCTTGGACGGAAAGTGCAGGTAGAAGGCGCCCTTGGACAGCCCGCACGCGGCGGTGATGTCCTCGATGCGCGCCCCCTTCAGCCCCCGGCGAGCGAACTCCCGCCGGGCCGCGGACACCAGCGCACTCCGAGCGTGAGGGTCGGCGGGACGGGCCATGCTGGCCGGATTCCTAACCCGCTGGTCATTAACCACGCAAGGTTTCTGAACACCGGGTCAGTAATCCAAGGACTGCGACTGTGGGTGCGTTCCGCCGCTCAGGTCCGCGTCAGCGCGGTGCACAGCGGGCACGCGGAGGGCCCGTGGGGGACATCGCGGCGGTGCAGGTCCAGCACGGCGCGGGAAATGTCCGCCAGTTCCCGGCGCACCTCCCGCCGGGCGCCCTTCACCCGGGCGATGCGCATGTCGTCGTAGCTCGTGGTTTGATGTCGCATCCACGCGATGACGGCGGCCTCGGCGCGGCGCTCCAGGGGGATGCGCTCCGTGCGGGCCACGGTGCCGCTGCCCACGGGGGTGGCATGGGTGGCGACGAGCACCGCCATGCGCTTGGCGTGCGGCAGCCACGCCGGGGAGAAGGCGAGGAAGCGCAGCACGGCGTTGGCGAAGTCGACCTCGTAGGCCTCCTGCTCGCGGGCGCGGCGCTCGCGTCCGGCTGCCAGCTTCTTCTCGTAGGCGGGGGTGGCGCGCTCGGCCTCGAGGGCGGCGCGGGCGTGGAGGATGTGCGCTTCCGGCGCCCACACGCCCCGGGAGAAGAGCTTGCGGCCCACCTTCTCCGCCACGGTCCAGGAGGGTCCCGCCGCCTTCACGCGGCGGGTGAGTCCGGCGTCACCGGGGGGAAGCAGGGCCCAGCCGTCCGGCACGGTGAGCACGCGGCCATCCGGCGCGCGCACGCGGCGAGGGTCCGAAGTCGGCGCGAAGGTCAGGGATTCAGGCATGGTGAAGTCCGAGGTCGGGGGCGGCCACATAGCATGGGTGCCTCCAACCCTGGTAAATGGCCCCCTCGCGTCGGCGTTTGCCTGGCGCGGGAGGTCCTCAACGCGTGGGAAGTGCCGGCATGTCCCTCCTCAGGCTCACGTTCCTCGGTACATCCGCCGCGCAGCCCACACTGCACCGGAACCTGTCCGGACTCGCGGTGAAGGCGCACTCGGACCTGCTGCTCTTCGACTGCGGTGAGGGCAGCCAGCGGCAGATGGTGCGCTACGGCACCGGCTTCACCGTGGACGCGGTGTTCTTCACGCATTTCCACGCGGACCACTACCTGGGCATCATCGGCTTCCTGCGCACGCTGGGCATGACGGGGCGCTCCGAGCCCATCCACCTGTACGGCCCGCCCTCCGCGAAGCGCCTGCTCCACCAGGCCGTCCACCTGGGCGTGGAGTCCATGTCCTTCCCAGTGGAGATTCACGAACTGAAGGACGGTGACGTGGTGCCACGCAAGGGCTACGCGGTCCACGCGGTGGGCGTGGACCACCGCATCAACGCCCTGGGCTACGCGCTGGTGGAGGACGACCGGCCCGGGCGCTTCAACCTGGACGTGGCGCGCTCACTGGGCGTGCCGGAGGGCCCCAGCTTCGGAAAGCTCCAGCGGGGCGAGCCGGTGACGCTGGAGGACGGGCGGACGGTGAAGCCGGAGGACGTGCTCGGCGCGCCACGCCCCGGGCGCCGGCTGGTCATCTCCGGGGACACGCGCCCGTGCCCGTCGCTGGTGAAGGCCGCGAAGGACGCGGACCTGCTGGTCCACGAGTCCACCTTCTCCGACGACGAACAGGAGCGGGCCGTGGAGACCCGGCACTCCACCGCGCGGGAAGCGGCGCGGGTGGCGCGAGAGGCGGGAGCACGGCGGCTGGTGCTCACCCACCTCTCCAGCCGGCACGACACCGACCCCTCGAAACTGCTCACGCAGGCGCGCGAGGAGTACCAGGGGCCGGTGGAGGTGGCCTTCGACGGGTTCACCGTCGAATTGCCCCTCCGGGACTGAGGCTACTGAATCTTCTCGGACTCGGCGCGCAGGGCCGACGCGGACTCGGCGTCCACGCGCTGGACCAGCTCCCACTCCAGCGCCTCGTCCCGGGTGATGTTGCCGCCGTCGGCGCGTACGGCGGGCTCGGAGACGTCAGGCGCGCGGCCGGAGGTGTTGGCGGCGCCCGCGGACTGCGTGACGAGCTGCCGGGTGAACTCCACCGAGGACTGGCCCGGGCCCTTCTCGATGCCGCGCACCAGGTAGCGCACCTGGGTGGTGCCCAGCGACGACGGGGCGCCCTGCATCAGCCACTCGGTGGTGGCCTCGAAGCCGCCCTGGCCCGTCTTGAAGGAGTAGCCCTTCTCCTTCAGCAGGGCGAGCGCCTGCGGATACACCTCCGCCACGGGCTTGCGGTAGACGTGGTTGCGCGCCTTCTCCAGCAGGAAGGCTTCGCGGCGGCGGCCGGCGCAACCAGTGGTGGTGAAGGACAGCGCGGCGACCACGAGGAGCGCGGCGGCGCCGCGCGACAGCATCGACAGGTTCATTTCTCAGGACTCCACGGGAGTGTGAGGCGGCTCAACATCCCTCAACCTTCTTCCCGCAGCCAAGTCCCCCCGGGAATGGTTTCCCTGGGCAAGCATCCCACCCGCTCCGTCCGTATGGGTCCCCATGCGTCCAGCGCCGCACATCCAGGCCCCCTCCGCCGCCCCGCCCGGCCAGGGGGACGCACATGATGGGGCCCCCACATGATTCCCATCAGCGACGACAACCCTACCCTCCGCACTCCCGTCGTAACGTACCTGCTGCTCGGCACCATCGGCTTCGTCTGGGTCTTCATCCAGGGCGCCGGCCTGGACGCCTACCGGCTGGCGGCCAGCGTCTGCAACCTGGGCATGGTGCCCGGCGAGCTGACGGGCAAGGCGGCGCTGGGCCTCCTCGTCCCCCTGGGAGATGGGCTGGCGTGCGTGGTGGACAACGAGCCCATCAACCTCCTCACCCCCATCACCTCCATGTTCCTGCACGGCGGCTGGGGACACCTGCTGGGCAACTGCCTCTTCTTCTGGGTCTTCGGCAACAACGTCGAGGACAGCATGGGCCGCCTGCGCTTCGTGGTGTTCTACCTGCTGTGCGGACTGGCCGCGGCGGCGGCGCACCTGCTGGTGGACCCAGGCTCGCCAGTGCCCACGGTGGGCGCGTCCGGCGCCATCTCCGGCGTCATGGGCGCATACCTGCTGCTCTATCCACGGGTGCGGGTGAACATGCTGTTCATCATCGTCATCTTCATCCGCGTCTTCCCCGTGCCCGCGTGGGCGGTGTTGCTGTGGTGGTTCGGCGTGCAGCTCTTCAGCGGCCTGCCCCAGCTCAACACGGTGAGCACGGACGCCTCCGGCGGCGTCGCCTTCTGGGCACACATCGGTGGCTTCGTGGCGGGCATGGCGCTCATCAAGCTGTTCCAGAACCCGCGCTACACGAACCAGCGCACGTCGATCCGCCACCGGCTCCATCCCAACCATCCGTGAGGAGTCCTGACTTTTTCCGCGCCCGCGAATTGCCAGACTTCATCGAGCACTGCGTATCCAGGTTGTTGGGGCCAGACACCTGAAGGAAGCGCAGATGCGGATGAGCAAGACGAAGCGACAGACGCTTGGACTGACGATGGGCGCGGTGCTTGCGCTCACGGCCTGTGGGACGGAGAGCATGGAGCCAGCGCAGCCGCCCGTGGAGACGGACGCGGTGGAGACCGTGGACGCGCAGGCAGCGGACGCGAAGCCGGTGGACATCATCGCCATGGAGAAGCAACTGCGGGAGGCCAGCCTGGCGCCGCCGGCGCAGTGCAATGACCCTTCCTGTGAGGGCGGCGGTGGTGGCGGTGAGCCCGACCCCGACTGGCCCTACTACACGCTGTTCTGGCGGGCGAACCTGCTGTCCCTGAAGTGCATCACCACGTCGGACATCGACGGCAACGACGAGGCCTGGCTGGAGGCGGAAGTCACCGGTGACAATCAGTCCGAGGTCATCTGGAACGACGATTACATGACGCCGAACAAGCGGGTGGAGTGGAGCCCCCTGAATTCCTATCCGCCGCCGCTGCAGTTCACGACGCAAACGGTGGGCGCGGGCGGCAAGCTGGTGGCGCTCTGGGACAAGAGCATGCACATCTTCGATGTGCAGGAGCAGATTGGCTGGACCACGCTGCGTGGCCAGACGGGCACCTTCACCGCGATTCTCGAAGGCCACGGTGGCAAGTACGAGCTGACCTACCAGGTCGCATCCACGGGCTGCTCGCCGCGCACGCAGCCGTGCCCCACCAACCTGTAGTCCTGTAACGACGTCAACGCGCCTGTTGGGGGACGCCAATGCTTGGCCTCCCCTTCCAGGTGCGCCAGAGTGTCGCGCCGGACGCGCCAGGAATTGGCGCGGGCTTCCAGACAGGTGCCAGACATGACGCTACGACGACTCGGTGGTGGACTCCTCGGGGCGGTACTCCTTCTGACAAGCCTTTCGGGCTGCACCCGGCGCGTGCCGCCCGTGGATGACAACCCGGCCCCCGTGCCGGAGCCCACCGCCACCACGACGGTGTACGTGGCCCAGCGCATCCGGACGCTGGACCCGGCGAAGCCCCAGGTGCAGGCGTTCGCGGTGAAGGACGGCAAGGTGCTGGCCACCGGCACCAAGGATGAGGTGCTCGCCGCCGCCGGCAAGGACGCGCGCGTGGTGGACCTGGGCAGCGCCACGGTGGTGCCGGGGCTCACCGACGCGCACGGGCACCTGGCCGGCCTGGGCCGCGGCCTGGTGACGGTGGACCTGCAGGGCGTGGACTCCAAGGCGGAGGCCCTGGAGCGGCTCGCATTGGCGCCCTCCTCCGCGTTCCAGGGCGAGTGGCTGCTGGGCCGCGGCTGGGACCAGAACGACTGGCCGGAGAAGACCTTCCCGTCGCGCGCCGACCTGGACAAGCGCTTTCCCCTGCGTCCGGTGGCGCTGAGCCGCGTGGACGGCCACGCGCTGTGGGTCAACGGCGAGGCGCTGCGCCGCGCGGGCATCACCCGTGACACGAAGGACCCGGCGGGCGGGCGCATCCTCCGGGGTGAGGGCGGAGAGCCCACCGGCATCCTGGTGGACAACGCCATGGAGCTGGTGGAGGCCGTGCTGCCGCCCGCCACGGACGCGCAGCACGCGGCGCAGTTGACCGCGGCGCTCCAGCGCGGCGCTCAGGTGGGCCTCACCGGTGTCCACGACGCGGGCATGGACTTGCGCACCTTCCGCCTGCTCCAGCGCTGGGACAAGGAAGGCAAGCTGCCGCTGCGCGTCTACGCCATGGCGGATGGACAGACGGGCGACCGTGAGACGTACCTGAAGGACGGCCCCTATGAGGGGCGCATGCTCACGATGCGCGCGGTGAAGCTCACCCTGGATGGCGCGCTGGGCAGCCGGGGCGCGGCGCTGCACCAGGACTACAGCGACGAACCCGGCCACCGCGGCCTGCTGCTGCTGTCCCCCGAGGAGTACGAAGCGCGCGTGCGCGCCTTCATGGCGCGAGGCTTCCAGGTGTGCACGCATGCGATTGGAGACCGGGCCAACACGGTGGTGCTGGACGTGCTCGCGCGCGCGGCCGAGGCCACCGGCACGCTCCAGTCCGGCCGGCACCGCGTGGAGCACGCACAAATCATGCGCCCCGAGGATATCGAACGGCTGGGCCGCAGCGGCTTCATCGCAAGCGTGCAGCCCACGCACGCCACCAGCGACATGCCGTGGGCGGAGGCCCGTGTGGGAGCGGAGCGCATCCGCGGGGCCTACGCGTGGCAGCGGCTGAAGGCGTCCGGCGCGGTGCTGGCGTTGGGCAGCGACTTCCCCGTGGAGCGGCCCAACGTGCTGGCGGGCCTGTACGCGGCGCGCACGCGTCAGGACGTCCGGGGCCTGCCGGAAGGCGGCTGGTACGGGGAGCAGCGGCTGAGCGGGCAGGAGGCGCTGGAGGGCTTCACCGTGGGCGCGGCGCACGCGTCCTTCGCCGAAGCCCGGCGCGGCCGGCTCCAGCCCGGCATGGACGCGGACTTCGTGGCTCTGTCGGTGGACCCGGTGGACGGGCCCATCACCGCGCTGCCCGGCGCCGAGGTGCGGCTGACGGTGGTGGCCGGCGTGGAGGTCTACCGCGCCTTCCAGCGCTGAGCGCTCAGGACAGGCGGGGAATCCAGGGCGCAACGTGGCTGTCGCGGGGAATTGGCGTGCACCGCTATTTCCGCCGTGTCGTGGAGTGCTCTAGCATACGGCTTTGCCGCAACCCTCCTGTGAGCCAAGGCCGGCTCACAGGTTCGAGCGGGGGGTATCGCAAGCGTGACAGCCTCATTGTCCGGAGTGAACTACAAGGGCTTCACCGTCCAGAACCTGCTGGCCTACGTGCACGAGCGCTTCGGCGAGGACACCGCGCGTACGGCCGTGGAGTCGCTGCTTCCCGAGCTGCAACCCCACGCGGACCCGCGCACGACGCTGGCGGTGGGCTGGGTGCCGGTGGAGACATACTTCGGCATCATCCAGCACGTGGTGGACCGGCACTTCGACGGGAAGCCGGAGGGGGCCCACACGGTGGGCTACGAAGTCACCCTGCGAGACATCCACTCCATCTTCAAGATGGTGCTGCGCTTCACCACGCCCAACATGGTGCTGGGGATGGCGCGGCGCATGTGGCGCTCCTACTGCGACCAGGGGGAGCTGCTGCACCAGGAGGAGAACGGCACGGGCATGCTGCTGCTGCGCCAGTTCACCTACCAGACGCCGGTGGCCCTCCATGAGATGGCGGGGGGCTTCAAGGCGTACCTGGAATGCTCCAGCGCCAAGAATCCGCGCGTGGAAATCATCGCGCCGGACAAGGACGGGACGCTGCGCTGGCGCATCGTCTCCGGGTAGCAAAGGCTGCCCGGTGCGGTCCGGGCAGCCCACCGCGGGTTACAGGTCCGCCGTGTAGCTGAGCGCCTGGATGCGGCGGTTGAGCGCTTTCTGCGCCTCCTGCCGCTGCTTCGCCAGCTTCTCCAACTCGCTGGCAATGGCCTCCAGGCGGTCCTCCTGCTCGTTGAGCTTGGACACGAAGCGGTCCGCCAGCTCACGCTGCGACGCCCCGCTCTTCAGCGACTCGATGTTGGAGCGGATGCGCTCCTGGTCCCGGAAGAGCTGATTGCGCTCCTCCTGCAGACGCTGCTCGTCCTTTGCCAGCGCATCCACCTGCTCGCGCTGCGCGACGACCTCCTTCAACGCACCCGCCATCTTCTCGTCAACGAAGCGCTGCGACACGAAGTAGGAGACCTGGTCCAGCCCCATGCTGGAGATGAGGTACTGGCGCTGCCCCCGTGTGCGCTCGGTGACGGTGAGCGAGTCCTGCGCCCCCGCGGCCAGCTCCCGCTTGAAGCGCCAGAAGCCGTCCGTCGTCTCCGCGGGCTCCGGAGCATCCTTGGCCAGCTCCCAGCCCGCGCGCGGGTGCTCCACGAACAGCACCTGCGCCCGCTGCCCCTTGTTGCGCGACAGGTACGTCGTGCGCCGCACGTGGAAGTACTCCGCCACCAGCATCCCGGAGTTCACCGCCACGCGGAACACCGGCCCGTCCTCCGTGCGGTCCTCAATCGACACCACGCAGCCCAGCTCCACCGCGTAGGGCACGAAGCGCCGGTCATTCGGCTTCATCGTGTCGAGCATCGCCTCGCCCACGTAGCGCTCGTCCTCCGACACCGTCACCGGGCCGCCTTCCAGCGTGAGCCCCGTGGTGTTCTTCAGCTCGATGCACGCCATGGGGTTCTTCTCACGCGTGGCCCGGTTGTAGAGGAGCACCCGCTTGCCCTCGAAGGGCTTGTGCAGGATGGGCACCAGCGCGCTCTGGTTGCGGTGCACCGTCACGGGACGGTCCACGCCGTACTCGAAGAGGTCCCCCACCTCCTTCGTGAGGGTCGTCACCGCGGCGCTCGTCTCCATGGCCTCGCGCCGGCTCGGGCCTCCACGGCCAGGGCCGCCCACCGACATGGCCTTCTCCGCCCGGGAACGGCGCGGCGCGGCCATGGGGGCCGCGGCGGGCATGGCGGACATCATCGGCTCGGCAATCTCCTGCTCCATCATCATGTCCGCGGCGCTGCCGAAGCTCTCCTCCGGAATCACCGGCGCGGCGGCGGCCTCCGTCATCACCTCCACCACCGGCCGCTTCATGTAGCGGGGGTTGTACAGGTCATGCACGAAGGACACCGGCAGCCCGGCGATGAGCGACAGCTTCACGTCCACCCAGTCCTCGTCCCCGGTGTTGTCCACCAGCGCCCAGCCCTGGAGCAGCGGCGGCTCACCTTCATCCAGGAGGATGCGGTAGCTCGTCTTCCACACCGGTGACTCCACCACGTAGCTGACGAACATCTCGCGCTCGCCCTGGCCCGAGGTGAGGATGGCCATCCGCTTGGAGTCCTTCTTGTACGAGGACAACACCGTGGCCAGGTAGAACTCCAAATCCTTGCGCACCGCCTCGTCCAGGAACTCCAGCTCCGACACGTCCAGGATGTCGAAGGTCCGCAGCGAGGCGCCCACCAGCAGCGACAGGAACGGGCGCATCAGGCTCGTCTCGCCAGCCGCCACCGCCAGCGAGTCCAGGCCAATGATGGAGCCCTCCACCTGCGCGCCGCCCACGCGCACCCGAACGCGCGCGCCCTTGATCTGCCCCAGCAGCGCCGTGAGGCTGCCGTCCTCCGGAATGCGGATGGTCGCCTCCGCCAGGAGCTGCTCCAGTGGCTTCGTGGAGTCGTAGCTCACCGCCGACACCGAGCCACCCGACAAGTCGAGCACCGTCAGCGACTTCAGCACGTCGTTCATGTCACGCGCCTTGAAGTCCAGGTGGAGCGTGTCGTTGCCACTCACCTTTCCCCGGCGCTCGAAGTAGCCAACGCCATGCTTGTAAAGGACGACACGACGAATGCGCAGGTTCGTGGTCATGGGACGCGGAACTCCAGAAAGTTGAGGGCGGGCCAGCACCCCGGTGTATCAAGGTCGGACAGGGGTGACGCAATGCCCCTCACCGCCGAGGTTGCCCGAATGCGAAAGCCTGTCGCCTCCTCCCTGCCCCGCTCCGCGATGCTGTGCGCGGCTCTGGCCCTTGGCACGAGCTGCAAGAGCGTGGAGCCCCACACCATGCCCTCCAACGGAACCACCGCGCCGTCGGAAGTTTCCACCCAGGAGCCCGTGACGGAGACGGCGACCGAGACGGAGACGCCAACGCGGCGCGGCAATTCGCCCTGGCTGCGGGCTCGCGTGGGCGACCGCGTGGCGTACTCCTTCTCCGCCAACCGCAAGGCCATGGGTCGGCAGCAGCCCGGCACCGTACCCGAGGCCGCGGTGGCCGGCGTGGTGACGCTGGAGGTCGTCGCCGTGGAGCTGCCCTGGGTCTGGGTGACGCTCTACTTCACCGAGGATGGCGGCGCGCCGTCGCGACAGCCGATGCTGGCGCGGCCGCTGGTGGTGCCCATGCGAGCGGATGAGTCGCGTGTGCTGGAGGCCCCCCGCGAGGGCAAGCAGAGCACCGAGCAGCTCACCGCCGCGGGCCGCCAGTGGGAGGCGAAGCGTTACCTCAATGACAAGCGGGCGTTCGACGGCCCCCTGGAGAACCGCCTCTACGCGGCGACGCCGGGTCCGCTGTACCTCACCAATGGCCTGCTCGACGCGAGCATCACGCTGTCGGGATTCGGCATGGGCGGCGGCTCACAGCTCACCCTGGTGGAGGCGCGCCAGGGACAGGAGGGTGGCACCGGCCTGCCTCCGACGCTCGCCCGTCCTTGGGGCCCAGGCACCTGGTTCGACGTGCGGATGGAGACGGAAGGCACCACGTCCACGCAACGCACCTGCCAGGCCGCGGAGCGAGGCTTCATCCTGCGTCAGCAGGTGACACCGCCCACGACAGGCTCGGCGTGCCCGGACTTCGCCCAGGCGGAAGCCGTGCCCCTGGAGGAGGCAGTGCTAGCGCGCATCTGGGAATCCCTGGACGCACGCCAGTGGCCACCGCCCCCTGAAGGCATCGCACCGGCGAAGCGCGAGACGGTGACGGTGGGCTCGCACCGCGTTCCGGCGCTCCAGTTCGAGACCGCGCAGCCCCAGGCGAACAACGTCCGCGTCCAGGTCTACGCCGCCGACCCCTGGGAGGAGGCACTCTCCGGGCTGGCCCACGAAGCCCGCTTCCAGCCGCTGATTGACCGCATCACACCCAGCGGTGGAGGCACGCAGCTCACGGACTGGGGCGTGTGGGTGCCGGGCGTCACACCGTAGGCGCCTGGTGTCTAGGCTCGCGCGCGCTCGTCGAACAGGATGCGCAAGCCGTCCACGAGCGCGTTCGTTCCGTACGGTTCGCCGAGCGTGTCGAGCGCGTCCCGGAGCGCACCGAACAGCGCACGTGCGTGCTCCGGATTTCTTTCGCTCCGGTCGATGACATGGCCCACCCGGTCAATCTGATGCTTCCAGGTGGCCAGCACGCCTTCGTATGACGCGGGGACAGGAACGGCGCTCTCCAGCAGGAGGCCGACCAGCGCGACGACGTCGGTGAAGTCGTATCGCCGAGCCGCCGCATCATAGAAATCCTCGAGGTGGACGGTGTCGTGCGCGAACCAGAAGCTCACGAAGTCAGCGGCCGTCTGCTTCGCGTGCTCCAGGTCGACCTCGACCAACGGGTGCAGCGCCGTGTCGACGTCGGTGATGAGCGAGTCCTTGATGCTCACCCGCTGCAAGGCCTTGCTGTCGAAGGCGCGCGTCGGAAGTCCGCGCAAGAAGGTGCCCTTGAACTCCAATACCTCCAGCTTCGGCAGACGCGTGAGGACTTCGGGGAAGTCCCGAAGCACCTTCACCTTGCTCCACCCTCCGAACGAGGCGCGGAGATACGAGTAGGGGTTGTTGATGAGGTTGATGGTGCGCAGCTCGGTGCAGCGCGCCAGGGAGTCCGGAAGCCGCCAAAGGCAGTTGGCCTCCAGGTCGAGGTGGACGAGCTTCTCGAGGTTACCAATCGAGTCCGGCAGCTCCTGCAAGCCGTTGCCGCGTAGTCGAAGCTCTCGCAGCTCAGTGAGCTGCCCCAGCTCCTCGGGAAGCTTGCGCAGCTTGTTCCCCGTCAGGTCGAGCTTCTCCAGCCGGCGAAAGTGAAACAACTCCGCGGGCAGGGTGCCGAGATTCTTGTGGGTCAGCGCCAGACTCTTGAGCTTGTCGGGCGCCTCCAGCTTCTTGGCCATCTGCTTACGGAACTCCGCGCGGACGCTCACTGGCGCATCGAGCAGGATGGGCTTGCGCTCCGCCAGACGCTTGCGCGCGAGCGAAAGGTCCACCTGGCCTTCGGCCTTCTTGAGGACACCGGAGACGAAGACGCCCTTGGCATCGTGCGGGTCGCTCGCGTCTTCCACGCCATCTGTCACCGGGAAGATGCTCGCGCCCCATCCGAGGTAGCGCAACGCGTTCGTCTTTCCGGCGACGGTCACCGCGTGCTCGGTGGCCACAATGCGAGCATCGAGGTCGCCACCCACGTCGAGGTGACCGTGGTTGTAGACACCGACGAGTTCGCCCGTGCGAACGCTCCCATTGACTCGAAGCTGAGAGCCGCCGACACCCACTCCGCTGGCAACGAGCGCACCTTCCACCTGGAGAAAGGGCCCTGTGTCGTCCTCGAAGTTGAGCAGACAGCCCTCGACGGTGAGCGTTCCCCGCACCAGGAGCCCCACGTAAGGCGGTGACTCCTTCTCGGGTGCGAGAAGGCCGAACCCGTCATCGAGGATGAGGTCGTGCGGAATGACGAGGTCACCGTCATGCACGAGGACGCGAGCGGTGTCGTTCTCGCCGTTCCCAGCGACCTTCAGCTCGGCATGCAGCTCCGAGAAAGGAACCGCACGGAGCCCCAACCCGGCGGAGAAGAACCCCTTCTCCACTTTCGCGCGGAGGCTCTTGTCGCAGAAGGCGAGCGCCTCGGCTTCGGTCTCAAACGCCTTCTCGGTCTGCTTCGGCTTCCCACCGAGCGGACCTTCGCGCAGCGTCACGACCGCGCCGCTGCGCTCGAAGGACCAGCTTCGTTCCGTTCCCTTTTCCCGGGCAATGAGCGTGAGAGACGCACGAGGCGCGGGAGCGGGCAGTGACGTGTTCGACATCGCGGCACGGTATCAACTCCCGCGCGTCCCCCGTGAACACATCCCGTGCGGCTACCCGGCGACGGAGACCTTCACGTCGATGTTGCCGCGCGTGGCCTTCGAGTACGGGCACACCTCGTGAGCCGCCGCCATCAGCTTCTGAGCCTCGTCGTTGGGGACTCCCGGCAGGATTCCCTGGAGTTCCACCGCGAGCCCGAAGCCTCCGTCCGGCGTCTTGCCGATAGTGACGGTGGCGCGCACGCCCGCATCGTTGCTCAGGTTCTTCCCCTGCATGCGCGCCACCAGCCGCAGCGCGCTCTCGAAGCAGGCGGAGTAGCCCGCCGCGAAGAGCTGCTCCGGGTTGGTGACGGTGCCGCCCGCGCCCCCCAGCTCCTTGGGCATGGCCAGGGGCAGGTCCAGGACGCCGTCCTCCGACTTCACGCGGCCGTTGCGGCCACCGTGGGTGGTGGCGGAGGTGCTGTACAGCGGGCTGATAGCGACGGGAGCCATGGTGTTCTCCTTGAGCGTTACTTCGCGGAATCAACGTGGGACTGCGAAAGCACTTCGAAAAGACGTTGGACGTCGCGGCGCAAGCGGGTCGCTTCCTCCAGCGTCAGCCCCAACTTGCAGGCCATCGCTTCGGGGATGGACGTGGCCTTGCGGCGCAGGGCCCGCCCTTCGGACGTCAGGTAGATGCGCACCGAGCGCGCGTCCTCCGCGCTCCGCTCCCGCCGGACCAGTCCCTGAGACTCCATCCGCTTGAGCAGCGGCGTGAGCGTCCCCGAGTCCAGGTACAGCCGCTCCCCCATCCCCTTCACCGTCTCCCCGTCCGTCTCCCACAGCACCAGCAACACCAGGTACTGCGGGTACGTCAGGCCCAGCCGCGACAGCAGCGGCGCATACGCCTGCGTCATCGCCCGAGCCGCCGCGTAGAGCGGGAAGCAGATCTGCCGGTCCAGGCTGAGCGGATCATCCTTCGACATGGGAAATAAATAGTGCGCAATTCAATTTTTCACAACCAATTCGGACACGAAAAAGCTCCCGGCACCTGAGCACCGGGAGCTCTTCGCTGCGTCATCTCAGGACCGGCTCAGCGCCCGGCGACCGTGGTGTCGTCCTCGAGCGTGGCCTTGGCGGCGGCGACGGCGGCCGCGATGTCCAGCTTGCCGCTGGTGCTCACCTTGCCCTTGAGGTCGGAGTCCACCTCGACCGTCTGGACCAGCAGGTCACGCACCTGCGCGGCCGTCAGGTTGGGGTTTTCGGCGAACATCAGCGCCGCGGCGCCCGCCACCGTCGGGGTGGCCATGGAAGTGCCGCTCATCTCCTCCCAGCCGCCGCCCGGAACGGTGCTCAGCACGTCCTCGCCCACCGCGGCCAGCTCCACGACCTTGTCCCCGTAAGAGGAGAAGTCCGCGAGCTTGTCGTTCTTCTTGTCCATGGACGCCACGGTGATGACGTTGGGCAGGTCGATGTTGGCGGGCATGTCCGCCACGTCATTCAGGTTGCTGCCGTAGCCGTTCGCCGTGGCCGCGACCAGGAGGATGTCCGCGTCGGCCAGCTTCTGCACCGCGTCCGTCCAGCGCTTCACGGAGGCCGCGTCACGGTACTCATTGCCGAAGCTGGCGTTGACGGCGCGGATGTTCACGCCGTGCTCGGTCTTCATCTTCACCATGTAGTCGACGCCGCGCTCGAAGTTCGTGAGCAGGTCCGCGCCGTTGTACAGGCCGCCCAGGCTCATGATCTTCGCCTTGCCCGCGGCGACGCCGGTGTTGCCCTCGCCGTTGTCCTCGGCGGCGATGATGCCGGCCACGTGCGTGCCGTGGTCCGTGCCGCTGCCGCGCATCACGTCGCCGCTGTTGTAGCCGACGTTGTAGCCGTAGATGTCGTCCTTGACGCCGTTGCCGTCGTTGTCGATGCCGTCACCCGCGACTTCGTTCGGGTTGACCCACATCGCGTCATCCAGGTCGGAGTGCTTGAAGTCCACGCCACCGTCGAACACGGCGATGACCGGCGGGCCGGAGAGCTGGGGCTTCGGCTCCTCGATGGGGCCCGTGCCCGTCGTCTGGCCGGCGGCGTCCAGGCTCCAGCTCTTCAGGGTGCCCGTGTCGCGGCGTGCCTTGTCCTCGACGGAGAGCGTCCAGGTGCCCTTGGTGGACTCGCCCTTGAAGGCGGCCAGGTCGAAGGTGCCCTTGATGTTGTCCGCGCTGCCGCCCTTGCGGTTGTGGAGGGTCTCCGTCTTGCCGGAGGGGCTGGTCAGCTTGACGACCAGGTCACCCTTGAAGGTGTGCGCCAGGTCCAGGTTCAGCTTCAGCGAGTCCAGCTTCACGTCCTGGTCGAAGGACACGGTGGACGTCGTCGTCTGGAGGTCGTTCACCTTCGCGTTGGGCGTGGCGGACGCCGTCAGCGTCACGGGCGCACGGGCCGCGCTCGCCGCGAAGGGACGGACGGCGACGTGGCCGGAGCCGAAGGTGAAGGCCGAGGCCGGCAGCGCAGACGGGGTGCCCTGGGGCAGGCCCGTGGGGCGGTCCACGAAGTTGCCCTTCGGGCGGTCCACGAAGTTGGAGCCCCGCGCGCCACCCGTGGGCGCCGAGTCGAAGCCGTCCTTCGCCGTCTGGACCGGCGCCTTCTCCACGGCCTTGCCCGCGGCGGCCGGCTTGGCCGTGTCACCAGCGCGGGTGGACTGCGGCACGGGCGACTTCGGCTTGCGAGAGATTTCCATGGTGGGGGTGCTCCGTGGGGGGCAGAGAAAAACGCCGATAAATGATTGTCGCACCGTGTCGGAGAAAGTTTCCAGTACACGGTATCCAGGGCTTCGGACGCCTTGCGACATGCTACATGCCGGCGCAGGTCCCGGCCTCTCGCGGCCGGGACGGGAGATCAGGATGCCGAG
Organism: Myxococcus sp. CA023; assembly: GCF_010998615.1. Lineage (GTDB taxonomy): Bacteria > Myxococcota > Myxococcia > Myxococcales > Myxococcaceae > Myxococcus. The sequence continues at coordinate 19,941 of NZ_JAAEAH010000052.1, read as the reverse complement.
GACAGTCACCGCCACGCGCTACGTGACGCCACTGCGGGAGGGGGGCTCGCTGCCCGCCATCATCGAAGCGGACGACGCGGGGCTCTACGTCGTGAAGTTCCGGGGCGCGGGACAGGGCGCCAAGGCGCTCATCGCCGAGCTCATCGCCGGGGAGATGGCCCGGGAGCTGGGACTCCGGGTACCGGAGCTCGTACTGGTGGAGTTGGACCCGGCGCTGGGGCGCAACGAGCCGGACTCCGAGATTCGCGAGCTGCTCAAGGCCAGCGCGGGCCTGAACCTGGCGCTGGACTACCTTCCGGCGTCGGTGACCTTCGACCCGGTGGCGGACCCGGCGCCCAGTGCCGCGGAGGCGTCCGGCATCGTCGCGTTCGACGCGTACATCACCAACGTGGACCGCACGCCGCGCAACCCGAACATGCTGACCTGGCACCGGAAGCTGTGGCTCATCGACCACGGGGCTTCGCTGTACTTCCACCATTCGTGGGACGACTGGGAGGCGCGCAGCCAGGGCCGCTTCGCGCCCATCAAGGACCACGTGCTGCTGCCGTGGGCCACGGCGCTGACGGAGGCCGGCAAGCACCTGGGCGCGCGCATCACCCGGGAGGTGGTGGAGCGAATCGTCGGGGCCATTCCGGAGGAGTGGCTCACGAGCACCGAGTCCCCCTTCCCCACCGCCGAGGCCCACCGCGCAGCCTACGCCACCTGGCTGCTGCGCCGGCTGGAAGCCGTGCCCGCGTTCATCGAGGAGGCGGACCGTGCCCGCGCCCAGCTCGTTTGATTACGCCATCATCCGCGTCGTCCCGCGCGTGGAGCGCGAGGAGTTCATCAACGCGGGCGTCGTCCTCTTCTGCGCCACCCAGCGATTCCTGGGCGTGCGCGTGGAACCGGACGAAGCGCGGCTGAAGGCGCTGTGGCCCGACGTGGACGTGGACATGATTCGCAGCCACCTGGAGAGCTTCCGCCGCGTGTGCGAGGGCGGGAAGGGCTCGGGGCCCATTGGCCAGCTATCCCAGAAGGAGCGCTGGCATTGGGTGGTGGCGCCTCGCAGCACCATCATCCAGACGGGGCCGGTGCACTCCGGCCTGTGCACCGAGCCCCAGGCGACGCTGGAGCACCTGCTGGACACGGTGGTGCGGATGAAGCGTGCTACTCCGTCACCCGGCGGCCGGTGAAGCGGACGGCGGAGGCGCAGCCGGAGGCTATCGTGGAGCCGTTGACGGGGTCCCGCTCGACGTGCTCGTTGCGGACCCAGACAGTGCCCTGGATGGCGTCATCCAGGTCCTTGTTGTTGATGGCGATGCGGAAGGCGTGCTCGTTGCCCAGGGCGGACAGCTTGTGCTCCTCATCCAGGCGCGTCTGGATGTGGATGAACTGATAGCCGCCGTCCGCGCCCACCGAGCCCATGAGCACGTCCGGCTCGCCGTCGCCGTTGATGACGTAGGCGTTGTTCGGCGTCTGGAAGTCGATGTCGGGGACCTCGAGGAACATCGAGTCCATCTCCCCGCGGCGAATCGTCCAGCGCTGCTGCGCGTCCAGGCCGACCGCGGGCCCCTGGGCAGGTTCAACCAACTCGCTGCACTCCGTCGGCACCTGGGCAAGCGTCTCCGCGTCCAGCGTCACGTCGTAGGTGTACGTGTCGTCCTCGCCGCATCCCGTGAGCGCCATCACCACGGCAGCCATGGCGCCCCACTGGTCTCCACGCATCGGTCTCCGCTCCTTCCGTCACAGGGCTCGCGCCGCTGCGGCGCGAGCGGCGGAGCCTACTCCTTCACGCGCTTGCCCGTGAAAGGGATGGTCACGACGCATTCCGCCTCATCCCAATCGGCTTCCGGAGGCGCGACCAGGTGCTCACTTCGGAACCACAGATGGCCGTGGATGGTGTCGTCCAAGTGCTTGTTCGTGATGACAATGCTGAACGCTTGGTAGGCCCCCCACTCGAACCCGAAGTTCGTCACCTTGGTTTGCACGAACTGAAAACCACCGTCCGCGCCGACTGAGCCGTGGAAGATGTCCGGCTCGTCGTCCGCGTCCACGTTGTACCCAGCGATACCCGGAGCCCGGATGTTGAGATCGGGCATCTCGAGCGTCATCGAATCCATCTCCCCGCGCTGAAGGCGCCACTGTTGCTGGGCCTCGATTCCAGTCGCCGGGCCGTCTCCTTCAAATTGTGCTTTGAGTTGGCCCGAGCACTCGTTCGGGACGTTGCTCAGGGCCGCCGCATCCAGCGTCACGTCATACACATACGTGTCGTCCTCGCCGCATCCCATGAGCCCCATCATGGATGCGATTGCCACACCCCACGTGTATCCCCGCATGAACAGCCCTCCCTCGGTTACACCGCTGATGACCCGTCACCGGTCGCCGGGCCTCGTCCCCCCTCGCGAGCCCGGAACCTTCAGCAGAAAACCACAGGGTGGCTGGAACCCGGATCCAGTCGTTGCCAGGTGAAGAGCATCTTGGCGCGGTGTCCTCGTCTCCCCGCACGAGCAGTACGGCCGGGCAGGCAGGCCCGAGGAGTGTCAGGTGCCTGACGCCATCCCAAGCCGGAGCGCCTGGCGGTTAGTAATTTCCTCCCGAGGCCCACTGGAGGGGGCCAGCGCGCTGCCCATGAGCCCATCCCCGCTGCGAATCGTCACCTACAACGTCCGCTACTTCGGCCACATGCTCCGCGGCCTGGCGAGCACCGTGGGCCCCAAGCGGCGCGTCGCCGCGGCGTTGGCGTCGCTGGACCCACTGCCGGATGTCGTCTGCCTGCAAGAGGTGGAGACGTCCTCGCTGCGCAGCAACATCGCCGACCGGCCCAAGCAACCGGGCGAGACGCAGCTCACCGCCTTCATGGGCCGGATGGTGGAGACGTTTGACAGGCTGGGCCGGGAGATGCCCTACGAGGCCTTCTACTTCCGCGCCCACCACTACAAGCTCCGCGAGGTGTCCCTCTACACCACCGGGCTGGCGGTGCTGGTGAACACGCGCAAGCTGGAGGTGGCCACGCACAACGTGGGCGCACCCCAGGCCATCACCCACCACCACGTCCAACGGCTCAAGGACCGGAAGCAGAGCCGCATCTGCGCGCACATGCGCCTGCTGCGCCGCGAGGACAGGCACCCCTTCCACATCTTCAACACCCACCTCAGCCTGCCCACGCCCTTCGCCCGTGAGTTCTGGGCCACGCGCGACAAGATGGGCGGCGGCGTCAACCAGCTCCACGAGGCGCGCAAGCTGACGGAGTTCATGCAAGGGCTGACCGGTGACGAGCCCTACATCGTGTGCGGAGATTTCAACTCACCGCCCGCGTCGCCCGTGTACCGCTACCTCACCACCGATGGCCGGCTCACCTGCGCACAGGCCGCCGTGGGACAGATTGACCCGAACCTGCCGCGCGGCTTTCCCACCGCCGGCTTCATGCACATGCGGATGCACCTGGACCACGTGTTCTCCGGCGCGGGCGTGCGCTGGCTCGACACGCAGGAGACGTCGCCTTTCGGGGACCTCCGCAGCCGCTTCCACGGGCTGTCTGACCACATGCCCATCGTCGCGCGCTTCGCCCTGGAAAGCGGCAAGACGCTCATCACGCCTCCGCCGACATCGCTACTGCTGTAGCCACGCGGGCTCACGTCCCTCCGGACAGCGCTCGCTCCACCTCTTCCCACGCGTCCAGAATCTCCCGCGTGCGCAGTTCGGCGAGCGCGTGGAACTCCGGCGCCAGGTGCGCCACCTTGTCCGGGTGGTACTGCACCACCAGCGCCCGGAAGGCCTTGCGTGCCTCATCCAGGGGCGTCCCGGGCGCGATGCCCAGCACCGTCCACGGGTCCTTCCTCGGCGGCGCGGGCGGCGGCACGCGCGTACCCCGGGGCGGCGTGGCCTCATCGTCCCAGCCGGTCCGCTCTCGCGTGCCCGTGGCGCGGGCGTTCGTGCCACCGCTCGCGGGCCGTGGGGGGGAGCGGGGCGCGGGCTCCGCGCGGCGACGTCCTGGCCGCTGGGCCGGGTCCGGCGGGGGCACGCGAGGGGTGAGCTTGCTCAGGGCTTCTTGCAGGAACCAGAGGTCCTCGAACGGCGTGCCCCGCTTGCGCACCACCGCCGCGGGCCGGCCGTCCCGCAGCAGCAGGTAGCCCGTGGACGCCGCGTAGGCGTCATCCCGGCTGCCGGGGTGAAGCCGGTCGCCCAGGTCCCCCAGCGGGTCTCTCCACATGCCATCCGAGGTGCCCTCATCGGCCACCAGCACCTGTGACAACACGTCGCCGTGGAGCCTCTCCAGCGTGGCGAAGGGCTCGCGCGACTCCGGAGGACGCATGGCCGCGCCGTGCCGGACCCCAGTCACCAGCAACAACCCACGGGTCGAATCCACCCGGGCGAAGAGCTGCTCACGCACCTGTCTGTCGGAGAAGAAGAGGACCCACTGCACGGTGGTCAGAGACTACCCGGTCGACGCCGTTCCGCGTGTGTTCAGGTGAATGTCATGACCACCCCAGTGGGGAGGGGCGCGACCCTGGCGTCATCTTCATGACTTCGTCGATACACGACGCTCATCGGCCCCAGGGTGCACTCCTCCTCGACGGTGGCGCGGGCTTGCGGAAGAGTCCCCAGTGCCCATGCGCTGCTGCCACCGTCACGCCTCCGAATCCATCCCCTCCGGCCCCCGTCCCTTCTCCCTTCCTGGCGCCACCGAGCACTACGCCGCCGAGCGGCCGGTCCGCGCCGAGCACGTCCGCATCGAGGTCGACCTCGATTTCGACACCCACCGCATCACCGGCCTGTGCACCACGCGCGTCTCCGCCGTCCGTCCCGTCCACACCCTCACCTTCGACGCGGTGGACCTCGACGTGTCCGACGTCCAGGTCGACGGCCGCGCCTCGCGCTTCTCCAACTCCGGCGCCCACGTCCGCGTGGAGCTGTCCACGCCGCTCGCCGCCGGGCAGGCCTGTGAGGTGGCCATCCGCTATACGGCCCGGCCTCGCCGTGGCCTCTACTTCTGGGCTCCCGACGCCGCCTATCCCCACCGTCCCCGCCAGGCCTGGACGCAGGGCCAGGACATCGACGCGCGCGCCTGGTTCCCCTGCCTGGACACGCCCGCCCAGAAGGCCACGTCCGAGGTCATCGCCACCTTCCCCGAGGCGATGACGTCCCTGTCCAACGGCACACTGGAAAGCGACCGCGTCCACGACGGCCGCCGCACCCAGCACTACCGGATGGAGCAGCCGCACGCGCCGTACCTCGTCACGCTCGTGGTGGGTGAATTTGAAGAGGCCACCGACACGGCTGGCACGGTTCCCCTGCGCTACCTCTTCCCCAAGGGCCGCAAGGAGGACGCACTGCGCTGCGTGCGCCGTACCCCGGAGATGGTGCGCGTCTTCCAGGAAGTCACCGGCGAGCCCTACCCTTGGAGCAGCTACGCCCAGGTCTTCGTCACCGAGTTCATCCTGGGCGGCATGGAGAACACCTCCGCCACCAGCCTCACCGACACCGTCCTCCACGACGCGCGCGCCCAGCCGGACTACAACGCAGAGCCGCTCGTCTCGCACGAACTGGCCCACCAGTGGTTCGGTGACTTGCTCACCTGCCGTGATTGGCCCCACGGCTGGCTCAACGAGGGCTTCGCCACCTGGTTCGAGATGCTCTGGAAGGAGCGCGCCGATGGGCAGGACGAGGCCGACCAGCACCGGCTCGTGGACCTGGAGGCCTACCTGGGCGAGGCGCGTGAGCGCTACGCCCGCCCCATTGTCGCGCGGCGCTTCCACGCGCCCATGGATGTCTTCGACCGGCACCTCTACGAGAAGGGCGGCTTGGTCCTCCACGAGCTGCGCCGCCGGCTGGGCGATGACCTGTTCTTCAAGGGCCTGCGTCACTACGTCGCGCGGCACCGCCACGGCTCCGTGGAGACGGTGGACCTGGCCCGCGCGTTCGAGGACGCCACGGGCCACAACCTGGACGCCTTCTTCGACCAGTACGTCTTCGCGCCCGGCCACCCCGAGCTGAAGGTCGACGTCCGCTACGACGCCGAGGAAGCACGGCTGCGCCTCCAGGTCCGCCAGACGCAGTCCACGGCAGACGGCGTGCCCCTCTTCCGGCTGCCGCTGGAGGTGGCGCTCACCGTGGACGGCCGCGACACCGTCCACCGGCTGGAGGTGACGGACGCGGAGCACGCGTTCCACCTGCCCTGCCCCAGCGCGCCCTCGCAAGTGCGAGTGGACCCTCGGCGCGGAGTGCTCGGCACGCTGACGGTGGACAAGTCCGCGGGCCTTTGGATGGAGGAGCTGCGTGCCGCTCCGGAGATGCGCGCGCGCACCGAAGCCGCCGTGGCCCTGGGACGCGACGGCAGCCCCCGCGCCGTGGACGCGCTGGGGACGGCGCTGGCGGACGCGCGTTTGTTCTGGGGCACTCGCGCCGCGTGCGCGAAGTCCCTGGGCCGCATCCGCAGCCCCGATTCCCGCGCGCACCTCCTGGACGCGCTGTCCACCGAACATCCCCGCGTGCGCCGCGCCGTGGTGGCTTCGCTGGGCGAGTTCCGTCGCGACGCGGAGGTGACAGCCCGCCTGCGCGCCCTGGTGAACGGCGGGGACACCAGCTACTTCGTGGAGGCGGAGGCCGCCCGCAGCTATGGCCGCGTGCGCGCGCCGGACGCGTTGGGCGTCCTGGAGGCCGCAAGCACCCGACCCTCGTACCAGGACGTCATCGCCGTGGGCGCGGTGGATGGGCTCGCCGAGTCTCAGGACCCCGCTGCCTTCTCGGTGGTGCTGGCGCGCACCGCCTACGGCCACGCGGCTCCGCTGCGCCGCGCCGCCACGCTCGCGGTGGCGAAGCTGGCGGAGGTCGCGATTCGCAAGCGCGAGGCCGTGGACCTGCTCGCGGAGTTGCTCCGCGACCCGCTCTTCCGCGTGCGCATGGGCGTCTTCGAGGCGGCGCGTACGCTGGGGGATTCACGCCTGGTGCCCGCGCTGGAGGAGACGCCACTGCTGGATGCCGTCGCCCGGCGCGCGGCGCGCGAGACGGTGCGCTTCCTGCGCGAAGGTGAACCGCAGGCCCGCGAGGTGGCATCGCTGCGCGAAGAAATGGACCGCCTCAAGGAGGAGACGCGGGCCTTGCGCGAGCGGCTGGAAGGGCTCGCGCTGAAGCCACCCGAACCGCCGCGTCCACCGCGCGGAGGCGCGAAGCCCGCGCGAAAGCAGGCCACGGCGCGCACGAAGACAGCCGCGCGCAAGGCCGGTGGCCGGACACGCAAGGCCACGCGTCGCTAGACAGGGGCCCGCCCGCTCGCCTGCCCGTCGAACCTGGCGTCCGCACGCCGACCATCGACGTGGGAGGCGCGGGCTGTGCCTCCAATGCCTACTTGTATGGAAAGGGACACGCCCTCCGCATTTCGCGTCGAGGCGTTTCGAGCTCCCATGTCCCGGGACGCTGGCAACGACGGCCGGCGGATTTCCGAGGAGAGCATGGCCTCAGGCATCGACGAGCTCAGCGCGTGGCTGGATGCCGCCGTGGACCCTTTCGTGGCCTGCGACGCCGGTGAGAACATCTGCTTCCTCAACGCCGCAGCCGAGCGCCTGCTGGGATGGACACAGGAGGAGCTCATCGGCCAGCCGGCGTCCCGGCTCTTTCCCCAGCGGCTGCACCGCCATGAAGGCGAGAGCCTGCTGCGCCACCTGCTCTCCCGGCGGACCGCGCTCGGAGGGCGCGCGACCCGGGTGCTCGCGCGTCGCAAGGACGGCGCTGAAATCATGGTAGAGCTGACGGTGGGCGCCTCCGGCAAGGGCCGCGACGAGCGCATCGTCCTCAACTTCCGCCGCCTGCACGAGGTCGTCGACATCCTGGCCGAGCCCGTGGAGCGCACGTTGCACGGACGCGAGTCGGAGAGCGTTCCTGGCGACGCGCTCTTCCGCATCGTCGTGGAGCACGCGCCCCTGGGCATCATCTACTTCGACCGGAGCGCCATCGTCATCGCGTGCAACGAGCTGTTCGTGAGCATCATCGGCTCGCCCAAGCGCTTGTTGGTGGGCCTCAACCTCCTGTCGCTCCGGGATGAGAACATCCTCCACTGTGTCCGGGAGACGCTGGCGGGACATACCTGCGACTCCGAAGGCGAGTACCGCGCCATCACCTCTGGCAAGAAGACGCCGGTCCACGTCCGCTTCGCCCCCTCCTTCAACGCGGCCGGACAGGTCGAGGGCGGCATTGGCATCTTCGAGGACATCTCCGAGCGCCGCCGCGCGGAGAGCGAGCGCGAGCGCCTGTACCGTGAAGCCCAGGAGGCCATCCGCGTGCGCGACGACTTCCTGTCCATCGCCTCACACGAGCTGAAGACACCCCTCACCCCGCTGAGCCTCCGGCTGGCCACGCTGGAGCGCCGGCTGGCGCGTGGCGAGCGCGTGGAGTCCTCCACCTTGCGTCAGACGCGCCTGTACCTCTTGCGCATCACCAGCCTCATCAACGACTTGCTGGATTCCTCACGCATCGAGGCGGGACGACTGGCCCTTCACCGGGAGGCCACCCGGCTGGAAGGACTGGTGGAGCACGTCCTCCACGAGCTCGAGCCCCAGCGCGGCAACCACACCGTGCGGTTCGACGCGCCCGAGCAGCCCGTGCAGGTGAACGTGGACCCCTTCCGGATGGAGCAGGTGCTCGCCAATCTGGTGGAGAACGCGTTCAAGTACAGCCCGAATGGAGGCACCGTGCGCGTGACCTTGCGCCAGCGCGGCGGGCTGGCGCTCCTGTCTGTCTCCGACGAAGGCATCGGCATCCCTCCGGACCAGCAGAAGCTGCTCTTCGACCGGTACTTCCGTGCGCGCAACGCCTCCGCCCATTCCTTCGGTGGACTGGGGCTGGGGCTCTACATCAGCCGGGACATCGTCGAGCGCCACGGCGGGCGCATCTGGGTGGAGAGCGAGCCAGGCCATGGCTCCACCTTCCACGTCGCCCTGCCGTTGATGGCGGGCGCTCCCGCGCAGCCGAACGTCGAGGAACCCGGACAGCTCATCCACTGAAACTCCGCCACCCCGCCTTCCGCAAAAATGACAGGTGTGGGTGTCTTCCATTGGTCAAGAGGTCGGGGGAAGCGCCTGGATTCGCACGCTTCCAGCACTGGCATGGCGGCTGCTCTATCGAAAGGCGGAGGATGCACCTTGAGGGAGGATGACCATGACGACCGACACGCCTGCTTGGACTCGTGACAATGAAGGCTGGCTCGTCCGCGTGAAGGTGGGCGGACGCATCCAGGAGGTGCGCTGCACCACGGAGAGCCAGGCCCGCTACTTCGCCACCGTGCTTGCGATGAACCCGCCCAAGCCGTCGAAGCTGCGCAACTAGGGCCGGGAGGTGGCTCAGGGGTTGAGGCGGACGATTTCGGCGTTGAGCACGTTGGCGAAGCCCACCCAGCCCAGGTACGGCATCGCCATCCAGGCCGCGGGGCGGTCCACGTCCTTGGTGACGGCGACATACGCCGTCACGCTGCCCAGCAGCGCCAGGTTGTCCGCCAGGGCGCGGCGAGGCTGGTGTCTGCCGAAGAAGAGCCAGGACCAGGCGGCATTGCATCCCATCTGGATGCCCCACCAGGCCAGGGCCTGGGAGCGGGCCGCGCCCGCGGGCGCCGTCCATACACGCCAACCCGAAAGGGCGATGAGGCCATACAGCACCGTCCACACCGGGCCGAAGACCTTCGCTGGCGGCTGGAACGAGGGCTTGCGCAGACGCCGGTACCAGCGCGTGTCCACCGAACTGACGCGAGCGCCCAGGGCCGCCGCGCCGAACGTCAGGGCGCCGAAGATGCCCAGCGCCACCACGGACTCCGTGCGCAGCGTGGGGTTGAGCGCCGTGCGCCGCACCGGGTCAGGGATGCTTCGTGTCGTCGGCTCCAGCGTCCAGTCCATCCGCGTCCTCCCTTGGCGGAGCACCCGCCAGTGTCGGGTGGAAGGTGGTACCGGAGCCTCCCAGCCGCCACCCCGGCTGGCGCCGGTGTACAAGGTGGCTTCCCCTCGTTGACGAAGAGGCGTCTCATGGTGAGCGCAGAGGAAATCCTGGGCTTCTGGTTCGGACAGCCACGCGAGCGGTGGTTCCTGCGGGACGAAGCCTTCGATGATGAATGCCGGCGCCGCTTCCTGCCCGCCGTCGAGCGCGCCGCCGAGGGCGAGCTGGACGACTGGCGGGACGAGCCTCGCAGCTGTGTGGCCCTGCTCCTGCTGTTGGACCAGTTCCCGCGCAATCTCTTCCGCGGCACGCCCCAGGCCTTCGCCTCGGACGCGCGGGCGCGCGAGGTGGCCCGGCACGGATTGGCGCGAGGCCTGGACATGACCCTGCCGCCGCTGTGGCGGTGGTTCATGTACCTGCCCTTCGAGCACAGCGAGTCCGTCAACGACCAGCGGCTGTCAGTGGCCCTCTTCGAGGTGCTCGCGCTGTATCACGCGGACAGCCGGGGAGCGCTCGACTACGCCCGGCAACACCGGGACGTCATCCAGCGCTTCGGCCGCTTCCCGCATCGCAACGTGACGCTGGGCCGCCCGACGACTCCGGAGGAATCTGTCTTCCTCCAGGAGCCGGGCTCGTCGTTCTGAGCGTTACACCCGCGGCCAGCCAGCCCCCCAGAGGAGGTGCTGCGCCTCCGAATCCAGCGCGAGTTGGAAGCGGGCCGCCAGCGTGTCAAGGCGCGGGTTGGCTCGCGGGCCCGAGATGAGCAGCGGGAGCCGGGTTTTCTCCGTGAGTACACGGCCGACGCACCCAGACATGCGAGGTGACTGCCCACGCCCCTGCCGCTGGAGTAGTGTCCACTCCAGCACGCTTCTCAAGAGGGGGACGGGGACGTGGCAGGCGAGCGCTGGAAGACGGTCCGTTCACGGTGGCAGAACCACTGGCGGCTGATGCTGGGCGTGGCGGTGCTGGCCACCACGCTGGCCGCCGTCTGCCTTCACTTCGACGCGAAGCTGGGCGGCCTGCTGGAGGATGCGGAGCGCTCCGCGTACGACACCGTCGTCACGCGATTCACCGCGCGGCGCGAGGTGTCATCCCAGGTGGTGCTGGTCACCATCGACCAGCCGAGCCTGGAGCGCATCCGCGCCAACGAGCAGTACGCGCTCAACTTCGGAAGCTGGCCCTACAGCCGCAACCTCTGGGCGCGCGTGGTGGAACAGCTGGAAGCCGAGGGTGCTCGGGCCATCGTGTTCGACGCCGTCATGGACGAGCGCGGCACGGACGAATCCATGGACCTGGCCTTCGCGCAGGTGCTCCACGAGACGTCCACCCCCTTCTACCTGGGGGTCTCCACCCACGCGAACGCGCCGCTGCTGCCCCCCGCTGACTTCGGCGCGGCGGTGGTGGTGGACAGCCCCGTTCAGGAGGAGGACACCTTCCCGGAGGATGCCAGCGCGGAGACGTTCGAGGACGGCGCCCCGGAGGCGGTCCTTCCCTCCGCTTCTCCCGAGCAGCTTGCCCGGGCCATCGCGTTTCCGGTGCGCGCGAACGGCCGGATGCTGCCCGCGCTGGATTACGCGACGTCCTCGGGGGAGCGGCTGCCCAGCCACCCGGTGCCGCCCATTCCCGTACTGGTGGGCGCGGTGGATGGCTTCGGGCTGGTGGAGCCGGAGTCGGACGCCGACGGCTTCATGCGCCGCACGCGCTTCGTCTATTCGGATGGTCCCAATGCCTTCGCGACGCTGCCGGTGCGCGTGGCCGCGGGCCTGCTGGGCGCCAGCGCCATCGAGTTCTCCGGGCGCACGCTGCGCCTGGGCTCGCGCACCTACGCCGTGGATGCGGATGGCAGCGCTGGCATCGACTTCGGCGGGCAGTTGCATGACCGCTTCACGAGCGTTCCGCTCATCTCGGTGCTCGACGCGTGGGTGCACCGGGGACAGGGCCAACCCACGGGGCTGACGCCGGACGTCTTCCGCGACAAGGTGGTCATCATTGGCGGCAACGCGGTGGGCCTCAACGACGTCAAGGCCACGTCCTTCTCGTCGCATGAGCCCGGCGTGGTGAAACAGGCGGCGGTGCTGGACACGCTCCTGGGCAACGGCCGCTTCATCACCCGCGCGCCGCTGGGGGTGAGTCTGGCGCTCGTCTTCGCGGTGGCCTTCGTGTCGGTGGTGCTGCTGATGACGATGCGTTGGACGCCGCTGGAGATTGCGTGGCCGCTGGGGCTCTACGCCGGCATGAGCTGGGTGACGGGCCCCGTCCTTGGACTGACGAACACCTACGTGCTCACCGCCCTGCCCGCGCTGGCGGGCGTGCTGGCCAGCGTCAGCGCGGTGGCCTTCAACCACCTGGTGGCCAACGAGGAGACGGCTTTCATCCGGCAGGCCTTCAGCCGCTTCATGGAGCCCAAGCTGGTGGAGCAGATGATTGCCCAGCGCGAGCTGCCTCGGCTGGATGGGGAGAATGTCGAAATCACCGCCTTCTTCAGCGACATCCGAGGCTTCTCCACCTTCAGCGAGCGCTTCAAGGACGACCCGCGCAACCTGGTGCGCCTGCTCAATACGTATCTGACGCGGGTGAGCGCGGCGCTGCTGAAGGAAGGTGGGTGCCTGGACAAGTACATCGGTGACGCCGTGGTGTGTCTCTTTGGCGCGCCGATGCGACAGGCGGACCACGCGCTGCGCGGCTGCAAGGGCGCGCTCGCGGCGAAGGCGGCGGTGGACCGGCTGCGCGACGAGTTCCGCGCCCAGGGGCTGCCGGACATGTACACACGCATCGGCGTCAACACCGCGGTCAACTTCGTGGGCAACTTCGGCAGCGAGCAGCTCTTCAGCTACACCGCGATTGGCGATGGGATGAACCTGGCCGCGCGCCTGGAGGGCGCGAACAAGGCCTATGGCTCCGTCATCATGATTGGCCCGCGCACGTACGAACTGGCGCGCGAGCACATCGAGGTGCGGGAGCTGGACCGGGTGCGCGTGGCAGGCAAGACGGAGGCCGTCACCGTGTACGAATTGCTCGCGCTCAAGGGCGGGCTGGACGCGCGCACGCGGGAGACGGTGGAGCGATATCACGCGGCGCTGGCGCTCTACCGCGCGGCGCGGTTCGAGGAAGCAGCAGCGGTGCTGAATGCGCGCCGCGCGGAGGACCCGGAGGACGGGCCCACGCAGGCGTTGCTGGAGCGCTGTCAACGATATGTGAAGGCGCCGCCGCAGGACTTCGACGGCGTGGCGAACCTGGACAAGTGAGCGGTTCGGAAAGGAGCCGGGGAGACATGGGGATGAAGACGCGGGTGGCGTGGACCACAGCCCTGCTGGCGCTGGCGATTCCGGCGGGGGCGTCGGCCGTGAAGGTCGGCGAGCCGCTGTACGTGAAGGCGAAGAACACGCGCGTGCAGGCGAGTCCGTCTGGCTCAGACAACGCCGTGGCGGTGCTCCAGCCCGGAGAGCGGGTGACGTGGGGCGGCGCGGATGCGAAGCACAAGCAGTGGCACCGGGTGACCACGGCCACCGGGAAGACGGGCTTCGTGTTCCAGACGAACCTGTCCACCACGCCGCCCAACATGGAGCTGGTGACGCAAGGGAATGGCACCCAGCAGGTGGATCCGAAGAAGTTCGTCGCCAGTGGCGCCGCGGTGAAGGCGCTCAGCCCCGGCGCGGAGCAGTACGGCAAGGACAAGGGCGGCGACCACGGCAAGGCCGTGCGGGACATCAAGGCGCTGGAGACGCTGGCGAAGTCCGTGTCCACGGCGGACATCGCCGCGCACGTGACGGCGGCGGGGCTCTTCCCGGTGGTGGGCGCCAGCGACACGGTCGCGAAGGCCGGGACGAACAAGCGGAGCGGCAACCGATGATGCGAACGGGCTGGAAGGTGCTGGCGTTGGTGGGCATGGGCGCGCTGACGGCGTCCTGCAAGGGCTTCAATGCGTCCTCGCTCACCCGGGGTGAGAACATCCTGGGGAAGCTGAGCGCCGCGTCCGAGGAAGCCAAGACGTGCAAGAAGCTGCGCGCCGCCCCCAGCGTGCAGGAGGAGTACGCCCTGGGCGGCGCGCTGGCCATCAACTTCGTGCGGCGGGGTGGCGGGCTGCTGCTGGACGGCCCCAACGACGCGCTCCACCGCTACGTCAACGTCGTGGGGAAGAACCTGGCGGCGCAATCCGCGCGGCCCACGCTCGAGTGGACCTTCGGCGTGCTCCAGGACACGTCCCAGTTCAACGCGATGTCCGCGCCCGGTGGCTACGTCTTCGTCACCCGGAAGCTGCTCCAGGGACTGGAGAACGAAGGACAACTGGCCGGCGTGCTGGCGCACGAAATCGCCCACGTCACGCTCAAGCACGCCATCCACCAGTACGGCGACGCGAAGGTGAAGACGTGCGAGCTGGTCACCTACGGCGAGGCCGTGCTCTCCCCCACCGCGGTGAAAGTGCTCTCCACGGGCCGCAATGGCGACGGGACGCTGGATTTGGACAAGGACCCGGGCCTGCTGGGCCACCTGAGCGAGAAGACCATCGACCTCATCGACAAGGGGAACGCCAAGGAGCAGGAGCTGGAGGCAGACCGGATCGCCGTCGAGCTGATGCTCTCCGCGGGCTACACGCCGGACGACTACCTCGCCCTGCTGGCCAAGACGAAGGACGGGGGCAGCACCTTCGCCAACCACCCGGGAAAGGACGAGCGCCGGCGCAACATCCTCTCGCACGTCCAGGCGCTGAAGCAGCCCGCCGGGGCCTTCAGTGGACTGGCCACCGAAGGGCTCCGCTCGCCGCCGCTCAGCCCCGCCTTCGCCGCCGTGCGCGGTGGAAACAACGCACGCGGCGTGGCGAAGGACGGGAAGTAGCCGGGCGGCTTCAGCGCACCGTGGCCTGACTCAGGGCCCGGTGCACAGACTCCAGGGCCTTGCGCGCCTCGAGCAGTTCGGCGCGCTCGGCGGTGAGCGAGGCCACCTGCTGGGCCAGCACGTCACGCTCTCCCTGGAGCGCTTCCACCGCGCGGTGCAGCGACGTGGACTCGTCCTTGGCGGACTCCAGCTCACCGGCGAGCCGCTCCTCCTCGGCCAGGCTGTCCACCAGGGACTGCTTGCCGCGGGCGACCTCTTCTTCCAGGGCCTCGCGCTCCTTGGCGGCGGCCTGGAGCGCCTGCCGCGTCTCCTGGAGCGACAGCAGCGCCTCGTCGCGCTCGCCCTCCAGCGCGGACAGTTCGCGCTCCAGGTCGGCCAGCAGCTTCACCCGGCCCTCCATCTCCGAGGACAGGCGGCGCGCCTCGTCCATGCGCAGGCGGGCCTCTTCCGTGGCCTTCTCCGCCTGACGGCGCGACACCTCCAGGTCCTGCGTGAGGGAGAGGTTGAGCGCCTTCACCTTCACCAGCTCCGCCTGGAGGTGGGTGATGCGCTCCACGGCGCGCTGACCCGCCTCCGCCACGGTGGCGGGCAGCGGCTCCGGGCGCGGATTCTCCCGCACCGCCTTGAGCCGGGCCTTCAGTCGCTCACGGCGGGCCGAGGAGTCCTGTCCGTCCTCGCGCGGCGGGGCCGGCCGCTGCACCTCCACCTCGGTGGGCGGCGCTTCGACACGGGCCACCGGCTCCGCGACGGTGGCGGTGACGTGCGACATGGACACGGGAGCCGAGGCCTGCGTCATGGGGTGCGCCTCCGGAGGAGGACTGACGGCGTCGAAGTGCAGCGCCGGAGGCGGCGCGGCGAAGGTGACGGGCCCGGCGTGCGGCTCGGTGTCGAGCAGCGCCTCCGCCTCCGGCGGAGCCCCGTACGTCACGGGCACGTCGGCGACCGCTTCGGGCTCCGGCGGGGGCTCCTCGTAGACGGGCGCGTCGTCCGGCTCGCGCAGGGCGGCGTCCATGGCCTGGGCGGCGCTGGGGCGCGGGGTGCGGGCGCGCTCGATGCGGGCGCGCACCTCGGCGGAGAGGTCGGGGGCCTCGGCCACGGGCTCAGGGGCCGCTTCGGCCTCGGGCTCGGGAGGCGTGGGCTCGACGGGGTCGACGAGGCCCGTCAGCGCGCCCAGGCGGAGGCGCGGCTTGGCGCGGGACACGTTCTGTTCAAAGGCTTTCTTCATGGTTCTCAGCCGGCCTGCTGGGTGCCCTTCGTCTGGGCGACGGCTGCCGCGGCCACCAGCCGGGGCAGGATGTTGTCAATCATGGCCTGGATGTCGTTGGCCCCCTTGGACGAGGGGTCAGCGACGAACACCGGCCGACCCTCGCTGGAGGCCTGCGCGAACTTGGTGCACTGCCGGATGATGGTGGGCAGCAGGAACTCCGGATAGTGCGTCTGGAGCGCCTCCAGCGCCTCCTTCGCCAGCTTGAAGGTGGCGTTGAAGGAGTTGACCACGATGAAGACATGGTCGAGCACGTGGTTCAGGTCCTCCTCCAGGCTCTGCACCGTTTCGAACAGCAGCTTGAGGCCGTGGAAGGACAGGAAGTCCGCGAGCACGGGGACGAACAAGTCGTTCGCCGCCATCAGCGCGTTGAGGTTGAGCAGGCCGAAGGACGGCGGCGCGTCGAAGACGACGACGTCGTACTGGGCCTCCACGTCCTTGAGGGCGTTGCGCAGCTTGAACTCGCGGCCGGCCATGGGCATCAGCGCGAGGTCCACCGTGGACATGGTCAGGTTGGACGGGACGAAGTCCAGGTTGGGCAGCGAAGACTTCTGGATGACCTTGGCCAGGGGCGTCTTGCGGACGAGGACGTCCAGGAGCGTCTTCTCGAAGTCCTCGCCCTCGTAGCCCAGGCACTTGGTGGCGTGGCCCTGGCTGTCGAGGTCGATGAGGAGCACCGCGTAGCCCAGCTCCGCCAGGCGCCAGGCGTAGGACGTGGACAGCGACGTCTTGCCGGTGCCGCCCTTGAAGTTCAGGAAGAGCTGGCGGCGGTGGCCGAGGCGCGCCGGGAAACGGTCGAGCGTGGTGCGCAGTTCCCAGATGTCGTCCGGCGTGTAGGCGTCCTTCCGCGATTCCTCCGGAATCTGCTTCGGGGACACGCCGAGCATCTCGGCGACCTGCTTGGAGCTGTACGTCGGCGCTTCCATGGACGACCCTTCGAAAGACGTGCGGGACGGCTACCTTGCCTCAAGCGGCGAAGTATTTGTGCCCCCTTCGAATCACCGCTCCCCGGGCGGATAACAGGGTGAGCGCCTCCTGGGCGAGCTCCGAGGGCGCCGAGAGCGCGACCGCCAGCTCGACGAGCGAGCGGCCTCGGACGGCGACGCGGACTTCGGCCAGCATCTGCGTGCAGAGGGCTTCCACCGGTGACGCACTGGGGCGCGCGGGGGCCGCCGGGCGGGCCGGCTCCGCGGCGGCAGCGGGAACACGCGGCGCGGGGGCGGCCTGCCCGGGCACCGCGCCCATGGCCACCAAGGCCGCTTGGACGGGGGACAGGCGAGCGGCGGCCGGGGCGCGCGGAGCCTGCGCGGGACTGGAATGGCTTGGGGTGGCCTGCGGAACTGGCGCGGGCGGACGCTGCACGGGGGCGGCGGTCTGTTGCGCTGGCGGACGCTGCGCGGAGGCGGCGGTCTGCGGAGCTGGCGTGGGCGGACGCTGCACGGGAGCGGCGGCCTGTGGCGTCGGCGCGGGCGTCGGAGCCACCGGCGCTCCCGCGGGGCCCACTCGCCCCTGCACAGGCCCCACCGGACCAGCGCCCTGCGCGAGGCCGACGGTGACGGCCTGCCGATTCGCAGCCCCCACGGCGGCGACCACATGAGCGGGCTGCTCGACCGCCGCCACCGGCGCCTGAACCACCGCGGCAACAACCACTGCCGGCGCGACCGCCTGCACCGAAGCCACCACCGGCCGAGGCTGCTCCAGCCGCGCCTGCACGGGCTTCACGGGCAACGTCGCCAGCCGGCGAATCTCCCGGCGGCGGTGCGTCTCGTCCAGGTCCACCACCGACGACACGTCCTGCCCCAGGATGCGTGACAGACTCTGCGCGGCGGCCTTGCGAACGCGCTGCTCACGGTCACCCAAGGCGCCCAGCAGCAGCGTGCGCGCGTTCGCCCCAGCGCCAGCTCCGAGCGCCAGCGCGGCCAGCGCGCGCGCCTCCGGATCCGCATCGTGGATGGCTTCCTCGCCCAGCCGCCGCGCCGTCTCCCCTTCCAGGCCCAGCGCCAGCAGCGACGCGCGGCGGCGCACCGAGCGGTCCGGGTCCTTCATCGCCTGCGCCAGATGCGGCGCCGCGTCCTTCGGCGCCAGCGTCAGGAGCGCCTTGAGCGCCGCGATGCGCACTTCCGGCACCGGCGACGCGAGCAGCGGCGACACCACCGACGCGCCCTCTTCCTGGCACAGCGACGCGAACGCCTGGAGCAGCGCCACTTGCGCCGTCGGATCCGTCTCCGCATGCAGCGCCGACGCCAGCGCGGGCGCGGCGGCCGGCTGTGACAGCGCCTTCAATCGCTCCGCGGCACGCACCCGGGCCGCGCCGTCCTGCGCGGACAACTCGCGGATGGAGAACCCGAACAACGTCTCATCCGTCGTCCCGCCGAAACCCGCGTGCGAGGACAGCTCCGCGTGCTGCGCCGCGCTCACGCCCAACCGTCCCGCCTGCAGGAAGCGCTGCGCCTCACGCGCCACCGGCGACAGGCCGTCGTCCTCGACGACAGCGGCCACGGGCGGCTCGCTCACCGGCGCCGGCGTCACGCGGACACTGGCAGCCGTCTCACGCAGCGGCACCGGCGAGCGCCGCGTGGGGACCACCAGCCCGCGGGCCACCGGACCCGCCTCACCGCGCAGCAGCACCTCGCTGCGAAGCTGGGAGATGAACGACGCCAGGTCGAGCCCCAGGTCATCGTCCTCGTCGTCGCGCTCCTGGGCGGTGGCGCGGATGCGCCCCACGTCCAGCAGCTTGTCCATCATCTGGTTCCGCTCGCCGCGCAGGGCCTGGTTGAGCCGGGCCAGCTCCTCGCGTTCGGCCTGAAGCCGACCCACGCGGACCTCCAGCTCGGCGACTTCACGGCGCAGGCCCAGCTCGCGCTGATGCGTCTCCGCGACCTCGCGCTTGAGGTGCTCCATCTCATCGCGCGTCGAAGCCAGCTCGCTGTGGAGCTGTTGGGCACGCGCCTCGAAGTAGACGATCTTTTCGAGTGCGCTCTTGAGCAGCGCGTCCGGACGCTCGTCGCTCACGACCTCAACAGCCTCCCCGCGAGGCACGCGGCGCGGCCTGCGGATCCGAGTCACCGGGGGTTTGCACCGGATTCCCGGCACCTACCGGGGGGCCTACCCTACGTCAGACGTCCTCGCTTCGTAAACCACGGAAACACCAGGGCTTTTTTCAACGCGTCCCGGGCCGTCATTGACAACGCCGCGCAGGCCGAATTTTCGGCTTCCGCGCGCTCGGGGGGGCGCGACAGACGCATCCGTCTCAAGGGGTTGAAGCGCTCGCTTCCGGACGCTCCAGCAGGCCCTCCCGGAAGCCCTGGAATGTCAGACCCCACTCGTAATCTGTGTTCCACGAGGCAACCAACGGCCGTCACTTCTCCCCGGTGCCTCTCCGCCTTTGATGCGGGGGGACGAAGCCCTCTTTTCGACAGGTTTTCCGCACGCCATGGAACAACGACTGGCAACCCTCATTGGAAACGCGGTCCGCGCGGCGCGACAGCGGCTGGAGCTGACCCAGGCCGACGTGGCCGAGCGCGTTGGCATCGCTACCGAGGTGTATGGCCGCCTGGAACGCGGCCACATGCTCCCCAGCGTCCGCACGTTGCGCAAGCTGTGCCTGGTGCTCAACTGCTCGTCGGACGTGCTCTTGGGAATGGCGGGCGTGGAAGGCGCGCCCACGCTGGCGGAGGATCCGCCGGAATACCGTGAGCGCCCGGAAGTCCGCCGGCTGCTGCGCACGGTGCGCAAGTTGGACGCACCGCGTCTGCGCCTGCTCGGGCAGGTGGCGAACGCGCTCGAGACGTAGCGATACAGCGAAGACCCAGCCGGGGCGGTGAAGACCCTGGCTGGGACCTGAAGGGTGGTGAGGGGCCGGACGGATTGCGCCCTGGCGCAAGCGCTTGGCGCGTGGAGTGAAGCAGCCGCTGCTGGGGGGGCGTACTGAATGCTTCATGACCCCCGCC
>NZ_JAAEAH010000051.1 GCF_010998615.1 Myxococcus sp. CA023 | reverse complement strand
CCCCAAGTACCTGCCCCAGCCCTTCATTCCCTGCCCCCTCATGTTCAGCTCCGTCAAAAGCGCGTCTCCAACTCCAGGTGGAAGAGGTGGCGCGGCGGGTCGGGAGGCACACGCGCCACGCGCGCGTCCTTCAAGTCGAGCACCCACGCGTACCGGCCCCGGGCGGACACGACGCTCGACACCCTCCACGCGACATCCAGCGCGGTCCGCAGCTCCTGTTGGAGCCGGCTGCGCTCGGAGAGGTCCTGGTCCTTCCACACCAATCGCCCATGCAACTTCAGCGACGCGAGCGGCTGGGCACGGACATCCAGCACGGCCTGCGCGTCGTAGCGAAGTCCCTTCGTCTCGGGTGCCTGCACGCGCGCATGCCCGTACTGGAGCGAAACCGTCAGCCCCTTCGCGACGTCGGAGCGCACCCGGGCGGTGACGCCGTACCGCGCGCTGGCGCACAGGTCCGCCACCTCTTGCTCGGAGAGCGCGTCATCCGCGCACGCCCCCATCCCGCCCACGCCGTTGTCACGCAACTCCACCTGGAGCGAGGGCTGCAGCCAGGGCCGCACCCGAAGGTCCCCCCGCACCGAGGCACGCGCGTGCAGCGTGCCCGCGCTCCCAGACACCGCCCCATCCGCGGGCAGCGTCCAGGCCTCCACCTGCCCTCGCAGCCGCCATGCGCCTTCCTCACGGTGGAGGTAGCGCAGCCGGGCGCCCAGCTCGTTGCGAACGCGCAGGCCTTCCAGCGCATCCGGACCTGACGGCGCGCCGCTGTAGGGGTTGGCGAAACCGCGCCCGTAGTAGCGCAGCGACAACTCCAGCTCGCGCGACTCCCCTGACAGCACGGTGCGCTGCACCGCACCGAAGTCCCCGCCGCCACCCGGCGCGGCATCGAAGCTGCGCGTGCCTTCAAAGAAGACGTCCAGCGCGCCACGCCCCCACGCGGCGTCGAGCCCGAATGCGCCAAAGGCACCGCTCGCCGGGTAGCGGGCGTTGGGCTGGAAGTCGAGCTTCGCCCCCTCCTGGCCCCACATGGGCCGAGCCATCCAACCGGTGAGCCCCACATGGCTCCGCGACGACAGCGCCAGCGTCGCGTTGCCACCGCCCGCCAGCTCTCGGAACATCCCCGGCAGCGTCCGCGCCGTGAGCTTCTCCCACCGGCCCTCCGCCACGGACACCCAGACGTCAGGGGCCTTGCACACGCCACGGGCGGACGACGGACACAGCGAGCGGTCCAGTACCGCATGCCGTGCCAGCGCACGGGACTGATACGAGCCGAAGCCGGTGAGCGACAGCGCGGCCCACGTCCCCAGCGGGCCTCGCACCGTGCCAGCAACGCCCCGGAAGCCCTCGTCCCAGCGGAAGTCCGGGGTGACGTCCGACAGGCGTTCCTCGGGCTCGCAACCCGTACTGCCCACGAGACACGAGCGCTCCAATCCCGCCGGAGGGCGCACGTCATCGTCAGGAAGGAACCCGTCGGGAGACGGCAGCGCCGTGGTGTCCAGCGTGAGCCGCTGCCCGAAGCCCAGCCGGTACGTCCCCGCCAGCAGCGACGCGCGCGCCCCCGTCCACTGCACGTACAGCTTGGGCAGCGTGACGGACGTCCCGGGCGCCTCCACCACGAAGGCACGCCGCCGCGCGTCCCTACGCGGAGGCGCCAGCGTCCGCCGGGCCAGCGTCGTCAACAGTCCCACCCGAAGCCCCGCGAGCCCTCCAGCGCGGACCTGCAACGCCAGCGGTGGCGGCAGCCCATCCGACGCCGCGAAGGCCATCATCAACCGCGCGTCACCCGACAACCGCCCTGGCGTGCGTACGTCCAGGAACGGCGAGAGCCGCCGCGACGCCGCCTCCGTCAACGCGCCACCCGCGGCGCTGCCTTCTCCGCGCGACCGCAGCAGCACATCCACGTCCGAGTACGTCAGCCCCGGCAAGCCGTAGAGCGAGGCACGCGACGCCAGCCCCAGGTCCACGCCCGTCCGCCGCAAGGCCAGCAGCGCGGAGAGTGTCTCGGCGGAGATGGCGCCCTCTTCCACGAGCGCGAGTAGGTCCTGCGCGCCCACGGATTCGGGCTCCACTTCATACGGCGCGGCATGCACGGGCAGCGCGCCCGCCAGCCACCAACCCAAACACCATCCCACCCAGAGCACCCGACGCACGCACCGCGCCTTGTGCACATCCGGGACCACGATTCCCTACAGCAGCACCCTGCTCACGGGCCGTCCGGCACGCGGACGCGCCGTCCAACGGCGGGACACGCGTGTCGGGGGCTCAGGCCCGGCCCATGCGCGGGTCGACTTCCAGCAGGTCCCACGCCAGGAAGTACGCGGCCTCCGCGCGGCTCTCCGCGGCGACGTAGCGAAGGCGCGACTCCTCGCTGCCATCCAAGGCCTCGCGCGCCTCGCGCAGGTCGGCCTCAGTGGTGAGCAGCAGGACCGCCAGATGCGGGTGTTCCAGCTCCATGATGGAACTCCAGACTAAACAGCCTTCCGCGCAAATCCAAAGCGCCGCGCGGTCCGCCCGTCGCCTGTGCATCCCCGGGGCCAGCGCTTCCCGACCGGTCACCCCCTCCAGGTATGCTGACACCCGGTTCCCATGGGCCACGTCCACATCGTCCGAGACTTCCCCTCCCCCCAGGAGGGCTTCGCGCGCACCGTGCGCGTCTACACCCCCCACGCATACGATGCGATGCCGGGCCATCGGTTCCCCGTGCTGTACATGCACGACGGGCAGAACGTGTTCGCCCACCCCGAATCCGCCCTCTTCGAGACCTGGTGCGCCAACCTCGCGTTGGAGCACGGCGTGGGAGAAGGAAGCCTGGAGCCGTGGCTCATCGTCGCCGTGGATT
The DNA here is from genome assembly GCF_010998615.1 of Myxococcus sp. CA023. GTDB lineage: Bacteria > Myxococcota > Myxococcia > Myxococcales > Myxococcaceae > Myxococcus. The sequence continues at coordinate 68,936 of NZ_JAAEAH010000051.1, read as the reverse complement.
CGGGCGTGGGGCGCGTGCACGACTATTCGCCGTGGAATGAACCGCGCAGCCCGATGCACGCGCGCGGCGAGGCCTACGGCCGCTTCCTGGTGGAGCACCTCAAGCCGCTGGTGGACCGCACCTACCGCACCCGGACGGAGCCGCAGTGGACGGGCGCCATGGGCTCGTCGCTGGGCGGCCTGATTTCGCTCTACCTCGGGTGCCGCTATCCGGAGGTGTTCGGCCGTATCGGCGCCCTGTCTCCCACCGTGACGTGGGGCGCCAACCAGCTCTTCGGCGCCTGGTCGGCGCACAGCCGCCGTTGGACGCGCATCTACCTGGACGCGGGCGCCCACGAGTACACGGACGCCAGCGGCGTGCCCGTCTACTACGGCGAATCCACGCGCGCCTTCTACGAGCACCTCAAGCACCTGGGCTACGCGGACCACGAACTGGCGCTGGTGTTGGATCCACACGGCGGGCACCACGAGCGGGACTGGCAGCGGCGCCTGCCATCCGCCATGCGCTGGCTGCTGGGGTGAGGTGCTTCGAATGAAGCACCGCGGGGCGGTTCCCCTGGAGCAGCGGCTCGTCTACGTCCAGGTGGTGGAGGGCCTGCTCGAGCACGGGCTGCGCGGCAGCATGTCGCCCCGCCTCAAGCACCGGTTGCGGCAGGCGGGCATCGACCTGGACCGGCCACTGCTGCCGGGCTACCCGGTGCTCCTGTGGGGAAAGTGCCTCGACGTCATCGTCGAGGAGACCCTTCCGGGCCTGCCCCGGGAGGAGGCCTTCCGCCAGCTCGCCGAGCGCCACGTGCAGGGCTACGGGCGCACCGTCGTGGGCCGCGCGGTGTACGGCGTGATGCGGCTGCTGGGCCCCCGCCGCATGGTGCAGCGCCTGCCGCAGACGCTGCGCGCCACCGACAACTACACGGAGGTGGAGCTCACCGAGCAGGGCCCCACCACCTACGCCATGCGGATGAACTCGCGGGTGGACGCGCCCGGCTACGCGGAGGCGCTCTTCGAATCCCTGCTGCGCCTGGGCGGCGCCGAGTCCCCTCGCGTGGCGCGCATCCACGAGGACGCGGACAGCACCACCTACCAGCTCACCTGGACGGAGCGCTGAGCGCGCTACGCCTTGTCCTGGATGAAGCGCACCGTGTCCCGCAGGGCGTCCATGTCCGCGTGGCGGGTGAGGTACATCTCCTCGCCCAGGAGGCTGTGGTAGATGCTCGGCAGCTCGCGGTGGAGGATGAGCGACGTGCCCAGCTTCTTCTCCACGTCCGCGTGCGGGTGCCGGTAGCGGCGGGACTTGCGGCGCGCGCTGTGACAGACGTGGTAGCGCGGCGTGAAGCGAAAGTCCGCCACCGGGTCGCCCGTCACCACCCGCGCCCAGAGCCGGTACACGTCGATGTCACACGTGTAGTTCATCATGTCCACCATGAAGCCGCCGGGCGGCCGCAGGTTGGCCTCCAGCACCATGAAGCGGCCATCCGGCAGACGGAAGAACTCCAGGTGGAACCAGCGCTCGCGCAGGCCGAAGGCGGCCACCACCTGCCGGCCCAGCACGTCCAGCGCGGGGGGAATCTCCTTGTGGCTCCAGAAGGAGATGTCGCGCTGCTCCATCACCGTCTCCATGCCTCCGTCGCTGTATTCGTGACTGAGGTTGAAGACGATGACGCCGTGCCGGTCCACGATGCCGTCGTAGGTGACGATGGTGCCGCGCACGAAGGGCTGCGCCACGTAGGTGGTGGGCAGCGGATGGGACAGGGCCGCGTCCACCTCCGCGTCGCTGGCCACCTTGAAGGTGTTGGCGGCGCCCACGCCCACGTCCGGCTTGAGCACCAGCGGGTAGCCCACGCGCGCGGCGAACGCCTTCACCTGCGCGGCGTCCCGGACGCGGATGAGGTCCGGGTGCGGCACGCCCGCTTCGTGGAACACCTCCGCCATGCCGGACTTGGAGCGCAGCCGGTGGATGTCCTCGGGCTGCAGGCCCGGCACGTTGAAGTCCCCACGCAAGCGCGCCTCCACCTCCAGCCAGGACTCGTTGAGCGAGTCGATGCGGTGGATGCGGCCGTGCCGCCACGTGAGGTAGCCCGCCGCGCGGGTGAGCGCATCCTCGTCCATGAGGCTCGGGACGAAGTAGTACTCGCGCAGGGACGCCTTCAACTCGGGACGGAGCGACTCGTAGGACGCGTCACCGATGCCCAGGACCGTGACGCCCCGCTCCCGCAGCGCGGAGATGAAGTGAAAGTAATGCGGAGGGAAGTGGGGGGAGATGAAGACGAAGTTCATGGCTCCTCGGGGCACAGGCGACCATATCGCGCCGCGCACCCGCGCCCAGTTCCTGGCTGAACGCCCGGAGGCGGGAAGTCACTCCTTCCCGCCCCGGGTGCGCCTGGAAACAGGGCATCCCAACTCCCTGCCCGTCACCCAGCGGAACGACTAGGCGTTCGGCCGGACCATCGACACCTCGAAGTGCCGCTGGACGACGTTGCCCGTGGTGGGACCCTCCCGGTAGAGGTTGCCCGTGTCCTGGTCCACGTAGAAGCGGTTGTTCGGGTTGGTGTCCGCGCCGCGCTGCGCGTGGTTCGTCGCCGGGTCGTGGAACGTGTAGTACGTGCGGCCCTGCTCGTCCGTGCCGCGGCCCGTAATCACCACGAAGTGGTCGGTGATGCCGTCCACGTTGTCCGAGTTCCGGCCCGAGCGGTGGTCCACGCCCACGACGACGGGCTTGCCCGCGTCGAGCTGGCCATCGATGTACTCACGGCCCCGGCGCGCCGCCGCGGCATTCACCGTGACGCCGCCGTTCGGGTCATCCCCCGTGGCCACCTGGATGCGGTTGTCCGGCCCCGTCACGGTGGCCCCGGCGCCCGCGGCCATCACCACCGCGGCGCGGAAGCAGGCCTTGTCACCGGCACGCTCCACCTTCGACGCGTTGTACTGGCTGACCCACGGCGTGGCCGTCTGCACCGCCGGGCGGTCCGCCGCAGGCGCGATCTCCGCCGTGTCGTTCAAGTCGGTGGGCGTCGCGCCCCCGGTGGTGTTGGAGGCCTGGAGGTTCTCCGGGCGCGGGCGCGGGATGGGGACCTCGGCGGGCAGAGCCGTGGTGCCCGCCGTGAGGTTCTCCGGGCGCGGGCGCGGGATGGGCGCGTTCTCGACCGCACCACCACCGTCGCGGTAGCCGCGCGCGTCCAGGGCCCGGACCAGCGCCGTCTCACGCCGCGTCTGGTCGGCGCGCAGGCGCTGCTCGTTGTGGTCGAAGCCGGAGGCGCTGATCTGCCCGTTGTCCGTGCGGAACGCATTCACGCGCGCGTCGACGAGCGCCTCGGGCGTCACGCCACGCGGGTCCTGCGCCAGCCTGGGCAGCTCGCGGTTGAGGAAGTTCTGCGCCGCGCGGGGCGACTGCGTGTGCAGGTCGTAGAAGGTGGAGGCCAGCAGCGCGTTGTTCGGGTCCAGGCCCGCGCGCTCGGCGGCGCGCTGGTACTGCGGCGTGACGCGGCCCAGCTCGCGGTTCCAGATTTCGTCCGCGTGCGACGGAGAGTTCGCGCCCCCCCCCTGGTAGGAGAACGAGCCACGGTTGTGCTTGGCATTGCCCGGGTCGGTGTGGCCCCCGTAGCTCGCCGTGAAGCCACCGTTCGGCGTGCGGTTGCCTTCCGAAGTGCCAACGACAATGGCGGACTCGGAGTTGGACCCGCCCTGGCGGAAAGCCGTCAGGTCGATGTTGCGATAGCCATTCTGGGTGCCAGACACCCCAGCGGTGCCCGCCGGCGTGACGCCCTGCGCCACGGTGCCCTGCGCGGTGCCAGGCTCAAAGCTGTCACGGTTCTGTGACGTCCCCGCCTGCCGGTTGGCCGGGCGCGGCATCGGACGAGGCGCATTGGCCTCGAAACCATCGTTGGCGCCCGGAATGACCAGGGTCTTCCCGGCGATGATGCGGTCCGGGTTCTGGAGGTTGTTCGCTCGCGCCAGCGCATCGACGGTCGTGTTGTTGCGCCGGGCGATGGCGCTGAGCGTATCTCCCTGGCGGATTCGATAGGAGTTGCTACCAGTCATCGGCGGCTCCATGGGGGCGAAGTAAGTCAGACGCCTCCATGATTTTCCGGATCATTGTCCGAAAGTTGCGCAAGCCGCGAAACAACAGTCTGGGTGTTCTAATCCAGTACCCATGAACAAACCCTGACGCACTGCGCTGGTCACAGGATTGTGACAGACCCCCGGCAGCAGCATCCAGAATTGCTCAATAATTGACTTGGAGCTGGACGCGCGTCACGTGCCCCTGCTGCTGGATATACGGATAGCGGGACGAGGTGCGGTCCGAGATGAGGTAGGTGCCCGTCAGCTCCAAGGCCTTGTTGATCTGCCACTCGGCGCCCATCTCCAGCTCCCGCACATCGTAGAGCGGCGCGTTCGTCTCGAACTTCTTGCCGCCGTCGTAGATGGTGCCCCGGATGTAGGGGATGAGGGACACGCCCAGCACGCCGTCCAGCTTGTACATGAGCTGCGCATAGCCGCCCCGGAGCCGGCGGCTGTCGATGAGCAGGCCCTCGACGGGCCCCTCGCCCAGCGAGGGACCGCGGCCCAGGTTGAACTCGGCCAGGAGGCCCAGCGGCTGCGGGTAGATGACCAGGCTGACGATGGCGCGCGCATCCACCATGTTGGAGCCCCGGGCGAGCGCGTAGGGCGCGCCGTCACGCGGCGAGGCAGTGAGGTCGAAGCGGCCGTAGTAGCCGCCCACGCCCGCTTCCACGTACTGCGAGCCGAACAGGAAGGGCCACGTGACACGAACGACACCATGCGGTGTGTCATTGCGCTCGGCGCGGTTGGCCGTCTGGCCGTTGAAGACGCCGAGGCCGACCACGCCGTAGTCGCCAGAGCCCTTCAGGTTGTTGTCGACGAGGAACTTGAAGCGCTTCCGGATTTCGTCGGGCGCCCAGTAGAAGAAGACGCCCAGGTCGCGCTCGTCCTTGAGCCCGCTGTTGATGGCGTCGTTGCGGTCCAGCGCGAGGCGGTTCTGGCTGGACTGGAGGTTCTCGAAGCCGTACGGCACCTTCGACTGGCCCACGCGCAGACGGAACTCCTTCTTCGCGTCCAGGAAGATGTCCGCGTACCAGTCCCGCATGATGGTGACGTTGTACTGGTCCCCGATGACCGACGCGAAGTCCGGCTGGAGGTAGATGGACACGCGGTCGTGGACGTCACCGAACAGCACGAGGCGCGCGCGCCGGATGCCAAAGCCGGTGTTCTTGCCGAGGAAGCGGTCGCCCTGGTCGTTGACCAGCTCGTCATTCACCCGGAAGCTGGGCAGCCGGTTGTAGCGGAACTGCGTGTAGCCCCGGATGCGGATGCGGTCGTACCAGGCCCGCTCCTCCTTCTTGGCCTGGGGCTTCGTCTCCGGCTCGGGCATCGCCGCCTCGGGAACCGGCGTCGGCGTGGGCTCTGACGCGGGAGGCGGCTCGGTGGCGGACGAGGGCGCGGCATCGTCCTGCTGCGCGTGGGCAAGGGGCGCCAGAAGCAGCGCGGAGCCGGACAACAGGACCTGGAGAGCAGCGCGGAACGAAGCAGTGGGGGTCATGACGGCGCGGAACTGCCAGCAGCGCGCGAAAGCGCGCACAGACTCGAGTTTGCAGTCCCGTTACAGGACGAAATGCACGACCGCAACGCGCGGGCCCTCGTTGTTGCCTCACCGTCACAGGCCCCGTCGCCGCGTCACAGAGCAGCCCGGCGCATGTCACCTGTTCGTGACATGCGCCGGGGTGACCACCGCGCTCGCGTCAGCGCTTCCAGCTACCGTCCATCAGGCGCTGGATGCGCAGCTCCAGCGGCGGGTGGCTGGAGAAGAGCGCCATCATCCCACCGCCCCGGATGCCGAACGCCTGCATGTTGGAAGGCAGCATGGCCGGCTCCCCCTGCTGCATGCGCAGCCGGTTCAGCGCCCGCGCCATGGCGCCCGGGTCCACCAGCTGCGCGCCGCCGTCATCCGCGCGGAACTCACGCCGGCGGCTGTACCAGGCCACGATCATGCTGGCGCCGATGCCAAACACGATTTGGAGCACGATGCTGGTGATGAAGTAGGCCGGCCCCGAGCCGCCGCTCTCCTCGCCATCCTCGGAGCGGCTGAGGAAGCGGTCCACGAAGAAGCCCACCACGCGGCTGAGGAAGATGACGAAGGTGTTGAGCACGCCCTGCAGCAGCGTGAGCGTCACCATGTCACCGTTGGCCACGTGGGCCACCTCGTGGCCGAGCACGGCCTCCACCTCGTCCCGCTTCATGCCATGGAGCAGGCCGGTGGACACCGCGACCAGGGCGCTGTTGCGCCTGGCGCCCGTGGCGAAGGCGTTCATGTCCGGGCTGTCGTAGATGGCCACGTCGGGCATGCCAATGCCCGCGTCGCGGGCCAGCCGGTGCACCGTCTCCACCAGCCAGCGCTCGTCCTCCGAGCGCGGCGACGTGATGACCTTCGCCCCCGTGCTCCACTTGGCCATGGGCTTGGAGATGAGCAGCGAGAAGATGGCGCCGCCGAAGCCCATCACCGCCGCCATGATGAGCAGGCCCGGCAGGTTCAGCCCCACGCCGCGGCGGGCGAGCAGGTTCTCCACCCCGATGAGCTGCCCGACGATCGCCAGCATCGCGACCACCGCGAGGTTGGTCAGGACGAAAAGTGTGATGCGCTTGGCGAAGCTTCCCTTCATGACTCTCTCTCTCCCTAGAAAAAACCTTGGGGACAACATTCAGCAGCGCGGGACGAATGCAAGCTTCGTCGGCCACTTCTTGTCCCGACCCGACTAGAACAGCCTTCCGACGGGGCACTTCCCAAGGTTGTTCCTTCAGGAACCTGAGGTTTTCTCTATGAAACGGCCTTTACGGGCGTTTCCCCAGGGCTTGATCGGCCGCCGGGTTGGGTGCCTGGGGCCTGCACGTGCGGCTCCACACCAGGGGTGCGTCCCGGGCGGCACACATGCGACTCCCCCCCCGCACGCGTCAGCCAATAACAAACCAGACGGCGAAGGTGGAATTTTCCACAACAACGAATGCCACGAATCCCGTCTGCCCACTGTCACCTTGGCGCAAATTTTCCGTCACGCCACGAAACACAGCTCAATCATGAGCGCGCGCTTGGATTGACACGCGTTTGTGACGGAATCCCAGGCAACTTTCTTTGAGCGGTTGGGAAAATGGTTCCAACTCCATTCTTCTTTTAAGGGAAGAGCCCCCCATGGTAGCCATTGCCCGCTCCTCTGCGGCTGCGTCCAGCAGCGCGTCTCGTTCTGCCTCGCCCACGCTGCGCAGCGGAGCGCGCGGCGCGGCCGTGACGCAACTCCAGAACAAGCTCAGGGCCGCGGGCTTCAACCCAGGCGCCGCGGATGGCGTGTTCGGTCCGAAGACGCAGTCAGCGGTGCAGGCCTTCCAGCGTGCTCGCGGGCTCCAGGTGGACGGCATCGTCGGTCCCAAGACGTGGAACGCGCTCAACTCAGCGGGCGGAGCGGGCGGCTCGGGTCCCACGCTGCGCAATGGCGCGCGGGGTGAGCCGGTGCGTGCGCTCCAGCAGCGGCTCAACGTGCTGGGCTTCAAGTCGGGCACGGCGGACGGCGTGTTCGGTCCGAAGACGCAGTCGGCGGTGAAGGCCTTCCAGCAGTCCCGCGGTCTGGTGGCGGACGGCATCGTCGGTCCCAAGACGTGGGACAAGCTGGGCATCAACGTGCAGGGCCCCGTCACCAACCCGGGCGGTGGCGGTGGCGGTCGGGTCGTCACGGGCTATGTGAACGGGCAGCCGCGGCAGATTTCGCTCTCGTCGGTCCCGAACGGCAAGGAGATGCGCTCGGACGCGGCGGCGGCGTACAACCGCATGTACGCGGCGGCGCGCGCGCAGGGCATCACCCTGAAGGTGAACAGCGGCTTCCGCAGCATGGCGGAGCAGGAAGCGCTGTACCGCGCGTACAAGAACGGCACTGGCAACCTGGCCGCGCCTCCGGGCTATTCCAACCACCAGGGCGGCATCGCGGTGGACGTCAACACGGGCGGCACGGGCACCTCGACGTACCGGTGGATGGCCAACAACGCGAAGAACTTCGGCTTCGTGCGCACCGTCCCGTCCGAGCCCTGGCACTGGGAGTACCGGCCCTGACTCAATGACGCTGCACTGTTCCTGCGCGAACCCGGACTGCCACGCCACCGAGGACGTGACGCCGTTCTTCACGGTGGAGTGCATCGACGCCTGCTGAGGTGAAGTGCCGTCGAGCCACCGCACCTTGCCGGTACGGTGGCTCCGGACTTCCAGCGGCTCAGCTCTTCGTAATCGGGCGGTAGCGGATGCGGTGCGGCTCCAGGGCCTCGGGGCCCAGGCGCTTCTTCTTGTCCGCCTCGTAGTCCTCGAAGTTGCCCTCGAAGAAGAACGCCTTGCTGTCGCCCTCGAACGCGAGGATGTGCGTGGCGATGCGGTCGAGGAACCAGCGGTCGTGGCTGATAACCACCGCGCAACCCGCGAAGCTCAGCAGCGCGTCCTCCAGGCTTCGCAGCGTCTCCACGTCCAGGTCGTTGGTGGGCTCGTCGAGGAGCAGCAGGTTGCCGCCGCTCTTGAGCATCTTCGCCAGGTGCGTGCGGTTGCGCTCACCGCCGGACAGGTCCTTCACCCGCTTCTGCTGGTCCTGCCCCTTGAAGGCGAAGCCCGCCAGGTACGCGCGGCTGGGCACCTGCCCCGCCTTGCCCAGGTCCAGGTGGTCCAGCCCGCCGCTCACCTCCTGGAACACCGTGTTGTCGCCGTCCAGCGCGTCGCGGCTCTGGTCCACGTAGGCCAGCTTCACCGTCTCGCCGATGCGCAGCTCGCCCGCGTCCGGCGACTCCACGCCCGTCATCATCCGGAACAGCGTCGTCTTGCCCGCGCCGTTGGGACCGATGACGCCCACGATGCCGCCCGGCGGCAGCTTGAAGCTCAGGTCGTCGATGAGCAGCCGGTCGCCGTAGGCCTTGCGCAGCCCCTTGGCTTCGATGACGAGCCCGCCCAGCGGAGGTCCAGGCGGAATGATGACCTCGCCCGTCGCGTCGCGCTTGTCCTGCGTCTGGTTGAGCAGCTCCTCGTAGGCCGCGATGCGCGCCTTGCTCTTGGCCTGACGGGCCTTCGGGGAGGCACGCACCCACTCCAGCTCGCGCTTGAGCGTCTTCTGGCGGTGGCTCTCCGACTTCTCCTCCAGCTCCAGGCGCTTCTGCTTCTGCTCCAGCCAGCTGGAGTAGTTGCCCTTCCAGGGCACACCTTCGCCGCGGTCCAGCTCCAGAATCCACTCAGCCGCGTTGTCCAGGAAGTACCGGTCGTGGGTGATGCAGACGATGGTGCCCTTGTACTCCTTGAGCGCCTGCTCCAGCCACGCGACGCTCTCCGCGTCCAGGTGGTTGGTGGGCTCGTCCAGGAGGAGCAGGTCCGGCTTCTCCAGCAGGATGCGGCACAGCGCCACGCGGCGCTTCTCACCACCGGACAGCTTCGTCACGTCCGCGTCGCCCGGCGGCAGGCGCAGCGCGTCCATGGCCATCTCGATGGTGCGGTCCAGCTCCCAGCCATTCACCGCGTCGATGGCGTCCTGCAGCCGGCCCTGCTCGGCCAGCAGCTTCTCCATCTCCGCGTCGCTCATGGGCTCGGCGAACTTCGCGCTGACCTCGTTGAAGCGGTCCAACGTGGCGCGAATCTCCTTCAGGCCCAGCTCCACGTTGCCCTTCACGTCGAGCGAGGCGTCGAGCTGTGGCTCCTGCGCCAGGTAGCCGACCTTGGCGCTGGGGTCCGGCTTGGCGACACCGAAGAACTCCGTGTCCACGCCCGCCATGATGCGCAGCAGCGTCGACTTACCGGAGCCGTTGGGGCCAATGACGCCAATCTTCGCGCCGGGGAAGAACGAGAGGTAGATGCCCTTGAGGATCTCCTTGCCGTTCTTGACCTTGCGCAGGTCCTGCATCGTGAAGATGAAATTCTGGGCCATCTGGGGCTTCCTGCTTGAGGCGGAGTGAGGGGCTCTGCGGATACCAGGGTGCAACAGCGCACTCAAGGCGAGAGCGTCCCCCAACCCCGTGGGGCTCGAACGACCGGCCCCGGCAGGTGGGGGCGGCCCGGAACAAGCCGTCGCCCCTTGGCCCGCCCCCGCAGGCGTGGAAAAGCGAACGGTGCAGCCAGGAGCCCCCTGGGCCTACTCCGTCGTGGCCGCCTGCTCCGGCTGCTCCATGACGGCGTCCATCTTCTTTCAATCCCGCTTGAACGCGCCGGCATCGAGCGCGAAGTACAGGAACAGCGGCAGGCCCGCCGAAACGCCGGCCAACAAGGTGAGGCCGGTGACGAAGAGGGCTTGGTTCCGCTGGATGAATTGGCCGGAGTACGCGGCCACCAGCAGCACGACCGCGGACACCACGACGTCCAGCCATGCGAACGCGCTGATGCGATTGGCCGCGGCCTGCGCGACGAGCAGTGGCACATCCAGCCCGTGCTCCACGACGAAGGGCACGAAGGCGGCGTAGGGGATGGCCACTCCCGCCACGGTCAGGGCCAGGAGCACGAGCTTGAGGTGCCGAGTCTTCACCGCGTCAGCATAACAAGCGTGCCTTCACGCGATGACGCCGGGCTCACTCGAGGGTGGCCAGGAACGGCGCGCGGTTCGCTTCGCACCAGCGGCGATAGGTCTGGAGACGCTCCTCTGACGTGACGCGCTTGGAGACCTGGCCATCCTCCGTCAGGTACTCGATGGCCCCGCGCACGGTGATCAGCAGGACTACCGGCGCGTCGCCCGTCACCCGCCAGCTATCGACATTGCCGGGCGGCTCGTAGACGTAGCCACCGGGACCAATCACCTCCCCCGTGTCGAGCAGCTCGCGAGTCCCGGAGAGGTTGAAGCCGTGCGCCTCGCTGGTGTGACGGTGCCGGGGAATGACGGTGCCGGGCTCCAAGCGGAAGAGGTACATCCAGCCGGAGCCATCCTGGAAGAAGCGCAGCGGCTTGAAGGAGAGGCCCGCGGGCCCCATGGGAATCCAGGGCATGCGCTCGGGGTCGACCGGGCGCGAGGACGCAAAGGACAAGGACGTGGGGTTCATGACGGCTCCTGTGAGGAAACGCCGTCACCTTGCGCCCTCACTGGCCCGCCCACCGGGCCAGAATTGACGAATCTCACTGGGCCAAACTAGAGGGGCTCCTGGCATGGACCTTCACGTCGACCTCCAGGACCGCAGAGACGTCGCGGGGCAGATCTACCGAGGGCTGCGCGCGCGGATTCTCGACGGGCGGCTGCGGGACGGTGAGCAGGTTCCTCCATCGCGTGAGCTGGCCCAGCGGCTGGGCGTCTCGCGCAACACGGTGGGCGTCGCCTACGAATGGCTGGCCGCCGAGGGCCTGCTCGTGGGCCGAGGCCGCGCGGGCAGCTTCGTCCAGAACGCGCCCCGGGAACAAGGTGCGCGCGCGGCGGCGACGCGCGGTGTGAAGCTGCGTCCGCGCGCCGTCTGGAGCGAGCTGCACGTCCCTCCACCCGCCGAGCCGCCAGCGCCGTATGACTTCCGCGTCGGCAACCCCGACGCCGCGTTGTTCCCGTTCGAAACCTGGCATCGGCTGCTCGCGCGGCACCTGCGCGCCGCCGCGATGACGGCAGCCTACGCGGACCCGGCCGGCCACCCCGAGCTGCGCGAGGCCGTGGCACGCCACGTGGGCGTCTCCCGAGGCGTTCGTGCCGAAGCGTCGGACGTGCTCATCACGCATGGAGCGCAGCAGGCGCTGGACCTCGCGGGCCGGGTGCTGCTGGAGCCCGGAGACCGCGTCGCCGTGGAGGAACCCGGCTACCCGCCCGCACGGCTCCTGTTCCAGTCACTCGGAGCCCGCGTGGTGCCGGTGCCAGTCGACGAGGAGGGGCTCGACGTGCAGGCGCTGCCGGACGACACGCGCCTCGTCTACGTCACGCCGTCCCACCAGTTCCCGCTGGGCATCGTGATGTCGCCCACGCGCCGCAGGGCCCTGCTCGACTGGGCCCGGCGGCGCGACGCGGTGGTCATCGAGGACGACTACGACAGCGAGTTCCGCTTCGGCGGCCGGCCCTTGGAGACGCTGCACAACCTGGACCGTTCGGGCCGCGTCCTCTACGTGGGCTCGTTCTCCAAGGTGCTGCTCCCCGCGCTGCGATTGGGATTCCTCGTCGCGCCGCCCTCGCTCCAACGAGAGCTCCGGCTGGCGAAGCAGGTGACGGACTGGCACAGCCAGCTTCCCGCGCAGGCGGCGCTCGCGCGCTTCATCGACACGGGAGCACTGGCCCGGCACCTGCGAAAGACGCGGCGCGAGTACGAGCAACGGCACACGCGGCTGTCGGAGAAGCTCCGCCACCACTTTGGAGACGCCTTTGAGCAACTGCCCTCCGTCGCCGGACTGCATCTGTGCGTCACCTTCACGCGGGGCGGCGCTCGGTTGGAGCGGGAGCTCACGCGGCGAGCCCGTGACGCGGGCATCGGCATCGAAGCGCTCTCCGGCTACTTCGCCGGGGCGCCCACCCGCCATGGCTGGGTGCTGGGCTACGGCGGCGTGACGGTGGACCGCATCGACGAGGGCCTCAGGCGCCTGCGCGCGCGGCTCGCCGGAGCCCTCTGAGGCCACCGCACGCGTCCCTCCCGTCAGCCCCGAAGCATCGCCTCCGTCCTCGCCCGCGACTGGAACCTGAACCGGAACGGAAACCGCCATGTCCTCCTCCCAGACGTTCTTCTTCGCCGTGGTGGGCGACGTCCATGGACACATGAACCGGATGGTGAGTCACCTCACCGCCTGGGAGGAACGCAACCGGAGGCCGCTCGACTTCGTGCTCCAGGTGGGCGACTTCGAGCCCCACCGTCACGACGCCGACCTGGCCACCATGGCCGCACCCACGAAGTACAGGCACCTGGGGGACTTCGCGGCCTACCACCAGCGACGGCGCCGGTTCCCCTGGCCTGTCTACTTCATCGGCGGCAACCACGAGCCCTACGGCCACCTCGACCTGCACCCAGAGGGATTCGCGCTGGCGCCGCACTGCCACTACCTGGGCCGGAGCGGCGTGGTGGAGTTGAACGGCCTCCGCGTGGCGGGCCTGTCCGGCATCTACCGTGAAGCCACCTTCTGCAAGTCCCGCCCGCCGCAGGCCTCGATGGGCGACGTGTCCAACAAGGACTTCACCTTCTTCAACGAACAGGACGTCGAGCGAGTCCTGGCGCTCGGGCGCGCGGACGTGCTCCTGCTGCATGACTGGCCCTCCGGCATCATCCCGCCCGAGGAGGCCGCCGACTTCCAGGGACAGCGCCGCGGCACAAGCCACGACCTCGTCGGCAACGCGTACGCGCGATTGCTGGTGGACGCGCTCCAACCCCGGCTGGTCCTCTGTGGACACCTGCACCGGCGCTACGCAGGCACCGTCCAGCACCCCGGCGGCCAGCGTTCGCTCGTGCGGTGCCTCGCCAGCGTGGAGCAGGGCGTGGATGCATTCGCGGTCTTCCAATGCCGCGAGGGCACGCTCCAGGAAATCGCCATGCGGGAGTGACACCGGGTGGACAACGCGACGCGCCACCCTGCCCGACTTGCGATGGCGAGTCGCCGGGGACGGACACCACGCCCGCACACAAGCCGAGCGCCGCGCGACCGGAGGTGTTACAGGAAGGGCCCCATGTCCGTCCCCGCCCTCGAACTCCAGGGACTCTCCAAGCGTTACGGAGAGTTCACGGCACTTCACACCGTGGACCTCGCCATCCGTCCCGGTGAAATCTTCGCCCTGCTGGGCCCCAACGGCGCGGGCAAGACGACGATGATTGGCAGCGTCTGCGGCCTGGTGAAGAAGTCCTCCGGCAGCATCCGCGTCTTCGGCAAGGACCTGGACCAGGACCCGGTGGGTCCGCGCTACGACATCGGGCTGGTGCCGCAGGAAATCAACTTCGACCCCTTCTTCACCGTGGCCGAATCGCTGCGCATCCAGCTGGGCTTCTACGGCCGCCCCACGGATGAAGCGCGCATCGACGAGGTGCTCACCGCCCTCAACCTGCACGCGAAGAAGGACGCGTACACGCGCGCGCTGTCCGGCGGCATGAAGCGCCGGCTGCTCATCGCCAAGGCGCTGGTGCACAAGCCCCGCCTCGTCTTCCTCGACGAACCCACCGCCGGCGTGGACGTGGAGCTGCGCCGTGACTTGTGGACCTACGTGCGCAAGCTCGCTTCAGAGGGCACCACCATCGTCCTCACCACGCACTACCTGGAAGAGGCCGAGGAGCTGGCCGACCGCGTGGGCATCATCAATGAAGGCCGCCTCCTCATGGTGGAGGACAAGGCCACCCTGCTGCGCCGCTTCGGCGAGCGCCGCGTCATCATCACCTTCGAGCAGCCGCAGCCGGGCCTGTCCGAGGCCGGCAAGCGCTTCGCCGCCCGCCTCAGCGAGGACGGCCGCACCCTCACCTACGTGGAGCGCGACGGCTGCGCCCCGTCCGGCGAGCTGCTCCGCGCCCTCTACGCCGAAGGGCAGCTCATCTCCGACGTGGAGACGCGCCGCTCTCGCATGGAGGACGTGCTCATCGAAATCCTCCGTGGCCGCCCACAGCAGGCCGCCTGAGCCCTCATCATGAACGTCCTTGGGATGAAGACCCTTCTGGCGAAGGAGGTCCGGCGCTTCATGCGCGTGCCGGGGCAAACCGTCCTGTCGCCCCTCATCAGCACCACGCTGTATTTCATCGTCTTCGGCGTCTCCATGTCGAACCGCGTCCAGACGGTGGAGGGCCTGCCGTACCTGCACTTCATCGTGCCGGGGCTCGTCTTCCTCGGCATCGCCAACAACGCCTTCCTCAACAGCTCCTCCTCGCTGTTCATCACCAAGATTCAGGGCACCGTGGTGGACCTGCTGGTGGCGCCGCTGGGGCCCGGTGAGTTGATGGCGGGCTTCATCGGCGGCGCCATGGTGCGCGGGCTCGTGGTGGGTCTGCTCACCTGGGCCGTGGCCACCTTCTTCACCGGCTTCAGCCTGGAGCACGCGGGAGTGGCCGCGTACTTCCTCATCCTGTCGTCCTACGTCTTCAGTGTGCTGGGCATGCTCGCGGCGGTGTGGGCGGAGAAGTTCGAGCAGATCAACTTCTTCCCCACCTTCGTCATGCTGCCCCTCACCTTCCTGGGCGGCGTCTTCTATTCCGTGCGCGAGCTGCCCGCGCCCTGGAACACCGTCAGCCTCTTCAACCCCATGGTCTACATGGTGGAAGGGCTGCGCTACGGCATGCTCGGCCGCAGCCTCTATTCGCCCCTGGGCGCCGGGAGCATCCTCTTCGCCGTCGCCGTGGGGGCCACCGCGCTCACCTACGCGGTCCTGCGCTCCGGCTACAAGATGAAAGCCTGACTCACCCCGGAAAGCCGGGCAGGCCATTCACGCCTGCCTGCCTGCTCGTTCCCAACCCTGTGGGGTAATTCGCGACTGAGCAATTCCCACGAGCTAAGAAAGAGCGATATCCTGGTGGGCACACATGGCTGTGCCATTCGGTAAGTACGAGCTGCTACGCAAGATTGCCTCTGGGGGAATGGGTCAGGTGTTTCTGGCCCGCGAACATGGGACGGGGTTCGAGCGACTTGTCGTCCTCAAGCTCATCCTTCCCCACCTCGCGGAGGATGATGAGTTCCTCTCCATGTTCCTGGACGAGGCGGGGCTCGTAGCGCGCCTGACGCACCCGAACCTCATCACCATCCTCGACCTGACAGAGATTGAGGGCCGCCACTGCCTGGCGATGGAGTACGTGCAGGGCGACGACGTGCGCCGCCTGGACAAGACGTCCCGCGCGCAGGGCAAGGCGCTGCCGGTGGGACTCATCCTCCGCATCATCGCGGACGCGGCCGCCGGGCTCGACTACGCGCACCAGGCGCGTGACGCCCAGGGCAAGCCGCTGCGACTGGTGCACCGCGACGTGTCGCCGCAGAACATCCTGGTCGGCTTCGACGGCGGGGTGAAGGTCATCGACTTCGGCGTGGCGAAGGCGGCCACCAGCAGCCAGAACACGGCCACCGGCGTCCTCAAGGGCAAGTACCCGTACATGTCCCCGGAGCAGGCCAGCGGGCTCTCCATCGACGCGCGCAGTGACTTGTTCGCGCTGGGCGTCGTCATGTGGGAGCTGCTCACCGGCAAGCGCCTCTTCAAGGGCGAGTCGGACATGATGACGCTGCGGCTGGTGAAGGACTGCCAGGTGCCGCGGCCGTCGCAGCTCAACCCGCGCCTGCCGCCGGGCCTGGATGAAGTGGTGCTCAAGGCCCTGGCGCCCTCGCCGGACCAGCGCTACCCGGACTGCGGCGCCTTCCGGCTGGCGCTGGAGGACTACGCGCTCAACCTGCGGCTGCCCTCCAGCAGTGCGCACCTGGCCGCCTTCCTGCGGGAGCTCTACGCGGACCGCATCGCCCATGAGACGGACCCGGCGAAGCTGGACCAGCTCGCGGAGGACGCGGACCTGGACTCGCGCTCCAACTCGTCGCTCAGCGGCGTGCCGGGGCTGATGGGCCCCGCGGGGCGTTCCTCCGCGTCGCGGGCCATGCGCGGCTCCCCCCATGGCGCCGTCCCCGGGACGCGCTCGCGGCAGACCGCCGCCGCGCCGCAGCCGAAAGAGAAGACGCGAGGCACCGCGCCCCTGGCCCGCCCCCCTCCGGAGCCGGCCCGGCGCATTCCCTGGCTCCCAGTGGCCACGGCGGGGCTGGGCCTGCTCATCGCGGGCGCGGGCATCGTCTTCTTCCGCTCGCCCGCGGACGCCACCCCGGTCCGTCCGCCGGTGGAAGTGGCCGTGCCGCACCAGCCGGAAATCGCGCCTGAAGTGCAGCCGCCTCCACGCATGGACCGCGAGCCGGTGCGCCACGTGAAGCTGCCCGTCATCACCGAGCCCCCTGGAGCCCGGGTGAGCGTCAACGGCGAGGAGCGTGGCGAGACACCGCTGCGCCTGGAGCTGGAGGCCGGGGCCGCCCCGGTGTCGGTGACACTGGCCCTCAACGGCTACGAGCCCGTGACACGGCAGGTGTCCGCCACGGACGAGGAGCTGCGCCTGGAGCTGCGGCGCGCCGGAGGCGGCAAGTCCGTCCCGGGCACGCCGGCCGCCGGGGCGAAGCGGCCCTCCAATTCCGGCCAGGGCGGCGGCCTGGGCATCAAGACGGGCCGCTGAGCCTCGCGCGGGAAAATCCGCGCGAAATGATTTTCTGAGACGGCGCGCGCGCTGGGCCCTCAGGGGGATTGGACCCCCTCACAGGCCCAGGCGCCATGACTCCAGAATCCCTCCACCGTTCCTCCGCTCCCGCTCCGGGCCGTCGCGTGCCCAAGGCGCTGGCGTGGCTCGCGGGCGCGGCCTTGCTCGTGGGAGGCGTGGCGCTGCTGTCGTCGCGTGGCGGCGATGGCGCGTCGTCCGATGCCGAAGCCGGCGGCACCGCCGCGGCGTCCCGCGAAGCCGCATCCGGCGGGCGAGACCACGGCGGGCGCGCGGGCGCGGGTGGGACGCACGACGAAGAGCCGCCGCCCCCTCGCTTCGACGATGCCGTGTGCTGGCGCGAGTTGGAGCGCTTCGACGCGGCGGTGACGCTGGAGAACTTCCGCGCGTGGGCCGCGCCGCTGCTCGCGTCGGGGGATTCGCTGGTCGCGGACTACCTGGCAGGGCGCCTGACGGAGCTGATTGGCCAGGACCCGGGCCGAGCGAGCGAGGTGCTGTCCTGGGCGCGCACCGCGGGGCCCGACGAGTTCGACGTCCTCCTGACGGCGCTGCGTGGCTCGGAGGCGGTGCACCACGCCCAGGTGGCCACCCAACTGCTGGCGCAGGGCATGGACGCCACGCTCGACGGCGGACGGCGCGCGGGCCTCCTGTCCGCGCTGGACACACAGAAGCGCTTCGAGCCCGCGGCGCTGGACACCCTGACGTCCTTCGCGAAGGACCCCGTCTCCGGCGAGGCGGGCTGGGCCGCCACGCGCACCATCGCCCGCGTCATGAAGCGCGACTTCGAGGCGAAGGGCAACGCCGCGCCCTACATGGACGCGCTGCTCACCATCGGCACCGAGTCCCCCGACGAGCAGATTCGCTACCTGGCGCTGTCCACGCCCATGCACGCCACGCCCGTGCTGGATGAGCGCACCCGCGCGCAGTACGCGAAGGTGCTCACGCAGGAGGGCAGCCCGGACGGACGCGAGGCCGCCGCGCACAACCTCTCCATCTCCGGAGACAACCAGCAGGTGCTGGAGCTGTTCGCCCAGGCCTTCGCCCGGGAGAAGGAGACGTGCGTGCGGTGGGCCCTCTTCCGCTTCGCCGCGCGCGCATCCGGCCGCGAGGCCCTGCCCGTCATGGCCAACATGGCGATGGCCGACCCGCGCTTCCAGCCCATCTACCAGATTTTCGAACAGCTCTACGCGAGCGGGCTCCACGACTTCGTCCGGCTCTGGAACAGCCTGCCCGACCAGGACCCCTTCGGCTGTCTCGTCGGTCACGACTGAGCACGGGAGCTTCCATGAAACGCCTCTGCCTTCTGCTCACGCTGCCCCTCTTCCCCCTGCTGTCCACCAACGCGCACGCGGCCTCCGCCGACGCGCGGCCCGCGCTCCGGGCCAGCACCTGCTCCGTGCGCGGGCTGATGGATGACATCCGCCGCGGACTGGGCTCCGGCTCACCGTCCTACCAGCGCTACCTGCGCACCCTGCTGCGCGAGGCCGCCGTCACGCTGCCGGACGCGGAGCTGCGCGACGCCTTCGCGCGGGAGACAGAGCCCGTCATGGCCGAACACCTGGCGGCGGCGCTGGTGGCCCGCGCGGAACGTGAAGCAGACACCCAGTCCATGGACGTGGTGGCACAGCGCGCGTTGCACGACGCGGACCCGGCCGTGCGCGCCGCCACGCTGCGGGCCATGCGGCGCACCGGCGCGCTGGAGCGCACCGGTGATTTGTACGAGCGCATGGTGCGGGACGAGTCGCCCCAGGTGCGGCAGGAGGCGGCGACCAACCTCATCGAGGACAACGCACACGTGTACGCCGGCCAGTACGGCCCGGCGGCGGACACGGCGGTGACGGCCGCGGTGGCCTCCACGGACCCGGCGGTGACGGCGCGCATCCTGGACAACCTCTCCACGGAGAAAATCAGCGCCGAGTCCGCGGACCGCATCACGTCCCTGCTGCGCAGCGATGACGCGAGCGTGCGCAAGGCCGCCGTCAACGCGCTGGGCGGCGTCCCGGCGGAGCAGATGCAGGGCGCCCGCGAGTCCCTGCTCGCCATGTACCGCGAGGAGACGGACGACGGCGTGCGCAAGGCGCTGCTCCAGAGCGTCGCGCAGCTCGGCTTCGAGGGCGCGATTCCCGACCTCCAACGCCTGCGCGCCATGGACCCGCGCCTGGCGCAGGAGGCCGACGCGTGGATTCAGGTTCTCGGCATGGGCCTTCAGGAGTGGAGCCTGCTCCTGAGGGAGAAGCAGCGGTTGCAGCAGGCTCCGTGACAGGCAGTCCATTGAAAGGAACACCTCATGCGTAGCAGCACCTGGAAGAACTCCCTGGCCGCGCTGGCCGCGCTGGCGCTCATCCCCGCGTCCGTGACGGCACACACCGTCAAGGGCACCCACACCGGCTCGGTGACGGCCCTGACCAACTACAGCAGCGGCACGTTCCACGGCGCGGTGGACATCGGCGCGGGCGGCCGTTGCAACTACTGGGGCGCGGAGACGGGCGTGGTGGGCTCCGTCTACTGGGCGGTGACCATCCGCACCACCGGCGTCGTCTGCAACGGCAGCGGCAGCGGAAACCAGAACGAGGCGCGCCACGCCTGGGCGAGCGGCTGGACGTTCCGTCAGTGGCACTTCATCAAGACGGCGGACTCCCGCAACCGCACGTGTGACCGCTGCCAGGTGGGCAACATCGGCGGCACCGGCAACTCCACCGGTCCCCACGCGCACCTCCAGCAGGACAAGCTGGGGACGAAGGACACGTCCTGGTACAAGGGCTACGTCAGCGTGGGCACCGCCGTCACGCGCGCGAAGACCATCGGCGTTCTGGACTGACGCACGGGCCCACCTGGGCCGCCAGGAGGCCCGGACACGTCCCCCATCGGAAGGTCCGGGCCTTCGACCTCGCGCGAGGCGCCGCTCAGCCCAGCTTCATGCCCTTCGGGCGGGCCAGCAGCCGTTCGATGTAGGCCTCCAGCGCGGGACGCCCCGTCTGGCTGCCGAAGATGCGCATCCAGATGAACATCGAACCCACCATCACGTCCGCCGCGGTGAAGCGCTCACCGAACAGGTAGGGACCCTGTCCCAGTTCGCCCTCGACGACGTTCAGCACCGTCTCGAAGTCCGTCCAGCCCCGCGCGGGCCCCGTCGGCAGCTTCATCAGGTGGTCACCCATGGCGGGCTCCAACTGCGACGTGGAGTACACCATCAACGACAGGAAGCGCCCCCGGTCCTTGTCACCCGGCTTCGGCGCGAGCTGCGCGTCCGGGAATTTCTCCGCCAGATAAAGACAGATGGCCGCGCTCTCGAACAGCCGCGTGTCTCCGTCCACCAAGGCTGGCAACTTCCCAGCGGGGTTGATTTTCAAGAACTCAGGCGACTTGTTCTCCTTCTTCTCGAAGTCGATGGGGACGATTTCATACTGCGCGCCGCACTCATCCAGCATCCACTTGGCAATGACCGCGCGGCTTCTGGGGTTGAAATAGAGTTTCATCGTCGGACCTGACCTTTCGGATGGAGGACAGCGCTGTCTCCTACCAGAACGCCGGCACCGGGCACGACAGAGGCGCCTCAATGAGGCGTGCGTCTGTCATTGGCGAAGGACCGCCGCACCGTGCGCCTCACCGCCGAGGCGCTGGACGAAGCGCCCGCCCCCCAGCCTGGGAAGCGGGCCCGGCGGAAGCCGCCTACCGCTTGAAGTGGTCGGCGATGACGCTGGCCACGCAGCAGGTGAGCTTCTTGCCCGTGGGGATGTGGAGGAACTCGTTGGGACCGTGGGCGTTGCTGCCCGGGCCCAGCAGGCCGGTGATGAGGAACTGCGCCTCCGGGAAGCGCTCGCCCAGCATGCCCATGAAGGGGATGGTGCCGCCCTCGCCCATGGCCATGGCCGGCCGGCCGAAGTAGGTGGCGGACGCGGACTCCACCGCGCTCGACAGCCAGGTGGCCAGCGGCGGCGCGTCCCAGCCGGTGCTGGACTTCTCACCCTCGAACGTCACCGTCGCGCCGTACGGCGGGTCCTTCACCAGCGCCTGTGTCAGCGCCTCCATGGCCGCCTTGGGGTCCACGCGCGGCGGGATGCGCATGGACAGCTTCACCGTGGTGAAGGGCCGCAGCACGTTGCCCGCGCTGTTGAGCGCCGGCATGCCGTCCACGCCCGTCACGGACAGCGCCGGACGCCACGTCCGGTTGAGCACCAGCTCCGCGCCGTCGTCCGACACGGGGCGGATGCCGGGCACCCAGGGGAACTTGGTGAAGACCTCCTCACCCAGCACCTTGGCCGCCGCGCGGGCCTGTTCGCGCCGCGCCTCCGGAATCTGCGTGTGCAGGGCCTCCACCAGCACCTTGCCCGTGCCCTCCTCCTCCACGCGAGACAGCACCTGCCGGAGCACGCGGAAGGACGACGGGACGATTCCGCTCGCGTCCCCGGAGTGCACGCCCTCCGTGAGCACGTCCACCCGCAGGTTGCCGGCCACCATGCCGCGCAGCGACGTGGTCATCCACAGCTGCTCGTAGTTGGCGCAGCCGGAATCCAGACACACCACCAGCGACGGCTTACCGATGCGCGGCGCCAGCGCCTCGATGTAGGCCGGCAAGTCGTAGCTGCCGCTCTCCTCGCACGCCTCAATGAGCACCACGCAGCGCGCGTGCGGCAGGCCCTGCTCGCGCAGCAGGCGGATGGCGGTGAGCGACGCGAAGGCGGAGTAGCCGTCATCCGCGCCGCCGCGCCCGTAGAGCTTGTCGCCCTCGCGCACCGGCGTCCACGGCGTCAGGCCCTCGCGCCAGCCCGTCATCTCCGGCTGCTTGTCCAGGTGGCCGTACAAGAGGACGGTGTCGTCACCCTTCGTCCCGGGCACCTCCATGTAGATGACCGGCGTGCGCTCGCGGCCCTTCTCGTCCTTGAGGCGCACCACCTCCAGCACCAGGCCGGGCAGGTGCTGGGCCTGCGCGAGGCACCAGTCCGCGACGAGCTGAGCGGCGGCCTCCATGTGGCCGGAGCGGACCCAGTCCGGGTCGAAGGCGGGCGACTTGTTGGGGATACGGATGTAGCGCTCGAGCGCGGGGAGGATTTCCTGCTCCCAGATGCGGTCGGACGTGTCGGTGGCGGTCTGGACGTTCATGGCCATATCGGGCCGAATCCAGAACACGGGAGAGGGGCCCCTGTCGACCGTGGGAATCCACCAGGAGGCCGGATGGCGTTGATGGCCCCCATCGGATGCGCTGAAAACGCCCCACCCCGGCACTCCTGGGAGTACCGGGGCGGGGCGCCAACTGCCGTCAGCCGCTCACTGCTCCGCGGGGATTTCGCGCACGGACATCCACTTGAAGTCCACGTCGGTGGCGCTGTCCCAGCGGAAGACCGCGATGGGGCCGCCCCAGCTGATGGGCATGGCGTTCACCCCGCCGCCGCAGTGGCTGGCGTCGCCACCCCAGCTACCGGAGTCCACCATGTCGTAGACCTTCTTCCAGGTCTTCTTGTCGGCGTTCTCGTTGAGGTACATCTCCAGGCGCACGGCGTCCTTGCCGTTGACCTTGGTGTTGCGCATCACCGACTTGAAGCCCACCCAGCGGCCGCGGAGCGCGGACGTGCCGGACTTGTACGCCGCCTGCTCGTACGAGACGTGCCACGTCTCCTTCTGCCAGCGGACCCGGCCGTCATAGTGCAGCGAGCCCTTGTAGGCGCTGCCCTCGCAGCCCGAGTGGTTGTCGTTGTGCTTACCGCCACGCGCGTACCAGGCGAAGTTGTCCGAGACGTCGGACGTGGAGTTGACCTTGATGAAGCCCGTCATCTCCACGTTCCGCCAGTCGTTCGCCGCCTGCATGTAGCCTCGGCTGGCCAGCACGTCGCGGTCATACGTGGGAATCTTGGATGCGCTGTAGCCCGTGGACGTGAAGACGGACATGCGCACCTTGCTGTTCTTCATCTTCCAGGAGCCGTCCGAGTTGCGCGTGATGGTGTTCTGCGGGTCAAAGCGCTTGTCGGACGTCGCGTTGTCCGCCAGGAACCACTGCTCGCCGCCCGACTTGGTCGGGTAGATCATCGTCACGCCGAACTTGTCCTGCGTGGCGCCCGGGCCGGGGTCCGGATTCTCCGGGTCCGGATTCTCCGGGTCCGGATTCTCCGGCTCCGGGTCCGGGATGGTGGCGCCGGAGAGGGCCGCCATGTCCGTGATGCTGCCCCAGGTCGTCTGGGTGCTGCCGTAGAAGGTGACGCGCACGTAGCGGGCGTTCACCGTGGGGAAGGTGACGCGGTCGAAGTCAGCCGTCTTCCCGGAGGAGATGCCCACGAAGACGCGGGTGAACGTGGTCCCGTCCGTCGACGTGGCGACGTCGAAGAGGTTGATGCGCTCGTTGCCACGGAACCAGGCGATGTCCAGGCCGTTCAGCGGCTTCACCGACCCCATGTCGCCGCGAATCCACTGGCCCGCGCCCGAGGCCGACCAGCGCGTGGCCTTGTTGCCGTCCACCGCCATCGAGGGAGGGGTGGGAGCGTCATAGGAGCTGGCGGTGGCGGAGACGAAGCCTCCGGCGGCCAGCGCGGGCGTCGCGAACGCGCCGACGGCCAGCGAGAACGCGGTGACAGACGTGCGGAAGCGCTTCCATCCCCCCAGGGACGAAGTCAAGTGCTGTCGATTCAAGTGACTACCTCAAGTGAGGCCGCGAGCTTCCGCGACACATCGGAGCGGCCAAGAGCCTTTCCGGAGCGCCGCGTTCCCCCCGCGGCGCGTGGACTTCCATTTCCCGGGCCGTCCGGAAGGAGGCACCCACGCTTGCGCGCGGAGGCTTTCTCCAGGAGCGGCCAGAGGTGTTACCGACTCAACGACGGACTGCGGGCCCCAATACCCTTTGAGTCGATATGGAATTCCCACGACATTTATTGAGCATGTTTTCAGCCATGCCCGCTCGCCCTGCGGCGATACATGCAATGAAACACGGCGCGTTTCTCAGTCTTTGGCGGGAAGTCTTATCACAGCCAGAGCCGAACCATTCAACCGCACGGTGTCTTGCTTCAATGGCTGCAATTTTTCGGAACCGCCGAAGCAAGCGTCTTCAGTCCACAGCACCAGCGCCGAGCCGGCGGGCACCGGATAATCCAGCGCGCCGCGCAGGCTGAGCAACACCTGCAGGCGCTGGCCGCCCCCACGCCGTTCGAGCACCAGGGCGTCCGGCCCCAGGGCCTGGGCCGCATAGGAACCCCGTCCCGTCTCGCGCAGGGCGGGCTCCGACGCGCGCAGACGGAGCAGCTCCCGGTAGAGCGCTCGCACGCCCGCATGCCCTGGCTTCTCCGCCTCCGCCCAGTCCAGTTGGGAGCGGGTGAAGGTGTCCTCCGCTTGCGGGTCCGGCACCGCCGCGCCCGCGAAGCGCGCGAAGCCGGCGAACTCCTTTCGCCGGCCCTCCGTGACGAGCCTGCCCAGCTCCGCGTTGTGCTCGGTGAAGTAGAGGAAGCGCGTGCTGGCGTTCCACTCCTGCCCCATGAAGAGCATGGGCGTGTAGGGGGACAGCAGCAGCAGACCACTCATGGCGCGGAAGGCCGCGGGGCTCACGTCGTGCCCCAGCCGCTCGCCGAAAGCACGGTTGCCCACCTGGTCATGGTTCTGGATGCAGTGGACGAAGCGCCAGGGCTCCAGCCCATCCGCCTTCGTGCCTCGCGCATGGCCCAGGTTCTTCGACACCTGCCCTTCGTAGAACCAGCCCTGGTTCAGCGTGCGCGCCAGGTCTTCCGTGTTGCCCGTGTAGTCCTGGTAGTAGCCCTCGTTGTCCCCCGCGAAGGCGCGGCGCAGCTGGTGGTGGAAGTCATCCGCCCACACGCCGTCCAGCCCCAGGCCGCCCTCCGACGCGGGGCGCATCAGGCGCCGCTCGTTGCGCTCGTCCTCGGCGATGACATGCACCTGCCGGCCCGGCGCGCAGGCCCGCGCCCGCTCGGCGACTTCGGTGAGCAGGTGCGGCGTGCCGTCGTCGATGATGGCGTGCGCGGCGTCCAGGCGCAGGCCGTCCAGGTGGTAGTCGGCAATCCACATCTCCACGTTGGCCAGCACCTGGCTCCGCGCGTGGGCGCTGCCTTCGCCGTCGTAGTTCACCGCGTCGCCCCACGGCGTGTGGTGGCGTCCGGTGAAGTAGTGCGGCGAATACACCCGCAGGTAATTCCCATCCGGTCCGAAGTGGTTGTAGACGGCGTCCATCAGCACCGCGAGCCCGTGCGCGTGCGCGGCGTCCACCAACCGGCGCAGCCCCTCCGGGCCGCCGTAGGCCCACTGGGGCGCGAACAGATTCACGCCGTCGTAGCCCCAGTTGCGGCGTCCCGGGAAGGACGCCACCGGCATCAGCTCCAGCGCGGTGATGCCCAGCTCCTTGAGGCCGGCCAGACGCGGGATGAGCGACTCGAAGGTGCCTTCGGGCGTGGCCGTGCCCACGTGCACCTCGTAGATGACCAGCGCCTGCGGCGCCACGCCCTTCCAGCCCGCGTCCGTCCAGGCGAAGTCGGACACCACCACTTCGGACGGCCCATGCACGCCCTGGGGCTGCGAACGCGACCACGGGTCCGGGAAGGGGCCTTCGCCGTCCACGCGCAGCTTGTAGCGAAGCCCCGCGCCCTGCCCTTCCAGCACCGCGCCGAAGCAATCGCCGGGCTCCGGCGTCATCGGCAAGACGCGGCCGGGATTGCCCTGCGCGTCGTGCAGCACCACCTCCACGCGCTGGTGGCCGGGCGCCCAGACACGCCACCGCACCCGCCCGTCCGCCTCCACCCACGCCCCCACGAGAGGGGCCTTCGACCGCGCTGCCCGAGACTCATCCGCTGGACCCATGGGCATGTCCCTGTAATGCGTCACCCCTGCCCTTGAGGAGCACTCCGTGTGGCCGGACGCGCCCGCCGCGCGGCGGATGTTCACGGGTAGGCATGGCACCCGGAAGGAATGGGAACCGGCCGACGATGTTCGTGACGCCACCCCGGGCTGGAAGACGGCCGTAAGCAGGCGCGCGGCCCGCCTTGTCGGCCCCGCGCCCCGCCAGGATGATGCGCCCGCCTGCGGCCACCCGCCCCTGATTGGAGTCCCCTGGAATGAGCATCACCCACCCTGGCCTGGAGCCGCTGCCCGAATCGCCTGACGCGGACGTGCGCGCGCGCGTCGCCGCCATCGAGGTCCTCTCTCCCCGCGAAATCGACGAGCGGTTGTCGGACCTGGGCTACCGGGGGCAGACGGAGGCGCGCCGCGCGGCATCCGTGCTGGCGTACCGGCACCTGCGCCGCATCCGTCACCTGTTCCTGGAGGGGCTCGCCCCCGAACCGGGCATGCGGGAGAACTGCCTCTTCCTGGGGCCCACCGGCTCGGGGAAGACGTTCCTCGTGGAGCTGCTGTTCCGCGAAATCCTCGCCGTGCCCACCGTGCTGGCGGACGCCACGCAGTTCTCCGAAACGGGCTACGTGGGCGACGACGTGAGCACGCTGCTGTCGCGCCTGTACGAAGCCGCGGACCGGGACGCGGCCTGGGCCGGCTGCGGCGTGGTGTGCATGGACGAGTTCGACAAGCTCGCCACCAGCCGCTCCGACAGTCGCTTCGCCGGCCAGCAGACCACGAAGGACGTCAGCGGCTTCGGCGTGCAGCGCAGCCTGCTGCACATGCTGTCCGCCCCCAGCGCGGACTTCCCGCCCGACTTCGGCTTCACCAGCCGCCAGCGGCCCGACACCATGGAGCTGGCCTGCGTCACCTTCATCGCGTGCGGCGCCTTCAGTGGCCTGGGTGCCACCGCGGAGGGGCTGGCCCGGAGCGAACACCTGGGCTTCGGCCGCGAACCGCTCCCGGCGCGGGCGGAGAGCATCGCCACGCGAGTGACGGAGGAGCAGTTGGAACAGACCACCGCCTTCGCGCGCTACGGCTTCATCCCGGAGCTCATTGGCCGCTTCAACCGGCTGGTCTCCTTCTCGCCCCTGGACGCGGGCACCCTGGGCGACATCCTCCAGCACAACGTGCTGCGTGCCTACGAGCGCGAGTTCGAGCAGGAAGGGCTGCGCCTGCAGGTGGACACCGAGGTGCGGGAGTTCGTGGTCGCCCGCGCGCTCAAGCGGGAGACGGGCGCGCGAGGGCTGCGCACCACGCTCGCCCCCTTGTTGGAGCGGGCCGCCTACGAGCACTTTGGCCACCCGGGCAACGACGGCACGCTCCGGCTGACGTTGGAGGCCGGCGAGGTCCAGGCGCGGCGGGTGTAGCCGCGCGCCTTCCGGCCAGCCGAGGTGCCAGGGAAGCAGGCCCGTTCCACACCCCGTACGCACAAGCCTTACGGTTTTGCTGAGCAACGGAATCCGGAGGGCAGACACATGCATCACACTCGGGAGATACCCAGGGAAGGCTGGGGGGACTACCTCGCCTTGTTGAGCAACCTGGAGCGCGACCACTGGGTGCGCATCGAGACGGAGAGCACCGACTTCGGCGACCAGCCGCTCGCCGGCAGGCTGCCGCTGGTGGAGATTGCCCTCGAGTCGAAGGGGAGCGACCAGGGCTCCGTGGAAATCATCGTGGGCCGGCCGGGCGGAGAGGTCACCCACCGCATCCTCAAGCCCGACCACATCTACGCGGACGAGAGCGAGAGCGGCGAGCTGGAGTGCCTGGACATCGAGGACGCGGACCACGTGAAGACGCTCATCTTCTTCGAGTCGCAACGCGCGGGCGACGAGATGGGCATCGGCGCGCCGTCCTGACGACGGGCCCCAGGCGAACACGATGAGGCCGGAAGGCGCCCGCCCGAGCAAAGGGTGCCCTCCAGCCAGCGCGCCCTCCTGACCGGGCCTCACGGCGCGGCCAGGGCGGCGGTCCTGCATCGCGGGACTGCGGGTACAGCGCGCGAGCGCCCTGCTTGTCCAGGGTGGCCAGGGACTGGCCGCCCGAGTTCACCGGACGCACGTCGAAGAGCACGTTGTTGTTCGAAGCGGCGCAGGACCCGTCCTGCGCGGTCACGTGGGTGAAGTTGACGTTCGCGGTGGCCTCCCAGGCCGCCGTGGCTGGTGCCCGTCTCCGCCGCGACGTGGCTGTCGAGGCAGTCGCATCCAAGCCAGACAGTGCTGTCTGTTTATCGGTCACCTGCCTCGTGGGTCAGGTCCGCTGCGCCCGGGGAGAAACCACCCGTTGCAAAGCGCCAGACATTGGCAAGATGCATTCCCAGACAGCCTGCGTCACCCCTCTCACCGCAGCAGGGCCGGATTCAATCAGCCAGCGCCGGCACACGGGGGATGACGGCCGCGGGGGGTTGATTCCCGACGCCCGGAGGCGCTGAGGACTGCGCGATCCATGCGGGCGTGATAGGCGGAACAGGAGGACCCCGCCGTTCGCTATGCACCTGTTCGACATCCCCGCGTGGTTGGAGGTGGCCTGGCCCCACGTGGTGGCGGCGCTGACCGTGCTCATCAGCGTGGTGGCCAGCGCCCATGCGGTGCTGCACAAGCGGGACGTGCGCGCCGCGGTGGGGTGGGTGGGGCTGGCGTGGCTGGTGCCGGTGCTGGGCGGAGTGCTGTACGTCCTGCTGGGCATCAACCGCATCCGGCGCCGGGCACGGTCTTTGATGCTGAAACAAGAGCACGGCCGCTTTCCGCCGCTGTTCCAGGTGGCTCCCATGAAGGCGGAGATGGTGAGCGGCCCCCACCCCGAGGCCGCCCCCCTGGCACCCCTGGTGCGGCTGGGGGACGCGGTGGTGGGACGGCCGCTGCTGCCGGGCAACCGCTTCACCGTGCTGGAGTCCCGCCGGGACGCCTACCCCGCCATGCTGGAGGCGATTGACGCGGCGCGCACGACGCTGTCGCTGTGCAGCTACATCTTCGACAATGACGTGGCGGGCCGGCGCTTCGTGGAGGCGCTGAGCGCGGCGGTGAAGCGGGGCGTGGAGGTGCGGGTGCTGGTGGACGCGGTGGGCTCGCGCTACACGTGGCCGCCCATCCTGGGCCGGCTGCGGCGAGCCGGCGTCCGCACCGCGCGCTTCCTGCCGTCGCTGATGCCCTACCGGCTGCCCTTCGCCAACCTGCGCAACCACCGCAAGCTGATGGTGGTGGACGGGCGCGTGGGCTTCACGGGTGGCATGAACATCCGCAAGGCCTTCTGGCCCGGCGAACATGCCGCCGTGGACCTGCACTTCCGCGTCGAAGGACCGCTGGTGGGGCAACTCCAGGAGACCTTCGCGGAGGACTGGGCCTTCACCACGCGCGAGCGGCTGACAGGTGAGGCCTGGTTCCCGCCGCTCGCCGAAGCGGGCACCGTGCTCGCGCGGGGCATCGCGGACGGCCCGGACGAGGACTTCGAGACGCTGCGCACGGTGCTGCTGGGGGCCCTGGCCACGGCGCGGACGTCGGTACGCATCGTCACGCCCTACTTCCTCCCGGATACGGCGCTCATCACCGCGCTGAGCGTGGCGGCGCTGCGCGGCGTCCAGGTGGACATCCTCCTTCCCGAGAAGGGCAATCTTCCGCTGGTGCAGTGGGCCACCTGGGCGCAGCTGTGGCAGGTGCTGCGGCCGGGCTGCCGCATCTTCCTCACCGCCCCGCCCTTCGACCACACGAAGCTGATGGTGGTGGATGGCGTGTGGTCGCTCATCGGCTCGGCCAACTGGGACCCGCGCTCGCTGCGGCTCAACTTCGAGTTCAACGTGGAGTGCTACGACGCCGCGTTGGCCACGCAACTGGAGGGCGTGGTGGCCGCGCGGCTGCGCAACGCACGGCCCCTCACGTTGGAGCAGGTGGACGCGCGCGCCCTGCCCATCCGCCTGCGGGATGGGCTGGCGCGGCTGCTGTCGCCGTACCTCTAGAGCAGGGCGCGCCGGACCCGCCAGAAGGTCTCCTTTGCGGCACGGTAGCCCCGCGAGTCCTGGGGCAGCAGCATGCGCAGCAGCTCCGCGGACTGCGTTTGCAGGGGCCGCACGCAATGCGTCTCCACCTTGGCTCGCAGGAAGCCCAGCGGGTCGCGCTTGCGGTAGTCCGCGAAATAGGTCCGCAGCTCGTTGCGCGTGCGCGCCTGCCCGTTGTCCGCGTACTTGGCCACATAGGGACTGAAGTCCGGGTAGAGCCGCCCCGCGCCGAAGTCGCCGTGCAGCGTCGTCTTCATGAAGTTGCCGATGAGCAGGTCGTCGAAGACCTGGTAGCGCACGGCCGACATCAGCGAGCCGCGTGGCACCTCGAAGGTGATGCCCCGGCGGAAGCGGCGCTTCTGGAATTCGATGACGTGCTCCCGGCCTCCCACGCGGAAGCGAAGGAAGTCGAGCGTGCGCCCCAGGTGCTCCACGCCGAGGAAGTAGGTGGTGAGCGCCGTCACCTCGTCCGTTTCCAGTGAATCGCTCCAGTCGTCGCCGAAGGCCTTGGGGTCCACCGGGCGCAGGACGCGCTCCGGGGGCTGGATGCGCTCCGTCTGACCGCGGATGAAGTCGTGGCGGATGAACGCGGGCAGCAGCGAGCAGGTGCGCGACTCGAAGCCCCGGCCGTAGTCCTCCAGCCGGGTGGTGTACTCGGAGGCCCAGACGCTGTCGGCCCGCTGGTACTTGTGCATGGAGCTGAAGGGGACGAAGTAGCGCACCCCATAGAACTCCGCCTGCCGGGCAATGGTCCGTCCCACGGGCGTCTTCGCCGCGGCATGGGGCGCGATGCGCTGCCCGTCCTCGGTGAAGAAGTTGATCATGTCCGCGTCGCCGTACCCGGACAGGGCCAGGAGATACGACTCCTGATACCCGCTGACCACCTTGCGCACGAAGTGGCCGGCCCCGCGGTCCCCAGCGTCGTTGAGGTTGACCAGCAGCCGCCCGTCCATGTCCACCAGCAGGACGGCGTCCTGGTTCACGTCCGGCAGGCACATGACGCGGATGCGCGGTGACAGCTGCGTCCACACCCGGTCCGCCAGCACGTGCACCTTGAAGCCCTGCCCGCGCAGGTCATCGCGCATGCGGTTGCCGAAATGGTTGGGCACCAGCAGCGTGCGCGAGCGCAGCGCGTCCAGCGATTCCATGCTCAGGTGGTCCGGGTGGCCATGAGACAGCCACACGTAGGGACAGGCCTGGATGGCCTCGCGCTGCGCCGCCGGAATCTCATGCGACAGCGTCCAACTCCCGAAGTACGCGCTGCCGTCCGTCCACGGGTCGGTCACCAGCACCGGACCGTGGTCGTGGCAGATGAGCGTGGCGTTTCCAATCGTCTCGAAGCCCAGTTCCATCGCGTGCCCCCTTCGCCCTGCGTCCGCGCACAAGTCGGCTCGTTTTGGCCGGACCAACGTGACGATGGGCGGACGCCGCCTGCACTGCCCGGCAGCACGGTGAAGATGATTCGCTGCCTGGACGCACGCTGCCCGTTCCTGCGGGCGTGGAGACGCGGCCCCTTGTGCCCCGCCCCCGGACTTGCGCTGGAATCTCCGTGGCGCGCGGAGGGAAGCGCCCTTCCCTTCGTGGGAAAGACACCTCCTTCCCCGCGGCTTCCGGGCTCAGCTCCTGCGCGCCACGAGGGAAAGAATCTGCGCGCCGTAGCGCTCCGTGAGGGAGGGCCCCACCCCGTGGATGGCCATCAACTCCGAGCCATTCTCCGGACAAGCCGACGCGATGGCCTCCAGCACCCGGTCCGTGAGGATGCGGAAGGCGGGCACGCGCCGCTTGCGCGCCTCCGCGAGCCGCCAGGCCTTCAAGGCCTCGACCATCTTCGGAGAAGGCTCGGCCGCGGCACGGCGGCCCCGGCCCGACGCGGAGGCACTCGGAGCCCCCGTGCTCCGGGACGCACGCGGCGCCCCAGCGGTGCTCTTCGAGGGAGCGTTCGCGCGCCAATGCGTCGACGGGTCTTCCTCATGGGATTCGGATGCCGTGCGCCGCGTCGCGGCCCCGGCCTTCGCGCCGACCGTGCGTTTCTTGGCCGAGGACCGCTTCGCGGTGCCCTTCTCCGCGCCCTTGCCCCGCTTGCGCTTCGCGGCCTTCTCCAAGGGCAATGGCAGGACCACCTGCTGGGGGTCCACCGCGCGCGTGCGCCGGCCCTCGTCCGTCAGCGCCAGACGTTGGAACGAGATGACCTGCCCGTCCTTGTCGAACGAGTCCACCTCCAAGCGCGTCAGCCCCGCGCGGACCAGTCCGCCCACCAGTCGCTCGAAGTCGCGCCGAGGCAGGGACTCCCCGAACAACTCGCGGTGGAGCCGTCCGGTGGCCTGTCCGTCCCGCTCCTGGAGCGACTCCAGGATGCGCTCCAGCCAGTGCCGCTCCGCGGAGGTCGGCTCGGCGAAGCGCAGCGTGGCGCAGGCCTCTGGCGCGCAGACGTCGCACAGGCCGCACGGCTCACCCGAATCCTGGGTGTCACCGAAGTGCCCCACGAGCTGCTTCATGCGGCAGCCATGGGCCTCCGCGTAGCGCCCCATCTGCTCCAGGTGCAGCAGTTTGCGATCGCGCTGGGCCGAGTACGACGCGGACCAGCCCGGCTTCCCGCGCATCACCGTCTCGTCAGGCGTCATGACGACGCCGCCGTGAATCCAAAGCTGCTCCAGTGCCTTGTCGAAGACCTCGGGGTCTCCTCGCACGCGGCCCTGGAGCACGGCCTTGGGCTCGAGTTGCGGCACCGTGGACTTGAACAGCCGCTCCAGCACGTACGCCTCCGGGTAGTCGCGCCGGTGGAAGAACTCGTGCGTGCGCCGGTCGATGTACGAATGCAGCAGCACCGCGCGCGACGGCTTTCCATCGCGGCCCGCGCGGCCCAGCTCCTGGTAGTAGCCCTCCAGGCTGGCGGGGAGCGCCGCGTGGATGACGGTGCGCACGTCCGCCTTGTCGATGCCCATGCCGAACGCCGTGGTGGCCACGATGACCTCCAGCGAGCCCCGGAGGAACTCGGCCTGCACCCGGTCTCGCTCCGAAGGCTGGAGCCCCGCGTGATAGGCGGCCGCGGGGAAGTCGCCCGCGAGCTGGTCCGCGAGCTGCTCGGCGTGCTTGCGCGTGGCCGCGTAGACAATCGCGGGCCGGTTCTCCTCGTCCTGGAGCAGGCCCTGGATGGCGTCGCCGCGCGCACCGGGGTTCAGCTCCCGCACCTCGATGGCGATGTTGGTGCGGCGGAAACCGTGAATGAAGGTGCGCGCCTTGCCCCCGGGGCCTTGCAGGCCGAGCTGCTGGACGATGTCCCGCTGCACGTCCGGCGTGGCGGTGGCGGTGAGGGCCACCACGGGAGCGGGGCGCAGCAGAGGCAGGCGCGCGCCCAGGAGCCGGTAGTCCGGGCGGAAGTCGTGTCCCCACTGGGAGATGCAGTGGGCCTCGTCCACCGCGATGAGCGCGGGCGTGCGGCGCGCCAGGAACTCCACGAAGCCCGGGACGCCGAGCCGCTCGGGCGCGATGAACAGGAAGTCGAGCCGGTCCTCCAGGTAGTCCGCGCACACCTGCCGCGACATGGCCCGGTCTCTTCCGGAGTGGATGCGGTCCGCCGCGAAGCCGAGCGACTGAAGCCGCGCCACCTGGTCCTCCATCAGCGCGATGAGCGGACTCACCACCAGCGTGGTGCCCGCACGCGCCAGACCCGGCAACTGGTAGCAGAGCGACTTGCCCGCGCCCGTGGGCATCACGAGCAGCAGGTCCTCTCCCGCCGTGGCCGCGCGGCACACGGCCTCCTGATACGGCCGGAAGTCCGAGAAGCCGAACGCCTCCTTCAGCAGCGGACGCAGCGCCTCGGGCGCCGTCGGTGCGCGCCGCACGCGCTCCGGCCGCTGCCCGGTGGACGCGGCAGACGCCGTGGTCCTCGCACGGTTCACTGGAGCGCGAGCGGCGCCCGTGTTCTCCCAGGCCCCGGCGTTCCAGCCCGCGCCATCCGCCCGCGGAAGACGTGAGGCCGCTCCTCCGCCCGGTGACATGGTGGAGGACAGCGGCTCGCCCTGAGGCTCCGAGCGACCGACGGCGCCCGAGGTCCTGCTCCGCCGCGTCCCGAAGAGCGGCTCCGAAGCCTCCGAGAACGCGCCCTGGCGTCCCTGTCCCGACACACCCGACGCAGCATCCTCGAAGCGCTCGACAGCGGATTCCGCGAACGCACCCTGCCCGACAGGGCCACGCGCTTCCGCGCCAGGTAGCGCTCCGAATACCTCATTGCGCGGAGGCCGTTGCGGCGCGGTGGCGCCATGGCCCACCACCTCGATGACATACGCCTCGATGCCGCGAATGAACTCATCGAGCTGGCCTTCGCCGCGCTCGATGCGCTGGAGCCACGCTTCCCACTGGCCCGTCATGGCCGGCGTCTTCACATCCGGGTGCACCACCTGGATGAGATGGATGCCCTTCTCCGTGGCCTCCATCACCTTGCCCCGGCGGCGCAGGTACTCGCGGTCCAGCAGCACCTCGATGATGGCCGCGCGGGTGGCGGGAGTCCCCAGGCCCGTCTCGCGCATCGCGTCCGCGAGCTCCTTCTCATCCAGCGCCCGCCCCGCCGACTCCATGGCCGTCAGCAGCGTCGCATCCGTGAAGCGCGGAGGCGGACGCGTGCGCTTCTTCACCGCCTCCACGTCCTCCACGGACTGCGGCTGCGCGCGCGCCAACCCCGACGGCAGCGCCTGGGGCTCGTCATCCGGCTCCTGCTCCGCGTCCTCACCCTTGCGCCCCTCCGACTTCAGCCGCGGCGCCTTCTGTCCGCCGCCAATGTCCAGCACCTTCCAGCCCACCCGCTCCACCTGGGTGCCCGTGCTCTGGAAGCGGTCAACCACAGGCGGCGCCCCTCCCGACGTCACCGCGGTGATGACCGTGGTGACCCGCCAGACGTGGTCCTCGTGCCACGCCTGGAGCAGACGCCGGCACACCAGGTCATAGACGCGCTGCTCGTCCGGAGACAGCCGCACCCCGCCCGGCGCCGTGGGCGTGGGGATGATGGCGTGGTGGTCCGTCACCTTCGCGTCATCCACATAGCGCTTGCCCAGCGCCCGAGTCCCCGTGCCGACGGCCAGGTCCTCCTCGTAGGGCGCGCGAATGGCGTTCACCACCTCCGGCAGCGTGTCCGCCACGGTGCGCGACAGGTGCCGGCTGGCGGTGCGCGGATAGCTCAACAGCTTGTGCTTTTCGTAGAGCGCCTGCGCCACCTCCAGCGTGCGTTGCGCGCTGAAGCCATGGAGCCGGTTGGCGTGCCGCTGCAGCTCCGTCAAGTCGTAGAGGAGCGGAGGCGCCATCTTCTTCTCCTCCGCCTCCAGCGATTCGATGATGGCCCGCCCGGCGCGCACCCGGTCGATGATGGCCTGCGCCTCCACGCCGTTCGCATCCAGCCGCCGCGCCTCGCGCACGCCCTCGAAGCCCGGGGGCGCCACGGGCTTGCCATCCGGCCCCGAGCGGAACCACGTGCCCTTGTACAGCGCGTCCGGCGGAACCCCCTTCGCCCTGGGCGCGAAGGTGGCCACGAGCTCCAGGTAGTCACGCGGCACGAAGTCGCGGATGGCCAACTCGCGCTCCACCACCATGGCCAGCGTGGGCGTCTGCACCCGGCCCACGCTCAGCATCTCTCCATGGCCCCCGTGCGCCAGCGTGTACAGGCGCGACAGGTTCATCCCCACCAGCCAGTCCGCCCGGCTGCGCCCCATGGCCGCGGAGGCCAGCGCTTCGTATTCACGGCCGTCCGCGAGCCGACGGAAGCCGTCCTGGATGGCCCGCTCCGTCAGCGACGACACCCACAGCCGCTGTACCGGCTTGCGGCACTTCGCCGCGTCGTAGATGTACCGGAAGATGAGCTCGCCCTCGCGCCCCGCGTCCGTGGCGCACACCACCGAGGACACCTCCGGCGCGTTGAGCACCTGCTTCACCACCTCGAACTGGCTGCGCGTCTCCTTGGAGACGACCAGCGGCCAGTCCGCCGGGAGCATGGGCAGCAGCGCGCGGCTCCACTTCTTCCAGTCCGCGCGAATCTCATGGGGCTGCGCCAGGCCCACCAGGTGCCCGATGGCCCACGTCACCACGTAGCCATTGCCGCGCAGCCAGCCCTCACCGCGTTCGTTCGCCCCCAGCACCCGCGCGATGTCGCGCGCCACCGAGGGCTTCTCCGCGAGCACGGCCAGCAGGGAGGAGCGACTGGAGGACCCCTTCGCACCGCCGTCCCTGCCTCCGCGCCTGTCCTCCCGGGGCGTCTCGCCCATCTCTTCCCACCTCATGTGCCCTGTCCCCTCCCGCCCGCCACACCACCCACCAGGGAGGGAGCCTGGAGGCGCAGTGTGAGCCACTCCCCTATCGTGTCAGGCTGACATCTCCGAGTCCCGCCTCGCCCTACCCGTGGCGCCTGCTCGCCCCACGTCCCACCCGCCACCTTCCAGGTCTCTGAGAAGATGCGGAAAATCCACCGCGCCAACACCCACTGAAACACGCCAGACACGCTGGCGCGCTCGCGCAAGCAATTGGCGCGGAGGCGGAAAACTCCATCCTGGGTCTGAGCCAGTATGCCCTTGTCGCCAGTCACTTCGGCGGACCGAACGGGGGGAAGACGCATGTCGCACGTCGCGTATGGACCGGGCCGGGGGGCATCTGGGGGAAACACGAGGCTCGGTGCAGTGTCGCACGGCGACAAGGGAAGCAGGGCCACGGCTCAACGGCCGAGGCGCTTTTCCCGGGGGGAGTGGCTCGAAGCCACTGGGGGGGCTTTGGAGGGCATCGTCATTCCGGAGCTGGCCACCTTCGCGGGGGCGAAGCGGGCGCAGCTTGCGGTCCTGGCGAATTCAGCCGTGACGGCAGCCATCCAAATCCAGTCGAGGGACGTAACGCGGGTGGCGTCCATGCGCCCGCAGACGTTCGGACGCGCTCAGACACAGGCACGGCTGCGGGCTCTCTCACGACCCGCGGTGCCCTGGGACGCAGCAGGACAGGTGAAGGGGGGGCCTCGGCTCCCCCGAGTGACGGTGCTGGGGGCACCGGGCACGCGCACCTGAAGGGGCCGTAAGCGGTGCAGGGGGAAGGTGTCACACGCAGCTTCGCTGGAGGGGTCCAAGGCCCTCCGGACACACACCAAGGGCGGGTAGGAAGACGGCGCCGCGGGGGCGGCAAAGTCTGTGGAAGGGGGACCCGGGGTCACGCTCGCCAGAGGGGGAGGGCGAACCCGATAGATGGGTCGAAATCCGAGGGATGCTCCGAGTCCATCGGGGCATCCCTCGTTGCTTTGCGGGGCACCCGGCCCGTGTGTTCACTCCACGAGCAGCGCCGCCGAGCGGGGCTTGCAGTCCGCGTCGCGCCACTTGAAGCGGTCGGTGCGGAAGCCTTCCAGATGCAAGGACGGGCAGTGCGAGGAGGCGCTTCACCTGCTCCCCATCCGCCCGTCCCCGCGCTCGAAGGCCCGCTCAGCCCGCGTTGGCGGTGCCGCGCGCCTGGTGCCACGCGGCCAGCACTTCCTTCTCGCGCTCGGCGGACAGGCCGGAGCGCGGCTTCGCCTGACGCGCGGGAGGCAGCGTCTTGAACCAGGCCACCGTTTCGCGAATCGTCTCCGTGGCCGGGCGGAACGTGATGCCCGCCGCCAGCGCCTTGGCGATGCTCACCTTGCCGATGCCGCCCTCTTCCCCGTTGCGCGGCACCCAGGCGGGCATGTCCGACCACGCCTCCACCTTGTGCTTCGTAAGGAAGTCGGTGTCCACCCACGTGAAGCGCGCGTCGCTGCCCAGGGCCGTCTTGTTCGCCTCCAGGAAGTCCCGCATCAGCAGGTCCTGGCTGGGGCCCGTGGCGTTGAAGATGCCGGTGAGGCGGCGCTCCACGGAGCGGATGATGAACGCCGCCAGGTCCCGCGCGTCGATGAACTGCAACGGGTCCACGCCGTCGCCGGGCGCCAGCACCTCGCCGCCGCGGGCCACGCGCAGGGGCCAGTAGGTGAAGCGGTCGGACGGGTCATCCGGCCCGACAATGAGGCCCGGCCGCACGTTGAGGACGCGCCCCGGCAGGGCGGCCTCGGCGGCCTGCTCGCACAGCGCCTTCAACGCGCCGTAGTGCTTCTCCACCTCTTCCGTCGTCGCGTCCTCCACCGTGGCGACGGCGGACGTCTCGTCGAGCCCCTGCCGCGATAGCTCCTTGTAGACGGAGATGGAGGACACGAAGGTGTAGTGCTGGACGTGAGGGGCCAGCAGCTCCGCGGAGGCGCGCACGACGCGCGGCACATAGCCGGAGGTGTCCACCACCGCGTCCCACTTGCGGCCCTCCAGCGCCTTCAGGCCCTCGCCCTTGTTCGGGTCGCGGTCGCCCGCGAGCTTCTCCACGTCCGGGAAGAGGCCCGGGTTCGTCCTCCCCCGGTTGAAGAGCGTGACGGTGTGGCCGCGCGAGCGCGCGAACTCCACCAGCGCCGGCCCCAGGAACGCGGTGCCGCCCAGGATGAGGATGCGCAGCGGCGCGGCGGGCGCGGAGGACTGCTCCCCCTGCCCCTGGGTGGAAGACGCGGCGGTGCCGGACGCGCCCGTGGTGGCGCACCCCATGGCCAAGAGCGAGCCGGCCGCGACCGCTCCCTGAATCACACTCCTGCGAGACAGCGTCATGCGGGATTCCTCCTGCGTGTGTGGACTGACTGCGTGTGGATGACCGCTAGCGGGCCGCGGCCTCTTCGGACACCGGCGCCTCGGGCGCGGCGGCCGGCACCACTTCCGCCTGACTCCGCTGGTGGCGCGCGAGGTACAGCGACACGCCCAGCCACAGCCCGGCCAGGGGCACCGCCGCCAGCGACAGGCCCGTCATGCCCAGGCCCAGCTTCGTGAGGCCCCCCTGGAGCCAGGCGCTCACCGTGTCGCTGCCGCGGTACACCACCGTGTCGATGAAGCTCTTCGACTTGTAGCGCGCCTCGCGGTCCACGGTGGTGAAGAGGACCTCGCGCGAGGGCCGCTCCAGCGCGTAGTGGCTGGCGCCGCGCACCGCCTTGAACAGGATGAGCACGGTCAGCACCGGCATGGCGGCCAGCCCCAGGAAGCCCAGGCCCGTCACCACCGGCGCCACGGCGAGCCCCGCCCCCAGCCCCAGCCAGGAGATGACGCGCCCCGTGACGAGCGTCTGCAACCCCAGCGTGGCCAGCTGCACGTAGAAGTCGATGTCCCCGAAGAGGGCGGTGCGGCTGGCCGCGTCGTTGCCAAGCGCGGCGACGAGCCGCACCTCCTGGAAGTAGAGGAACGTGGAGGTCGCCGCGTAGAGCAGCACCTGGAGCCCCAGCGCCAGCAGGAATGGCGACGTCACGATGAGCCGCAACCCCGCGAGCACGCCGCCGCCCACCGGGCCCTGCGCCGCCGCGGGCTGCTGCTGGACGTCCTGGGCCCAGCCGCTCAGCCGGCGCACACACTGCGCGCTCACCTCCAGCAGCACCACCGAGATGAGGATGAGATTCACCGGGCCTACCGGCTCGGCGAGCCGCCCCACCAGGAAGGGCCCCACCAGCATGCCCGTGGTGCCACCCGCGGCGATGAAGCCGAAGAGCCGCTTGCTCTGTCCGCTGGCGAAGACGTCCGCCATGAAGCTCCAGAAGATGGAGACGACGAACAGGTTGTAGACGCTCAACCAGACATAGAAGACGCGCGCCACCGTCTCCCGCGCCACCCCGAGCTTCAAGAGCACGAAGAAGCCCAGCAGGTTGAGCAGGAAGAAGCGGTAGATGCGAGGAATCACCACCCGCCGGGGCCAACGCGACACCAGGGCGGAAAAGGCAGGCACCGCCGCGAGCATCACCAGGAAGGTGGCGGTGAAGAGCCAGTCCAAGCCCTTCACGCTGCCCGCAGTGCCCATCTCGTTGCGGATGGGCCGGAGGATGGCATAGCCACACATCAGCGTGAAGAAATACAGGAACGACCAGCGGACGGCGCCGACTTCCTCGTCCCGAACGTCCACGAATCGCCTGAGCATGGAAGAATTCACGTAAGCGGCCCAACGAGGCCCCGGGCAACGTATTCCCAGGACCTCCATGGTGGAACGAGCGCGGCGGGAAGATGTCGCAAGGATTACGCGCCGGAGGAGAGGACCTCGCGGAGCGCCGCCTCCACCCGGGGCAGCGCCTCCTCGATTTCCTTCACCGACGTGGCCCCCACCGACAGGCGGAACCAGCCCGTGTCCGCGTCCAGTCCGAAGGCCTGGAAGGGCACCACGCCCAGGTTTGCCTTCTCCAGCAGGAGCTTGCGGATGTCATTGTTGGAGCGCAGGCCCCCCTTGCCCACCAGGTCGAAGCGCACCGACAGGTAGATGGCGCCCTGCGGTGCGATGTGCTGCACCGGCAGCCCCGCCTCGCGCATGCGCGTGAGCCCCTTATGCAAGGCCTCCAGCCGCGCTTCCACGGACTTGCGCATCCCCTCCAGGAAGGTCTCCATCGCCGCCGTGTCGTCGAGGTAGCGCGCCACCGCGACCTGCTCCGCCTTGGGAGCCCAGGCGCCCACGTGGCCGAGCACGTCCCGCATGCGAGCGATGATGGTCGGCGGCCCCACGCCCCAGCCCACGCGCACGCCCGTGGCGGCGAAGGCCTTGGAGATGCCATCCACGAACACCGTGTACGGCGCCACCTCCGGCACCAGCGACACCGGCGTGACGTGCCTGGCCGCGCCGAAGCTCAGCACCCAGTAAATCTGGTCGTACATGAGGATGAGCGGCTTGCGGCCCTGCTTCTCGCGCTCGCGGTTCTCCGCGACGACGCGCTCGCAGATGGCGCCCAGCGCATCCGGATCAATCATGGTGCCGGTGGGGTTGAGCGGGCTGCACAGGCACAAGAGGCGCGCGGCGCCCAGGTGCGGCGCCAGCTGCTCCACGGTGGGCATGAAGCCCCGCGCGGCGTCCGTCACCACCACCGCGCTCTTCGCGTCCATCATGTGCGCGTAGTGGTTATTGTTCCACGAGGGCACCGGGTAGACGACCGTCTCCCCCGCGTCCAGCACGCTGCGGTACGTGCCGTAGATGATGGGCCGCGCGCCTCCCGCGATGACGATGCCCTCCAGCGGGTACTTCAGGCCCAGCGAGCGCTCATAGAAGCGCTGCACGGCCTGGCGGAGCTCCAGCACGCCATCCGACGGCGGGTAGTTCGTCTCGCCCGCCTGGAGCGCGGCGGTGATGTGCTCCCGCAGCAGGTCGGGGATGGGGAACTCGCGCGGGTTGAAGTCGCCCACGGTGAGGTTGCACACCTTCTGGCCCTTGGCGATCCGCTCGCGAATCTCCGCCGCGATGCGGAGGATTTCGCTGCCGACGATGCCACGCGCCATCGTTCCCACGGTGGCGTCGTCCTTGGAGGGGCGGGGAAGAGAGGTCAGGTCGAGGGGGGCCATGTGAGGGTGCTCTCCGGTTCGTGCGCGTTCGGGGGCCGCGCGGACGACTTGCGGCGCGGACGATAGTCGCGGCCCCGCCGTCCTGTGTCATGCATTCGTGGTGACGGAGGCCCTCCGGGGCAACCGGTCCTCCGTGAAAATTTCCAGCGCTTCCGGGGCCCTCCACGGGTGTTATCTTTGCCCGCTTTCCCGTCGTGACACTGGCCTCCGAGCCGCCGCCCGTGCGAGACGAGGGGCCGCAGTCCCGAACTCGCAGGCCCTGGCAGGAGGGGAATGATGACGCGGTCCGGACGCAGGATGACGTCGCTGTGGTTGGCCGGGTGTCTGGCGTTCGCCGGGTGCTCCAAGAAGGAGGAACCCGCCGCGGCGCCCACCGGCGCGCAGCCCCAGCCCGAGGTCCAAGCGCCGCCCACCTCGCCGCCTCCGGGCACCATTCCCCGCGAAGGCGAGGCCGCCGCCAAGCCACCCGTGCACACGGCCTCGATGGGTGACAGTGAGACCGAGCCGCCTTCGGACGTCCCCGCGGAGAACCGCGAGTGGACCACCACCCCGGTGTCGCTGAAGCGGCGCCCGGCCCAGTCGGTGACGCTGCGCTCCGTACGCGCTGGCACGCATGCCGACTTCGACCGCGTGGTGTTCGAGTTCGATGGACCGCAGGTCCCCGGCTACCAGCTCCAGTACGTGGACAAGCCCATCATCCAGTGTGGCTCCGGGGACGAGACGCCGCTGGCCGGCAAGGGCTTCCTCCAAGTCACGATGTCACCCGCGCGTGGCCATGACGACCAGGGCCGGGCCACCGTGGCCGCACTGGAGATAAAGCCCAAGCTGCCCACCTTGCTGGAGCTGGTGCGCACGTGTGACTTCGAGGCCGAGGTGACGTGGGTGCTGGGAAACAAGGCCCCCACCGACTTCCGCGTCATGGAGCTGCGCGACCCCACTCGCCTCGTGGTGGACGTGAAGCACTGAGGGCCCAAGCGTCACCCGGCCCGCAGCTCGCGGGCCAGCGCATCCAGTCCTTCCAGCAAGCGCTGGTGCCGCACGCGCGCCGGAGCACCCTGTGCCCGCAGCGCCATGGCGAGCGCCGCGGGCAGGTTCACCGCGGCGTCTCCCTTCAACCGCTCGCGGTACTGCCGCGCCCAGTCCTGGGGCACGCGCAGGGACCAGTTGCGCTCATCCACCGTGCCGGGCGCGTTGTACGTCTCCGGCATCCCGAGCAGGTCGGTGAAGAACATCATCACGTTGCGCGCGCGGCTGGCGAACAGGTCCGCCACCTTTGCCTGCGCCAACCGTCCCGGGCTCGTGGACAGCTCGCGCGCGAAGGCCTCGCGCTCCGAGGGCTCGGGACACAAGCGCGTGGCCAGGTACTCCGCCTGCGCGCGCAGCGCGCCCTTCCATTGCCAGTCCGCCACCAGGCGCCACAGGGACTTCGTGTCGTGGTTGCCCACCATCACCCAGTCCTCCGGGCCCACGTTCTCACTGCGGTACACGTCCGACGGGTTGTGCAGGTCCGCCTTCTGCGTCACGCGGAAACGGCCCAGGCCGTACTGCGCCAGCACGCGCTCCAGCGGGTACGGCAGCGTGCTGAGCACCTCCGCGAGCAAGCCGCCCACTTGCCGCCCGTTGCGCCGGGACGCCTCCACCACCGTGTCGAAGAGGACGCTGTAGCGGCGCACCTGTTCGAGCGTGAGGTCCTTCACCCAGCGGTCCGCGTAGCGCGGCACGGCGCGGTCCACCTGCTCCGGGCGCACGAGCGCGAAGCGCGCCAGCTCCGGGTGGTCCGGCAGGTCCGGTGACGAAAAGAGCCGCGCGCCATGTTGCACGGACCACAGCGCGTCCGGCAGGTCCGCGCGGTACACCCACGGACACACCAGCCCGTGCGGATGGTCCAGCCGCAGCCCGTCGTATTCGCCGAGCATCTTGTCCATGCGCGCGTTCATGAAGCGCAGCACGGGCCCGTTGCGGCTCCCGGCGTTCGTCCCGGCGTCGTCCAGCTCGAAGTACTGCTCCGGGTCCATCACCGGATAGTTCCACGGCTGGCCGTCCGGGTTCGTCCTGCTGGGCGGCGCGCCCATGAGATAGGTGCGCAGGA
This sequence comes from Myxococcus sp. CA023, assembly GCF_010998615.1. Lineage (GTDB taxonomy): Bacteria > Myxococcota > Myxococcia > Myxococcales > Myxococcaceae > Myxococcus. Next base: position 25,541 of record NZ_JAAEAH010000051.1, on the reverse strand, counting down.
AGAGGCCCTGCCATGCCCACGCGTCGCGCGGCGACAGGCCTATCTGGAGGTCGCCGTACAGCTTCAGCCGCCATGCGCCCACGCGCTCGCGCAGGCCGTGGTGCTGCGCATGGACCAGGAACTGCCAGAAGGCGTAGCGCTCCAGCGTGTCCGCGTAGCGCAGCTCCAGCTGCGTCAGGCGCGCGACGGCCGCCGCTTCCTCCTCCGGACGGGGGTTCCACAGCCGCCCGTCCAGCGAGTCCGCCCAGCGCCGCCAGTCCGGCTCGCGCTTCTCCTCGCACAGCACGTCGAAGAGGGCATCCCGCACCAGCCAGGCCCGGTGCTGCTGGCGGAAGGTGTCGAAGCGCGAAGCCAGTGCCCGGATGGACGGAGCGGCGTCCGGCGCCGCACGCTTCCGTTGAAAGGTGAGCCACGCTTCGTTCAGCAGGGTGGTCTGCGTGCGGAAGGCCTGACGGAAGCGCTCCCCGGGGGGCAGCGCCGAAGGGCGGCTGGCGGCGAGCTGCGCCACGCGGCCCGGTGGCAGCAGCGCGCCCCAGGGCTCGGGGGCCTCCAGCGGCGCGAGCGCCACGTTGAGGAGGTTTCGCGAGAAGAGCGTGCCGTCATACGGCGAGGCGTTGAACTCCGTCACCTGCCCCTGCGGCCCCAACTGGATGCCGTTGAAGCCCAACTCCCGGGAGAACGCGAGGAAGTGCGCCGCCCCTTCCGAGTATGGCGAGCCCCAGCCCGTGTCCTCTTCTGGAAGGCTGGGGAAACTCGGGTCGTGGATGCTGAGCACCCAGTTGCGGACGTCGAGCGCGGCCAGGGCTTCGGTGACGAGTCGGTGGTGATTTTCAGGCAGCAAGGCGCGAGACATGGCGGAAGGGGCTGACCCTACGGCCGCTGGTGCGATGCGCCAACCGTCCTGTCGTCCCGAACCCGTCCGTTCGTTGCCGAGCCCTCAATCGTGCCGCGCCTGAGGGGCGGGCCGGGGCTCTCCACGGCCGCCGCCTCCGCCCGGAACGTGAGGCCGCTGTTCGGGAGGCTTCATCCGGAAGAGCTTGCGCAGCATGCGGGTGGACCATGTCCGGCCGTCCACCAGGATTTCGTACACCGCGGGAATCACCAGCAGTGTCAGCAGCGTGGACGTCAGCGTGCCGCCAATCACCGCGCATCCCATCGGCGCGCGGAAGTCGCCGCCCTCGCCAATGGCCACCGGCACCATGCCCCGCAGAGCCCCATCAGAATCCCCGCCGATGTTCCGCCGAAGACCTGTCGTATTCGAGCCCGTCTCACAGCGCATCTCCCATCCCCGCCCCCCCACGGCGAGCCGGCCAACCATGGTGTCGCCTCCCTGCCCCCGGTAGCCGTTGACCACAAGGTCCACCGCCAGCAAGCAGGCCGGGGTGGCGATGGCGAGCCTTCTCAGACACGCCAGGCCGGACGGCGCCTACTGCGTTGGAGGGACCTCGCTCATGATGAGCGTTCCGGCCTGGAAGTGGGCCCACTTGCCGCAGTGGGTGCGCTGCGTCTGCCCCGGGCAGCTCACAGCCTGTGCCGCGCGCGTCGTCTGCGTGAAGCAGCGCGCACCGTCGGCGTCCCACTCGGCCTCGTGCAGCCACGCCTCCGTATCCGTCTGCACGTCCACGCCGTCATGGAGGTTCACCCACTGGCCATCCGTGGTGTGCGACGTGCCGTCACCGCAGAAGTCCGCGCGCACCATGCGCGTGCACGCCTGGTGGTGGTCCGCCAGGCTCAGGCCATCCGCCGTGGCGCCCCAGGGCCGGTAGCCAAAGCGCACGCACTTGGCGATGGCCGCACCCTCGCAGGCGAAGGTGAAGCGCGCGGCGTCATCCACCTTCGCGCCGCCGCCCGGCACGCCCTGGCGGTAGTCCCACCGGCCCGCGACGGGGATGGAGCCCAGCGCCGAGCCGTCCTCCGCCGCGCACGCGGGCTTCCAGAGTGCATCGGCCGCGTCGTAGTAGGAGACGTGGTACGCCCAGACGTCCGCGTCCGCGCCCGTCCCAGGCTCGATGCCGTCGACGCGCAGCTCCACGGTGTCACCACTGCTCAGATTGCCGGTGAAGCGCGCCCCCAGGAAGGCCTGGCCGGACACCGGGCCGCTGAAGGCGACGCCGTGGAAGACGCTCCCCTCCAGCCGCACCGCGCCGAGGACTTCCTCCGCGATGCGGGCGCCCGCCAGGTCCACGGACACGAGCAGCTGTCCCAGCTCGGGGGTGTTCAGGTTGCGGCCATTCAGGTTGCGGCCATTCAGATTCCGTCCGTTCGGCGCCGCCAGCTCCGCCACGCCCGAGCGCAGCGCCACCGGCTCCGCCTCCGTCACGTTCCCCGCACAGCCCACCATGCTCACCGTGCTGACCAGCGCCGTCACCGTCTGCTTCCAAGCACCCATCACCCACCACCTTCCCGGCCCGACCACGGAATCAATGTCCGCAGCGGCCCCCCGCCCAGCAACTCGCCTGAGGACCCGCAGGCACTTGCTTCGTCCACTGCGCATCACCAGCCCCAGACGCCAAGGCGGACACAGGGTTCCTCCGTCCGGTAGTGCGCGGAGCGGATGTAGGGCAAGCAGGCGGGCTTAGGGGTGCGCGATGGATGCCACGTCCGCGCACACCCGCATGCCCACCGTCACGTCGCGCAGGGACGGCTCTGGCAGCTCGCGGTTGGAGGCGCGCGCCGAGGTCGCCGCGAAGGCGAAGCTGCCCCCACGCGCCACGGCCTTGCCCGGCTCCAGCCAGGAGCGGGTCCACTCCCACACGTTGCCGGACATGTCGTCCACGCCGAAGGGACTGCGCGATGCGGGGTGGCTGCCCACCTCGTCGGGGCCGAAGCCTCCGGGCTGCTTGCCGTAGGTGGTGTCGATGTTGGCGTCGTCCGGGGTCAGGGTGTCGCCATGCGGGTACTCACGCCCGTCCACGCCGCGCGCCGCGCGCTCCCACTCCAGCTCCGAGCAGAGCCGAGCGCCGGGGACGCGGCCGCTCTCCGACAGCCACGCGGCATAGGCCTCCGCGTCCGCGAAGGTGATGCCGCTGACGGGGAAGCGCAGCCAGTCCTGCTCCGCGCGCGACGTGCGGTGGGCGTAGCGCAGCGGCGCTCCGGCCCGCGCCATGTAGGGCTCGTTCCCGGGCTGGAAGCGCAACCGCCAGACGCCGTCCACCTGCCCCAGCGTGAGCAGGCCCGCGTAGCCGCCCGTTCCCACGCGCGGCAGCCGCTGTGCGCGTTGCGCGGGCGGCAGCGCCTCCACGTAGGCCAGCCACTCGGCATACGTCACCTCGTGCCGGGCCATCAGGAAGGCGGGGACGTCCACGGAGTGCAGGGGCACGGCGTTGAAGAACTCGCGCACGCTGGCCTCGGCCGCGCTGCCGAACTTCACCTCGCCCGGCGGCACGAAGACGAAGCCCTCCGGTACGCTGCCCATGCGCGGCAGCGGCACGCCGAGCCGCCGCGACTCGCCTCGCCGCAGCAGCACCCACTGCACCACCGGCTCATAGCCAAGCGAGCGCGCGGAAATCTGGTACGTGCCCGGCGCCACCGCTGCATCCAGCCAGCGCCCCGGGTCCGCTTGCAGGGGCTCTCCCAGCTGAAACTTGCCCTGCGCATCGCGCGTCAGTGGACGCAGCTCAACCTCCGCCCCCGGAATGAGTGTCTCCAGCGTGAGGCTGGCCGCGGCGTTCCAGCGCCGCCAGCGCGTGCCCGCCGTGTCATAGAGCCGCAGACGCTGGAGCAACGCGGGCAGCGTCGAGGCGTCTTCGTCCTGCTCGGCCCACAGGGCGCGCTCATAGAGGAAGTCCGCCAGGGCCTCGCGCACGTCGGCGCGGCCGGGCGCCAACGCCAGCGCGCGCTCCAGTCGTCCGGCCACTTCGTCGAAGCGGCCGCGCAGCTGTCCCGCTTGCGCACCGGCCCGGTTCCAGTGTCGGTCCGCGTCGACGCGGCGGCCGGTGTCGTAGAGACGGAAGGCCTCGTCACGCTCGGCGCTCAGCGTGCCCCAGTCCTGACGCACGGCGCTCAGGGCCTGGGCCGCCTGGCCCAGTTCGTCGCGCACCTGCCGGTCCAGGCTCCAACGCTCCCTCAGCTTGAGCCCGCCGTAGACGAGCCCCAGGGACACGACGAAGCCCACCACCAGCGCATGCCGCGTCCGCCGGCTGCGCACCATGGTGCGGCGCGAGGCCTTCAGGAAGTCGCGCTCGCGACGGGTGAGCTCTCCCGTGTCGAGCACCTGCGTCTCCTCCAGCTGACGCGGGCCCCAGAGGGATTCACTCGGGAAGCCCAGCTTCTCCCAGTGCGCGGCGGCGGCCTCCAGCCGGGATTGGACCTCGCGGCGCTCGGAGGCCTCGGCCAGCCAGCGCGCCAGCGTCCCCCAGCCGGAGAGCAGCGCCTCGTGGGCGAGTTCGTAGGACGTGCCCTCCTGGGCCTCGCGCGCCACCAACAGCCGCGCGTGAACCAGCGCCTCCAGGGCGGCGCGGTAGCGGGCGTCGTCCCCCACCAGCTCGCGGTCCGTCTTCCGCGCGCGGGTGCCGTCCGCGGTGACGAGCCGCAGGAGCACGCCCCGGGCCGCCACCCGCTGGTCGGGTAGCAGGCGGGCCACCGCCGCATCCGCGTGCCGCGCGAGCGCGCCCTCCACGCCGCCCAGCGAGTCGATCACCGCCTGCGTCATGACACCAGCCGCCGCGTCGCGCGCCTCCCACATCTCGGCCAGCGCGAACTGGAGCACCGGGAGGCCGCCCTCCGCCGCTGACAGGGTGGAGGTGACGAGCGCGTCCACCAGCGCGTCGGATTCGAAGCGCACGCCCTTCACTCGGGCGGGGCCTGCCACGGCTTCCCGCGTCTCCTCGGGCGACAAGGCGCGCAGCAGGTACAGTGCGCGCGGCACCTCCGCGCCCAGCCCGGGCACGGCGGACAGCCGGGTGAGGAAGTCACTTCGCCCCGTGGCGAGCAGGCGCACGCCACTGGCGCCCTCCGCGAGCGCCCCAAGTGCCTGTCCCGCCAGCTCCGCCTCGACCGGCGGCGCCAGCGTCACCAGCTCCTCGAGCTGATCCACGTAGACGAGCAGCCCCTCCTGGGCCCCCAGCTTCACGCGGAGCCTGCGCACCAGGGACGAGGGCTCGGCGCGCAGGGCTTCGGCCAGGGTCTCCTCTTCCGTCTCCAGCACGGGCGCGAGCGCCGCGACCAGCGCCGCCAGGGGCCTGCGGCCCGGCACCAGCCGCACGCTGCGCCAGCGACGCCCGTCCTCCAGGCCCCCTTCGGTGACAGCGGGGAGCAGTCCGGCGAGGCACAGGGAGGACTTCCCCACGCCTGAGTCACCGGTGATGAGCAGGAAGGGCTCCGAGCGCATCCGCTCCAACACCGCGCGCTGCTCGCGGCGGCGGCCGAAGAAGACGGCGCGGTGCTCCGCCTCGAAGGCCTGGAGGCCGCGGTAGGGATTGCCCTCCGGCACCGCCTGGACGCTGTCGTCACGCGTCAGTGCGTCCAAGGCATCGAGCAGCTGTGAGGCGGTGGCGTAACGTTCGGACGGCTCGCGGCGCAGACACTTGTCGATGACGGCGGCGAGCCCGGCATCCACGCCGGACACCACCTGGGCCAGGGGGCTGGCATCCCGGTGGCGCACCCGCTCCGGGAGTTCGCGCCAGGGCACGTCCCGGAAGGGGCCCTTGCCCACGCACAACTCGTACAGGACGACGCCCAGTGAGTACACGTCACTGCGCGCCGTCAGCGCCTCACCCGCCCAGGCCTCCGGGGACATGTAATACGGCGTCCCCACCAGCGAGCCGCGCGGCAGCGATGGAAGGAAGATGCCGTCCAGCGAGCGCGCGCCCAGGTTCGGGCTGGCCTCCGGGTCCAGGTCAGGAGGCAGCTCCGGCGGCGGAGTCCCGGAAGCGGGCGGCGCGCCATCCCCCGCCCCCGCGGCCCGGTCCAGGAGCTTCGCGAGGCCGAAGTCGAGCAGCTTCACCTCGCCAGCCTCGGTGAGCACGGCATTGCCGGGCTTGATGTCCCGGTGCAACACCCCGCGCCGGTGAGCGGCGCTCAGGCCCCGTGCCAAATCCCTCCCCATGGCCAGCACGCGCTCCCAGGGTTGGGGCTTGGGCAGCCGGTCCAGGCTCATCCCCCGGATGAACTCGGAGACGAGGTAGGGCTGCTCCTCCAATTGTCCCACCCGGTAGAGGGTGACGACATTGGGGTGCTGGATGCGCGCGGCCGCCCGGGCCTCCACGAGGAACCGCGCCAGGGCGTTGGGCCCCAGGGCCGGGATGAACTTCACGGCGACGGGGCGCTCGAGCAGCGTGTCATGGGCCAGGAACACCCGCCCCGTGCGCCCACGCCCGATGGCCCGCACAAGGCGGTACTCGTCGAACTCCTGGGGAGGAGTCCACGCATCTGGAGACGGCGAGGCGGCCGGAGAGCCCACACCCGGTGCCTATGCATCCGTCCGGCAGGGGTCAACTGAACGGGCCGAGCGGGAGGAGACTCCAGGACGCCAGGGCCGCTGGAGTGTCCGTTGCCGAGCAGTGGTGTTGTCCTTGGGCCTCAGCCGCCCCGGACCTTCCCCTTGCTCGGCTTGAGCATGTTTCGGATCTTGTTCTCCAAATCCTGCGGCAGGCAGGGCTTGGCGACGAACTCGTCCGCGCCGGCGTCCCGGGCGTGCTCCGCGTTCCCCGCGAGCACATGGCCGGTGAGGGCCATGACGGGGATGTCCCGGGTGCGGGAGTCCTGCTTGATGCGCCGCGTCGCCTCCCAGCCGTCCATGACGGGGAGGGACAGGTCCATCAGGATGATGTCGGGCTCGCCCTCGCTGGCCTTCTCCACCGCTTCCACGCCGTTGCGGGCGGTGTCCACCTCGAAGCCGACGAACTCCAGGTACTCCGCGTACATCTCCCGGGCATCATCGAAGTCGTCCACCACGAGCACGCGCTTCTTGTTCCCACCCGCCGCGGGCTCCTTGGCGGTTGGCATGTCTTCTGCCGGGACTGTCATCGCCGTGCTCTTCATGGGCCAGACGCCTCTCGGGTTGGAACGGGCGTTGAGCAATCTATACACGCCCCTCCCGACGTGCCCACCCCACCTCGCTCCTCAACGAATGCGGACCGGAGTGCTGGTATGTGTTCAGTAGAGGACAGGTGGGGCGGGCGGTGGAGTGTCGGTGGGTGCTCAGTAGTTGGCGCGGTAGACGTAGAGGAGGCGCTGGTGGGGAGTGCCTTCGGCCGCCTCGATGCGGGCCAGGACAGGTTGGTCCTGTGCGTCCAGCGCAACAACACCATGACCCGAGGGGATCCTTCCTGGCAGCGGGCGAAGCAAACCGCCCAACGGTCCCCATGCGATGCCGTCCCAGCGGCGGAGATAGGTCACCCAAGGCCCATCCCGAATCTCAGGCTCGCCCAGCAACGTAACCAGTCGGCCCTGAGTATCGACGTCAAGCCCTCCGATCAGCGCATCCGTGGCCCCCGGAAACAGGCCGCCGGCAGGCGCACCAAGGTTGGCCCATCCTTGAGCCTCATCAAATCGCTGGACCCCACCAGCCTGTGCCCCATGGATGTCCATATACGCGACGGCCCGAACCAGGTTGCCATCCCCATCCAGGCCATATCTGCGATGTGGCCCTTCAATGGGCGTCACCAGGGACTCCCACGCACCACCGTTCCACCTGTGGATATACGACTTCGAGACACTCCAGCCCGGGTTGGACTCGGACCAGACGACAATGGGACGTCCCTGCACATCCAGCAGCAACCCCACATTGGAGACATCCCATGTGGAGTCGACCTTGAGGGCCCCACCGAGCGACACCCAAGCAGTGCCTCTCCAAGACAAGACGGATACCTGGGACTCCTGATTCGAGTTCTTCTCCCGAAAAGCCATCGCCATGTCGCCACGAGCGTTTGCCTTGAACTGGAAAGCCTCGATCATTCCTTGCGACAGGCTCCTCTCGACAGGCTCTCCTACAGCGATCCACTGGCTTCCTGACCAGCGGCGGACATGAACGTTGATATGCCCGTCCTCTGTCCCTTCCGTCCAGGCTACGACCGGGTTTGCTTCCGGAGAACCCTGGAGCACAGATGCGTAGACATATGTCTCACCGCCATTCGCATCCAACACCTCTCCCAACGGCTCCCACAACATCCCATTCCACCGCTTGACATGGACGCCCCAATTCCCGGGCCTGGCGCCATCTACAAACGCAACAATAGGATTACCCGCCGCGTCGAACCCAAGCGACGGAAAGTTCACAGTGGAAAATCCTGAAGAATCAGCAGCAAGACCACCGCCCATGGCGAGATAGGCAGGGAACGTCCACTCCCAGGAGTCCACAGGGGTAATGAGTGCGTTTCCCGCGACGTCCGTCACCGAATCCGTGAGCGTCACGGACATCGTCGTATCCACCAGTGCGGAGCCCAAAGGCCGCAATGTCAACGAAGTGCGCTCTGGAGAAAGCAGCAGCTCCACGGGCACCTCGCTGCCATTCGACCAGAGCTTCACGGAGTCTGCCGTGACAGAGCCGGGCTCAATGGGCTCGGAGAATACGGCCTGGATGGGATGGCGAACCAATGCTGTCTGAGCCCCCGGCAAGGGGGTTTGCGAAACAAGCCTCGGTGCCGTCCGGTCCACGGTGAGCGTGCTCGCATCGCTCATGATCCGGAGTTCCCCGATGGTGACCCTCGCTGCAAAGCTATGAATTCCCTCATCCAGGGCCTCCGTGCTCCAGCGCAGCTCGTAGCGAGGCGGAGGCAGCAAGGCGACCGAATTCCCGTCGACGAACAGTTCAACGGCGTCTGGTGCATCCCCCAACACGGAGGCACGAACCCAGACGTCTCTATTCGTCACGGTCCGCGACAACTCAAGCATCACCGAGGGAGTCGCCCCCCCCGCATCAGCCACAGGACCTGCGTCAGGCGTTTGGGGGACCACATCGACTTCCGGCACGTTGATACAGGCCCAAAGCAAGGAACAGAACCACACTGACAGGAGTCGGATGAATCTCATGTATCTGGCTTTCGGATGCAGCGGCCGTTCCCAGCAAAAGTGGACTTTGCTGCCACCAAAGGCTTGGCAATTCGATGACTTACAGGGCGGAAGCAGGACGCTCCCACCCGAGGCACGCCACGCCTTGGACCCTGGGTCCAGATAGATGGACTCCCTGTCCGACCTGTGCGCTCCAAGCTTCAAAAGACGACACCCCTATGGAGACGCGCTCCATAGGGGTGCAGTGCTGAGGCTCAGCCCAGCATCAACCGATGTATCGTAAGCTCAGGGGACCGCCGGCTGCACAGCGATGCCCCGGATGGAAAGGTCCGCCGAGAGGGGCTGTCCCCAGATGTTCTCGTAGGTGCCGTTGATTCCACGGCTACCCAACGCCGAGAAGCCCACTTGCAGCGGAGCCGTGCTGGGAGTCAGTGCCACCGAACCCGCGTACACGAAGTAATAACGGGTGCTGTAGTTCGACGGCCTGATGCTGAAAACAGGGGTTTCAGCAGGCGTGCGGGTCTGCACCGGACGAGTAGGCTCGTCGATGTAAAGGTCGAACCCGATGGGGTACCCAACCTCCCCCACGGCATCTCCAGGGGCACCGCTGTTGTTGATATCCGCGTCGAAGAACACCTGGACGGACTGTCCCGAGAAGAACGTGCGCGCGACGGGGTGCGTGAAGTTGATGTAGACGATCTCACCTGGATTGAGGGTCGGCGTTCCAACGGTAGAGGTCTCCTGGTAGCGAGCCTCCGCGATGGCCGTCGCCTGCTGCGGACCGGTTGCAGCACCGGCGAAGAAGTAACCCACGGTGCTATAGAGCGAACCGCCCTCTGCGGAGACCGCGCGCACGTCCAGGTTGTACTCCTTGCCCTCCACGGTGGACCCGGGATTGATGGTCGCGCTGTAGCCACCGTTGTTCACGGTCGCCGTCACGCCCAGCGACTCCCGCGCGTACTCATCCGTCATGCGAACGAGCAGCGAACCCTGCTGAATGGGCTGGTTGAAGAACAGGTGAATGAGCTCGCCCGGGCGGACCAGGTTGCGCAGAGGATGGAAGTCAGCGCCGCCGCCACGCAGGCTGGCCACGTTGCTGCTCTCGATGCTCAGCGGCACGTTCTGCGGCCGCGAGTACGGCAGGCTGATGAGCCGCGTGGTGCTGTTGGCCACCACCTCGGCCCCATAATACGTGTTGACGTAGCCGCCGGTCTCCGGGACGCCGTCACCGTTGGCGTCGATGGGCGACACCCACAGCCTGTACTCGCCATTGCCGTTGCGCAGGCGCGCCAGCTCAGAAGCGCTCGGGATGCCCGTGAAGGTGAGCAGGCCCTGCTCGTTCGCGGTCGCCTCCACCACCACGGAGCTCACCATCGACGAGGACTCATCGCCGTTGGAGATGGCACCCGCCGGCGTGGCCTCCAGCGTCGCCCGAGCACCCGCCGCGGGACGGCCCTGCGGCGTCACCACCAGGAAGTTCAGCGTGCCGTCCAGCCGCGCCAGGGTGATGGGGCCGAAGCTCGCGTTGCCGTTGTTGATGGGGACGTTGCCCGCGGACGACGGAACCTCCGCCGTCGCGCGCAGCGTGGCATAGCCCGCCTTGGAGAACGTCAGCAGCACGTGCGAACCGGCCGGGACATTCTTGTAGGTGAAGTTGCCCTTCGCATCCGAGACGGCCGACACCGGCTCCGCCGAGCTGCCGATGGTCATCTCCACCGTGACCTCGGTCAGCGGCCGCAGGTCCGTGCTCAGCACCTGACCGGACACCGTGCCCTTGGGATTGGCTGGCGTCACCACCGTCACAGTGTCCGGTTCGCGCACGCCGTCCGCGATTCCGTCTCCGTCCGCGTCAACCAGGTCGTCTCCACAACCGAACGCCAGGAACGGAACCACGGCCATTACCAGATGCTTCTTCATCATCCCCGCCTTGAAAGAAAAGTCCCCAAGTATCGCCGCCTCGACACTTCATGAGGCGTCAGCCGGACACTCTCCGACACTTGCCCGTTCCGTCAAGAAGCCCCCCTGATTCAGAGCGGGTTCTCATCCGCCGAGACGCCCGTAGCCGGGTGTGTCACGGATCACTCGGAGAACCCCGTATGCCCTCATGGACATGAGTCACCGTTGACCCGATGGCGTGACCCACCCGGGCTTTCCCCGGACTGCTAGCGTGGGCCCATGCCGGATGTCTTGGATGTGAATGACCCATGTCTCGGCTGCGCCATCGTGCGCGGCGAGACACGACCCGTGGGAGGCGTCATCGCGCGCGCGCCGGGACTGGTGCTGCATGGCGTGGCGGGCCCCAGCCCCGTGCCCGGCTGGGTCGTCATCTCCAGCGCCCAGCACGTGCGCGCCTGGTATGACCTGGAGCCGGACGCGGCGAGCGAGCTCGGCCCCTTCGCCGCCCGGGTCATGCGCGCCCAGCGCGAGGTGCTGGGCGCCGAACACGCCTACGCCTTCGCCATTGGCGATGTGCTGCGCCACTTCCACCTGCACCTCGTCCCCCGCTATTCGCAGACGCCGCAGCGGCTCTGGGGCCGGGCCGCCTTCGACGCTCCCGCCTCCGACCACCTCCCCGCGCAGGAACTGGAGGCCGCGGCGCACGCGCTCGCCGCCGCGCTGGCGGGCTGAAGCCTGGGCCCAGGGCCACCCTCGCGTGATAGAGACAGCGGCCTCCCCTCCCGTCGAGAGGTGCCGCCTTGTCGCCCGAGCCCCGCAACCGCGTCCTTGAGAAGATGCTTGAGCGGCTCTACGCCGCGCTCGCATCCGGCCCCAGCCTCAACAGCCGGCCGCACAACAGCCGCCAGCGCGTGGACCTCGCCACGCTGAGCCGGCTGGATGGCACCGCGCCCCACACCTTGCTGGCCGCCCTGCTCGGAGAGAAGGCCCAGGCCCGGCTCGTGGTGAAGCCACCACCTCCCGAGGCTCGCCCGCGCAAGGGCTCCGCCCAGGCCCGCGCCGCTCGCGCCCAGGACGACGATGCCACGGGGACGGATGCCGACGACCTGCTGGACGCGGCGCCCAAGGCCGCGCACGCACTGGACGAAAACCACGTCCCTTCCCGCGACGTGGCTTCCGACGCCGCGCTTCCGCTGGACAACCCCCAAGGGCCTTCCCGCCACGCGCGTCCCGACAGCGCGCCTCCGCCGGATGAGGCCCCCGCGCCGTCCCGCACGGAGGAGGAACAGCAGGACCTGCTCCGCAAGCTGGCCACCATCGTCGAGGACGCCCGAACCTTCGAGCAGGACACCGGCGCGCACGTCCTTCACGTGGGCTTTCCCCTGCTCCACCTGCCACCGGGCGCCAAGGACAAGCGCGGCTTCGGCACCCGGCGAATCCTGGCCCCCATCGCCTTCATCCCCGTGCGGCTCACGCTCAAGAAGGGCCGCGTGCCGTCGGTGGAGCTGGAAAGCGCCGAGGCCGGCGTGGACCGCGTGGCCCCCAACACCGCGCTGCTCGCCTGGCTGGAGCAGCAGACGGGCCAGCGGCTGGGCGACCTCTTCGCGGATGAAGCGGGCGAGGACCCGTGGCGCGAGCTGAACGAACTGGTGGCCGCCGTGTGCAAGGCCATGGAGCTGCCCGCGCCCGCCCCCTTCACGCCGGAAACCCTCCTGGCCGCCATTCCGCGTGGCGACGATGCCCAGCCCCAGGCCGCCATCCTCCCCAGCGCCGTGCTGGGGCTGTATCCCCTGTCCAACCAGAGCCTCGTGGACGACATGCGCGCGCTCCTGGACGGAGAGCCCATCTCCGGCCCGCTGGAGAGCTTCCTCCGCGTGGATGTTTCTCTCGGCCTGCCCTCGGGACACGGCGGCGGCGAGCCGAACCTGGAGGGGCTCAAGCGCGCGGGCGAGGAGCGGCTCGTCACACTCGCGGACCCGTGCCAGGCGCGTGCGGTGCGGCTGGCACGCAGCAGCCGGGGGCTCGTCATCCATGGGCCTCCGGGCACGGGTAAGTCGCAGACCATCGCCAATGCCATAGGCGACCACCTGGCGCGCGGGGAGCGCGTGTTGCTCGTCTGCGACAAGCGCACCGCGCTGGACGTGGTGAAGCACCGCCTGGACCATCTCGGACTGGGACACCTGTGCGCCGTCGTCCACGACGCCCAGCGTGACCAGCGCGACCTCTACATGGGCATCCGCGAGCAGCTCGACACGCTGCCGGAGACACGGACCGACGCGGCCGTGGCCAAGGAACTGGCGCGCATCGACACGGAGCTCCAGTCCCTCCATGACGAACTGACGGCCGCCGACCGGGCCCTCTCCGAGCGCCCCGACGGAGGCACCGCGCCTTCCTTCCACGAGCTGGTGGGCCAGTGGTTCTCCGTGGAGGCCCCCGCCGCGCTCACGCCCGCCGTGTCGAGCCTCGCCCACGCACGGCTGGGCGACGTGACGCCGCACGAGCGCGAGGTGCGCGAGGTGCTGGAGCGCGGCGGCAAGGAGGGCTATCCGGAGAACCCGTGGCGCGAGGCCCTGGGCGGCGAGCTCGCCACGTACCTGGCGACGCCGCTGGCTACCCACCGCGAGCGACTGAGCGCTATCGACAGCGCGGCGCGGGACGCGGATGCGCTCGTGTCACCAGACGTGCCTGTCTTCGGCGCGGACCCTCGGGCGGAGGGCGCGGCGCGCGCCGCCTTCGCGGAGAAGCTGGCGCCACTGCTGGAGTCGGCCCGTCCGGACGTCCTCGCGCGCTGGGGCTCGGCGACGCCGGACGTGGTCCAGGCCGCGCGGACTCAGCTCGACGGGCTGGCGGCACAGCGGCAGGTGCTCGCGGAAGGGCCGCTGGACGCGGAGCTGGCGCTGGTCCACCGCGAGCAACCCCAGGCCTTGAGTGTACTGGCCACCGCGATGGCCGCGCTGGGCTCGTACCTGGACATCGCTCGCAAGTGGTACGCGTTCTTCTACTTCGCACGGAAGGCCGGGGCGCGCCGGGTGCTCCAGCAGTTCGGGCTGACGCTGAGCATCCTCGCCGCGGAGCGCGTCACGCGGTTCTTCACGGGCGTGAAGGCCCGCGCGCTGCTCACCGAGTACCACCGCACCACGCTCGTCCCGGGCGACACCGCGACGCTCACCGACGAGTCCTTGTCCCAGACGCTTCGCACCCACGCGGCGCTCTTCGAACTACTGCAGGAGTTGGAGCGCACGCCCTTGCTCGCATCGTGCCGGGACGTGGTGCGGGCGGCCCTGACGGCGGACGCGGAGGCTCGCGCGGCGCTGCTGGCGGGCCTGCGGCTGTCTGCGGCCCGAGGCGACGCCGTCGCGCGGCTGGAGGCCCGGCTCACCGAAGCGGGGCTCTTTTCCGCGCCGTGGCTCGACTCGCGCTCGCGCGGGCTGCGCTCGGGCGAGCGTTTGGCATCCGTCACCACCGCCCTGGTGTCACGGCTCCCCACCGTGGAAGGTCTGCTGCGCATGCGCGCGGTGCTGACGGGCATGCCTCCGGCACTGGAGTCCGCCGTGGAGCGGCTGGCGCGCCAGGGCGCGGAGGCCGAGGCCGGCTGGCGCACAGTGTTGAAGGCGACGCTGGCGGCGGAAGCCTCCGCACGACTGAGGGATGCGCCAGCGCTCCAGCACATCGACGCCGAGCGCGTGCGCACCACCCATTCGCACTACCGCGTGCTGGAGGAGAAGAAGCGGGTCCTCGTGCGCGACGCCCTGGTCCACCGCTGGACACAGCGCCAGCGCGAGCGGCTGCTCGCGGGCACGGGCGGCCGGCTCAACGGGCAGGGCGCGGAGCTCCGCCGACGGCTGATGCTGCGAGGCGAGCGCGCCCTGCGCGTGCGTCAGGTCATCGCCACCGGGCAAGGCATCGAAGGGGGTGACCCGCTCTTCGACGTCCGCCCCGTGTGGATGGCCAGTCCACAGACCGTGGCGCAAATCTTCCCCCGCCGCCCCATCTTCGACGTCGTCATCTTCGACGAGTCCTCGCAGTGCCGGCTGGAGGAGGCCCTCCCCGTCCTCACCCGCGCCCACCGCGTGGTCATCGCCGGTGACCCGAAGCAGTTGCCACCCACGCGCTTCTTCGAATCCGCCGTGGTGCAGAACGCGGAGCAGGAGGCCGAAAGCGAGCAGGGCCTCTTCGAGGAGCAGCAATCCGAGGTGGAAGACCTGCTGTCGGCGGCGCTCAACCTCGACATCGACCAGTGCTACCTGGACGTGCACTACCGCTCCCAGAACGCGGACCTCATCGCCTTCAGCAACGACCACTTCTACGACAAGCGGCTCCAGGCCATTCCCGCGCACCCGTCCCACAGCGCGCCCCACGCGCCATTGCGGCTGCTCCCCGTGGGCGGCACCTATGAGAAGCGCACCAACCTGGTGGAGGCACGCGCCGTGGGCACGCTGGTGAAGGAGCTGCTCTCACGGCAGCAGCCGCCGTCCATTGGCATCGCATGCTTCAACCTCACCCAGCGCGACGCCATCAACGACGTCCTCGATGAGATGGCCGCCAGCGACGCGTCCTTCGCGGCGCGGCTGGCCGAAGCGCGCGTGCGCCGGGGCTCGGGCTCGTTCGAGGGGCTCTTCGTGAAGAATCTGGAGAACGTCCAGGGCGACGAGCGCGACCACCTCATCATCAGCACCACCTATGGCCCGGACCGGCACGGCCGCTTCTACCGGCGCTTCGGTCCGCTGGGCAGCGCAGGCGGCGGCCGGCGGCTCAACGTGCTGGTGACGCGAGCGCGGGAGCAGATTCACCTCGTCACCTCGATTCCGCGTGAGTCCTACCAGTCCGCGCCCCCCATGGAAGCGGGCCGGCAGCCCAACGGCGGCTGGCTCCTCTTCGCGTACCTGCGCTTCGCGGAGGCCTTGGAGTCGGCCTACGCCCAGGAGGCCCGCCGCGAGCCCGAGGACACCGTGTCCCAGGCGTCGCGGCCCGCCCAGGCAGTGGAGGTGTTCGTGCGCCCCACGGACGCGGGCTCGGCATTCGCGCAGGCCCTGGCAGAACACCTGGCCACCCAGCACCGCGTGTCCTCGGAAGTCCACTGGGGAAATGATGGCTTCTGCGTGGACGTCGCGCTCCGGCACCCCACCCGCCCGGGCGACGTGACAGTCGGCGTGCTGTGTGACGGCACGCGCTACCCCAAGGCCGCTGACCGCGTGGAGTGGGACCTCTTCCGCACCGGCGTGCTGGAGGGCCAAGGCTGGCAGCTCGTGCGGATGTGGACGCCCTCCTTCTTCCGCGACCCCGAGGGCGCCACCACCCAGGTCCTCCAGGCCGCTGGCGACAAGCTGATGCGCGAACCTTCCGCCTCACCGCAGGCGGCCATGTCCGCGCGGGGCGTGGTGCACTGAGGCGGAGGCGGCGTCACTTCGCCTTCGCCTCCGGCAGCCACAACACGCCGAGCTCCAGCTCCACCGCTTCAAAGGGCTCGGCGCGGACGCGCTCGTCGTCCGACCACGTGCCCAGTTCGAGCCACCGTCCCCCGCTCAGCCGGAACACCTCCAGTGTCCGCGCCTGAGGGTCCACAAGCCAGACGTGCCCGACGCCCTCCCGCGCGTAGATGCGCCTCTTGCTTGAGCGGTCCACGGCCGCCGTGGAAGGCGACAGCACCTCGCAGACCCAGTCCGGTGACAGCGTGAAGTAGGGCGTATCCGGGACTTCCGGCATCCGGTCGCGGCGCCAGCCCGCCAGGTCCGGTACCAGCACGTCCGCGCCGAAATGCAGCTCCGGCTCATGCAGGAGCCACCAGCCTCCGGGACCGCCCTGTCCCAAATCGAAGGGATTGAACAGCCCACTGAGCAGCGCCGAGCTGGCCCGCGCATGTCGACTCGCCGGCCTCGGCTGAGCGATGAGCTCCCCGTCGATAATCTGCCCCACCTGGTGTTCCGGCAGCGCCACCAGGTCCTCGTAGGTCGCCGGGCGCTTCGTCTCGTGGCCCATTCCCGTGTCCCGTTCCTCTCTCACCGTGATGGCCGACAGCTCCTGAATCATGGCCCCCGCCTCCCCGGAGTGGAACCCCACTCCTCGTTGCATGTCCAGGCTCGACATTACCCATCAGGTCCGACACCCACTGGCCAACCCATAAGCCCCCATGGACCTCTCACGCCAGAGAGGGAAGAATGCTTGGCGTCCCATGCGTTCCTCCCGTTCTTTCGCGTTCGTCCTCTCGATGTTCCTCCTGTCCGCGCCCGTGCTCGCGGACAACAACGCGGATGAAGCGGACATCGCGTTCGAGCTCGGCAACGATGCCTATTCCAAGGGGCAGTACGCCGAGGCGTTGCGCTCCTACTTCACCAGCTACCGCCTGGTGCCCAACCGGAACGTCCTCTTCAACATCGCCCGCTGCTTCGAGGCGCTGGGCAAGTTCAACGAGGCGTACCGCTACTACAACGACCTGCTCACAGAGGACCTGCCCAAGGAGGACGCCGCCGAGGTCTCCCGCTCCGTGGACCGGCTCCGTCCCAAGGTCGCGCTGGTGCGCGTCACCACCAACCCCAAGGGCGCCGACGTCTACGTGGACCGCATGGACCTGGGCAGCCGGGGCCGCTCTCCGCAGACGCTCGCGCTGACGCCCGGCCGTCACAAAATCATGGTGAAGAAGGACGGTTACCGCGCCACGGAGGCCACGCTCACCCTGGTGCGCGGCCGTGAGACGGACCAGACCTTCGACCTCACGCTCATCACCGGCGGCGTGGAGGTGACGGGCACGCCGGAGGGCGCCGAGATTCGCGACGCCCCCAACGGCACCATCCTGGCCCGCGTGCCCGGCCGCGTGCGGCTGCCTCCCGGCCAGCGCGTGCTGCACGTGCGCGCCCCCGGCTACGCCCCCAGCCAGTACGTGGTGGATGTCCCCGCCGACGGCAACGTGCCTGTCGCCGTGGTGCTGCGTCCCCAGGACCGGCCCACCGGGCGGCTCGTCGTCACCGCCAACCGCGACGGCGCCACGGTGCGCGTGGATGGCAAGCCCGCCGGCTTCACCCCCACCGTCGTCACCCTCCCCGAAGGCGAGCACACGCTGGAGGTGGAGAGCCGCGAGGTGCGCCCGCTCCGCCAGACGGTGAAGGTGGTGGCCGAGGAAGAAGTGAAGGTCCACGCCGAGCTGCGCTACGCGCCGCCTCCGGTGCGCGCCGCATCGAAGAGCCTGGTCGCCGTCGACGAAGCGCCTGCCTCCACCACCGTGCTCACACAGGAGGAGCTGCGCGCCTTCGGCTGGCGCACCGTCGCCGAGGCCGTGGCCGGTGTGCGCGGCTTCTATCTCACCGACGACCGGACCTATACGTACATGGGCGTGCGCGGCTTCTCCCCGCCGGGCGACCTCAACACGCGCATCCTCATCCTCTGGGATGGCCACTCCATGAACGACGTCTGGGCCGGCCAGGGCTTCGCCGCCCGCGACCTCAGCGTGGACATCCATGAAGTGGAGCGCATCGAGGTGGTGCGCGGCCCTGGCAGCGCCCTGTACGGCACGGGCGCCTTCTTCGCCGTCATCAACGTGGTCCCCCGTGAGTCGCTGGGTTCGGACAAGCACCTGGAAGTCACGGGCGCGGTGGGCGCGCTCGGCACCACCCGGGGACACGCCACCGCGTCGTGGGAGGACGGCAACCGGTCGGTGCTGGTGAGCGCCGGCGCCTTGACGTCCACGGGCGCGGACACCACCCGGCTGGGCACCAACGGCCCCATCATCACCGGGCTGGACGCGGAGCGCGCCGCCGGTGGCTCCCTCCGCGCCCGGCTGGGCGACCTGTCCTTCCAGGCCCAATTCAACGTGCGCAACAAGGAGCTGCCCACCGCGCCCTATGGCACCGTGCCCGGCACGGAGGGCAACTTCGTGCAGGACCTGCGCGCCTTCGCCGAGGCCCGCTACGAGCGCCAGTTCACCGAGCGCTTCAGCCTGTCCGTGCGCGGTGCGTTCGACATCAGCCGCTACGAGGGCACCTACGTCTACCCGGAGGAGGACGGCGGCGCCCGGACCGAGGGCGGCGCGGCGGACTGGCTCACCGGCGAGGCCCGCGCGCGCATCGGCCTGTTCGAGGGCAACGTCTTCACGCTCGGCGTGGAAGGCCAGGCGCAGCTTCGCGTCCGTCAGGACGCCGGTGATTTGCCCCTGGAGACGCAGGCGCGCACGCTGGTGTCCGCGTACCTGCTCGACGAGTGGAAGATCCACCCGCGGCTGAGCGTGTCGGCCGGTCTGCGCCTGGACAAGTACGTGGACCTGGACAGCACGCCCATCACCCCTCGTCTGGCCGTCATCGCCCGGCCCTACGAGCAGGGCCTCACCAAGCTGGTGGCGGGTAACGCCTTCCGCGCGCCCAACGTCTACGAGCTCTACTACGCGGACGGCATCTCCCAGGGCGCGGCGCTGAACCTGCGGCCAGAGACCATCACCACCTTCGAGCTGGAACACTCGCACGACCTGACGGACGAGCTGCGCCTCACCGTCGCCGGCTACCACAACCGCATCTCCAGCCTGGTGCAGCTCACCGCGGAAGACTCGGCTTCAGGCGACTGCGGCACCGCCGCCTGTCTGCGCTTCATGAACACCGACGGCACCACACTCGCCTGGGGCGCCGAGGCCGGCGTGCACTGGCAGCCGGGCCGCTGGCTGATGGTGGACGTGAGCTACTCCTACGTGACGCTGCGCAACGCCTCGGAGGAAGTGGCCAACGCGGCGCCCGCGCACCTGGTGGCGGGCCGGATGATGCTGCCCATTGGCGCCGGCGACATGCGCGTGGCCACCCAGGCCATCTACCAGAGCGCCCGGCCCACCGGCCCGGGCGGCGCGGACAGCGGCGAGGCACTGCTGGTGGGCTTCGGCCTGTCGGGTGACTACGGCCCCCTGCGCTACTTCGCCGGCGTGCACAACCTGCTGGACGCCCGTTACTCGCTGCCGGTGTCGGACGAGAACTCCATCGCCCCCGTGCCCCAGTACGGCCGCACCTTCACGCTCCAGCTCACGGGGACTTTCTGACGTGACGGCCGGCACCACCTTCACCTTCATCCACCCCGGGCATCCGCTCTACGCGGGTGAGCTGGAGCTGCGCTTCCGCGTGCTGCGCGAGCCGCTCGGCTACACCCGTGACGACGTGGCCTTTCCCTTCGAGGCGGACAGCCTGCACCTGGTGGCGCACCAGGAGGAGGTGGTGCTCGGCTGCGTCCTCTTCAACCCCGAGGATGCCCACGGCGGACGGCTGTTCCAGATGGCCGTGTCCTCCCACCTTCAGGGGAAGGGGCTGGGTGCCCGGCTGGTGCGCACGCTGGAAGCGGAGCTGGTGCGGCGCGGCTTCACCCATGTCCACCTGCACGCGCGCGAACCGGCGGTCCCGTTCTATGAACGACTGGGTTACGCCGTCTTCGGCGACCCCTACACCGAGGTGGGCGTCCCCCACCGCAACATGCGCAAAACACTCGGGGCCTAGTGGACCTACGAGCGCCTAGACCTCCTCGAACTCTGCTCCCGTGACGTTCGCGCGCTCCATCGCCCTCTTGATGTCCTCATTCACGCCTCGGCTGATGTGGTCGGGTTCCAGAGAGAGCCGAGAAGCTTGAGCACCGCCTGGGGCCGCGCACGATAGTAGGCGAGCCCCGAGCGTAACGAGTCCTGAAGCTCGGTCATCTCGTCGAAGAGAAGGTTGTGAGTGGTGCGTCCGCGCAGAGGGCGCCACAGCCGCGCCAACTGCATCTGCAGCACGGCCTCGGACTATTGCCCCATCCTGACGTTCTGCACGACCGGAACGGCCTGTAGCTACAACCCCCACGGGGTGCGGCACCGGCTGGGTCTACGCGTGCAATGGCGACTGCCTGTACTAAGCCGCCCGAGCCCCACGCTGGGTGAGCGAGGCCACTGGCTCCTGCCTCTCGGGGCGAGCATGCCACGGCATGCTCCTCCGAGAGGCGACCCGATGGATTGACGCACCCATTCGAGGTTGCTATTGCCGGGCGCTCCCCACCCTCTCAGTCCGGCGCATGTCCCCGAGCCCACAGCACCGCCTCCGGCCATGGCTCAAGAGACTGGGTGCGCCGCTCCTCTTCATCCTCGGCCTCTATGCCATCGCAGCCGTGGACTGGTGGTGCCCGGCGCCCCTTTCCGAGAGCCCCCGCGTTGCCGCCGCCGACGTGGTCAAGGGGCCGCTCCAGGCTGGCGCGGGAGTGGAGGACATCATCGCGCCCTTGCCGGTCGCTTCCGCCGGTTATGGCCCCTTGCGCCCCGCGGCCACGGAAGCAACCACTCCACTGGCCGTCAGGGCCCTGGTGCTCCAGTCTGGCGACGTCCGCGTGGCCATCGTCTCGACGGAGCTGTTGACCCCCCCTTCCTCGATGCGACTCTCCCTGGCGGCCCTCCTCCAGGAGTTGAAGGTCACCGAGCTGTTCGTGACGGCCACGCACACCCATTCCTCCATGGGGAGCTACGAACCGTCCTCCCTCTTCCAGCTCGGCGGAGTCGGGCGGTTCCGCCCAGCCGCGAGAGAAGCCATCATCGCGGCGACAAGCAGCGCCTTGCGGCGGGCGGTGGACACACTCACCCCGGTCTCCGTCGAGCTGGGTGAGGGCATCGTCCCCGACCTCATCGTCTCTCGCGGTCGCGCCGAACCCCATGTCGATGCCCGGTTGACACGTCTGGTCTTCCGACACGAGCAGCGGAAGGTCGCGGAGCTCTCCATCTTCTCGGCGCATCCGACGCTCGCCCCCCACAAGTCCCGGACCCTCTCGGGAGACTATCCGGGGCGGTACAGCCGCACGCGGGAGGAGGAAGGTGGAGTGGTTCTCTTCCTCCAGGGCATGGTCGGGAATGCTCGGGCAACCCTCCCCTCACAGGAGAGCGACTCCCCCTCCCGGGATGCGCTCTTCGCAACGCTCCTGACGCACGCGGCTCGCGGCATCCATCCCGCTCCCGTCCCGGCGGAGGGACTGGCCTACACGCGGGTCCAGGTGAAGCTCCCGCGCCCCGATGCAAGCCGACTCGTGCCCGTCGGCCTGCACGGCGTCACCGAGAACGCCCTGTGCCACCTGGGCCCTCGCCAGGCCGAGGCCTCTCGACTGAGCCTGGGGTCCGTGAGCTTGCTGTTCGTGCCAGCCGAAGTGACGCTTCCAGCGGGCCGCCTGCTCGAGGCAGCGGGCGGCGCAACCCGCGTCATCTCGCTCACGGGTGACTACATCGGCTATCTGGATTCGCCCGAGCACGTCCGGAATCGGAGCGGTGAGAGTCAGCTCCAGTACTTTGGCCCCGAGCTCCTCGAGACCTTCGTCCGGGCCGCCGCGTTGACGGCATCCAGCCTCGAGAGCCCCTGACCCTGCGACGTCGGCTGTCCGCGGGACGCCACGCACGGGCCGCGACGCCCTCAGCCAGCATCTTCGAAGCCACCCGGGACGCCCCTGCAAGCCAGGACCCGATGCTATGACAGACGCATGACGACGCTGAAGGAGTGGCTCCTGGCGGTCCTGCCGTTCACGGCGCTGGTCCTGCTCTGGCGCTTCTCGGTCTCGCGCGAGAAGCGGCACACCCAGACGCTCTACCGCGCCATCGACAAAGGGGCCGTGAGCGAGGTCCAGGCCATCCTCTCGAAGCAGGCCTTCCCGAACCTGCGCTCGGTGGTCGTCGCGAGCGCCATCGTGAGGGCCGTCGAATCCAGACAGGTTGCCGTGCTCGACTTCCTGCTCAGCCCCGAGCTGAAGCCCGTGACGCTCACCCAGCAGCTCGATTCCTTCCTTCACGACCAGGCAATGAAGGGTGGCTGGAGGGGCGTGGTGCTCTGGCGCTCGCGGAACTCGCACCTGTTCTTGCCCTGGAGGGACCTGAGCAAGCGGGACAAGCTCCGGCTGAGGGCCATGGCCACCCGCGTCGTCGAGGCGGAGCCCTCGAAGGTCTTTCTTCGCCACGACGTCCGAGGATGGACCGTCGCCTGAAACGACGAAGGGCCCGTGCGTGTGCACGAGCCCTCGTGGAACGTCACCCGCGCGCGGCGCCGGTCAGAACTGCCCGGCGCGCGCCTGCTCGAAGGGCACGCGGTGCTTCAGGTACATCGTGTCCATCATGTGGTTGCCGATGAGGTTCAGGTTGCCGTCCGTGAAGCGGTGCACCACAGCGCCCTTGCCCGCGCATAGCATGGGTGCGCAGCGCGCTTCCGCAGGGGCCCGCCCTCGCGTCAAGAACACACGCGACGCGAGGGCCGGGTCCATGACCGCTGGAGCGCTTGGACCGCGATGCGGTACGCGGCGTCGTTCTCGACGCGCTTCTCCCCCACCGAGGGCTGCACAGGGCAGTGAGGCATCGCGCCCCGATGGGGTTGGGGCTCGGGCCAGACGAAGCGGAAGGCCAGCAAGGGAATGCCAAGCTCCATTCCCGAGTGGGGCAGGACGAGGTCCCACTTGTAGCCGCTGGTGTTGCCGCCGTAGGTGCCCCCCACCTCCTCGCCGACAAAGAGCCCTCGCTCCGTCGCGCGGAGCATGGAGGCCAGCTCCGCGCCTCCTGAGAACGTCGCGCCGCCTGCCAGCACCACCAGCCTCCCTTCGAAGACGGGTTGAGCGCGCGACCAGCGCGTCATCAAGCCTTCGGGCGGCGCGTTGATGCGCAGCAGGTGGCCGTCGGCCCGGGCCTGGACGGTGGCCAGTTCCTCCGCGTCATAGATTTCGTGTTCGAACACCCGGCCCGTCGTGGTGGTCACACGCAGGTGGTTCGGACGCGTGCGGACCGAGGCGTATTTTTGAAGAGGCTCCGTGACCAGATGCGAGAAGAGGATGCTCTCATTGGGCTCCGAACCACCGCCGTTGTCACGCAGGTCCAGAATCAGGTTGCGCGCGCCACGTGCCACGAGCGCCTCGAAGTGGGCGCGCATCGTCGGCTCGAAGGCCGCGCCGGCCTCCCGGTACCTCCGGTTGCTGAAGGTCGGGACATGGAGATAGGCCGTGGTGTCATCCACCCAGCTCAACGTGGCGAGGGGCGAGGCGTCGTCTGACGGTGGCGGCCGTGTCGCGACAGTGACGGGCTCGAGCCGACGACGCATGGCTTTCCCATCTGGCAAGCGCAAGTGAACGTCGTAGCCCGCTTCATCGCCGCGCATCCACCAGCGGACCCGGGCATAGCCAGCACCTCCGCGGTCCCGCATCACACCCGTTTCAATGGCGCCGTCATGCGGGCTGACGCGCATCATTTCGGCCAGGAGCGCCTTGCGTCCCTCCCCGTTGATGGAGAGCAGGCGCGTTCCCGGGGGAATGTCCGAGGCCGCCCCGTAGCCGGCGATGACGAACATCCCATCGTCCCGCCAGAGGAGGTCCAAGGGAAAGAGCCGTGCATGCTCGCGGTAGCGGCAGTTCATGCCCGGGCTGCGCGCGACCGACAAATGGCCCTCCCCAATCCCGGAGAGCAACGGGCGCAGTGCGCGGAACAGCGCCTCTTCCGTCGTGACCTTCGCCGCGAGCGCGCGAGCCTGCGCCTTGCGTCGAGCCCATTCACGAGGACTTTGCCGCCACAAGAGGTCCGGAATGGCGGCTTCCACGGCGGAGATGGCCAACTCCAGGTCCTCGCGAGCCTGTCGCGGCTCCAGTTCTCCGGACGGACAGGCCGTTGCAGGCGTCGCGCTCAGGACAACGCAACAGACGGCGATGAGCGGGTAGACCAGGCAGTGGACTCGATGGGCGACACCATGGCGTGGGTGGACCGTCGGGGCCGCGGTGGCTCGGCGCTTCAGGGAAGGCATCGAGCCGCCGGTGATATCACGAGCAGGCGCGCCGGAGCAGGGTTCCCTACCCCAGTCCCCGCGGGGCCCTGGCAGGCCCCGGGGCCCAGAGGCGGTGCTGCGTGCGACGATGGCGCAGTAATAGTCGCGCAAGGTGAGCCGGCGCTTGCTGCCGTCTTTCAAGGTGAGCACCACCGTCTGACCGGCTGCGCGGCATCGCCAGCGCGCGGCTTCCGTGCCCGCGTAATCAGTGCCAATGGGCTTCCCATCAATGGCAACGATTTCGTCCCCCACCTTCCAGCCCGAGCTGGCGGCTGGGCTTCCAGGGGCCACCAGCTTCACCACGAGCCGCCCTTCCGAGGGGAGGGCAATCAGCCCGGACCGGTCCTTGAGGAAGGGCTGCCGCAGCGCTCGGGCATCGGGGACCAGCATCAGCGTGTCCGTCGCGTAGTCCGTAATCATCCGGAAGCGAGCAAGGACAGCGAGCCCCATGTTGCCGAGGAGCCGGTCCGAGGCGGAGACACTCTTGCCCGCGTCGTCGAACACCGTGGGCACGTTCTTCAGGGTGATGCCGGCGAGCTGGATGTCCTTCAGCGTGGCCACATCGCGCTCCCGGAGTCCGCCCACGGCGCCAGACAGCGTCCTGGAGCTGCGCCGTCCCGAGAGCAGTCCCGCCTGCTGCCAGTAGGCGGGTTAGAGCGAGAGCGCGCCGCCGTTGCCCACGTCGAACAGCACCGGAATGGGAGGCCGGCCCTCGATGGAAATCTGGACGGCGCGCTGGCCCCCCGCGGACTCGACCAGCGGGAGCCTCACTGCTCGCGGCGGCGCCTTGAAGCAGGACGCCTCGTGGAAGGCGACGCGCCGGTTGGGAAAGTCCACGTCCACGACGAGCTGGTTGAAGGCCTCCTTGCCCAGGATGACGGGCAGCGGGTGGCCCACCAACCGCGCGACCTCGGGCGCATAAGAGGAATGGGGGCCCTGTTGAGGGGG
>NZ_JAAEAH010000050.1 GCF_010998615.1 Myxococcus sp. CA023 | reverse complement strand
AGAGGTGTATAAGAGACAGCGCCCCCGCCGCCCATGCCGTCTCCGGCGTCACGGCCACCACCGCCGAGGAACGTCACGGCGTTGGCCACCACCTCTGTGGTGTAGTTCTTCCGGTTCTCCTTGTCCGTCCACTCGCGCGTCTGCAGGCGGCCCTCGACGTAGCACTGCCGTCCCTTCTTCAGGTACTCGCCGCAGAGCTCCGCGAGCTTTCCCCAGACGACGATGCGGTGCCACTCGGTCCGCTCCTGCTTCTGGCCATTCTTGTCGACCCAGCTCTCGCTGGTGGCGATGCGGAAGTTCGCCACCGCCTGACCGCCGGGAGTGAACCGGACCTCCGGGTCCGCCCCGAGGTTGCCGATGAGGATGACCTTGTTCACGCCTCCAGCCATGACTGCATTCCTTTCTCACGAGAACCGGTCCACCGAGGACCGGTTACACCCCGGACGCACCCGCCGGGTTTGATTCCCACCTATAGCAGTGGGTACTGACACCCAGCCAGAAAGCCGCCTTCTTCCTGGGTGCCGTACGCCCGTCTGCCACCCGGCCAGGGAGGCATGCCCGGCCGGAGGGAACTCGCGAGAAACACAGCGGATTCCGGCCTACCCGCCCGGGCGGTTGTCGGCGGTGGAGGACTCGGGCGCGTTGCCCGCGGGCGCCACCATCTGCACGGGGGTGAAGCCCTCCGGCGTCTTCGCCGGGGCCTTGGCCTCCGCCACCTTCTGCGACAGCGTGGAGTCCAGCCCCTTGGCGAAGGACGCCAGCCGAGGATCCGAAGCACCCAGCGTGCGGCGCAGCGACTTCCAGAAGGGGTGGTCCGCCTGCCCCGCCTGCACCAGCCCCCGCGCCAGCAGCGTGGTGCACGCGTCCCGGTCCCCGGCGCTGGCGGCCCGAAGCGCCACCACCAGTTCCTCCGGCGCGGTGCGAGCCACCTCGCCCAGGGCCTCGGCCATCTCCGATTGGGCCTGGGCGTCCGTCCCCGTCGCGCCCGCCAGCTCCAGCACCCGGGCCAGCGCCTCCGCGTTTCCGCCCGCCGCCAGCTCCACCATGCTGCTGACGCCCGGCACCTCCACGGACAGCACCCGCGCCACGTCCTTCAGCCGGCCATAGACCTCGGCGGTGGCCGAATAGCTGTCCAGCAGCGTGCGCGCGCCCAGGTAGTCATGCGGGTTGGACTGGTAGAGGCTCTCCGCCAGCACCGCGCGCACGGCCGGGTCTCTCTCGCTGCGCCACGCTGTGCGCAGGAAGCCGATGTTGCGCTGGTCGCGCTGCGCGCCCAACTCCAGGTACGTCTTGATGCGCGCGGCCACGTCGTCCACGGCGCCCGAGGGACGGCCGCTGTCCGCCAGCGCGGCCACCGCCGTGGACGGCCCCAGGCTGGAGCCGGTGGCGGCCACCGCCGCGCCCAGCGCGTCCAGGCCCGCGACGATGGGACCGGCGCGGCCCGCGAAGTCGTTGGCCATGATGGAGAAGGTGAAGCGCTCCCCGCCCGCGCTCGTCACGTAGCCGCTCAGCGCGGACACGCTCTCCAGGGTGCCCGTCTTGGCGCGCAGCCGGCCCACCGCGTCACTGCCCTCGAAGCGGTACTTGAGCGTGCCGTCCTTGCCCGCGATGGGCACCGACGACAGGTACTCCGGCGAGAAGGGGAAGCGCTGCACCATGTGCCGCAGCAGTTGGTTGAGCTGCGTGGCGGAGAAGCGGTTGGCGTCGTTCAGCCCGCTGCCGTTCTTCATCACGTAGGTGCCGCGGGGGATGCCCACGTCGCGCTCCAGGAACTGCTCCACCACGTCCACGCCCTTGATGAAGGAGCCCGGCGAGCCGCGCAGCTCGGCGCCCATCGTCTTGAGGAGCTGCTCGGCGACGAAGTTACTGGACAGCTTGTTGAGGCGCTTGAGGAGCACGTCGAACGTGTCCGACTGCGACACGTGCAGCATGCGGGCCTTGGTGGACGTCTTGCCCAGCTTCACCTTGCCCTTCATCTTCACGCCGCGCGTCACCAGCATCTGCTTGAGCGACTGGCCGAAGTACATGGGCGGGTTGTCGATCTTCTTCCAGACGCTGACGGCGCCACCGCGCTCCCCCGGGAGCTGGCCGCGCACGACAATCTTCTGCTGGAGACCCGAGGGGTCCGACGTGACGGACACCCGGCGCGCGCGCCGCGGTCCGGTGGTGAGCTGGTTCTCCACCACGAAGTAGTCGCTGGGCGGCTCCATCTCCACCACGCCCTTGGCGCCCGGCGCGTTACCGGGCCGCAGGTAGATGGCCACCGCGTTCCAGTTGAGGCTCACCGCGCCGGTGGGCGCCATGTAGGCGCGGTCCGTGTCCTCCTGGTCATAGCCGGGCGGCGTGCGCTCGGCGTCGAACCACGAGTCGTCCACCACGATTTCGCCCACGTCGCGCACGCCGGCGTGCCACAGCTCCGCGACGATGCCCCACAGGCGCTCCGTCGTCATGGACGGATCGCCCTTGCCGCGCACATAGAGCGTCTTCACCTTGCCGTCCGCGCCCAGCTCCGGCTCCACCAGGAACTCGGTGTCGTAGCGGAACTCGGGCCCCAACGACGCGAGCGCGGCGGCGGACGTCACCAGCTTCACGTTGGAGGCGGGGTTGAGCAGTTCGTCGGCGTTGTGGCTGAACACCACGGTGCCGTCGTCCAGGCTCTGCATGAGCACGCCCATGCGACTGGCCTTCAGTGGCGCGCGCTGGAGGACCTGCAGCAGCGCGGACTTGAGGGCCTCGCGGTCCGCGCGCTTCTCCGTTGGAGCGGGCGCGGCGTGCGCGGCGTGAGAAAGCGACAGGAAAATAATGGCCGACACGGCCAAGATGGAGCTGGCTCGATGGACCTGCACACTCTCTCCGGGGAAGTCAGGTGCCATTATGCGGAACGGGGCAAAAGACGGGCAAGGGTGAGTGGCTGCGTGAGTCCACGTCTGGGCGCTCGCTCTTCCAGCAGGCAGAAACCTGACATTCCAACTGTAACGGCGTGACTGACGCGAGCCCCCGGTCAGACACGCTTGTCCACGAGGTGACTTCGATGAGAGCGGTGGTGCAGCGCGTGCTGGAGGCGTCGGTGACGGTGGAGGGCCAGCGCGTGAGCGACATCGGCCCGGGCCTGCTGGTGCTGCTGGGCGTGGGCAAGGGCGACGCGGAGGCGGACGTGGCGTGGATGGTGGAGAAGCTGGCCACGCTGCGCATCTTCGAGGACGCCGCGGGGAAGATGAACCTGTCGCTGGAGGAGACGTCCCGGCAGCTCATCGTCGTCAGCCAGTTCACGCTCTACGGCGACGCGCGCAAGGGGCGCAGGCCCAGCTTCATCGACGCGATGGAACCCGTGAGCGCCAAGGCCCTCTATGAGCGCACATGTGAGCTGCTGCGCCAACGCGGCCTGAGCGTGGGCACCGGCATCTTCGCCGCGGACATGAAGGTGGCGCTCGTCAACGACGGCCCCGTCACGCTGCTGCTGGAGAGCCCCGGGCCGGCCGCGCCCACGGGCTAGATTCGGACGCCGGAGCCCTTCGTCACCAACGCCGCCAGCCCCTGCTTCGCCAGCGCCGCGCCGCGAAGGTGCGCGGTGAGGGCGCCCAGCTCGCGAATCCAGTTGGCAGCGCGGGGCCCCAGGCCGGAGAAGGCCACCGTGAGCGGCGGTGGCTGCGGCTGCTTGCCCAGCCAGTACGCGAGCACCTCCTCCTTCTCCGGCAGCGACGGCAGCTTCATCCGCTCCTGCTCGCGGGCCAGGAGGCGCTCCAGCTTGCGCGGCAGGTTCACCTGCCAATGCGCCACCTTCTTCGCCGGGCGCCAGGCCCAGTCCGCGAAGGCGTAGCGCGTCCCGGGGGAGTATTCGCCCCGGCCCTGGGTGGTGAACACCTGGTCCGGCGGGAACTCCGGGAAGGGCTCCCACAGGCCGGCCAGCAGCGAGGCCAGGCCCACGTCCTCACGCGGCCGGAAGCGGAAGCGGTCCCGGACGTCGCGCGAGCCCCGCGCGTCCCAGTAGGGATAGTCCGCCTCCTCCACCATCAGCGCCAGGTGCAGGGCCTCGTCCCAGCCGTCCGCGTAGCCCACCTCCGCCTCACCGACCTCCCAGCCCGCGGGGCCTTCGGTCCAGTGCAGGAAGACGAGCCGGTCCACCAGGTCCGCCCAGGGGTCCGCGTCCACGGAGCCCACGCCGCCGGGCAGCGCCGTGGAGAGCATCCGCTCGCAGAGCATGCGCGCCTGACCGTCCCCCAGTTGCTCCTGCAGGGACTCCAACGCGCCGGGGGCATCCCCCATGGCCCGCTGGAAGAAGGGCAGCAGGTGTTCGTGGAAGAAGCGGTCGCTGATGGGTCTCAGGACGACGTCCATGGTGCGGATGTTCCCCCCGGAACGCACGCCCACTCAAGGCCGTGCGTCTTCCTGGACGATGAGGGCGTGGATGTCCGCGGCCGTGGGCGCCTCGAGGATGGCGGCCCGGAAACGCGGGTTCTTGAAGAGACGGGAGATGCGGGCCAGGGCCTTGAGGTGGACCCCCGCACTGTTCTCCGGCGCCACCAGGGCGAAGAACAGGTGGGTGGGCTTGCCGTCAATGGCCTCGAAGTCCACGCCCGCGCGCGACACGCCGAAGGCGGCCTGGAGCTGCCCCATGCCCGACAGCTTGCCGTGGGGGATGGCCACCCCCTCGCCGATGCCCGTGCTGCCAAGCTTCTCGCGCTCGCGCAGCACCTCCACCAGTCGGTCCGCGGTCAGCAGCGGATGGGCACGCACCAGCGTGGCGCTCAGTTCTCGCAGGACTTCAGGCTTCGTCCGCGACTGCATGTCGGCGATGACGGCTTGGGGGCTGAGGAACTCGGCGATTCTCACTGACGCTCCCGCGCTGGCGCTCCTGGTTGGCGGCAATTACTCCTCACCCCTCTTTAGCGCAAGGGTGGCCTGTCTGGATGCGCGCTCGCCTCGCTCACTGCGCATCATGACGCGGAAGGGAAACCCGTCCCACGGGAGGTAGGGACTTCCCATGAAGCGTCTGTTCCTGTCGACTGTCATCGACATCGCGTCGAGGGCGACCGGCGCATGCTCGCTGGGGTGGCCCCCACCCGCGTCCAGGCCCCCTCGGCGGGGCGTGGGCGCGGGGCCCCATGGGGACCCGCGCCGACGCCCTCCAGCACGCGGAGGCATTCGAATGGTGGACCGCCGTCACACGCCGTCACCCCACTTCACCGGGTGACGGCGCGCGGAAGTCAGCGGTCAGCGACGGCTCAGGTCCCCGTCGCGGCGGCGACCGCCGGGGCGTGCGGCTCGATGAGGCCGTACTGGCCATCCTTGCGCCGGTAGACGATGCACAGCGACTCCGACTCCACGTTGTGGAAGACGTAGAAGTCGTTGTTCATCAGGTTCATCTGCATCACCGCATCATTCACCGTGAGCGGCTTGACGGTGAGGTGGGTGGCACGCACCTCGCGCGCCGCCTGCGACGGGGCCGAGGGCTGCGCGGGCACGACGACGGCGGGTTTCGGCGCATCCTCACTCGCGGAGGCCTCGGCCAGCGACGTCAGCTCGTCCACGTCCGGGAGCTCGAACACGGCGTGGCGGACCCGGAGCTGCTCCACCAAATCATGCCGGTGGTGGACGCGCTCACGGCCATGATGCGTCTTCAGCTTGTCACGGTAGCGCCGCAGCTGGCGCTCGATCTTGTCCATCGCCAGGTCGATGGACGCGTACATGTCATCGCTCTTGTCGCGGCCCCGAAGGACCCACGCGCCGGAGTGGATGGTGATGTCCGCATGGTGGAGGTGGCGTTCCAACGACAGGACCACATGGGCCTCGCCGGCTCGGTCCAGCAACCGGTTCACCCTTTCGACCTTCTCGCGTGCGTACTCCTTGAGGGAATCGGACGCTCCGAACTGACGGAAGGTGATGTTGAACTGCATGCGTGGCTGCCTCCTAGGGTGAGAGGTGAGCTCCGTGACGGATCTGAAACTTTCCCAGCCCAGGAAAGCAACCCGCCCCACCAGGTTGCCTGTTCCCGGACACACCACCCGTCCGAGGGAGGACATCCCGCTTGCACCTCGCGTCACTGGTAATGGCCCTCTGTTTGGAACCATGCCAGGACGCGTCCGGTGACATCACGCGCCGCGTCAGCTCACGCGAGCAGCCGCCCGCCCGTCACGCCCAGCGCCACCCGGCCCTCGAGCCGGCCCCTCATCACTGCACGTTGACGACCCGCTCCTCGGAGTGGAACACCGTCGCCTCGCACGTGGCGACGCCCGTGCACTCCAGCACCTCGCCGGGCGCGGTCGCGCTCAGCGTGAGCAGGTGGGCGGCGACAGGCGTCGTCGGCAGCAGGGTGAAGCGAACGACCGCCTCTTCCTGCTCCGTGGGGATGGTGGCCGTGGCGCTCCCTCCCTCGCGCAGCAGGGTGGCCGTGACGCGGCTGGGGACCTCACCCTCGGGCAGCCACCGGAACGAATACTCCTGGTCGCGCGTGAGCCGGTCCTCGGCGCCGGGGCCCTGGAAGGAGAAGAGGCGCTTGGCCTTTCCGTTCTTCATCACCAGGGTGATGGTGTGCGTCCCGTCCTGGAGGACAATGCGGGCGTCCTCCATGGGCTGCCGCACCCAGATGTTGGGGTCGAAGTCGTAGTAGGCCCGCGTGGGCACGCACACGTCGCGGCCCGCGGTGCCGTCCACCCCGCCCCGCTCCAGTGCCATCGGCTGGCCGTTGAAGGTGGCCGTGACGCCCTCGCGAAGCTCGGTGCAGCGGTCCTCTTCCGCCGCGGGCGAGAAGGTGACGGTGACGCGGTGGGAGCCCGGCTCGTCCACGCCCTCGAAGATGTTCACGTCCGACTGGGTCAGCGTCAGCGCCCGGTCGGAGAGTCCCGCCAGGTCCACGACTTCAGAAGTGAGGCTGCTGCCACAACCCGACAACAGGCCCACCGCGATGAAGGCCCCCGCCGGGATGCAAAGAAGGTTGCGACGAAGAATGGGATTCATGCGGCGCCGCACCCTATACCCGCGCCCCGCCGTCCGCGAGCAGCCCTTCCAGCCGAACCTTCACTTCCGGCCACTCCGTGTCGACGACGCTGTAGTACGCGCTGTCACGCACCACACCGCCGCGCACCAGCTTGTGGTGGCGAAGCACCCCCTCGAAGCGAGCGCCCAACCGCTCGATGGCCGCCCGCGAGCGCGCGTTGTGCTTGTCCGTCTTGAGCTGCACCCGCATGACGCCGAGCGACTCGAAGGCGTGCCGCAGCAGCAGGTACTTGCACTCCGTGTTGATGCGCGTGCGCCACACGCGGCGGCCCAGCCACGTGTAGCCAATCTCCAGCGTCCGGTGGTCGCGCTGGATTTCGAGGAAGCGCGTGGTGCCCACCGGCGCGCCCGTCCGCCGCTCGATGATGACGAAGGGGCGCTCGCTCCCTCGCTCGGTCGCCTGACAGGCGCTGTCGATGAAGGCCGCTACGTCCGCTTCGGTCCGCAGCACGCACGAGAACCAGGTGAAGATGTCGTCCTCGCACAGCGCGGCCAGGGCCGGCGCATGCTCCGGACGCAGCGGCTCCAGGCGGACGTCGTGCCCTTCGAGCGTGACGGGCGGAACGACGAGGGGGACGCAGTCACGCCGGTGCACGGCGGAATCGGGAGGGAGGGTGGCGCTCATGGGATGCCCACTCTGCCCACCCGGGCGCGCCGTCGACAAGCGGCGCGCCCGAACAGCCGTGACTCAGTAGTACCGCTTGCGCTTGCTGCTGGGGAGGATGCCCAGCACCTCGCGGTACTTGGCCACCGTGCGGCGGGCAATCTCGGTGCCCTGCGAGCGCAGCAGCTCGACGATTTTCTGGTCCGAGTACGGGTTGCGGGCGTCTTCCTGCGCCACCAGTTGCTTGATGTGGTGCTTCACCGCCTCGCTCGCGGTGTCCTCACCGGAGACGCGGGCGATGGACGAGTTGAAGAAGTACTTCAGCTCGAAGATGCCCTGCGGCGTGTGCACGTACTTGCTGGTGGTGACGCGGCTCACCGTGGACTCGTGCATGCCGATGTCCTCGGCCACGTCCCGGAGGATGAGCGGCTTGAGGTGGGCAATGCCCTTGTCCAGGAAGTCCCGCTGGAACTTCACGATGCTCTCGGTGACTTTGTAGATGGTCCGCTGCCGCTGGTGGATGGAGCGGATGAGCCACATCGCGCTGCGCAGCTTGTCCTGGATGAAGTCCTTCGTCTGGCCCGGGCCCACCGCGCCCGTCTTCAGCGCGTTCCGGTAGGTGCCGGAGATGCGCAGCTTGGACAGGCCGTCATCGTTGAGCACCACCGTGTAGTCGTCCCCCATCTTGTAGACGAACACGTCGGGGGAGATGTACTGCGCGTCGTCCCCGCTGAAGTTGCGGCCCGGCTTCGGGTCCAGCTTCGGGAGCAGCCGCACCGCCCCCACCACCTCTTCCAAGGTGACCTTCAGGTCCTTGGCGATGGCGGGCAGGTTCTTGCTCTCCAGGTACTTCATGTGCCGCTTGATGATGAGGCCCAACAGCGGCGCGTGCGGCTCCCTGATGCCCTGGAGCTGGATGAGCAGGCACTCCTGCAAGTCACGGGCGCCGCAGCCGCGCGGGTCCAGCATCTGGATGCGCCGCAGCGTGCGCTCCGCGACGTGCATGGGCACGTCCGCCTCGTTGGCCAGGCGGATGAGCGGATCCCCCTCCACATCCGGCAGCTTGAGGTAGCCGTCGTCATCCAGGTTGCCCAGGATGAGCATGGCGATGCGGCGCTCGGCGTCATTCAGGCGCAGCGTGCCCAGCTGCTCCTGGATGTGGTCGACCAGGTCCTCCTTCTTGACGAGGTTGGCCTCGAACGACGGCATGTCGTCCGTGGCCACGTTGCCCTTGTTGGAGGCCGTGGTGGGCTCATTGAACTGGTAGCTGTTGAGGTACTGCTCCCAGTCGATTTCCGGGGGGCCCTCCCCGTCTGCCTTGAACTCCGTGGCGGTGTCGCTGGTGGCCGCGGGCAGATCCACGTCCCGCGGCATCTCCATGTTGTCCGCTTCCAGGGAGGCTTCCCCGGGTTCCTTGTCTCCCACATCTCCCGGCGCTTGCTCGTCTGGTTGCTCCAGCAGCGGGTTCTGCTCCATCTCCTCGCGGACCTGCTCGAGCAGTTCCATGCGAGACAGTTGGAGGAGCTTGATGGCTTGCTGCAGCTGCGGCGTCATCACCAGCTGTTGGGCAAGCTTCAGGCTTT
Organism: Myxococcus sp. CA023; assembly: GCF_010998615.1. Lineage (GTDB taxonomy): Bacteria > Myxococcota > Myxococcia > Myxococcales > Myxococcaceae > Myxococcus. The sequence goes on along the minus strand of NZ_JAAEAH010000050.1, from coordinate 62,647 downwards.
GTTTCAGTTCCATCGCCATGAGACGGGGTCTCCCGGGTTGATTCGGTCCCTCTGGACAGAGGACCACCATCAAAGACCGTGCCAACGTAACAAGGAGCCCTGACTTCGTCTAGCCCCGAAACAAGGGTCCCTTGCTTGCATGCTCAGAATTCCACAAGGAATCCAGGGGCTTAAGACCACTCAGGGTGTCACATGCGCGTTGACAGGTCGACGCAAAAGTGGGGCCAACCCATTCTAGGCACTCCTCTGACAGGTGGCCAGCCGTGCTTAGAGCGCTTGTTGGAGGCGGAACCGTTCCCCCAGGTAGACGGCGCGGGCCTTGGGCGACTCGGCGATCTCCGCCGGAGTGCCCTCTTCCAGGATCTGCCCCTGTGCGATGATGTACGCACGATCACAGATACCCAGGGTGTCCTGGACGTTGTGGTCGGTGATGAGGACGCCCAGTCCACGCTCGCGGAGGAGGAAGATCTGCCGCTGGAGGTCGCCCACGTTGATGGGGTCCACGCCGGCGAAGGGCTCGTCGAAGAGGATGAAGCGGGGCTGGGGGATGAGGCTGCGGGCAATCTCGGCGCGCCGGCGCTCGCCGCCCGACAGCGTCTCTCCCAGGGACTCCGCGACGTGCGTGAGGCCGAACTCGTCCAGGAGGGTGTCGGCGCGCTGCTCGCGGGCCTTGGCGTCCAAGTCCTTCTGGAGCTCCAGCACGGCCAGGAAGTTGTCGCGCACGGTGAGCTTGCGGAAGACGGAGGCTTCCTGGGGCAGGTAGCCCACGCCCCGGCGAGCGCGGCGGTGCATGGGCAGGTGCGTGAGGTCCTCGTCGCCAATGCGCACGCGTCCCGCGTCCGGAGACACCAGTCCCACCACCATGTTGAAGCTGGTCGTCTTCCCCGCGCCGTTGGGCCCCAGCAGGCCCACCACTTCCCCGGGGGCCACGCTGAAGGACACGCCGCGCACCACCTGGCGGCCGCGGAACGTCTTCGCCAGGCCGTCTGCGAACAGCTTCGCGCTCATCGAGCCGTGCCTCCCTGCGCGGAGGGGGCCGTCCCGGAGGACGGGGCCGGACGGGGCGCGGACTGCCGCCCCTTGCGCTTGGCCGGGGTGGGGTTGGAGGGCAGCGATTCGAAGACGATGACGGCGTTCTCCACCTCCAGCCGCTCGTTGCCCAGCGTCAGCCGGACCTTCGTCCCGCGCATGTGCGTGGTGCCCTGGCGGGCCTCGGGCGAACCTGTCACCACCAGCACGCCGCTGGGCACGTCGTACTCGGCGCGCTCGCCTTTGGCCATGCGGTCGCCGTCCACGGCATGCACCCCGCCGGTGCACACCACACGCGTCACCTCGCGTTGAGGGGTGTAGTTGGCCGTCATCCGGTCGCACTTCAGGTCGAGCGTGCGGTGCTTCACCTTCACGTTGCCGGTGAGGGTGGCCTGCGACTTCTGGAACGTGACGTTGTCGCCGTTGATTTGAACGGGCTCCGTCAGCTCCTTGCCACCCAGGGGGCTCGGGGCGCGGGTCCCCGCCCCAGCAGTGAGTGCTGAGCCCGCCACCGCGGCGGGAGGCGTGCCCTGCGCGGGGGTGGCGGCGACCGCGGGCGCGGGCTGCGCGACGAAGAAGGCCATCACGAGGAACTCAATCACTCTGGCGCTCCCAGCACGGACTCCACCGAGCCCGCGAAGTTGAACGTCTCGTCCGGGAAGAACAGCTCGAAGCGGTCTGCCCGCAGCCGATAGTCAGGTCCCTTCACCGTCACGCCCTCGTTTCCATGCGCCCGCTCCGTGGTGGCGTCGTACGTCAACCGGGGAGTACGGGCCTCCATGCCCTTCCCGGTGCGGATGATGACACCGCCCGAGGCCACCACCTGCTTGGACGCGAGGCTCCCCTCCATATTCGGGGCGCTCACCTCCACGCCTCTCTCCGTCCCGGGGGGCGCTCCCTGGGAAGAGGAACCCGGCGGAATCCGGATGGTGGCGTCGGTGGCCCACACCTCGCCGGTGGTGCGCTGGTAGGACACCTGCCGGGCCGTGCCGGAGCGGATGAGCCGGTCACCCTCGAAAGACTCCAGGCGCGCGCCGTGCAGCACCACCTCCGGGGGAGGCTGGCCGCCGGACGCACCCTCGCCGGAGCCCGGCTTGCAACCGGGGGCGAACACCAGGAGGACGAGGCTGGCGGCGAGCAGGCGAGACACAGGGCTTCCTTATCACCCAGCGGATGCGGGCGCCGCCTCCGGAAGTGGGACGTCCTCGCTCACCGGTGGACGCGTCTTCCAGCGCTGGTGCATCCACACCCACTGTTCCGGCGTCCGCCGGATGGCGGCTTCGATTCGGCTGGACAGGGCGGCGGTGAGGGCCAGGGCGGCCGCCTCGCGGTCCGTGTCCTGGGGCACCGGGACCTCCTCCATGGACAGGCGGTACCCCGCCCCTTCGCGGTGGCAGAAGCCCGTCACCACCGCCGCGCCCGTGCGGATGGCCAGGTCAGCGGCGGCGCGCGGGGTGGCGGCCAGTTGCCCGAAGAAGGGCACGAAGAGGGACTGCACCTTCGTGTCCTGGTCGATGAGGATGCCCAGGATTTCGCCGTTGCGCAGGGCGCGCAGCATGGCCCGGGCAGCGCCTTCCTGGCCGCGCCAGATGCTCCGCACCCCGCCGCGGGCCCGGAACTGGCCCACCAGCTCCGTGAGCCGGGGGTCGGTGGTCTCCTTGGCGATGCTCTGGCTGGGGTAGCCGGCGCGGGCCACGCGGCGGGCGAGCAGCTCCCAGTTCCCCACGTGCCCGGACACGAAGACGACGCCGCGCCCCCGGGCCAGGGCCGTCTCCAGCACCTGCCGGTCGGCGTCCGGCCAGGCGACCAGGCGCTCCAGGGCCTCGTCCAGGGCGCCCGTGCAGGCCACCTCCAGCGCGGCGGCGGCCAGGTGGCGGAAGGCGTCGCGGGCCAGCGCCTGCCGGTCCGCGTCCGACTTTTCCGGGAAGGCCACGGAAAGGGACTTGAGGGCCTTGCGGCGCTCCCCTCCGGCCAGGGTGTAGGCCAAGGCGCCCAGGCGCGCACCCAGGCTCCGGGCGACGCCCAGGGGCAGAGGTTGAAGGAGCAACAGGACGCCACGGATGAGCACGTAGCGGAGGAAACGCTTGAGGCGCTTTGCTAAGGGTGGACGCTCCACGAGGCGTTCAATATCCCATGCGCGAATACAACTTCGACGGGCTCGTTGGGCCCACCCACAATTACGGCGGTCTCTCGCCCGGCAACCTGGCGTCGCAGAGCCATGTCGGTGAGCCCAGCCACCCCCGGGACGCGGCCCTCCAGGGGCTGGAGAAGATGCGCTTCGTGTCCGCCCTGGGGGTGGGACAGGCGGTGCTGCCGCCCCAGCCGCGCCCGTCCCTGCACGCGCTGAGGGCGCTGGGCTTCACGGGCTCGGACGAGGAGGTCATCACCCGGGCCGCGCGCGAGGCCGAGCACCTGCTGCGCTTGACGTCCAGCGCGTCCTCCATGTGGACGGCCAACGCGGCCACGGTGGCGCCCAGCGCGGACACGGCGGATGGCCGGGTGCACCTGACGCCGGCCAACCTGTCGCAGATGTACCACCGGGCCATCGAGGCGGAGACGACGCACTCGGTGCTGCGCGCCATCTTCTCCAATGAGAAGTACTTCGCGGTGCACGCACCGCTGCCGGGCAGCGGGCACTTCGCGGATGAGGGCGCGGCCAACCACACGCGGCTCGCCACGCCCGGGCACGCGGGCGTCCATCTGCTCGCCTGGGGCCGCAGCGCGTGGCAGGACGTGCAGGGGCCCAGCCGCTTCCCCGCGCGGCAGACGCTGGAGGCCAGCCAGGCGCTGGCGCGGCTGCACCGGTTGGACGCGAAGTCGGTGCTCTTCCCGCAGCAGCACCCCGAGGGCATCGACGCGGGGGCCTTCCACACGGACGTGCTGGCGGTGGGCAACGAGCGGTTCCTGATGCTGCACGAGCTGGCCTTCGTGGACCACGCGGGGCTCCTGGCGGTGCTGCGCGAGAAGCTGGGGCAGGACTTCCGCGCGGTGGTGGCCACGAAGGCAGAGCTGCCGACGAAGGACGCGGTGAAGGCATACCCGTTCAACTCGCAGGTGCTGACGCTGCCAGACGGCACCATGGCGATTGTGGCGCCGGTGGAGAGCCGGGAGACGCCCGCGGCGCGGCAGTTCCTGGAGCGTGTGGTGGCCGAGGACACGCCGGTGAAGGCCGTGCACTACCTGGACGTGCGCCAGTCGATGAACAACGGCGGCGGACCGGCCTGCCTGCGCCAGCGCGTGTGGCTCACGGACGAGGAGCGCGGGGCCATCAAGGCGGACGTCTTCTACACGCCCGCGCTGCATGACTCGCTGGCCGGCTGGGTGCGGCGGCACTACCGCGAGGTGCTGCGGCCCAAGGATTTGCAGGACCCGCAGTTGGCGCGGGAGACGATGACGGCACTGGATGAGCTGACCCGGATTCTCAACCTGGGCAGCGTCTACGACTTCCAACGCTGAGGCGTACAACGGCCGCTGGGCTTCCAGCTCAGCGCGCGTCCAGGGGCTGGAAGGTGACGCCCTCCAGCTTCAGTCGGTCTGCCGCGACCGCCATGCGTTCGGTCGCGATGACGAGGGTGGGGTAATCCCTCAGCCGGAACAGGTCCACCTCGGCGGGTAGCGTCTCCCGCGCGAGCCAGTATGTATCTGGCAGGCGCTCACTGGCCTCGCTTCCGCACTTCGCGCAGGTGGGCGCACGGGGATGCACGAAGCAGTCGGGATGCAGCCGGCCATGAAGCGCCAGTTGCAACTCGCGGAGCACCGGAGGGTTCTTCCCTCGGAAGGTCACGTCGAGACGACACCCGGTGAGTCCCCGGACGCCTTCGCCCTGCAACACCGCCAGCGCTTCGTCGCGAATGACGAGCGTCCAGTCCTGCAATGCGAGCTGACCGAATGCCCCTGTCGCCGCGCCTGTCAGGGGGCCGAGCCGGGTTCCGGGCTCCAGGACCGCGCCCTCGGGCACCAGGGGCCTGACACGCTCGCGCAGTTGGGCAAAGACCTCGAAGGGGACGGGCCAGGGGTCGGAGAACGGCTTCAACTCGGCCGTCGAGAAACTCGACAGGTCGACCCCCGGATATTGCACGCCCGCCCAGCCGCCGCCGACTCCACACTCAGTGCAGGGTTCCACACCCGGGAGGCCCCACTTGTGCGCGGCTCGGCTCAGGTCGCCCGTGAAGCGCGACGTCGTGCTCGCTTCGACTCGGTAGAACCTCACGCCCTCTCACTCCTTCTCATGAGAATCGCCTTCATAGGGCTTCTATCCGGGGCCCACGCATTCCAGGCGTGATGGGCATGTTGTAGGGCACGACCGGGCCCGACAGCTCGAAGCGAAAGGCGAGCTCGACTGCATGCCGCATGATGACGTCCCGCGAGGGGGGCCGGGGATTGGCCACCACGAACTGCCGCCACGCGTTGTTCCACGCCCCTCCCGGCCCCATGCCCTTCCCGCTGTGAATCTGCCGGTGAACGTGCTCCGGGACGACCAGGGTGAACTGGTGGATGTCGATGCCTGCCGCCCGAAACCACGCCGCGAGCCGGGGTTCCTGTGGAAAGAGGTGATGTTTGATGAGCTTTCCGTGCGGTCGGGGTATCGCGGGGATGAAGACGGGAGAGCGCCGCGCCAGCGGCGCCGTCGCGAGAGGCCGTGCGTCCCCTCGAATCCCTGTACGGCGCTGCCACCAGTTTCGGTAGGTGCCCGTCCCACGGAAAGCGGGGCTGCCCGTCGCCTTCTCGACCGCCCCTGCCGTCGGCGCATGCGTTACGACGTCGTCCGTCACGTCCTCGCACCGGAAGAGGCCGCAATCACCTTCATCACAAACCAGGACGATGCAGCGCGGCTCGCTCGATGCGCTGCACCCGTCGACATCCGCTTGCCACTTCGCGGATTCCCACTCACGCATCACGGGGGACGCTGTACTGCACGCGAGCACGCCCAGAAGGAGGCAGCAGAGCGTCAGGAGCCGTAGCGACCCGTTCATGGCGGCTCAGTCTATCCGAACGCCCGGCTGCCCTACGCACGGGCGGCCAGGCGCTCCGTGGTCGGCTGTAAGCCCGAGTGTGGCAGGAGCCCGTGGTCGGACGCGCTGGCGGGCATCACCTTCTTTCTAGAGGAGGTGAGCTTCCCCATGATTCCCGAAGCGATACAGCACTATCTGCGCCGCAACGGGGTGCGTTTCGAGCGGTACTGGCACCCGCGTGCCGTCAGCGCTCAAGAAGTGGCCGAGTCGCTGCACGTCTCCGGCTGGCGCGTGGCCAAGTCCGTCATCGTGATGGCGGACCGGCAGCCATGGATTGTCGTCGTCCCCGCGGCGGGCACCGTCGACCTGAACCAGGTCCGAGACATGCTGGGTGCCCGGCACGTCCGCCTCGCGACCGAGCCGGAATTCTCCGGCCACTTTCCCGACTGCGAGGTGGGCGCAGAGCCCCCCTTTGGTGAGCTCTACGGCGTGCCCGTCGCCGTTGATGAATCCCTCAGCCTGGCGGAACGGCTGCTCTTCCGCGCGGGCTCCCACGAAGAGTCACTCGAGCTGCGCTTCCAGGACTTCGCCACCCTGGAGTGGCCTCTGGTGGCCTCCTTCATCGAGAAGGACCAGCAACTCCAGGCCGCCAGCAACACCGGCGCGCACAGCCATCCCCGCGAGGAGGTACACGCCCACGTCTGAACCGGAGCGAGGCCCGGGCGCCTAGTGCGCGTCCCGAGCCTCGCCATCCACGTCCGGGCCGCGCAGCAGGTGCTCCAGTTCCGCCGCGCGCGGGTCCTCCGACAGCGTCTTGCGCCGCGAATCCACGCGCTCGCGCTCCGCGCCTTCCAGCCGTGACACCCAGGCCCGTGCCTCGGCCCGCGCGCCCACGGGAAGATGCCGCATGCCCTCGTGGACCGAACGCGCCGCCGCGTCATAGCGACGCAGCGCCTCCTGGGTCCGAGCCACCGCGAAGAACGCATCCGCGCCAGGCGCGAGCCGGGCCGCAGTCTGCCGCCGCTCCAGTGCGTGGGAGAGCAACCCCTCGCGCTCCAGGCACGCCGCTTCCATGGCCAGCAACCGCGCGCGCTGGGCGTAGTCCGTGATGAAGGGCGCCAGCGCCTGAAGCGTGTCCTTCGCCCGCCGCGTCAGCCCCGCGTCCAGTTGCTGCGCGGCCAGTTGGAACGACAGCGCCACGTTGCCCGGGAAGCGCGCCAACAGCCGCTCCAACGCATGCAGGGCCTCCTCCCGCTTCCCCTGCGCCCGCAGCACTTCCGCGCGCAGCAGGTGCGTGTCCAGCGCGTCCGGCGCCAGGCGCTCCACCTGCGCCCGCGCGGCCTCCGCCGTCTCCAGGTCCCCTCGCAGGATTCGCAACCGGGCCTCGCGCGCCCACAGCGCCGCGGCTTCCGGCTGCCCCGCGAAGTGCTCCCGCGCCCAGCCCGAGTACTCCAGCGCCAGCGCCAACCGCCCCGGCGTGTTGGCCAGCGCATCCAGCAGCCGCACCGCGGTCGCCGGTGAGCGCGGCGTCAGCACCGTGAGCGAGGCCAGGGTCTCCGCCTGCGGCAGGGCCTCGCCCAGCAGCACGGTGGCATCCCCGGCCTCGTGCGCCAGCCGGTACTCCAGGAAGCCCTGGGCGCTCCGGCCCAACGCCAGCAGCGCCCGCGCCGCCACCCGGTGGGAGCTGGCATCCAACGGCGCCAGGTACAGTGCCCGGTTGACCAGGGCCAGCGCCTCCCCTGCCCCCTCACGCCCTCGCGCCGCGTGCGCCGATGCCACCAGCCGGTACAACAGGTAGTCCGAGGGGTGCCGGTCCACCAGGGCCAGTCCCCGCACGTGGACCTCCCGCGCGGATGCCCCCGACGTGATGAGCCGCGCCAGCTCCGCCTCCGCGTCGCCCAGGCGATGACGGCCGGGCACCAGCGCCACCAGCGCCACCGCAGTGAGCGCCAGCCCCGTCCCCAGCACCGCGCCCGAGGGCCGCGCGCACCACGCCTTCTCCTCGACGGCCCGCTCCCGGGGACGCGCCACCGCGCCCAGCGCAACCAACGCCGCCACCGCGGACGCGGGCAATTCCAAGCTGAAATCGAAGAGGTCGTGCAGCGCCAGCGCCGCCACGCCCGCGAGCGCCGCCAGGTCCACCGTCTCCAGCCCCTCACGGCGCAGCAGCCGCAAGAAACCCCAGACTGCCACCGCCAGCAGCACCAGCCCCAGCGCGCCCAGCTCCGCCGCGACCTGCAACACCGCGTTCTCCGGGTGCGTGAAGGTGTTGGGATTGGGCTCCGACTGGTAGCGCGGAAACGCCGCCTCGAAGGCGCCGCGCCCCATGCCCAGCATGGGAAACGCCCGCGCGGCGTCCGCCAGCATCGGCCATAGCGCCACCTTGGACTGGCGCAGCTTCTCCACGCTGTCCGCGGTGCGCGCCTCCGCCCACAGGCCGTCCGCCGCCGTGTACGCACCCACCATCAGCACGCCCAGCAGCCCCAGGAGCGCCGCGGCGCTCCGGGCCCATACCGGGGGCGCCCCTTCACTGGACGCGTGTCGATTGCGAAGCAGGAACAGCGCCAGCAGCGCCTGTCCGAAGGCGAAGAAGGCAATGCCTCCGCGCGACAGCGACAGCACCACGCCCAACCCCGACACGCCCGCCGCCAGCGCGTATGGCAACGCCCGCGACTGATGTCCGCGCGTCAGCGCCAGCCCCACGCCCAGCGTGGACGCCAGCGCGAGGAAGCCGGCCAGGTGGTTCGGGTTGCCAAAGGGCGTCACCAGCGTGGGCCGCGCGTGCATCCAGTGCATCAGCCCGAAGAGGGACTTCACGCCCAGCAACGCATGGCCCAGCCCCACCACCGTGAGGCCCGCGCCAGTGAAGACCACCGCCGCCAGCAACCGCTCCCGGCTGCCCCGCGAGCGACTCACCTGCACCGTCGCGAGGAAGGCCAGCAGGTAGGCCAGGTGCTTCGCCAGCTCGCGCCAGGTGGCGGATGGGTCCAGCGACACCGGCCGCGCCCGCTCCAGCCCCAGCGGCACCAGCGCGAACTCCCGCAGCGCGGCCGCCTCCGGACTCAGCAGGCGCAGGACACCGTCCGGCAAAGGCACCAGTTGCACCGCGCACAGGCCCGCCCCCATGGCCAGGGGCACTGCCAGCAGCGGAACGCGCAGCGACTGGCCCTGCCGCTTCGCCCCTATCGCCGCCAGCACCGCCGCGGCGCCGGACAACAGCACCAGCGGCCCCAGCAGCCACCCCGCGGCGCCGCCCAACGCCAGCGGACACACCACGACGAGCGCCGCCAGCGCCGCCTCGGCGAACAGGGTGAATCGAGAGGCACTGCGGGAAGCGCGGGGCATGCGGGGATTGGCCGGGTGAGTATCACAGCACCCGCGCCCCTCGCCCGTCCCCCCGCTTCCAGGACGAGCCGCCAGCAGACCGGACGTGCGCGAAAGGTGACATCAGAAGGCGAAGGCGACCAGCGGGATGCCAGCGCGCGGCGTCCACTGCCGCGTCTGCATGGCCCCTCGCGCGTCCCGGCGGGCCTTCACGTCGCGCAGCTCATCCTCCAGGCGGATGCGCTCGCGAACCAGGCTTTCCCGGTGGGCCCGGTTGATACCCGCTTGCTTGGAACCCGTGACGACGCCCGCGATGAGCAGCCCCACCCCCGCGACTCCGCCCAGCGTCGTGCCCACCCCCAGGGCCAGCAAGGTGCCGGCGTCGTCGTCATTCGACGCGCTCATGCCGACGATGATGAGGGGAATGCCCAATAGCAGCAGCGGGGACAGCACGTAACCCGAGTACGCCATCACCAACGACCCCGCGGGCCAGTTCGTGTCAACGGAGCGAATCTCGCTCTGGAGCATCGCGATCTGCTGCGTCAGCTCACGAGCGCGGGCGTCCAGGTCCACCGGCAGGGGCGGCGGCGTGGACGTCCCAGAGACGTCCGGCGCCTCCTCCGCCGGGGCCTGGGCCACGAGGAGCCGGGCGGACACGGGCCGCTCGGACACGGACGTCAGAAGTGAGTGGGACGTCGAAGTGGACGCGGTGGCCAGCAGCGCAGCGGCGACGATTGACAACATGTGTGGCGTTTCCCCCAGGTGAGGAGCAGCCGGGCGACCCTAGCATCCGCCCAGGCACGAAGGACTCGAAGCCAGCTTGCATCCAGGGGACCTTCTGGCATGTTCGCCGCAGCCATGCGCCGCTTCATCGTCACCGCCGCCCTCCTCTGTTCCGCCCTGTCCAGCCTCACCGGCTGCAAGGGCGCCTGCCGCGAGCTGTCTGAGAAGCTGTGCGACTGCTCCATCAACTCGGTGGAGAAGGAGGCGTGTCTCCGCCGCGCCTCCCAGGAGGAGAACCGAGTGGAGCCCACCGCCGAGGACGAGGCCGTGTGCGAGGAGCGCCTGGCTGGTTGCGACTGCCGCGCCATCGAGACCGACGAAGGCAAGCGCGCCTGCGGCCTCTCCCGCTGAGGCGGCACACCCGACCGGAGGCTCCGGGCGCCTGTGCCCCGGACGCCGCCCGTCTCGCTTGACGGCGCCAGCCCGCCGCTCAGGTCCCCGACTCCACCGGCTTCACGGGCTCGCGCGGCGCACCCTCCACCCAGGGCGTCAGCGCGGCGCGGACGCGTGAGCGCAGCGGCGTCTCCACGGCGCGGTGCACCCACAGCGACGCGGGCACGCCCAGCAGCAACACGGTGGCCAGCAGCCCTTCGGGCGTGCGCAGCTCCACCCAGGGCGACACCCAAGCCCCCAGGCCCTTGGCCGCCTCCGACACCGGGTACTGGAGCAGGTAGAGCGCGTAGCTAGCGCCCCCCAGTTTCACCAGCGTGGGCCGTGACAGCAGCCAGCCCAGGGCGCCTCCACCCCGCGCCAGTCCGTACACCAGCAGCCCCGACACGGGCGCCAGCAAGGCGTTGTGCATCAGCGGGTACGGCACCCTCGAGCCCGCCGCGCCCGCCGCCACCAGCAGCGCCGTCCCCAGCGCCGCCAGCACAGCGCCGGAGCCCTTCACCCCTCCCGTCGCACGCTCGCGCACGAAGCACCAGCCCAGCAGGACGCCGAAGAGGAACTCCGGCAGCCGCGCCAGCGGGTTGAACTTGAGCGCCATCAGCCAGGGCCCCGACGCATGCACGTCCACGGGGCCCGGGCCGTCCGGCAGGAGCGCCAGGTACAGCAGCGGCGGCAGCAACCCCAGCACCCACGCGCCGCCCAGGGCCACGGGGAGCCACGCGGGCTTGAGCCGGGGCAGCCCCTTCGCCAGCCGGGGAAAGAGGCCGTAGAAGCAGGCCTCCACCGCCACGGACCAGCCCGGCGGATTCCAGTACAGCGCGAGCCGGGGAACCCAGGCCTGGAGCAGCGCCAGCGTCACCCCCCCGCCCACCGCGAGCTTCGCGGCGGCCACCTTCCAGCCGTTGTCCGCCACGGACGCGGCGATGGTGGTGGGCGCGGACAGGAGGAACGTCAGCACGTAGACGGGGTACACGCGGGCGACGCGCGCGGCCCAGAAGGCCCTGGGCGACGTCTCCATGCGCCCGTCCGCGTCCAGGTAGTTCCAGGCGAGCACGAAGCCGGACAGGACGAAGAAGACGCCCACCGCGGCGTAGCCCGCGCCCACCCAGTCGCGCAGCGCTTCCGGCGCCGTGCCCAGGCACGGCGCCGCGAAGTGGAACGACACGACGTGCAGGGCCGCGACGAAGCGCAGCCCCGTCAGCGCGTCGAGGGCCCTGCTCCCACTCACCGCTACCGCCGGCCGATGCCGTAGTACGTGAAGCCCAGCTCACGCATGCGCGTGGGGTCGTACACGTTGCGGCCGTCGAACACGACGGGCGACTTCATCAGCGTCTTCATGCGCTCGAAGTCCGGGTGGCGGAACTCGTTCCACTCCGTCACCACGAAGAGGCCGTCCACGCCCTCCAGCGCCTCATAGGGCACGGAGGCGTAGCGGATGCGATCACCGAAGACGCGTCTGGCCGTGTGCGGAGACACCGGGTCGTGCGCAATCACCTGGGCGCCCTTGCCGATGAGGCCCTCGATGACCTCGATGGACGGCGCCTCGCGCATGTCGTCCGTCTTCGGCTTGAAGGCCAGACCCCACACGCCGAACTTGCGGCCCTCCAGCGAGCCGTAGTGCTTGGCCGCCTTGTTCACCAGCAGCTTCTTCTGGCGCTCGTTGGTGCGCTCCACCGCGCGCAGCAGGTCCAGCTCCAGGCCGTAGTCACGCGCGGTGGCCACCAGCGCCTTCACGTCCTTGGGGAAGCAGGAGCCGCCGTAGCCCACGCCCGGGAAGAGGAACGGATAGCCGATGCGCTTGTCCGACCCCAGGCCCTTGCGCACGAAATCCACGTCCGCGCCCACCTTCTCGCAGAGCGCGGCGATGTCGTTCATGAAGGAGATGCGCGTGGCCAGCATCGCGTTGGCCGCGTACTTCGTCAGCTCCGCCGAGCGCGTGTCCATGAACAGCACCGGGTTCTCGGTGCGCACGAAGGGCGAGTACAGGTCCGCCATCACCTTGCGGGCGCGCTCGGAGTCCACGCCAATGACGACGCGGTCGGGCTTGAGGAAGTCGTCCAGCGCGGCGCCTTCCTTGAGGAACTCCGGGTTGGAGACGACGTCGAACTCGATGTCCGTCACCTTGCGGATGGCCTCGCGCACCTTGTCCGCGGTGCCCACCGGCACGGTGCTCTTGTCCACCACCACCGTGTACTGCTTCATCGCCTTGCCAATCTGCTCGGCGGCGGCCAGCACGTACTGGAGGTCGGCGTCGCCGCTCTCACCTTCCGGCGTGCCCACGGCGATGAAGACGACCTGGGCGTTGGTGACGGCCTCCGTCAGGTCCCGGGTGAAGAACAGGCGCTTCTCGCGCACGTTCTTCTTGATGAGCTCCTCCAGGCCGGGCTCGTAGATGGGCACCTCGCCCGCCTGGAGCATGCGGATCTTCCGCTCGTCGATGTCCACGCACGTGACGTCGTTACCCGAGTCCGCGAAACAGGTGCCCGCGACCAGGCCGACGTAGCCGGTTCCGATGATGGCAATACGCATTGAGGGAGCCCCAGTGAATGTCTCTTGATGGACTCATACGCCGGGAGGGAGTCCGAAAGAAAGCCCATCCCCGTCACCGGGGCTCCTCTGCGTGCAGCCGGGCTTACTGGCCCGTGAGCAGGCGGCGAACCCGTTCCATCCCCTTGAGGGCCGAGGTCCGGCCGGGGGTGCATACAGGACCCACCACCGTCCGCTCCAGCAGCTCCCGCGTCGCCCGGCGCAGTGGCGGCAGCGCGGCGGTGGCGTCCGCGGCGGCGTCCGGGAACAAGCGCGCCACAATCGACAGGGACGTGTAGAGGGCCCGCTCCAGGCGCCACTCCGCGGCCCGGGCCAGCAGCACCGGCACATCCAACGGACGCGAGTACACGCCGCCCATCCACTTCGCGCCGGTGACGAGCTCGCGCAGGTCGATGAAGGACAACCACGGCACCGCGTACCCATGGCGCGCATGCTCCAGCGCCACCAGCAGCACCGCGTCCTCCAGCTCCGGGCGATAGAGCGAGGAGCCATACACGCGCATGGGCTTCGCCCGCTCGAGGATGCCCGCCGTCTGTTCGCGGCGCTGGGGGCCCAGCACGTCCGAATAGAGCAGGATGACCGTGCGCCCGTCGGACACCACCTTCGCGGCGCCGCTGTTCTCCGTGTCGGGCTCTGGGGCGAACTCGTGGTGGGACAGGAAGCCCGAGAAGCCGTCCACGTCCAGGCGCTTCATCAGGATTTGCAGCTCCGGCACGGGGCGGAAGCCCACGTGCGGATAGAGCGAGTCCGCGAAGGACGCGGCCCCCATCAGCACCAGCTTGCGTCCCTCCAGCGCGCCCACGATGCGCTTGAAGTTCACGAGCTTCATCACGTTGTCGTTGACGGAGCCCTGGTAGATGCTGAGCAGCTTGTCCCGCGCCCACTCCGGCGCGTTGCCCGCGCCCAGCCGGTACTCCAGGTTGTAGGCCGCCAGGGGCGCCAGGCCCTGCATGATGGCCCAGTCCACATACTCATCCCAGGGCGCCCCCCGAAGCGCGCCACGCGGCGGGTCGAACGAAGAGAGCACTCGGAAGGTATTGAGAAGACCGGCAGACATGGGCCCCCTTTAACGGTCCGGACGCATGGCCTGCAACGTCCGGATGACGTCACGCCCGGGCGGCAGGGGTGAACAGCCGGCACTGGGCGGCCTTCCAGGGTGGGTCCCCAAACCGGTCCGAGTGAATACCTGGGCCGCCCGGTACGTCGCGGGCCGGGCAGGCTTTCTTGGAGGCGGCATGTCGCAGCAGGGATGGTCGGACGGGCGTCCGGGCCGTTGGCTCACGCTCGGAGCGCTCGGATGGGTGGCGTGCACAGGCACGACACCCGAGGAACCTCCGGCATTCGACAACACCACGGCGGTAGAGTCGGAGGCCCGGTGCGAGGTGCGGCCACCCTTCGAGCCCCACTTCGAGCCCGAGGTGGAGTGGGCGTGGACGGCCAGCCCCCTCATGCCCACGCATACCAACGCGCAGGCCACGCCCGTGGTGGTGGACGTCAACGCGGATGGCGTCCCCGACGTGGTGTTCAACAGCTTCGAGGGCTGGAACTTCAAGACGAACGGCGTGCTGCGCGCCATCAGCGGCGCGGACGGCACGGACCTGTGGGCGGTGACGGCCCCGGCGTACCGCACCCGGGGCTCGGCCAGCGTCGCCGCGGGCGACATCGACGGCGACGGGAAGGTGGAGCTGTGCACCGTGCCGGAGAGCGCCCAGGGCATCATCTGTTTCGAGCACACCGGCGCCTTCAAGTTCCGCGCGGACGGGCCCCCGCTCGACTGGGGCGGCGTGTCCCTGGCCGACCTGGACGGGGATGGCTCGGTGGAAATCATCGCCGGCAACCACGTCTACGACAGCAGCGGGACGCTCCGGTGGGTGGGGAGCGATGGCGCGGGCAGCCCGGCCAACGACACCGGACCGCTGGCGTTCGCGGTGGACCTGGACGGGGACGGGCTCCAGGAGGTGGTGAATGGCCGCGCCATCTACCGGCATGACGGCACGCTCAAGTGCAAGGCGGCGGAGCTGGGCCACGGGCTCGCGGGCGTGGGCAACTTCGACGCGGGCCCCGAGGGCGAAATCGTCGTGGTGTGGGACGGCCACGTGTCCTTGATGGACGCGAATTGCAAGGTGAAGTGGACCGTGCAGCACCTGGGCGGCGGCGTGGGCGGACCGCCGAACATCGCGGACTTCGACGGGGACGGGCAGCCGGAGATTGGCGTGGCAGGCGCGTCCCACTACGCCGTGTTCGAGTCGAACGGCACGGTGAAGTGGCTGAGCCCCACGCAGGACCACAGCTCCAACCGCACGGGTTCCTCCACCTTCGACTTCGAGGGCGATGGCCGCGCCGAGGTCGTCTACGCGGACGAGACGGCGCTGCGCATCTACGACGGCGTGACGGGTCAGGTCCGCTTCGAGGCGCCGCACAGCTCGTGCACCGCGTATGAGAATCCGGTGGTCGCGGACGTGGACGGTGATGGCAACGCCGAAATCATCGTCGCGCAGAACACGGCCTGCGGCTACGGCGACTTCCAGGGCATCCGCGTGTACCGGGACCGCAAGGACGGCTGGGTGAACACGCGGCGCATCTGGAACCAGCACGCCTACTCCGTCACCAATGTGAATGACGACGGCACCCTGCCCGCGCGTCCGGTGAGCAACTGGCTGGCGCCGGGGCTCAACACCTTCCGCACCAACAGCCAGGGCACGGGCACCGTGCGGCCCTTCGCGGCGCCGGACCTCGCCATCGGTCAGGTGACGGCCACCTGCACGGGCGAGGGCGCGGTGACGCTCGGCGCGCGGGTGCGCAACCAGGGGGACTCGGCGGCCTCGGCGGGGGTCCAGGTGGCCTTCTACCAGGACGCGGTGGGCGAAAGCGGCACGCTCCTGGGCGTGGCCACCGTGGCGCACACGCTGGAGGCGGGCGCGCAGGCGACCGTGGAGCTGGCGCTCAACACCCCGGAGAGTGGCTGGGTGCTGGTCTACGCGGTGGTGGATGACGACGGCACCGGCACGGGACGTGAGCAGGAGTGCCGCGAGGACAACAACGTCGCGTCGGCGCAGCTGAAGCTGGCGTGCGCGCCCAACGAGCCTCCGGTGGCGCTGTGCCGGGACGTCGTCGTGGAGGCGGACGCGCAGTGCCGCGCGTCGGCCAACGTGGACCACGGCAGCCATGACCCGGACGGACAGCCGGGCCCCTTCACACTGACGCAGACGGCGCCCGGGCCCTTCGGCCTGGGGCGGCATGCCGTGACGCTGACGGCCCACGACGGCGAGGACAGCGCGGTGTGCCAGGCGACGGTGAAGGTGGTGGACACGACGCTGCCGTCCATCCTCTGCCCGGCGCCGCAGGTGCTGGAGTGCGTGGCGGGCGGCGCGCGGGCTACCTACACCGCTCGGGCGGAGGACAACTGCGGGCCGGTGTCGGTGACGTGCACGCCGCCGGATGGCTCCCGGTTCCCGCTGGGGCGCTCGGTGGTGGACTGCAACGCGGTGGATGGCTCCGGCAACGCGTGCGGCTGCGCCTTCTCCGTGACGGTGCGGGACACGCGGGCGCCCGTGCCCGGCGCGTCCCTGGGCAAGCGGCTGTGGCCGGCGGACCACCAGTACCGCACGGTGACGCTCGCCGAGTGCGCGGCGCCCGCGAAGGACGCGTGCATGGGAGACCTGTCGCTGGAGCGGTACGGCCGCATCGTCCGGGTGACGTCGGATGAGTCCGAGGACGTCGCGGGCATCTGCGACGGCGCCACTTGCGACGACATCGACGTGCGGGTGAATGCCACCTCCATCCAGTTGCGCGCAGAGCGCGACGACACCGGGGATGGCCGCGTCTACACGGTGCACTACGTGGTGGAGGACCCGTCCGGGAACCGGGCCGACGGACGCTGCACCATGGAGGTACCGCGCGATTCGGCCGGCCAGCAGGTGCACGACAGCGGGCCGAAGTACTGCGTGGGCCAGGGCTGCGGACCGGGACTGGGCGGCAGCCCGCTGTGCCCGTGAGGTGAAGGGGCGACGGCGGGCTGAACCGGCAGGTTCGGTCACCCGCTGTCGCTATCGCCGCCCGTGGAGTTTTCAATTTCGTGAGGAAGCCTCACGCGGCTACGTGGGCGCAGGGCGTCCTGTAGAAAAATGCGCGTTCGCTTGCGCTCGCGTGCCATTCATTAGACGGCGGAGCGGGTGTCTGCTCCCAGGCATGCCCGTCATCATCCGCGGAGCCCGTGTCCGATTCCTAAAATCGAAGCCCGGGGACGGCCCGAAGCCGCCACCGCGGCCGCCCTGCGAG
The DNA here is from genome assembly GCF_010998615.1 of Myxococcus sp. CA023. Classification (GTDB taxonomy): domain Bacteria; phylum Myxococcota; class Myxococcia; order Myxococcales; family Myxococcaceae; genus Myxococcus. Next base: position 45,344 of record NZ_JAAEAH010000050.1, on the reverse strand, counting down.
TACTGCGGAAAGGCGTGGCACGAATTCGCCGCCCAGTGGGGCTCGCACCTGGGCAACTCCCTCGAATTGCGTGAGAACATCCTGGCGGGGAGAGAGGCCAGCGAGCACCCCTGGTACACCGGTGGCTGGTCCATTGCCGCCCATCACCTCATCTGCTCGGAAGCCATGGCCGATGACGAGGCCTGGGCGCGTATCTGCCGGGACTTCGGCTACGACATCAACAGGCGTGAGAATGGCGTCATGCTTCCCATGGTGATGGCGGTGGCGTGCGAGCTCTACGTGCCAGTCCACAAAGGCCCTCACTCTGGGGGATGGGCCTTTGACATGGACCTGGCGTACCCCGAGGCCGTGAAACGCCAACTGAGACGAGTCGCGGAGGCGGTGGAGAGTGGCTCGTGCTGTGCCCAGCAGGAGGCGCTCACTCGCAAGCTGGACAGAATCAGCCAGCAGATTCTGGGGAAGCTGATGAGCGGCCAGTGGACGCTCACCACTGACGGGCTGGACTACCTTCCGGAGGGGAGGGGCTGCGCAGGAGTCGCAAGCATTCAGGACAAGCCGAGAAGGGCATGCCCGCGCAAGCGCCAACATGGGCATAGGCACGCGGAGACGGGGAAGCCTCTCCAGCGACGGGAACTTCAAGTCGGAGCGTAGGCCATGCAGGACGATTACTTCGTATTGATGCGGGCGCGTTCCCAGCAGCACCCTCTCTTGGCGTGGGCGCAGAGCTACCGCCCGTTCCTCAAGGGCCGCCCCGTGGAGGTGACGGAGCCCGTGCAGTTGATGTTGGGTGAGCCGGTTCCCCCCAGGCCCGTCATGGTGGACCACCACAGTCTGCCCGACCCCGTCGTGTCCCCCAGGGTCAAGGTGGTGCTCGACGAGGCGCGGCTCCATGGTGTGCAGCTCGTCGCGGCTGGAGTTCAGGTGGGCGACGCAACCTTGACCTACTGGCTCGTCCACATGTGGCGCCGCATCGCGTGTGTTGACCGTGAGCGCTCGGAGCTGACGGTGGACCCGGATGACGGCGACGTGCTGGATATCCAGCGTTTGGTGCTCGATGAAGAGGTCCTTGGGGAGGTCCCGCTCGAAGAGCGGCTGGCCTTTCGGCTCGCCGAGTCCGTGGTTCATCTCTTTCACCGCACGGTGGTGGAGCGGGTGCTCTCCCTGACGCCTCCGCCCGAAGGACTGCGGTTCATCCCCGTGACGGAGTGGGGCGACTCGGCGGCGTTCCACTGACGAAGGCGACCAGCGCGCAGGTGCCGGTATCAGTCCTCCCTCACCTGAAAGCATGGCGCGCGTTGCGGCCTCGCAGTGGTTGCCGTCCAGGGCTTGGGGCCGCCACTCCGCACGCTCAGCATGGCCACGGACCAGGAGGTGGCCTGAAACACCATGCCGCTCTCAATGGCCAGCCCCGCCATCATGAGCCCGACCGGGCCGCTGGCCTCCCCCTGCGCTCGAAGCGCGTGCAGTTCCTGTGTCCGTGCGGCAACCGGGTCCGGCGGTACATCGCCAAATCCCAACCCCGGATGATTCGCACTCGCGCGGCTCCGAGACGCTGCTCAGCCCGGGCCGCGAAGCCTGGCACGCACTGCATTGCGCACGCGGCGCACGCCATACCGCGCCACGGAGCTGGCCCGTGGCGCCAGCAGCACCTTCGCAGCCATCCATACGGCCCGGCTGTCCAGCAGCGTCGCGGCCAGGAGCCGCTCGGCGGAGAAGAAGCGCCGCGCCAGGAGCCGTTGCCAACGGGGAGGCGCCAGGGCCTTCAACAGGCTGTCCGGCACCGGCGCGGCTAGGAGCCGCCGCGCCGCGTCCCACGCGTACCAGACCGCATGTGGAAAGGCCGTATCCCGCGCGCGCTCTGCCACGGTTCGCCAGTCCAGCCCCCCGCCAGACAGCGCCAGCAGCTTCAAGTCGAACAGCCACGCCAGCCGCTGCAACGCGTGGTTGCTCGCATGCAGCGCCAGGTACACGGCCTCGTCCTCGGGCCGCAGCCAGCGCACGGCCCGCCCCTCTACCGTCCCCGCCTCCGCTCGCGCCAGCAGCGCGTCTCCCTCCAACGCCTCGCCCCACCCCGCGAGCGCGCGGAAATGCAGCTCCACCAACCCCATGGGCCCCGCCAACTCCAGGTGGTGCGAGTCCTCCTCTTCATGCCGGGCCGCGTCCGCATGTCTGGGCTTCAGCCCCACTGCGCCCAGGGCCTGAACCGAGGCCTCCACGGCGTCGCGCGCCACCAGCAGGTCCACGTCCGTGGTGGCTCGCTGCAACGGGTCCTGATACAGCCGCAGCGCCAGCCCGTACCCCTTGAGTAGCACCGGCACCTGCCCCACCGTCGCAAGTGCGTCCAGGCTTCGCAGCAGCAGTGCCTTCACGCGCAGCGCCCGCGCCGCGTTCCCCAGGGCCTCCCGGCGCAGGGACGCGCTCGTGGACTCGGGCAGCACCCAGCCCGCCCGTCCCACCGCGTGCGCCACGAAGCCCACCAGCCCGTGGCGCACCGCCGCGCGCACCAGCGCCTCCGCGTCCACGCCATCCGGCGGCGCGCCCAAGGGGGCGTCTGGCCATGCACGCAGCAAGGCCAGGAGCGCGCTCGCGCCCCCGGGCGTCAAAGTCTGCTCACGGGTGCGCGGCACGGCGTGCCCGTCTGGCATCACTTCCTCATCGCGACCAGGCGTCCAGGCTCGGCGTCGGCCCGGGGCCGGAGCCGCCCGGCGCTCTCCGCCACCGCGTCCGCCACCTGCTCCAGCGCCAGCTCCTCATCGCGGTTGATGGCGGCACGGCCATCCCGCCACACCAGCAGCATCGCGCCCAGCACCTCGCCGTCGACCTCAAGGGTGATGCGGACCTCGAATGGCATCCCCGATCCCGCGGGCCGCTGGGCTTCGAAGACGACGTTGTCCGCGAGCCCCGTGGGACGGACGCGCTGGAAGTGCAGCTCCTGGCGCGACAGGCCCAGGGCATCCGCCAGCGGGCGCACCGCGTCCCACACCGCCTCCAGCGAAGGCGACGCTCGCACCGCGCGGGTGACGTCCTTCACCATGGTCCGCAACCAGAGGTTGCGCTGACGTACCTGGTGCATGTCCCTGGCGCGGCCCAGGTCCAGGTAGCCCAGCCGCCGCATCAGCAACACGATGAGCACGCCCATGCCACACAGCAGCACGGCGCTCTGCGCGCTGCTGGCGAAGCTCAGCGCCAGCGCCACCAGCATGAAGAGGCCACACAAGCCATACAGCACCAGCACGGTGGCGCGGTGGCTGAGCACCAGGTGGCTCATCAGCCGGTGATGGATGTGCTCCCGGTCAGCGCTGAACATCGGCCGCCCCAGCAGCGAGCGCCGCACCATGGCCAGCAGTGTGTCAATGATGGGCAGCCCCAGCGCCATCACCGGCACCAGCATGGCCACTGCCGTGCCACTCTTGGTGCTCGTCTTGATGGACACCGCGGCCAGCACGAAGCCCAGGAACATGCTCCCGGTGTCCCCCATGAAGATGGAGGCCGGGTTGAAGTTGAACACCAGGAACCCAAGGATGGCGCCCGCCAGTGCCGCCATCAGCAATGACAGCAGCACGTCGCCTCGCGACAGCGCGAGGATGAAGTTGGTGCCGACGCCGAAGAAGGCCACGCCGCCCGCGAGCCCATCCAGGCCGTCGATGAGGTTGAGCGCGTTGACCACGCCCACCACCCACAACACGGTGAAAGGCAGACTCAACGCGCCCAACACCAACTCCGGGCCGAACGGGTTGGCGATGACGTCGATGCGGAACCCCATGGCATACAAGCCGAACGCCACCGCGAACTGGACAGCGAACTTCAGACGGGCGCCCGCGCCCCGCAGGTCATCGTAGAGGCCCAGCGCCACAATCGCCGCGCCGCCCAGGAACAGGCCCGCCACCAGCTCCGTGTGGGAGCGGAAGTGGTACCCCACGCCAGAGTCCACCAGGAACAACGCGCACAGCGGCGCGAAGAACCCACCGACGATGCCCACCCCGCCCAGCCGGGGAATCGGCCGGACATGGACCTTCCGGCTGGAATTCGCCTGGTCCAGCCATCCCCACGCCAGGGCCCTATCACGCACCAGCCGCGTCAGCGCCAGTGCCACCAGCAGCGAGACGAAGAAGGCGACCAAAAGCGTAATCATGGGGCGTGCACCGTCCGCGCATCGTGGCGGCCGGTGGCTCCACGCGTCAATGCACGCGGGAGTACGATGGGTTTGTGAAGCACTGGGCCCTTGCGTCCGCCTGCCGTCCGACCAGGCAAGCGTCCTTTCTAGACGGTCCGCGGCGAGCGGAGAAGCGACTCGTAAAGGATTGACGTGCGCGCGGCGATGTCCCGCCACGCCATGTCCCGCACCGCGACCTGCGCGGCCTCACGCAACCGGAGCAGGCGAGCGCGATCCTCCGCCAGCGAGCGCAGCGCCGCCACCTGCGCAGCGACGTCTCCCATAGGTACCAACCACCCCGTCTCGCCGTCACGCACGACCTGGGGCGCCACGCCCACCGGCGTCGACACCGGCGTGAGCCCGCTGGCCATCGACTCCACCAGCGCCATCCCAAAGCCCTCCGAATGGCTGGGGAAGAACAGCACCTCTTCGTCCCGCAGCAGGCGCGGCAGCTCGGCGCGTGGATAACGAGGCACCACGCGCACGTGCTCGCGCGCCCCAGCGGGAAACGCCGCCAGCACCTCCGCCTCCGGGTTGCCCGTGCCATACAACGTCAGCGTGAAGGACACGCCTTCGGCATGCAGGTGGGTGGCGGCGGCCACCATCTCCGCGCGCCCCTTGAGCGCCAGCCAGCTCCCAACACACGCCACCCGCAGCGGCGCACCGGGCGCGGAAGGCGTGGGCGGAGGCAGCCCCTGGAAGGCCACATCCAACCCATGGGGAATGACGCTCACCTGACGCGCGGGCACGCCCAACCGCTCCGTCGCGTAGGCGGCATCCTGCGTGTTGAGCAGCACCGCATGGTCCGCGCGCAGCAGGGTCTGGCGCACCTCCCAGAGGCGATAGCCGCCATGGTACAGCGGGTACTTCCAGCTCAGTGCCAGGTGCCCCGCACGTGCGTCGGCGCGCAGCTGTTCGGAGAAGGTGTGCTCCAGGCCGTGGCTGCGCGTCACCAGGGCATGGCGGGCCCGCGCCCCCGGACGGCCCAAGCGCATCCAGGGCCACGCATCCCCGGTGGTGATGTCCAGCACGTCGTACCGGCTCGCGGCCCGCAGCAGGTGCGCGGTCAGCTTCCAGGGGAACCGCAGCTCGTGCACCGTCGTATGGTGCCGCAGACCGGGATAGGCGTCGTCGTAGCTGAAGTAGTCCACCTGGCAGCCCCGCGCTGCCAGGGCATGGCCCAGCGCGAGTGTCACCCCCGGCGCCCCCATGTCCGGGTTCAGGGGATGGTGGATGCCAAGCAGGATGCGCATGGGAAGGTGGCGGACTTCTAGAACACCCGGAGGTGGCCTGCCTGCTTTTCATGGATGAGCGGCGTGGGCGAGAATGGCACCGTTCCCCATACCCATGCCCCGGCCTTCCGCTCCCACGTTGCAGGCGAGCCTCGACTCGCGTCGCAACAACCTGGACTTCCTGCGCTTCGCCGCGGCGGCGTGCGTATTGCTCAGCCATGCCTTCCCCCTGGGCGAGGGCAAGGGGACGGTGGAGCCGCTGGAGTCCTTCACCCGGGGACAGTTCTCCCTGGGGCGGCTGGGCGTCGCGGTGTTCCTCATCATCAGCGGCGTGCTCATCACCCGGAGCTGGGAGCGGACGCCCGACGCGGCGCGCTTCATCTGGGCCCGGGTGCTGCGCATCTTCCCCGGGCTGGGGGCCATGCTGCTGCTGACGGTGGGGGTGCTGGGGCCAGCCTTCACCCGGCTGTCCCTGGGTGACTACTTCACGGCCCCGGACACGGCCCTGTACCTGCTGGGCAACTTCGCCCTGAACTGGCCCCAGTGGCACCTGCCGGGCGTCTTCGAGGTGAACGCCTACCCCCACGCCGTCAACGGCTCGCTGTGGACGCTGAAGTACGAGGTCGGCTTCTATCTGCTGACGCTGGGCCTGGGCCTGACGGGGCTCTTGCGCAAGGGCATGGTCATCTTCGGCCTCGTCGGCGCGGCGGTGGCCACCTTCGTCACCGGACGGCTGGGCTTCTGGCCGGAGCTGTACCTGTACTTCGGCGGCGGCGTGGCGCTGTACCAGTGGCGCGAACACGTGCGCATGAGCCCCTGGGTGGCGGCGGCGTGCGTGGTGGGGTGGCTCATCACGGCCCGGCTCGGATACGGCTGCCGCATCGCAACCGGCCTGCTGGGCGGATACGTCGTGCTGTACCTCGCCTTCCGGCCCATGGGGGCGCTGGCGGACTTCGGGCGCCGGGGCGACCTGTCCTATGGCGTCTACCTCTACGCATTCCCCGTGCAGCAGGCCGTCACCACCCTGCTGGGCGGGCCCACGGCGTGGTGGGTGAACGCGGCGGTGGCATTCCCTTGTGTGCTGCTGCTGGCGACGCTGTCGTGGCGGTGGGTGGAGCAGCCCGCCTTGCGGCGCAAGGACAGGCTCCCCGCGTGGGTGAGGCGTCCGGCGGCCTCCGTCACAGCGCTTCCGAAGACGCCGTCCCGGCCGGCTGGGCCGCACTGAAGTTGTCGCCCGCCAGCCGGTCATACGTGAGCAGGCGGTAGCGCCGCATCCAGTCCTCCCACGAGCCCGGCTCCTGGGCCTTGGGGACCTTGTCGCCCGCGGGCAGGTATTCGCCGGAGGCGTTGCGCAGCAGGTCTCCCCGGACCACGGGCAGCACCTTGGACAATTCGGAGACGAAGGCGAAGAAGCCCGGAGGCCGCAGCCCCGCCGTCTCGAGGATGCGCGGGGTGAGCATGCTGATGCTCAGGTGGATGTCCTGCCGGGGCACGGGGAAGTTCGTCCAGAGGACGACGGGGACTTCCGCCATGCGCTCGCGCTGCGCGTCCGTCCATGGCTCCTGGAAGTAGCCGGCCTCGCGATAGGTCGCGTAGTCCGAGCCCAGCATCGGCAGGTGGTCCCCGAAGAGCACCAGCAGCGTCTTGCGTTTGCGCGCCTCCAACCTGCGCACCAGCCGCTCCACGGCCGAGTCCATCTGCCGCAGCTTGTGCACGTAGTTCTTCAAGAGCAGCCGGTTGTCCGGCGAGAGCTTCTCGCCCTGCACCTCGATCCGCTCCTCGCCGGTGAGCGGCAGGTTGTAGGGCCCGTGGGTGGACATCGTCACAGCCATGATGAACCGCGGCTGACGCTCGTCGGAGAGCTCGTGGAGGATGTGGTCGACGACCTCCTCGTCCGACACCCAGGGCCCTTCGAGCCGGGGGGAAGTAAAGTCCGTGAGCGACTGGAACGTGTCGAAGCCCAGCAACGGGTACACCACGTCGCGGCTCCAGTAGAACGAGTGGAACGGGTGGATGGCCAGCGTCTGGTAGCCCGCGCGGCGGAACAGCGACGGCAGCGCGTCCACGGGCCGCATCACGTAGTGCTGGTAGGGAAACGCGCCGTCCGGAGCGAACGACGAGGACATGCCCGTCAGCAGCTCGAACTCGGCGTTGGCCGTGCCCCCGCCGAAGGCCGGGCTGATGAGGTTGCCCGAGCTGTGGTTCCCCATGAGCGACCGCACGAAGGGCAGCGGGTCCTCGCTGAAGGGGATGCCCAGCCGCGTCGGGTCCCAGAGCGATTCGGCCATGAAGACGACGACGTCGACCGGCTCCTTGGGCGCGGCCGGCACGACGCCCGGAGGGACGCCCAGCGCCGCGTGCACCTGCGCCTGGGAATACTCACTGCCCGGCTGCAGCCGCAGGCCCTCCCAGTTCCAGAGCATCATCAGCGTGAGCCCGTTCATCTGGAAGTTGGAGCGCTGGTCCCACACCTGGTCGTAGATGCCAAAGCGGTTGAAGACGCGCCGCACGGGCAGGTGCTGCTGGAAGATGATGACCAGCAGGTACGCCACCGCCGCCAGCGCCAGGTTGCGGCGTCCGGCCTTGGGCAACGGGTACCGGGGCGTGCCGCGCGCCACCGCGCGCCACATGACGGCGAGCATGACCACCAGCAGCAGACACGAGCCGATGGCCGCCACCGCGCCGCCGCCGGGCAGCAGCGTGGGCGCCAGCGATGTCACCTGCCGCCACTCCAGGAAGTCCCAGGGCATCAGCGGCCGGTCGATGAGCTGCACCTTCCGGATGTGCAGGGTGACGGTGAAGAGCATCGCCGCCGCCACCAGGGCCCCCGAGATTCCCACCCGGTTCGTCACCGCCCACAGCAGGCCCGTCACCGCGGAGATGACGCCCACGCTGAGGAGCATGGAGTAGACGTTGCGCTGGGTGATGCCCTCCAGGCCCGCGGACGAGAAGACGGCAATGGTCAGCTCCATGGCCCCGACGAGCACCGCCGAGGCCAGGATGACGCCCACCAACGGCCACAGGTTGGAGGGGGGCCGCTGGAAGAACAAGGTCTTGGGAATCCGTGCGCGACGTGCCAACGACAGGTGCCTCCAGGAGCCGACCAAGGAGCGGGAGGGCGCGGAGACTACCTGACAGGCCCCTGGGCGTTCCATGCGCCTGGGGTCGGGTCTCTGTCGCCTGCCACACTGCGTGCGGGCGGGCGTCCGGCGGAGCGCCCCATGCCCCGTGTACCCAGGCTCACTTCATGGGTGGCTGGGCCAGCAGCGCGGCGCCAATGGCACCGGAAAGTTCTCCCAGTTCCGCGACGCGCACGGGCGGCTGGCGCTCGGGGACGAAGATGTGCGGGCGCATGGCCTCGTGGATGCGGCCGGCGAACTCGGGCCCCAGCCGCGTGCCCAGGCCTCCGCCCAGGACGACTGCCTCCACGTCCAGCAGGTTGATGGCGGAGGCGAGCCCCGCGCCCAGCATCCGCACCGCGCGGCCGATGAGCCACGTGGCCAGCGCGTCCTCCTGCGCCAGCGCCCGAGCCCAGATGCTGCTGGTCAACCGGGTGCGGCCCTTCTTCCGCATCAAGTCGAAGAGAATCGTCGTCTCGCCCTGGCGCACGGCCTTGTGCGCTCGGCGCTCCATGGACGCGCGGCCCGCGTAGGCCTCCAGGCAGCCGCGCCGGCCACAACCACAACGGGCCCCGCCCGGCTTCACCACCATGTGGCCCACCTCGCCCGCCGCGCCCCGGCCTCGCCAAGGCACTCCATCCAGCACCAGCCCACCACCCACGCCCGTTCCCCACCAGACGCCCAACAGGGAGCGATAGGCGCGGCCCGCGCCCAGCCGGTACTCCGCCGCCACCGCCACCTGGACGTCGTTGCCCAGCACCACGGGCCGGCCCACCCGCGCGCCCAGGTCCCCCGCCACCGGGTAGGGCGTGCTCCAGCCCCGGCCCACGTTGCTGACATGTCCCAGCGTGCCCTCGTTGGCGTTCACCGCGCCGGGCGCGCCCACGCCCACCCCCAGGAGCTGACGGGACGTCAGGCCCGCCGCGTGCGCCGCGCCCTCCAAGGCGTCGTGGATGGCGCGCACCACGTCGCCGGGCTCGCCGTCGGCGGGCGTGGGCTGGCGCATCTTCCCCAGGACGGTACCGGCGCGGTCCACCACCACGGCCTCGATTTTCGTCCCGCCCAGGTCGACGCCGCCCCAGCACTCCAGGGTGTCGCACTCCGCCGCCTTCCCTCGCGAGCCCACCGCGTTCGCCTCCCGCATGACACGCCTCCCCAGCGAAGATGCGCAGTCCGACGCGGACCGGATGAAGGCGGCGGGAAGGCAAGGGAGCGACCGGCCTCCGTGCCGCCCGGCCTGTCCGTGAGCAACGATTCCCCACCAACGCTTCCACGGCGCCTCGCGGGGCCCGTTAGAAAGGCGCTCCACACGGACGCGCGACAGGAAAGGGGCAAGGGATGGACCTCATCGGACAGCTCTCTCAGCAGCTTGGAGTGGATGGAACGCAGGCCCAGGGGCTGGCGGGCTTGCTGCTGAAGCGGGTGCAGGGCACGGTGCAGGAGAAGCTGGGCCCCGACGCCGCGAACCAGATGGGCCAGGCGATTCCGGAGATGGAGACGTGGCAGCAGGCCCCCAGCACCACGTCCGCGCCCCAGACGGCGCCGGACGCGGGGGGCGGGCTGCTGGGCGCGCTGGGCGGCCTCATGTCCGGCCAGGAGGGCGGCGCGGGCGGCATGCTGAGCGCGCTGGGTGGCGCAGCGGGGCAGGCCGGTGACGTTGCCGCCGTGGTGTCCCTGCTGGGCCGCTTCAACATCGACGCGAGCAAGGCGTCCCTGGTGGCGCCTCTGCTGCTGAACTTCCTCAAGTCGCGCCTGGACCCCGCGCTCGTGGGCCGCATCCTCTCCGTGGTGCCGCTGCTGGCCGGCGCGGGCGGTGGTGGCAACACGCCCGGCGGTGGCGGCCTTGGGGGGATGCTGGGCGGGTTGATGGGCGGCGGACGCTAAAACCCGAGCCGTCAGCGGCCCGACACGCGCTGGCGCACGGTGGTGGCCAGCGCCCACGGCGGGAAGCCCAGCATGTAGCGCCAGCGCGGCACCGCCAGGTGGAGCGGCAGGCCGCGCCGGTACAAGTCCAGCGCCAGGTCCAAGCGGCGCTGGGACAGCAACCAGTGCGTCACATGGCGCAGGCTGTAGAGCAGCATCTCCAGCCGCTCACGCCTGCGGGCCGTGCCTCCCGGATAGCGTCCCAGGCGCTCCTGCTCCAGGAGATACCGCGTGCCCCGGTAGCCGGACTCCAGTGACGTGGACGTGGAGCCCACGTGCTGCCGGTAGCCCACCACCACGGGCGCCCGCACCCAGGCGAAGCCCGGCTCCGTGCCCAACCGGTACAGCAAGTCGTAGTCCTCGCCGCTGATGCGCAGCGGGGTGAAGCCCCCCACGCGCCGCAGCGCCTCCGTGCGCACCGCCAGCACACACGCGGTGCGCGGCGTCCGGTCCTCCGCGCTGGCCAGATAGTCCGCGAAGCGCAGCACCTGGAGCGGCTCGCGGTTCACGGTCGCCAGGGTTTCGGCCCGGGAGAACAGCGCCGCCGTGCCCAGCACCAGCGACGTCCCTTCCGCTTCGAGCACCCGCCGGTACGTGGCCAGCGTCCAGGGGAACCACACGTCGTCACTGTCCAGGAAGGCCACGTAGGCGCCCCGGGCCTCCTGGATGCCCAGGTTGCGAGCGGCGCCAGGGCCCGCGTTGCGCTGGCTGAGCACGCGCACCTGTTCGCCGTAGCGAGCCAGCGTCTCCAGCGTGTCGTCGGTGGAGCCGTCATCCACGACGAGCACCTCGAAGTCACGCTCCTCCTGCGCGAACACAGACGCGAGCGCCGCCTCCAGCAGCCGCGCCCGGTTGTACGTGGGGATGATGACGGAGAAGAACGGCATGTCACACGCGGGCGCGCAGGCCCATCTGGGAGATGCCCAGGAAGGTGGCCAGTTGCTTGCGGTACTCCGACAGGCTCATGCGCCCGCGCAGCAGCGTCTGCGTCAACACCGCCGAGTTGTACGGCAACGTCCCCACCAGGATGGCCCGCATGGCTGCCTCGTGCAGCCGGCCGTGGTGCTTGCGGAAGTACGCCAGCCGCGTGCGCCACAGCTCGATGCGCACCTTGTCCGCCCCGGTGTCGGACGGACGGAACGAGCGGCTGGTCAGGTGCGTAATCACCGCCTCCGGGCAGAAGGCCACCTCCCAGCCCGCCTTCCAGGCCCGCACGCACCAGTCGGTGTCCTCGGTGTTGCCCAGCGGGGACATCTCCTCGTCGAGCAGGCCCACCTCCGCGAGCGCCTCCTCGCGCACCACGATGCAGGCGCCCAGCACCCAGCTCACGCGGGCCTCGTCGTGGCCGTACTGCGCCGGGTCGATGGCCATCGCCTTGAGGAAGTGGAGGGGACGCGGCAGGAAGACGATGTCGAAGAGCTGCCCGGCCAGCGACATGGGCCGGAAGGTGCAGTTCTGGATGGTGCCGTCCGCGTTCAACAGCCGCGCGCCCGCCATGCCCACATGCGGGTTGTCATCCATGAAGCGCACCAGCGCGTCGAAGGCGCCCTCGTGGACGATGGTGTCGTCATTGAAGATACAGAAGTGACGGCCCTGGGCCTGGCGCAGCACCTGGTTGTGGTTGGCGGAGAAACCCTTGCGCTCCGTGTTGAAGAGCCAGCGCACCTGGGGAAAGTCGCGCCGCATGGCGTCCACGCCACGCCCACCCGTGGCGTTGTCGACAATCCAGACCTCGAAGGAGCTGTCGCGCGTCGTCGCGTACAGCGTGCGCAGACAGTCGTGCAGCAACTCCGGATTGCTGTGATTGACGATGGAGATGACCAGGTCGGGCTTCTTCATCGGGACCTCCGCGTGTCTGCTCACGTCGACGCCGGACTCACCGGAGCTGGCCTCGCGGCCCTCCGTGCCCGGATGAATTCGAGAATCTGCCTCAGCTCGCCCAGGAGTGGCAGCGTTCCCGGCAGCCGTTCACGGGCCCACACCAGGAGGGCGAACAGCACCGCGCCCACCAACGCCTGCGCCACCACACCCTCCTCCACCAGCCGCAGCGCCGCCAGACACGCCCCCAGCAGCACCAGCCCCAGGGTGACGAAGGGCTCCACCACCTGCCGCGTCAGCCCTCGCATCGACGGGTTGAGCCGCTCCACCAGCCACGCCGTCACCCACACCTCGGCCAGTCCCACCAGCACGCCCGCGGGGCCCATGCCCTCCAGGCCGAAGCGTTGGATGGCCCACGTCCCCAGCCCCCACTTCGCCGCACCCACGCCCACGACGACAGCCAGCCGCTCCCAGGGCCTGCCGCCCGCGTTCTGCGCCGTGGCCAGCAGCCCCACCAGGGTGGTGAGGATGCACTCCATGCTGAACCACTGCACCAGCACCACCGCGGGCAGCCACCGCGTGCCGAAGAAGAGGGGCACCGCCACGGGGACGGCCAGCACCGCCAGGGGAATGGCGAGCAGCAGCACCGAGGACAGCCGGCGCAGCGACGTGCGCAGGTACTCGGCGAAGCCCTCCGGGTCATCCTGCAACCGGCAGTAGGCGGGGAAGGCCACGCGGTTGAGCACCACGCTCAGCATCATCGGCGTGGAGGCCAGCGCCCAGGCCCAGTTGACCAGTCCCACCGCCTCCTTGCCCAACACGTGCCCCACCACCAGCGGCACCCAGCCCGCCACCATCGCCGCCACCAGGGGCGGAAGCTGGAACGCCAGCCCGAAGCCCAAGAGCCGCCGCAACACGTCCACGCGGAAGCGCCCCTGGGGACGCCAGGGGGACGCCCACCAGATGCACACCAGCCCCACCGCGCCGCGCACCAGGCCGCCCAGCGCCAGCGCCCAGGCTCCGAAGCCCAGCGCCGCCAGGGAGATGGTGGTGATGACCTGCACCACGTTTTCAATCAACTCGGCGCGGGCGATGACGGGGAAGGCCAGCTGGCGCTCCAGCGCCATCAACGGAATCACGCGCAGCGAGGACAGGAACAGGCCCAGCGCCAGCGCCCACACCATGGGCACCGCGCCGTCGCCCAGCGCATAGCCGCGCGTCAACTGGGGGGCCAGCAGACAGACGGAGGCCACCACGACGGCGGTGAGCGCCTGGTGGCACCAGAAGATGGTGAACGTCTCATCTCGCGTGGGCTCGTGCGGCTGGCGGACCAGCGCCGCGCTCAGGCCCAGGTCGCCCAGGAACACGCCCAGGGAGGCCGCGTAGGACACGATTCCGAACAGACCGTAGTCCGACGGGAAGAGCAGCCGGGACAGGAACAGCGCGCTCACCACGCGCAGCCCCTGGGACGCCACGGTCCGCGCCGCCAGGACGAACATGCCCTTCAGGGCACGCGCCTTGACTTCGACGGCGGTGGCTTCGGACGCTGTGGTGGCGTTCATGGTGCGGAGCGGCCCGCTCCGGGTGTCCTGGGGAGGGCCAGCGCGCGGGAACGCGCGGGAGCGGAAATGCTAGCGACAGCGCGCAGAGCCTACAAGCAACGCGCGCTCCCCGCACGGCGGGATGTCCCGCTCGCCTGCCTGGACACCGCGCCAGGGTTGCCCTTTCCGAAGCGCCGGGGCTACGGTCTGCCCACATGCGTCCCGGTGGAAACATCCTCCAGTTCCTGAAGCGCGAAGTCCTCGTGGGCGAGCACCAGGTGCTCCACCGCACGCTGAAGGAGGCGCTGGTCGGCACCTGTGACAGCGTGCTGGACATCGGCTGTGGCTCGCGCTCGCCGCTCCACAGCTTCTCGCATCTGCTCCCGCACACGGTGGGCGTGGATGGCCACCCCACCAGCATCGAGCGCAGCCGGGCCGCGGGCATCCACCGCGAGTACCACTGCATGAACCTGCTGGAAGCGGGCCAGCGCTTCGGTCCGAAGAGCTTCGACGCCGTCGTCGCGCTGGACGTCATCGAGCACTTCGACAAGCCAGACGGATTCCGGCTGCTGGAGATGATGGAGTCGCTGGCGCGCAAGCGCGTCATCATCTTCACGCCCAATGGCTTCCTCCCCCAGGACGAGTGGGACAACAACGTCCACCAGGTGCACCGCTCCGGCTGGGAGGTCTACGACTTCGAGCTGCGCGGCTACCGCGTCACCGGCATGAGCGGCTGGAAGCCCCTGCGCGGTGACTACGCCCTGCCGCGCATCCGGCCCTTCCGGCTGGGCAGCCGCCTGTCCATCCTCACCGAGCCCTTCGCCACGCGCTGGCCCCGTCACGCCTTCCAGCTCCTCGCCATCCGCGACATGGAAGTGTCCTGACGCCGCGCCATGCCTCCTTCGCGCACCGCTCCCGCCTGGCATGTCCTCACCGGCGAATACCCGCCGAGGCCCGGCGGCGTCGGTGACTACACCCGGCAACTGAGCCGCGCGCTCGCCAGTGCCGGGCAGGAGGTCCACGTCTGGGCCCCCGGTGAAGTCGGTGTACGCGACGAGGACGGCGTCACCGTGCACCGTGCCCCCGACCTCCTGACGCCCAGGGGACTGCCCGGCCTGTCACGCGGGCTGGATGCGTGCCCGGGGCCCCGGCGCCTGCTGCTCCAGTACGTCCCCCATGCCCTGGGGTTGAGGGCGATGAACGTCCCCTTCTGCGCGTGGTTCGCCGCGCGGTGGCAAGACGCGCGCTGGGTCTACATCCACGAGGCGGTGCATCCGTGGAGCCCGCGCGGCCCCTGGCGCCACCACATCCTGGCGGGCACCACGCGGCTGATGGTGCGCCTGGTGGCGAGCGCCGCCAACCGCGTGTTCGTCTCCATTCCCCAGTGGGCGGAGCACCTGCCCGCTCGCGTCCGGCCCCATGCGGCCTGGCTGCCGGTTCCCAGCAATCTGCCCGTCAATGTCTCCAGTGACGCCGTGGACGCGCTCCGCGCGGAGTTGGGTGAGGGGCCCTGGCTGGGACACTTCGGCACCTTCGGACGTCTCACCGCTGAGCCCCTGGAGGCCGCGCTGGTGCCGTTGCTGCGCGGTGAGGGAACGCGCCGGGCGTTGATGCTGGGCAGAGGCAGCCGCGCCTTCGTCGAAGGCGTGGAGACGCGCCACCCCGAGCTGCGAGGCCGGCTCGTGGCCAGGGACTCGCTCGCGCTGGACGACATCGCGGTGCATCTGGCGACGTGTGACGTGCTGCTGCAGCCCTATCCGGACGGCGTGAGTACAAGACGCACCACGGTCATGGCGGGCCTGGCCCTGGGGCGTCCTATCGTCACGAACACCGGGCACCTCACGGAACCGCTGTGGCGCGAACACGGCGCCGTCGCATTGGCCGAAGGCACGGCGCCCGCTGCGTTGGAGGAGCGCACCGAGGCCCTGCTGTCGCGCGCGGACACGCGCCGGGAGCTGGGCCTGCACGCGGCTCGAATCTACCGCGAGCACTTCGCGCTGGAGCGCACGGTGGAAGCGCTGCTGCGCGCCGGCCCGACATGACGCCCCGCCACGCGACAACCCAGACCGCGGCCCGGCTGGCGCTGCTGATGGACCCGCGCGAGGAGGGCTGGCCCAGCATGGACCTGGTGGGCGAGGCCCTCCTGGAGGGACTTGCCGCGCATCCCTCCGAGGTCCACGTGACGGCCGTGCGGCCAGACATGCCCGCGGTGCTGCGACGGCTTCCCCGAGCAGGCGCGCGCAACGCGGCGTTCAACGCGGACCGGCTCCTCACCCGCTTCGGCCTCTACCCGGGCCGCGCGCTGCTCGCCCGGGGTCGGTACGACGCATTCCACGTGGTGGACCACACCTACGCGCAGCTCGTCCACGCGTTGCCCGCGTCGCGCACCGGTGTCTATTGCCATGACCTGGATGCGTTCCGCTCCGTGCTGGAGCCTCAGCGCGAGCCGCGTCCGGCGTGGTTCCGCGCCATGGCCCGTGCACAGCTCGCGGGACTGGAGCGGGCGGCCATCGTGTTCCACAGCACCCAGGCGGTGCGCACGGAGTTGCTCGCGCACGGCGTGGTGCCGGAGTCGCGGCTCGTCTGGGCGCCGTATGGCGTGTCCCCCGAATACCGCCCGGAGCCCACGCCCGGAACGCCCGATGCCAGCGAAGCCGTGCTCACACCGCTAGGGGGGCGGCCCTACCTGCTCCACGTCGGCAGCGCGATTCCTCGCAAACGCCTGGACGTGCTCTTCGCCGTGTTCGCCGCGCTTCGCGCGCGCTCCCCGGAGCTTCGGGTGGTGCAGCAGGGCGGCGCACTGAACGACTCACAGCGCGCGCAGGTGGAGGCGTTGGGTATTGGCGATGCGTTGCTTCAGCCTCCTCGGCAGGAACGGGCCACGCTGGCGGGCCTCTACCGGCGCGCGGCGGCCGTGCTGGTGACGAGCGAGGCGGAGGGCTTTGGACTCCCCGTCATCGAGGCGCTGGCCTGTGGAGCTCCCGTGGTGGCCAGCGACCTGCCCGTGCTTCGGGAGGTCGGAGCAGAAGCCTGCACCTACTGCCCCGTGGGGGACGTGCCGGCGTGGGTGGAGTCCGTGGCCGCGCTGCTCGCCGGCCATGACGCACAGCCCTCGCGCGAGACACGGCTGACCCGCGCCTCGCGCTTCACCTGGGCCGCGCATGCGCGTACGGTGCTGGACGCCTACCTGCGGCTGCTGGGTGCCTCCACGTCGTGAGGTCGGCAGGTTCCACCCAACCCGGAGCGTTCCGCTCGCCCTTGGCGATACGGACAGGCCCAGGGTCATCGCGCGAACACAGTGCGCGGCGGCGTTGCCCGTGCCTCGAGCCCCAGCAACGTGCCTTGACCCGAGGAGAGGTGTTTGCTTCGGTCCATCCGCCGTGCGCCTCCTCTTCCTCAATCCCGTGGGCATCCTTGGTGGAGCCGAGCGCGCGCTCCTCGATTTGATGGCGTGCCTGAAGCAGCAGGACTCAACGCTGTCGCTCCACCTGCTGGCAGGAACGGCGGGGCCGCTGCTCGACGAAGCGCGCGCACTGGGCGTGGATGCGCGGCTGCTGCCGTTGCCAGAGCACCTGTCCACGCTGGGCGACACCGCATTGAGAGGCCACGGTCCGCTGGAAGCGCTGCGCTTCGCCCGTCGGCTGGCGCCCACATCCGGACTGCTCGTGGACCATGGACGCGCGCTCCGCCGGGACGTCGCCGACATCAGCCCCGACCTGGTGCATTCCAACGGCATCAAGACGCACCTGCTCAGCGCCGCCACCGCGGGCCTGCCCTTGAAGCGGGTGTGGCACATCCACGACTTCCTGGGCGAACGGCCCCTGGTCCGCCGCGCGCTGAGGCTGCTGTCGCCCCTCGCATCGGCGGCCATCGCCAACTCGCGAGCGGTGGGCGACGACACGCGCGAGGTACTGTTCCGAGTGCCCGTGCACGTCGTCTACAACGGCGTGGACACCACGCACTTCTCCCCCGGCCACGCGGACGGCGCGCAACTGGACCGGCTGGCCGGTCTACCCGAAGCCCCCGAGGGCACGCTCCGCGTGGGGCTGGTGGCCACCTATGCCCGATGGAAGGGCCAGGACGCCTTCCTCGAAGCCGCGGCGACGCTGACGCGCCTGTACCCCGCCCTGCCCGTGCGTTTCTACCTGGTGGGGGCGCCGCTGTATCAGACGCCCGGCTCGCAGTTCTCCGAGGACGAACTGCGCAGGCTCATCGCCTCGCGAGGCCTGGCGGAGCGCGTGGGCCTGGTGCCCTTCCAGCCCCATCCGGCCTCCGTGTACCGGGCCCTGGACGTCTTCGTTCACGCCAGTACCCGCCGGGAGCCCTTCGGCCTCACCATCGCGGAGGCGCTCGCCTGCGGGCGGCCCGCCATCGTCTCCAACGCGAGCGGCGCGGCGGAGGCACTCACGAATGGCACGGACGCGCTGCTGATACCTCCGGGCAATGTGCACGCGTTGGTCCAGGCGATGCGAACGCTGTTGGAGGATGCAGCCCTGCGAGCCCAGCTGGGCACGGCCGCGCGACTCACCGCGGCGGCGAGCTTCTCGCGCGAACGCTACGCGAGCGAGGTGCTCACCCTTTACCGCACGCTCGTGCGGAGCAGTCCCCCCATTTGAAAGCCGTGGAGCCCTCATCCCTTGAAGCAGTCACGCCGGCTCATCACCCTCTCCCACTCCTATGTCGTCGGCCTCAACCGGCGCCTCGCCAACGAGATGATGCGCGTGGGCGCGGGCGCATGGGATGTCACCACGGTGGCGCCACGCTTCTTCCACGGCGACCTGAGCCCGCTCGCCCTGCAACTCGAAGCGGACGAGCCCGCCAGGACGGAAGGCGTGCGCGCCTTCTTCAGCCGCTCGCTCCACACCTTCCTCTACGGTCCGGAGGTGCATGCTCACCTCGCGCGCGGCGCGGACCTGGTGCACGTGTGGGAAGAGCCCTATGTGCTGGCCGGCCTGGAGCTGGCATTGCTCACACCGCGTCGCGTCCCGCTCGTCTTCAGCACCGCGCAGAACCTGTCCAAGCGCTACCCGCCGCCCTTCGCCCAGGCGGAGCGCTTCGTCGTCCAGCGCGCCTCCGGCTGGGTGGCCTGGGGTGAAACCGTGAGGGACAACCTCCTCACCCGTCCCGGCTATGCGGAGCGTCCCGCGCGCGCCATTCCCATGGGCGTGGACGCGGACCTGTTCCAACCGGATCGCGCCGCGGGCGAGTCCTTGCGGCGTGAGCTCGGGTGGGAGACATCAGGTCCACCCGTGGTGGGGTTTCTCGGCCG
This sequence comes from Myxococcus sp. CA023, assembly GCF_010998615.1. GTDB lineage: Bacteria > Myxococcota > Myxococcia > Myxococcales > Myxococcaceae > Myxococcus. Next base: position 26,289 of record NZ_JAAEAH010000050.1, on the reverse strand, counting down.
CTTCGTCCCGGAGAAGGGCGTATCCCTGCTGATGGATGCGCTCGACGCGCTCGACACCCCGTGGCGCGCACTCTTCGTGGGCGGGGGCCCGATGGAAGGTGCGTTGCGTGACTGGGCGGCCCGGCACGCCCACTCGGTGCGAGTCCTCACCGGCGTGCCCCACGCAGGCGTGCCACGCGCGCTCAACGCCATGGACATGCTGTGCGCCCCCAGTCAGACGACGCGCCAATGGCGGGAGCAGTTCGGCCGCATGTTGGCGGAGGGCTTCGCGTGTGGCGTGCCCGTGCTCGGCAGTGACTCGGGCGAAGTCCCGCGCACCATGGGCGACGCGGGCATCGTGCTGCCGGAGGCGTCTGTGTCCGCCTGGACGCAGGCGATCGCCAACCTGTTGGAGAGTCCTCAGCGCAGAGAAGAACTGGCCACACGGGGCCGAGAGCGCGCCGTCACCCATTTCTCGTGGCCGGTGGTGGCGAAGGCACACCTCGACTTCTTCACCGAGGTCCTGGAGCGGCGCAGCTGACGAAGCAGGCGCCTCAGCCCTCGCGCTCCACCGTGTCCACGATGGCCTCGGCCATGGTGTCCCATGTCTGCGCCCGGAGCGTCTCCGACAACGCGGCCACCTGTGGCGCCCAGGCCGCCGCGTGCTCGCGCCAATCCACCAGGCGCCGCACCAACGCGTCCACGTCATCCGGCGCGTCCAGCAGCAAGCCCGACAGCGCCTCCGGGTAGCGCTCCGCCACACCCGCCGAGCGGCTCACCAACGCAGGCAGCCCGGCACACAGCGCCTCGTGGACGTTCAGCCCATACGCGTCATACCGCGTGGGCGACACCAGCACGTCCGCCGCCGACAGCAAGCGCGCCACGTCGTCACGGAAGCCGAGGAACTGGATGCGCTCACCCAGCCCTCTGTCCGCGGCTTCGCGCTCCCACGCATCACGCTGCGAGCCTGAGCCCACGACCTTGAGGTCCACGCCCCAATCTGCCCGTGCGCACAGCCGCACCCACGCCTGGAAGAGGGTGTCGAAGCCCTTGCGGCGGTCGCCCAACGCGCCCACGAAGAGCGCCACGGGCCGGGACTCCAGCCACCCCAGGGACGCGCGGACCTCACGTCGCGCCTCGGCTGTTACCGGGCGAAAGCGCTCCGCATCCCCACCGAGATAGATGACGCGCACCCGGGACGCAGGAACGCCCGTGGCCGCCACCACATCGTCCCGCGTGCGCTCCGAGTTGGCGATGATGACGCGCGCGCGCCGCAGGGCCTGCCGCTCCGAACGCACGTAGTACCGGTGGCTCACGTGGCCCTTGAGCTGGCGCAGCGCGCCGCCGCTGGGCTCGGAGGTATAGGCGCCGTGGACGTAGTGGACCCAGTTGGCGGACGCCACCGGGCAGTTGCCACCATTGGCCACCACGCGGCCACCCTCGGCGCGGGTACGCAGCGCCCAGGCCCGGCCCACCGCGCTCAGCAGCGGTTCGCCGAGCAGATACGCATTGGCGGGCTTGGGCACTCGCACGAAGCGCACATTGGGATGGCGCAGGAGGACCTCCGCCACGCGGTGTGCCACCAACCGGACAGGGTGCCCCTGCTTCGCCAGCCAGAGCGCCAGCGCCAGGTTGGCCCGGTCCATGCCGCCGGTATCCACGAAGTCACCGGCGATGAGCGTGTACGGTCTTCGCATGGGCCAGGGCGCCGAAGAGCGCCGCGTTGAGCAACCAGAACTCCATGCCCGTCTGGCTCATGAAGAACGGATAGCTGAAGGTGAGCGCGAAGGCGCCCAGGTTGTACGCGAAGAGGACGCTGCCCCACAGCCAGAACTCGTCCTGCGGACCGTCACGGCTGCGAGCGACCTGGAAGGCCCACAGCAACGACATCAGCACGCCCAGCGGGTAGAACAGTACGCCCAGGATGCCGCCGTCGTAGACCCAGGCGGTCCACTGGATTTCCGCCCACAATGGCGGGCGCTCGCGGTCGCTGTTGTCGCCGAAGTAGGCATTCGTCATGCCGTAGCGGCCCAGGCCCGCGCCCAGCGGATACTCAGGCAGCACGTCCGCGAAGGTACCCGTCAGGAAGTAGCCGCGGTTGCGGTGGTACACCTCGTCGGGGCTGGCCGCGAAGAGCGAGGACCAGCGACTCACCACCGCGTCGCCGCCCACCGCCACGGCCCAACCGAAGGTGGCCACGCCCGCGGTGCCCATCACCGCCAGCAGGGCCAGGAACCGTCCCACGCGGCCACTCACCAAGAGCACCGCCGCCAGGGCCACCAGACACACCACCAGCATGACGGCGGTGGCGCGCACCTGCGACAGGTAGATGCCGAAGAGCCCCACCAGGATGCCGCCCACGCTCAACACGCGCGTCAGCCCACGACGGGATGACAGCAGGAAGCCGCCGCCCAGCAGCACCGCGTAGAAGCCGCCAGTGGACGCGCCGCCCGGAATGTCCGTCAGGCCCATGGGACGGAACACGCGCACGCCGTCCGAGGTCTCGAACTTGAGGCTGCTCACATAACCTTCGCCCTGGCCCTGCACCGCGGCTGACAGCGCGGGCTGGAAGCGTCCGGGGAAGTAGACCTGCAGCACGCCCACGCCCGCGCTGGCCGCGTTGAAGAAGAAGAGCAGCGCGAGCGTGCGACGGAACGTCTTCGGGTCGATGGCCAGCCGGGTCACCCACAGCAGTGGCGCGGCGATGGCGAGCTGGATGCCCAACTGCGCCAGCGCCGCCAGCGGGGCACCGGTGCCAGGATTGAAGAGCTGGAGCGCGGTGATGCCCAGCGCGGCCAGGATGAAGGGAAGCGCCGGGTGCTTCAGACTCCGTCCCCGCACCAGCGCCAGCAGCACCAGACTGACGCCGAAGGCCAGCACGCGCACCGCCACGCGAAGCGGCGCGATGGCTTCCACCAGCAGCGCGAGCTGGCAGCAGATGAGCAGACCGACGAAGAGCGGTACCAATCGGCTCGACGCCAGCAGGCCGCCGCCCATGCGCGCGCCTCGAGCGACGGGCGCGGTGGGCGAGGTCCCCTCCGGAACCGACTCCAGCGCGGCCCCCGGTGTGCGGCGCACGTACCGGCGCTTCAGCACGCCGGGGCCCTGAAGCTGGGGCGCCCTCACACCGGCACCTCCTGCTCGGACAGCGCGCGCAGCGCCTCCTCCATGCCACGAAGGAAGCCTCCCGCATCGCACAGCGCCGCGGCACGCGCGGGCCCCGCCGCGCCCAGCCGGGCACGCGTCTGGGGGTCCTCGATGAGCCGTCCCAGGGCCAGGGCCAGTGGCTCCGGCTCCGGGCGGACGAACACCCCGCAGGAGGCATCCACGATTTCCAGCGCGCCCCCCATCGGCGTGGTCACCACGGGCAGGCCCGCCTGGAGCGCCTCCACGAAGACCAGACCGAACGCCTCCGGCCTCGAGTTGGGATGGCAGTGGATGTCCGCGGCGCGCAGCAGCCGCGACACGTCCGAGCGATGCCCCAGGAATCGCAGCCGCCCCTCGACCCCCAGGTGCTTCGCCTGCGCCCGCAGCCCCTCCAGATAGGCTTCCTCGTCCGGACGCTGAGCGCCGCCAGCGAACCAGACGCGCCAGCCCGGCACCGCTCGCAGCCGGCCCAGCGCCTCCACCAACAAGCGCTGGCCCTTCGACTCCTGCATCCGGCCGGCGTGGAAGATGACGGCGTCCCCTTCGGTGGCCCCCAGCTCCGTGCGCACGCGCTCGCGCTCGGACACCCCCAGCGCCGGCGGTGGCATGGGCAGCGGACAGTGCGTCACACGCCAAGGCACCTGGGGATAGACGGACGCCAGCGTGCCCGCGGCGAAGCGGCTGTTGGTCAGCACCAGGTCGGGCGGCGTGACACGCGCCCACCGCTCCAGCCAATGCTGGCCAGTCAGTGCGTCATGCTGGAAGAAGGCCAGGGGAACGCCAACGGTGCGCACCACGGGCCCGAACAGGGCCTGAGGCCAGATGGCGTGGCAGATGACGACGTCGTAGCGCCCGCCGCGCAGCAGCTCGCGCAGGACGCTCCTCGCGCGCCACACGGACCAGGGCCGGCCTGTCTTCGCGGGCCCCAGCACACGCACCTCCACGCCCGCGTCGCGCAGCTCCCGCGCCAGCCGGCCCTCGAAGCAGAGCGCGAAGGCATGTGACAGCGACGGGCGAAGGTTCCGCTCGCGCGCCATCGTGTGCAGCAGCGTCTCGATGCCACCGTAGAGGTTGCCGCTGGAGATGTGCAGCACGCGCAGGGGATGGCTCATACGCTCCCCGTCAAGCGCAGCAGCGCCACGTCGGGCGCCATCACCGGCGCGGGCCGGCCCAGCGCCTCCGAGTACAGGGACAGGCTGCGCCAGGCCATGACGTCATGCCGGAACTCCGCCACGGCCCGCTCCCGGGCCTCGCGCCCCAGCCGCTGCGCCAACCCGGGCTCCTCCAGGAGTCGCCGCGCCGCCGCCGCCAGGGCCTCCGCGTCGCCGACCGGCACCGTCAGCCCCGTCTGCTCATGCAGGCTCACCCATGCGACGCCCGAGTGCGGAATCGCCGTGTTCAGCACGGGCAGACCGCTGGCCATGGCCTCCACCTGCGACAACCCATACGCCTCGCTGCGGGCATTGCCACAGAACCAGAGCGCGGTGGCCGCGTGCAGCGCGCCGACCAGCGAGTCCGGAGGCAGATAGCCCGCCCACGTCACCCGGTCCGCGACGCCCAGCGCGCGCGCCCGGCGTCGAGCCTCCGCCTCCAGCGGCCCCTGCCCCACCACCACCAGCCGCCCGGGCACCCGGCGCAGCGCCTCCAGCGCGGTGAACAGGCCCTTGTAGTAGACGAGCCGCCCCACCATGAGCCAGAGCGGCGCGCCCGCGGCCTGTGCCCGCCAGTGGGCCTCCGCCTCACGCGCGGCGGCGGAGGGTTGGAGGTACGGCGCCAGGTCGAGCCCCAGCGGCAGCGCCCGCACCTTGCCGCGAAAGGCGCGCAGCAGCGGCGAGCCCGGAACATAGGCCGCGCTGGTGGCCAGCACCCGCCGGGCCCGCGCGTAGAGCAGCACCTCGAAGGGCTTGAAGAGCGCGCCCGCCACCTTCTGCCGGATGACGTCACTGTGGTGGGTGATGAAGACAGGAGGCAGCCGGCGCACCACGTCCAGGGCCAGCACCCAGGTCGGGTTGGGCGTGTGCAGGTGCACGATGTCCACGCCCCGCGACAACGCGCGTCCCAGCATGCGCGGCAGGTCCGGCATCGCGTCCATGCGCGCGACGGAGGCCAGCCGGCCCAGGCGCGTCACTCGCACCGGTCCGTCCCACGTCTCACACGTGGGGCTGCGGCCCTGGAACTCGTGGCTGGTGCCCGCGCCGTCCGCGGCATGGTTGGCGCACAGCACCTCCACCTGCGCGCCGAGCGCCGCCTGGGCGCGCGCCAGCGTCTGCACGTGTGCCTCCATGCCGCCCGACGCGGGAGGATAGAACTTGCCCAGGTGCAGCACCCGCAGGCCCCCGCCCGCTGATGGCGCGTTCACGACTGCGCCACCCCATCCTTGGAGTCTTCCGCGTACTGCCCGTAGCCCTGGTAGCCCAGATACGAGTCACCGTAGCGCGGCGCCGACAGGTCCACGTCGTTGAGGATGGCGCCGTACATGCGCGCCTGCACGTCCGCCAGTGAGCGCAGCGCACGCCGCGCCGACTCGCGGTTCGTCTTGGCCGCCTTCAGCACCAGCACCACACCGTCGCACTTCGTGGCCAGCACCGCCGCGTCCGCCACCGCGTTGACGGGCGGGCTGTCCAGGATGACGCGGTCGAAGCGCTCGGAGGCGGCCTTCAGCAGGTCCGTGAAGGCCTGGGTGTGCAGCAGCTCCGCCGGATTGGGCGGCAGCGGTCCGCACGGCAGCACGAAGAGGCCGGGCACCTCGGTGCTCTTCACCGCCGCGTCCAGCGTGCCCTCACCCACCACCAGCGAGGAGATGCCCAGCTCGTTGGGCACTCCGAAGGCGCGGTGCAGGCGCGGCCGGCGCATGTCGGTGTCCAGCAACAGCACCCGGTTGCCGCTCTGGGCCATGGCCACGCCCAGGCTGACGCAGGTGGTGGACTTGCCTTCCTGCGGCCCGCTGGACGTCACCACCAGCGTCTTGAACGGGTTGTCCGGCGACATGAACAGCAGGTTGGTGCGGATGGCGCGGCAGCACTCCGCCGCTGTCGACTTGGGTTCGCGGTGGACGTGCAGGTCCCGCTCGCGCGGCGCCTTGCTGCCATCCAGCCGAGGCATCACGCCCAGGAAGGCCAGCCCCAGCCGCTCCTCCACGTCCGCCTGCGTGGCCACGCTGTTCTCCAGGAGTTCCAGCAGCAGCACCACGCCCAGGCCCGCCAGCAGTCCCATCACCAACCCCACCGCCAGGTTGCGGCGCACGTGGGGCTTCACCGGCGCCAGGATGGGCCGCGCAGGGTCCAGCACGCGCACGTTGCTGGTGCGCAGCATGCCTGACAGCTCGATGTCCTTCAGGCGCCTGGCCACCAGTTCGTAGAGGCGCTGGTTGTTGTCCGAGTCGCGCTTGAGCCGGTCGAACTCGATGGCCTTCTTGTTCACCAAGAAGGCCTCTGACTTCTCCGCGTCCAGCAGGCGCACCAGGTTCTTCTCCTGCGCCACCGACTCCGCCAGCGACGTCTCCGCGCCGCGCACCACGTTGCTCAGGCTCTTGAGGAAGTCCTCGCGCACCACCGACAGCTTGCGGTTGCACTCCAGGAGTTTCGGGTGCTCGGCCAGGTAGCGCTCACCCAGCTCCGCGCACGTCATGCGCAGCTCGGTGTAGCTGCGCCGCAGGTCCTGGATGGGTCCGTCCGTGGCGCCCGACAGCGCCTCCGCCCACGTCTCATCCTCCGGAGATGCCTTGCGCAGCCGGTGGATGGCCTCCACCCGCGCCTGCTGAGCGGCAATCTGGATGCGCACCTCGGTCAGCTTCAGGTTGAAGCTGTTGATGCGCTCACTGACGATGCTCATCCTCGACTCGAGCGACGTGGACAGCATGTCCGCGTCCTTCTTGAAGTCGTAGACGGCCAGCTCGCTCGTCTTGGACTGCGACTCCAGCTCGGCCAGACGAATCTCCAACCAGTCGCGCGCGTCCTCCGTCGTCCGGAGCTTGAGGGCCAGGTTCTCCGCCATGTACGCGGCGGCCACCTCGTTGGCCAGCAGCGCCGCGCGCCTGGCGTCGAAGTCATCCACCGCGATGTTGATCACCCGCGAGTCCCTCGCGGGAATCACCCGGATGCGCGACTGGACCAGCGCCACCGCGTCCGCGCCCTGCATCGCCTGCAGGCGCGTCTTCTCGTCGGTGACGTGCGCCATGCCCAGGAAGTCCGCGTCCGTGGACAGGCCCAGCTTGTCCACCACCCGGCCCGCCACCGCGCGCGAGGTGATGATTTGACTCTGGGTGGCGTAGTACTCCTTGTTGAACCAGTAGTTGCTGCGCTCCTCGCCCATCACCTCCTTCACTTCCCCATCCAGGAAGCGAGGCGCCATCACGTCGATGATGAGCGAGGCACTGGCCGAGTACACCTTGGGCTCGCGCAACGTGTGGGCGGCCGTGAGCGCCGCCACCACCACCGCCACGCCAAGGACGACCCACTTGCGGCGCCACACCGCGCGCACATGCTGCATGAGGCCCGCGGGCGTCAGGCCACCGGCGCCGCCGGCCGGGTCGAAACCGGTTCCATCCACGTCACGTCTCCCTGCCGTCTCCAGAGCGATTCCACGGCCTGGCGGCACTCCGCCGACCTTCACCCACACGCTTGGGGACCGCGACGAGCGTGCCGTGTCCCCGCGGGGTTGTCCATCGTTCCGCGGTCGCCTGGATGCCCTCCCTCCACGCTTCTTCGCGGGCACTGACGCGCATGGCCGAGCCGCCTGTGCTAGTCAGCCCGGCGTGACGCCACCGCTTTCCTTCGTCCTCCCCTTCTCGCCCGACACCGCGGCGGCAGCTTCCCGCTTCGCCCACGCGTTGCCTCCTGGCGCGGAGGTCGTCCTCGCTGGAGAGGGCTCCGTCGACGCCGCCCCCTCGCCCAACGTGCACGTCCTCACGGTGCCGGGTGGCAAGGGCGCAGCCATCCGCGCCGCGCTGGAGAAGGTGTCGGGAGCGGTGACGGTGCTGCAGGATCCGGACACCTCGTATTCGCAGGACGTCTATGACGCGCTGGTGCGCCCCATCCAGGCGGACACCGCGGACGCCGTCTTCGGCCTGCGCACGGCGCAGGGGCTGGCGCCGGAGCTGCTGGCGGACCGGGCCCTGGGCCACGTCACCCGCTTCGTCACCGACGTGCCGCTGACGGACCCGCTCACCGGTCTGCGCGCCTTCCGCACTGAGGCGCTGCGCTCCGTCACGCTCACCAGCGACGACGACGCGGTGGACGCGGAGCTGGTGGTGAAGCTGGCCGCGCAGTTGTTCCGCCTCACCGAGGTGACGCTACCGCCTGGCGCGGTGCCTCGCCGGACGCCCTCGGCGCACCTGTCCCGGCTCAAGACGCTGGTCCGCTACGCCACGGTGCGCGACGACGCGGACAACCAGCACGAGGGCTACACCACGCTGGAGCGCATGGACGGCGCCGTCCACTACAACCAGTGGCTGGGCCGCCGCTTCCGCGAGCACCTGGGCCGCCGGGTGCTGGAAATTGGCGCCGGCATCGGCACGATTACGCGTGAGCTGGAGTCAGGCCTGGAGCTGCTCATCGCGCTGGAGGTGGACCGCTTCTACGTGGACCGCCTGAAGAACCTCTTCCGCGGCAAGCCGCACATCCGGCCGTACCTGTCCGACGTGGCCCTGGCGGACTGGGAGTCGCTCAAGACGGAGCGGCTGGACACCATCGTCCTCTCCAACGTGCTGGAGCACATCCCGGATGACGCGTCCGCCGTCCGGCGCTTCAAGCAGATTCTGGCGCCCGGAGGCCGGGTGGTCATCCTGGTGCCCGCGCTCCAGCAGCTCTTCGGCGCCATCGACGAGGCCGTGGGCCACTACCGCCGCTACACGCCTTCCACGCTGCGCGCGGTGCTGGAGGAGAATGGCTTCCAGGTGGAGACCCTGGAGTGGATGAACCTGGCCGGCCTGCCGGGATGGTTCGTCAACAGCCGCCTGCTGCGCCGCCGCTCGGTGCCCAAGCTCCAGCTCAAGCTCTACGACACGCTGGCGCCCCTGATTGCGCGGGCGGAGTCGCACGTGAAGCTGCCGGTGGGCATGAGCCTCTTCGCCGTGGCCCGCGCCACCGGGGGCGACGCGTGAGGCGCCGCCGCCACGCGTGACACCCCGGCTGTCCATTGAATCGCAGCCGCCTTCCGAGGCGGCCTCGCCCGAGAGCAGGGCCCCGCTGCCATGAACTCCACGCCCTTGCCCGCCGACGCGCCCCCGGAGCCCACCACGGCCCCCACTCCCGAGCGCCAGCCCCTGCCATCCCGAGGCGCACCGCGCGCCGTATGGGCCGCCCTGGCGGCACTGTACGTGTTGCTGTTCCCGTACCACCCGGGCCTGCGCTCGCCCAACGAGCTGTGCCGGCTGTGGCAGACGCGCGCGCTGGTGGAGTACGGCACCCTGCACATCAACCAGGCGCTGCACGATTACGGCAAGGTCGGAGACCTGTCCGTGAAGGACGGGAAGTACTACCCCAGCAAGGCGCCGCTGCTGTCGTTCGCCGCCGTGCCCCTCTACGCCGCGCTGCGCGCGGTGGGCGGCGGCCACCGGCATGCCGTGCCGGAAGTCCCCCTGGTCTTCTTCTCGCGCCTGTTGCTCACCGTACTGCCCACGCTGGGCCTGCTGTGGCTGGTGCGCCGCTACCTGCGCGCGTCCCTGGAGCCGCTCGTCGCGGACGCGCTCACGGTGACGTATGGGCTGGGCTCGCTGGCCTTCAGCTACTCGCTGCTCTTCATGAGCCACCAGACGACGGCGGTGCTGCTCTTCGCCAGCTTCTACGCGCTGTGGCGCTGCGCGCGTGGCGAATGGCGCGAGCGGGGCTACGTCCTGGCGGGTGCCTTCGCGGGCGCCACCGTGGCCGCCGAGTACACCGGCGCGCTGGGCGTGCTCGGCCTGGTGCTGTACGCGGTGCTCACCTTCGCCTTCCAGGACGCGCCCGCGCGTGTTCGCTGGGCACGCCTGGGCCGGGCCGCGGGGCTGGCCACGCTGGGCGCCCTGCCCTTCCTGGTGGCGCTGATGGCCTACCACCAGGTGGCATTCGGCCACCCGCTGACGAGCGGCTACAAGTACCTCAACGACGCGGGCTACCAACCCTGGCACCTGGGCGGATTCCTGGGCATCCGCACGCCGGACCCGCGCGCCTTCGCCCTGTCCTTCTTCTCCCCGCTGCGGGGCCTGTTCACCCTGGCGCCCTTCCTCCTGCTGGCGCTGCCGGGGATGGTGCTCGTGTGGCGCCGCCGGGACCAGTCGCCGGAAGCCCGTGCGCTGGCGTGGCTGAGCCTGGCCCTGCTCCTGGGCTACACATACTTCACCTCGTCGTTCTCCTACGACTCGTGGGGCTGGACGACGGGGCCGCGTCACCTCACCGGCCTGGTGCCCTTCCTCCTGCTGCCCGCCGGCCTCTTCCTGGAGCGCCTGCGCGCAACCGGCCAGGGCGCGTGGGCCCTGGGTGTGGCCGCGCTCCTGTGCGCGGTGTCCATCGTCGCCACCGGCGTGGCCACCTTCATCAACTACATCCCCGATGACGTCTCCAACGCCGTGGGCGCCCTGGCGCTGCCGCTGCTGCGTGCGGGCTACTTCCCGCCCGGCGTGCTGACCTTCCTGGGGCTGCCGGCGGGACTGGCGGGTGGGGTGCTGGCGGGGCTGCTGCTGGGCACCGCCGCCTGGGTCTTCGTCAGCCTGGCGCGGAAGCCCGGCCAGACGTGGCCCGCGGCGCCCGCGCTGGGGGCATCCCTGGCGGTGCTGCTGCTGCTGGGCACGGCGCATGTCTTCACCAGCCGGCATGACACCGCGGACCGCAACGCCGTGCGTTTCCTCAAGTCCGTCTGGTTGAACGCCCCGGAACGCGACGTGACGTTCTGGCCTCGCGGGCGCGGCTGAAACACGACGCTCCGTGAGACTGTCACAGGTCAACCACGCGTCTCGCCCTCTAGGACGACCCTCACGGTCCGTCCCACTTTTCCGCTGACTCGCAAGTTTTGCGAGGTCCGCAATTCGTGTCGCATGAATGCGTGTCAGGCTTTACCCAGGGCCCTGGCCAAGCGGCTGGATGCATTGACATGGATGCACCGCGTGAGCGGGCCTGAGGATTGCTGAGACAGACACCTGCGCTTCCCTGCTGCCCTTCAGGGCAAGGAGTCCCCGGTGCGCTGTCATCCGACCCGCAAGCCCGCACACGCCTCTGGCGCGCGGAGAGGGTTCACCCTGCTGCTGGCGCTGGGCCTCATCGCGCTCGTCACCGCGGGCGTGCTCGTGTCCCTCCGCGCGGTGACCACGGAGAGCACGCTCCAATCCCATGAGCGCCGCTCGCGTGAAGCCCTCTTCGCCGCCGAGGCGGGAATGGCCGAAGGGCGCGCCGTCGTCCTGGCGATGATGAACAACCCCGTCGCGGGAGGCATTGGCAGCTACAGCCAGGACGTCCTGCAGCGCCTGCAGGTCGTGGCCGAGCAGGGCCTGCCCGACGTCGCCGCGGGCGGCGTGCCCTGGCGAGAGCTCATTCCCCAGACGCCGTACACGCTGGCGCGTGGCACGGCCATCGACGACACCGTGACGGGCGCCTCCGTCGAAATCAACGACATGGAGGGCGAGCCCATCCGCGCCTATCCGGAGGCGCGCAGCGTCTCCTTCCGCGTCTTCGTCGTGGAGGACGACGACGACGCCGACCGCAACGCCGACGCCAACGGCCGCATCTGGCTGGTGTCGGTGGGCGAGGTCCAACCCCCGGGCCCGGGCCTCCCCTACCGCACCATCGTCCGCTCACTCCTGGAGCACAGCAGCACCCAGGGAGGGCTCGCGTGCAGCTACGGCACGAAGATGGGCTGCCGGGGCACCGGCACCTCCAGCAGCGGCCTTCCCACATTCTGATTTCCAAGCCTTCAACCGCAATCCGTTGCACCTGAATCGGGCGGCCCTGCAGCACCGGCCGCCAGGGGGGACATCATGCGCTGGACTCGAACCTGGATGGCCGCGGTGGCCGTGGCCGCCGCGGGAGCCGTGCTCGCCCAAAGTCCCGGCGGCGACACGGGCAGTGGCGGCACGGATGGCGGCGCCAGCAGCCTCGCGCTGTGCATCGACACCACGGACCAGGACAAGCAACCCGACTTCAGCAGGGACGCGGGCATCCCCAGCGCCATCATCGTCACGGATGACAACCCGCCCAAGCTGCGGCTCAACACCAACCTCAACGTCCTGGACCCGGAGAAAATCATCCTGCCCTTCGAGCAGGAGCTCACCGCGCTCATCGTCGATGACCGCGCGGGAAGCGGCGCCTCCAGCACGCTGGGCTGGTTCTATTACGACGAGCTCATCGACGCCGAATACATCGACGACAACGGCACACGCGAGAACTCCGATGACGACCGGCTGCTGGACAAGAACAACAACGGCGTGCCCGACTTCCACGAGGACCTCTACAACATCAACCCCTCGCGCTACATCGGCGTGGCGCCCCGCTGTCCCAACCGGACGTTCACCCACCGGCGCTGGGGCGACGCGGGGACGGTGACGCTGCGCGAGCCCGACCTGTTGATGGGCCCGTGCAACTCCGGCAGCAACTACGCCGCCAATACGGGGCCCCGAAGGTGGCAGGGGCGCGCTGACTACCCTGCCCGGCCCTCGACTGGCGGCGTGGTGGGCCGCCCGGTGCGCGATTTCACCGACGCCTTGTTCGCGTATGACCCCTACCACGGACGCGACAACCTGAGGCAGAGCGCTGTCGCCTCCGGCATCATCGACACCTACTTCAGCGACCAGGGCCTGTTCCCACACATCCCCAACCTGCTGGAGCCCCGGCATCCCCTCAACGGGAACAGAGGCATCGGCAACCTCGTCTTCCTTTCCACGGACGACGACGAGACGTCGTGCCACGAATCGGAATCAGCGGAGTGCTTCGCGCCACGTCAGGGCTGGACGCTCGACGGCAACGGTCAGTTCATGCGCACCGGCACGGCCTGGGACAAATCCGATGAGGCGGACGGCATCCCTGACTACAAGGCCAGCGCATTCGACAGCGCGGGCCGCCTCATCACCGGCAAGAGCACGACCGCCGCCATCACCAAGGCAGAGGACCAGGTCGTCCCCATGGGACGGCTCGCGGGCCGGCGTGAAATCGTCTTCTTCCTCGTGACCTATGTGGAGCAGGTGTACGGCCCGGCCACGGACTCGTGCTTCATCACCCGTCCAACGACGGATGGGCGCGAGGTGCAGTGCGACCTGTGGATGCACGGCGACATCAACGTCTTCTTCACCAAGACGCCGCTCAACATGGACCTGCACCAAGGCAGTGACCCGCTCGTGGTGAGGCAGAAGAACCTCCGCACCAACTGGCTGAATCCCATGGTGTACCCCCGGCTGGAGAGCGACCCGGCTTATGGCGGCGTCGTCTTCCCGAACGACCAGACGCAGGACGTCCCCTCCGTGAACCGCCGCGCGGCACACACGATTGTGGGCGCGCCGCGTGACAACCCCCTGGTCTGGATTCTGGGCTGGGAAGACCAGAACGCGGGCGGTGACCGCACGTACAGCGACATCGTCATCCTCATCAACAAGCAGAACAACGGCTCCTACCGCTCCGACGTGGTGTCGGACATCTCGCCGGACATCTCCCTGGACTTCACCATCACCGAGGTGACGTTCACCGTGGAGGACCAGCCCTACTACGCGGCGGACGGCGGCGGCGTCGCGCCCTGCTCGCTCTCCGTCAAGCTGCCGGACGGCGGCACGGGCCAGCGCAGGCCGGACATCCGCTATGAGGTGGCGCTGGACTGCAAGGTCTGCCAGGAGCCCTGCAACACCTCCAATCCCACGTACATCCTCAACGACAATCCGAACTGGCTCCGGGTCCCCATCCCGGACAGCGACGGCGGCGTGCGCAATGAGACGGCCGTCCTGCAGGACTTCCTGGAGCAGGGCCGCGTGGGAACACAACTGTGCTGGCGCGCGGTGATGGAGAGCCCGGGTGAGTCCTGCCAGCCCACCATCCACAACATCAACGTCTCCTACAAAGCGCAGCGCAGCGGCGAATACGGCCGCGCGTCGCTCATCCCCATGGCCAACGCCGTCATCCACGGCGTCTATGAAACGCCCGGGCGCGCCTGGGTCGCCGACGGAGGCGTGGACCAGGTCTCCATCCGCACCTACGACAACCGCCCGGACACCATCGACCGGGGCCACATCTACCTGAAGAAGCTCTATGAGCCCGCCACGCTGGCGCCCTATGAGCCCACCCAGGAGGTCTGGGACTCCGGCAAGTGGATGCGCGACCTGATGCGCACGCTGGAGACCCGTCCCGGCGAGCCGCTCGACACGCGCAGGCTCGTCACGCTCAATCCGGCGAACCAGCAGGCCATCGACGTGAAGGACCTGATGGCGCGCGCCAACACCACCAGCCCCGTCTTCCCAGACACCTACTGCACCCGTCGCAACGGCAGCGTGTACCTGTATGATTTGGACGGCCGCAACGGCTGCACCGCGGATGACCGCGTGGCGCTGCGCGACTGGCTCTACGGCTGGGAGGACCGCCAGTCCTCGCTCGTCCGCAACCGGATGCGGACCTGGCCGCTGGGCGGCGTCAACCTGTCCACGGCGGCCGTCATCGGGCCGCCCAACGTGCCCGCGTGGCTGCTCGAAGGCCGCAACCTGGACACGGAGCGCCGGAAGTTCACGGAGAACTTCAGCGCGGCCAACACGGGCCGCCCCACGGTGACGTACGTGGGCACCACGCAGGGCTACCTCCACGCGCTGGGCACGGGCTCCTTCCGCACGGGGGATGACCCCTGCACGCCAGGCCGCGTGGAGTACCAGGGCTACTTCGGCCGGGCCGGCAGCTGTGCCAGTGGCCAGGACTACGGCGCGGGCAGCGAGCTGTTCGCCTACCTGCCCTTCAAGATGCTGCCCTACTACGTGGAGAACTACCGCCGCGCCAACGACGCGTACTCCACCGAGCGTGCCACGATGGACGCCACGCCCTCCGTGGCGGACGTGGACCTGCGGAGCGACGACTACCGCCCGGACACCGGCCACGACCCTCGGGAGACCGACGAGGCCTGGCGTCCCCGCCCCGCCCGGAACGAGGGCGCGAAAACGGTGCTGGCCAGCGCCACGGGCCCCAACCAGAGCGTCTTCTTCGCGCTCGACGTCACCAACCCCACGGACTCGAGCTACCCCACGCCCCTGTGGGAGTTCGACATGAAGCGGGACCGCTTCACGTCAGCGGGCGCTCCGTGCACGGGCAACGGCAACGGCTGCAACCCGCTGCCGGCGCTCTTCACCGGCGCCACGCCCAAGCCCGACACACGCGGTTCGCGCCATGCGCCCTCCCTGGTGCGCATGGACTTCGGCCTGACTGGCGGCAAGAAGTGGGTGTCCATGTTCGGCACGGACTACTCGCCTGAGCCCGGCACGGTGGGCACCGTCTACCTGATGGACCTCAAGACGGGCCAGCCCGCGCAGGTGACGGGCAACAGCGCGAAGGCGCGGCTGGCGGGCGTCGTCACGCTGGGCACCACCGCGGACGCGAATGAAGGCATCGGCGGAGAGCCCATCCCGCTGGACGTGAATGGCGACGGCAACGTCGACGTCATCTACGTCCCGTCCACCTCGGGGAAGATCTACCGCATCAACCCCACCTACTCGAACACCGGGGCGAACACGCCGCTGGGCAAGGTGCTGGCCTCCTGTGTCGTCGCGAACGCGCAGGCCGTGCCCGGCATCCGCAACCCCACCAGCCAGCGCATCTACTCCACCATCTCCGCGTCGGTGGTGCCTGACAGCGGCTCCCGCCGGGTGCGGCTGTACTTCGGCACCGCCAACAACCCGGACATCGCCAACGAGCCGGACGACACCGCCGACCCACGGCCCCGCTATCACCTGATGGCCTTCGAGGACCGCGACCCGGTGCCCGCCACGCGTCCAGGCGCCAACTGCCCCGCGCACCTCGAATGGACACGCGAGCTGGGCGAGGGCCAGGTCGTCTGGGGCGGCGTCTCCACCACCCGGGATGGCGTCTTCACCACCAGCGCCGTGGGCCGCGCCGCCAGCGCGTGCGACCTGGACAGCACCACCAGCGGCAGGGTCTACGCCTACAGCACCGCGGGCAATGCGCTCGCGGGCAACGACACCCCCATCGACGGCCACGGCACGCACGCGCCCGTGCTCTATGACAATCACCTGCTCATCGTGAAGAACGGACAGGTACGCGCGCTGGGGAGCGGGACGTACAACAACCCCACAGCGGAGTCGCCGCGAAGCAGCTCCCGGGTCCTCATCTGGGACGTGCAGTCCGGCTCACGCGTCCAGGAGGTGGTGCCATGAACCGGCGCAGGTTCCACGCCCATCCGCGCGGCCTCAGCATCCTGGAGACCATCGCCACCGCCGCGGTGCTCATGCTCGGCATCCTGGGCATCATGCTCACGCTGGGCACCGCGTCCCGCCACAACCGCCGCAACAACAACCTGAGCCAGGCGAACCTCATCGCCGAACAGGAACTGGAGCGCGTGGTCAACCTCCGCTGCGTGGGCGAGCCGCTGAACGACCCCTGCGTCAACATCAAGCAGCTCGACAACACGGGGCGCGACGTGTGGTGGTCCGCCAATGGCCGCATGACGGAGACGCCGCCCCTTCCGGGCGCGACGCCGCAAATGGCCTACACGCTGACGCTGGACGTGGACCCACCCTTCGAGGGCGCTGAGACAGGCGAGCCCGCGCTGAACCGCGCCATCCCGCTTCCCCACGCCAGCAACCTGGCCCTGCACCAGGTCGTCAACGTCCGCGTCACCGTGAGCTGGATGGAAGAGCCCGGTGCGCCCCGCCGCGCGGTGGCCCTGCAGACCCGGATGGCGCCATGAAGCGACTTCGTTCGACGACGCCGCACGGCTTCACGCTCATCGAGCTGATGGTGGCCGCATCGATGTCCATGGTGGTGATCGCCACCGCCATTGGCGTGAGCGTCCATCTCCAGCGCCGGGGCCTGCTGGAAGAGCGCATCATGGAGACGCAGAACAAGGGCCGGGCCGCGCGTGACTTGATGGCGTTCGGCGTGCAACGGGCGGGCGCGGGCATTGGCAGCGTCTCCCTCACCGGCGGCCGGATTCCCGCCGGCGAAGCGGACCTGTTCTACGCCGTGTGGGCCCGGCCCCAGGCCACCTTCCCGGATGACGCCACCTTCGTCCCACCCGCCAACGCCGCGCTGCTGTCGGATGCCCTGGAGGTCTGGGAGACGGACCCGGCGCGAATGGTGCTGCTGGACCAGTGTCCCTTGCCGGCGACCGCGGCCTGGTTCGAGGACACGCTGTGCGTGGGAGGCCTGCCGCCCGCCTTCCTGGACAATGCGGTCATTGCCGTCGTGTTCCCGGGCACGGAAGACGAGCGGGGCTGGGCCTGCGTGGGACAGGTGACGAACCTCGTGGCGGAAGGCGTGGAGTGGACGCCCGCCATCCCAGGCCGGCCCGCGCCCGCCGACGGCAACTGTCATCCCGATGCCGTGACGCTTCCCGAGTCGCCCTGGCTTGGCACACGGGAACCGCGCGAAGGGGGCATGTACCTGCTCCCGCTCACCAGCCGCAGCTACCGGGTGAACTGGCCCGGCGGCACGCCCGTGCTGGAGATGGACGCGGATGGGCCCACGGGGCCCGCGGGCTACACCGCGGTGTCCCAGGACATCGAGCAGTTGCAGGTCCGGCTGGGCGTGAATGCACCCAACGCGCTCCCCGGCGCCCCCGTGCGCTTCTTCCCGGACGCGGAGACCGGGCGCCCCTCGCTGGCCACCTGCACCCAGGCCACCTGCGCCGCGCACATCTCCTGGGCCTGGGACCCGGGCGTGCCCGTTCCACCGGACCGCGGCCCGGGCAGCGCGGGTGACGAGCTGATGCGCCACATGCGCGTGGTGGAGCTGTCCATCACCGCGCGCTCGCAGCGCGCCGAGCTGACGGGGAACGAAGCGCCCGGAGCGCGAGACGACGACGGCAACCTCCGGGATGGCTACAAGCGCCGGCACAGCGTCATCCGCCTGGCGCCTCGCAACTTCGCGTTCGTGGGAACGGGGGGCTGACATGCGGCCACGCAACCGAGGCATGACGCTGCTGGAGGTGATGGTCGTGGTGGCCCTGGTTGGCATCTTCACCACCCTCTCCGTGTCCAGCTTCCAGGGCATGACGGAGCGCCAGCGCCTCAGCGCCGCGCAGCGCGAGTTGGTACTGATGATGCAGGAGGCCCGTCAGAAAGCACGCGCGACCCACCAGCCCGTGCGGCTGGGCACGCGCGTCACGGATGAGCAGGGCATCCAGGTGACACGCATGCGCTGGGAGGCACTGGCATGCAGTGATGCCTGGGGCACGGTGTGTCCCATGCCCGCGTGCCAGGAGAACGCCTGCGGCGTGGGCGGCTGCGAATGCCCGGAGCTGGGGCCGGAACTGGTCATCCCGCCGAAGCTCGACGTGGACCTGCTGGTGGGCCTGTGCTGGCTGGGCAACCCCGGCGCCGGCGCGCCCGTCGTGGCCCCGCCGGCGCCCGGCGGAAGGGTGTGCGAACAGAACGCCCTGCTGCCCACGACGGAGCGGCTCGTCCTCCTGCGCAACGGGGGAACGCTCGAATCGCCGGACTGGAAACCGGAGCTGGTCTTCCAGGCGGATGGCCTGACGGCGGCCGTACGCCCCGTGGATTGTGACAAGCACGCCTCCACGCCAGGCTGCCAGTAGGCGGCATCCGCACCGCCGCCGTCGCGCGTGCGAACGGGCCGCTTCGGCGTATGCTCGGGGGCCCGGGCACAAGGCCCGGCGTGCCGTCCGCGAGGAGCCCCCCGACGATGATGAAGCGACTGGTCCTGGTCCTGAGCCTGGGTGGAGCCACCGGCGCCCACGCGGACGCCGTGGCCGACGTGTGGAAGGCGAAGTGCACCGTGTGTCACGGCGGTGACGGCAAGGCGCAGACGAAGATGGGCCAGAAGGAGTCCATCGGCGACATGAGCCAGCCCGCTTGGCAGCAGTCCCGGACGGACGCTGACATCCGCAAGGTGATTGCCGACGGAGATCCGCGGAACAGCAAGATGAAGCCCTTCAAGGAAAAGCTCACCCCAGCGCAGATTGACGCACTGGTGGGATACATCCGCACCATGAAGGCGCCGACGGCCCCTTGAATTTCCGTTCGAAGCCGCGCGTCATCCCCTCAAGCGAAACGGAGCCCCCCCATGAAGAACCTCGCCGTCGCCGTCGTCTTCTGCCTCTCCATGGCCAGCCTGTTCACCTCCCTGCGCGCAGACGCGCTCTCGTCGGTGCACATCGAGAAGGGGTTGTCCCCGGCGCAGTCGCTGTCCCTCCGCCCGGATGACGGCAAGGGCGGCGGTGACGACAAGGGCGACAAGGGTGGCAAGGGCGGTGAGGAGGACGAGGAGGAGTACCGCAAGCGCCGCTACGCCGGCCTGTCCCAGCAGGCCGCGATGGAGCTGGTGGACCCGGGCGCGCTGACGGACGTCATCCGCCTGCAGGCCGCCGTGAAGTTCGGCCAGCGCTAGCAGCAGGCCACGGGCCGGGCCTCAGGCAGTCTTGCCTGGCGGCCCACCCAGCGGCCGGGTGACGCGAGGCAGCGTCACCGAGAAGCAGGTCCCCGTGTCCGCCGACGACGCCACGTCCAGCCAGCCTCCGTGCGCCGTCACGATTTGCGACACGATGTAGAGCCCCAACCCCAGGCCCTGGTGCTTCGGCTTCGGCTGACCCGGCTCGGGGGGCACCCCGTGGAACGGCGAGAAGAGCCGCGGGCGCAACGACTCGGGGATGGGCGGCCCACCGTTGTGGACCTCCACGCGCTGGAAGAGCGAGTCCTTCGCCGCCAGCCGCACCCGCACCGAGCTCCCCTCCGGACTGTGTTGAAGCGCGTTGCCCAGCAGGTTCGACAGCACCTGCCCCAGGCGCTCCTCGTCCCAGACGCCGCGTGATTCGCCGTCCACCTCCAGGCAGACACCGCACTCCGGATGCGCGGGCTCCAGCTCGGAGATGATGCGCCGGCACACGTCCTCCATGGACACCTCGTGGGGACGCAGCGGGATGCCGCCGGCCATGCGGGCGCGCGTGAAGTCGAGCAACTGTTTCACCAGCCGCGCCATCCGCTCGGCGCTCCCGTCGATGCGGGCCACCACGCGCCGGACATCTGGGGGCAGCGTGTCCCGGACCAGGAGGGCCGCGGAGGACAGCCGCACCGCGGCCAGTGGATTGCCCAGGTCGTGGCCCAGCACGCCGATGAAGCGCTCCTGGAAGCGCGCCTCCTCTTCGCGCTCCAGCTCCTGGCGGCGCCGCGCGGTGACGTCCCGGCAGATGGCGAACAGGCCGTACACGGTGCCGTCTCCGCGGCGAAGCACGCCCTTCGTCGTGTGCCAGATTCGGTCCGTCCCCGGGCCACCTTCCGCCCCTTCGTACGTGGCCGTCTGTCCGGAGCTCATCACCTCGCGGTCGTGCGCCAGCGTCGGCGCGGCCCGGTCGGCGCCCAGCAACTCAGCGTCCGTGCGGCCGAGGATGTCGCGCGGAGCCCGGTGGAAGGCGCTCGCGGTGGCGGGATTGATGAGGATGTACCGGCCCGACACGTCCTTCACGTAGATGGCGTCAGTGGCGCTCTCGATGACGGCGTGCAGCAGGTCATGGTCGCGCCGCAGGGCTTCTTCCGCGGCCATGCGCTCGGTGAGGTCCTCCAGGAAGAGCACCACGCCGTCGTCATGCGGTGAGACGCGCGCCTGGAGCCACACGGTGCCCATGGGCGACTGCCGGGACACCCGCGCGATTTCTGGCGCGCGGCGTGTCACCGCGCGGACACACGCACTGAAGAGGCCGCCGTCCCACGCCCACGGCGCTTCCTCCAGCAGCCCGTTGTGCACCAGGCTGCCCTCTTCTCCGCCGAGCCAGCGCTCCGCCTGCACGTTGGCGGAGACACACTCGAAGTCGACGATGCCGCCGACCGCGGAGCGCACGCTCCGCAAGACGACCACCGCCTCGGAAAGAGGTTCGTCCCCTTCGGTGCCCAGGCACCTGTTGATTCCACGGCCAGATGACATGTCGGCGTGGCCCCCGATGCTGCCGTTGTGAGCCACCCTAACCCCGCAGCTGGGGGTGGGGCCAACCGGTCCCCGGGGTGGCTGAACAGTGCCCGAGCTAACCAGAGCTTCCGATTTCTCCTGTTTCGCTCGACAGCCGAGGCGCTCCGTCGTTGACCTGACAGGGTGAGACTCCTAATTACCCTGGGGCCCTCAGGGTCCACTCATGGACACTTCCTTCACACAGACGCAGGACGGCGGCACGGCGGGCGACCCCTTCGCCCAGGCGGTTGACGGACTTCGGACGGGGCAGCGCGTCCGGACGCAAGGACTCAAGGGGGCCGCGCGCGGGCATGTGCTCGCCCGCCTGCATGGCGCGCTGAGCGCGCCGCTGGTCTGCGTGGCGGTCGACGAAGAAGCCGCCGACGCGCTCGCCGCCGACCTGTCCTTCTTCCTGGGCGGCCAGGGCAGCCTGCTGGCGCCGCGCGTGCTGCGGATGCCCGCGGACGAGGTGCTGCCCTACGACGAGGTGTCTCCCGACGCGGCGGCCGTCACGGAGCGGCTGGGCGCCCTCTTCCACCTGGGGCAGGGCACGCGCTTCCCCGCACTCGTGTTGTCGGTGCGCGCCCTGCACCGCAAGGTGCTGCCGCTGTCGGTGATGCGC
The DNA here is from genome assembly GCF_010998615.1 of Myxococcus sp. CA023. Taxonomy (GTDB): domain Bacteria; phylum Myxococcota; class Myxococcia; order Myxococcales; family Myxococcaceae; genus Myxococcus. The sequence goes on along the minus strand of NZ_JAAEAH010000050.1, from coordinate 4,485 downwards.
GCGCTGGCCGCGCGGGTGGCCGTGGGGCAGGACTTCGACCGGGACTCGCTGGCGCGCCGGCTGGTGCGCATGGGCTACCAGAACAGCCCCTTGGTGGAGGACGTGGGCACGTTCAGCGTGCGCGGCGACCTGCTGGACGTCTTCAGCCCCCTCTACGACAAGCCCGTCCGCCTGGAGTTCTTCGGCGACACCATCGAGTCCATCCGCGCCTTCGACCCGCAGTCCCAGCGCACGGTGGACGCGATGAAGGAAGTGGACCTGGTCCCCGCGCGCGAGGTGCTGCTCACCGACGAGACGCGCCCGCGCGCCGAGTCCGCCGCCCGCGCGGTGGCCGACCGCATCAACCTGCCCACCATCAAGCTGCGCGAGCAGTTGGACGCCCTGCGCGAAGGCCTGCCCGGCTTCGGGATGGAGGGCCTGCTGCCCGGCTTCTTCGAGGGCGGGCTGTCCACGGTGTTCGACTTCCTGCGCGACTGGAGCCCCGAGGCGCCCGTCATCTACCTGGACGACCCGGTGGGCCAGGACCGCGCGGCGGACACGCTGTGGGAGGAACTGGAGCGTTCGCACAGCGCGGCCGAGGCCCGGCAGGAGCTCATCTGTCCGCCGCTGGAGCACTTCCTCTCCCGTGAGGACGTGAACCAGCGGATGCAGTCCTTCCGCGTGCTGGAGGGCGGTGGTCTGTCGCTGGTGCAGACAGAGCGCCCGCCGGTGCACTTCAGCTTCGGCGGCACCCAGGACCTGCGCGAGGCCATCCTGGCGCACCACGGTGAAGAGGGCGCGCTGTCCCCGCTGGTGGAGCGGCTGGAGCGCTGGCGCGAGCTGCGCGTGGCCTGCGTGGTGGCGTGCGGCACGCTGAGCCAGGCGGACCGGCTGAAGCGGCTGCTGATGGACCGCAACGTGATGGTGAAGGTCCACACGGAGCCACTGGAAGACGCTGTGGCGCTGTACGAGCCGTCCATCCGCGCGCACCTCTTCACGGGCGAGGTGAGCCACGGCTTCGTGGATGGGCCGGGCGGGCTCGCGGTGCTGGCGGACGAGGAGATTTTCGGCGCGCGCGCGCGCCGGCGTCCCAAGCGCAGCAAGAAGCTGGACGCGTTCGGCTCCGGCTTCGGAGACCTGAAGGAAGGCGACCTCATCGTCCATACCGACTTCGGTATCGGCCGTTATTCGGGCCTGACGAAGATGGAGGTCAACGGCGTGCCCGGAGACTTCCTCGTCCTGGAGTACGCGGGCCGGGACAAAATCTACCTGCCGGTGGGCCGCATGCGGCTCATCCAGAAGTTCTCCGGCGGCGACCCCACGCAGGTGCAGCTGGACAAGCTGGGCACCACGAGTTGGGAGAAGACGAAGAAGCGCGTCAAGGAGCAGCTGCTCAAGATGGCGGCGGAGCTCCTCCAGATTGCCGCCGCGCGCAAGGCGCACCCCGGCCATGCCTTCAGCGCGCCGGACCGGTACTTCGCCCAGTTCGAAGCGGACTTCGAGTTCGAGGAGACGCCGGACCAGGCCAAGGCGATTGAGGACGTGCTGGCGGACATGCAGAAGCCGGAGCCCATGGACCGGCTCGTCTGCGGCGACGTCGGCTACGGCAAGACGGAGGTGGCCATGCGGGCCGCCTTCAAGGCCGCGCTGGACCGCAAGCAGGTGGCGGTGCTGGTGCCCACCACGGTGCTGGCGCAGCAGCACTTCCTGTCCTTCAAGAAGCGCTTCGCGGACTACCCCGTCACGGTGGAGGTCATCTCCGGGATGAAGAAGGCGCCGGAGGTGCGGGAAATCCTCAAGCGCGCCAAGGAGGGCAAGGTCGACATCCTCATCGGCACGCACAAGCTGCTGGGCGGCGAGGTGGCCTTCAAGGAACTGGGCCTGATGATTGTCGACGAGGAGCAGCGCTTCGGCGTGAAGCAGAAGGAGTCGCTGAAGAAGTGGCGCTCCCAGATTGACGTGCTCACGCTGACGGCCACGCCCATTCCCCGCACGCTGCACATGAGCATGTCGGGCGTGCGCGACATGAGCATCATCGCCACGCCGCCGCAGGACCGCCGGGCCATCCGCACCTTCGTGATGAAGTACGAGGACACGTTGGTGAAGGAGGCGATTGAGCGCGAGGTGGCGCGCGGCGGACAGGTGTTCTTCGTCCACAACCGCGTGGAGTCGCTGCCCTCCATCGAGACGCAGCTGCGCGCGCTGGTTCCCCAGGTCAGCATCGGCGTGGCGCACGGGCAGATGGGCGAAGGGCAGCTGGAGAAGGTGATGCTCGCCTTCACGGAGAAGAAGTACCAGGTGCTGCTTTGCACCAGCATCATCGAGAGTGGCATCGACATCTCCAGCGCCAACACGATGATTGTGAACCGGGCGGACCAGTTCGGCCTGGCGCAGCTCTACCAGCTCCGTGGCCGCGTGGGCCGGTCCAAGGAGCGCGCGTATGCGTACCTGCTGGTGCCGTCGCGGCGCGCGGTGACGAAGGACGCGCAGCGGCGCCTGGAGGTGCTCCAGAACTTCACCGAGCTGGGCGCGGGCTTCTCCATCGCCAGTCATGACCTGGAGATTCGTGGCGCGGGCAACCTGCTGGGCGACAAGCAGTCGGGCGCCATCGCCGAGATTGGTTTCGACATGTACGCGCAGCTCCTGGAGGAAGCCGTCGCGGAGATGCAGGGCCAGCCGCCCAAGGTGCAAATCGAGCCGGACGTCACGCTGCCCATGCCGGCGCTCATCCCGGACGACTACGTCAGCGACGTCCACCAGCGGCTCGTCTTCTACAAGCGCTTCAGCCAGGCCAGCCACCCGGACGAAGTCACTGACTTGCGCGCCGAGCTGGTGGACCGGTACGGCGAAGCCCCGGACGAGGTGGACCACCTGTCCGAGCTGACGCTGCTGAAAATCGACATGCGCGACCTGCGCCTGCGCGGGCTGGAGGTGGGCACCACCCGGCTGGTGGTGACGCTGGGCGCGGACGCGCTGCTGGATGGCCCCAAGGTGGCGGGGCTGGTGCAGCGCTCCAAGGGCGTCTACCGCCTCACCCCGGACATGAAGCTCATCGCCCGCGCGCCACAGGGCGCCAGTGGCCATGACCTCATCGCCGAGGCCAAGAAGGTGCTGAGGGATTTGAGCCACTGCGCGCTGCCGCAGGCGTAGGCGCGGACCTCGGCGGCCGTTCCGCCGCCGAGGCCGTGCGCTGAGGCGTGTGCTTCCGCCCAAGCGCAGTCACTCAGACTCAGCGCCCGCCGCAGAAGTGGGCCACGGCGCGAGCCAGGACGGCCTCGCAGCGCACCAGGTCTTCCACGGGCACGTATTCGCCCGTCTGGTGCGCCACGCGGATGTCGCCGGGGCCGAACACCACCGCCTCCGCGCCCAGCTCCGTCATCTGCGGCGCCTCCGTTCCGAAGGACACCGTCTCCGGCGCGTTGCCGCTGGCCTCCGCGAGGAAGCGCACCACCTCCGCGTCCGCCCGCGTATTCACACCCCGGTCCGTGCGCACCACGCGAATCTGCGCCTCGAAGGCGGGCTCATCCCGCACCAACTCTTGGCGGATGGTCTCCAGCAGCTGAGACACGCGCTCCGGCGGCTGCCCGGGAATGGGCCGCCACTCCACGACGAAGCGGCAGGCGCCGGGGATGACGTTCTTCGCCTTGCCGCCCTGGATGACGCCCACGTTCACGGTGGTGAAGGGCGGCTGGAAGCCCTCGTCGAGGTCCTCGCGCAGCACCGTCAGCGCCAGGTGCTCCAGGCGCTGGAGGAAGCGGCCCGCGCGGAAGATGGCCGACGCGCCCGAGTCCGGGTACGCGCTGTGCCCTTCCTTCCCCCGCACCTCCACCTCCGCCAGGCAGTAGCCCTTGTTGGCGCGCACCGGAATGAGGCGCGTGGGCTCGCCGACAATCGCGTGCCGCGCGCGGCCCAGTCCCGCCTCCACCAGCTTCTTCGCGCCCGTCAGGCCGACTTCCTCGTCCGCGGTGAGGACCACCATCAGCGGGGCCGTCAACTGCTCGGCGTTCAACGCCGCGTGCAGCGCGCAGGCGATGAAGCCCTTCGTGTCACACGCGCCGCGCGCGTAGAGCCGCCCGTCCTTCTCCGTCAGCCGCAGCGCGTCCGTCCAGGCCGCGTCGTACGGCACGCAGTCGGAGTGCCCCACCAGGGCCAGCGCGGCGCGGCCGGAGCCGGAACCGCCCTTCACCGCGACGAGGTTCACCTTCTCCACGCCCGCGTCGTCCAGGAACTTCTGGCGCTCCGCGCTGAAGCCCGCGGCCTCCAGGCGCGCCTGCGCGTAGTCGATGAGCGGAACGTTGGGGCGGAAGGACGTGGTGTCCATCGCCACCAACTCCGTCAGGGTGGCCCGCAGCGCGGGCAGCGTGTCACTCATGGGTAAGACCTCCGGGGACAGGTCATGCCACGGCACGCCAGCCCCCGGAAGGCCCTTCCCTCCCCCGTGTCTACTCAGCGAACGGACGCCACCTGGGGCGCGGCCTCCTCCAGCGGAGACAGCGAGTTATCCCC
>NZ_JAAEAH010000004.1 GCF_010998615.1 Myxococcus sp. CA023 | reverse complement strand
AGAGGTGTATAAGAGACAGGGTGGTGGTGGCGGGCCCACCGGAGGAGGTGGTGGGCCTGCCCTTCAGCCAGACCGCGCCCTTCCTGGAGGAGGCGCTGGGCTGAGCTTCCAGCGCCCGCCGGAGCCTCCGAGCCGTGGCCGTGAGGGCCGCCGGGCTCGGAGGTGGAGGCTGCGGAATCAGCGCGCCTGCGCCTGCGCCGCGGGCACGGACAGGCCTTCCGCCTTGAGCGTCTGGCTGGCCATGCCAGACATGCTCTCCGCGAGCGACTGCACGGAGCGGGTGGCTTCCTGCGTCTCCTGCACCGTCTTCAGCGTGCGCTGCATCTGTCCGGACAGCTCCTGGATGGCCTGGGCCATCTGGTGGGTGCCCGCGTCCTGCGCGCTGACGGCGGCGGTGATCTGCCGCACGCTGGAGCTGGTGTCGCCGATGATGTCGGCCAGCTGCTGGAACTGCGCGCTGGAGGTCCGCACGGCGTCGAGGCTCAGCCGCACGCGCTCGTCGCCCTTCTCACTGGAGCGGGCCGCCTCACGCATGCTGTTGCTGACGCCGTCGAGCACCTCGCGGATGCGGTGCGTGGCCTGGATGGACTGGTCCGCCAGACCGCGCATCTCCCGGGCCACCACGCCGAAGCCACGGCCGCTCTCGCCACTGCGCGCCGCCTCGATGGCGGCGTTGATGGCCAGCATGTTGGACTGGTCCGCCAGGTCCTTCACGGAGTCCACGATCCCGGAGACCTCGCGGGTGCGCTCGTCGAGCGCGAAGATGCGCCGGGCCATGTCGGAGACCTCGGTGCGGATGGCCGCCAGGTCCGACAGCGTGCGCTCCAGGGCGGCCGTTCCCTCTCGGCCCACCTGTTCGGCGCTCTCCGCGGAAGCCGCGAGCGCGCTGGCCTTCTCCGCTGTCATCTGCGAGCTGCGGCGGATCTCCTTCACCGTCTGCTCCGCCTCTTGGAGCGCCACGGCCTGACGGCTGACGCCCTCGGTCTGCTCGTCGCTGGACGAGCGGAGCTGCTGCACCACCGAGGCGAGCTCGCCGGCGCCGTTGCCCATGCGCTCGGCCAGGTTGCGCACTTCCTGCGCGCGCGCCTCCAGTTGGTGGGTGTGCGCTTCAAGCGTGCGCACCACCATGATGGAGCGGCGGGTGACGATGCCCAGCAGCGACAGCGTCAACGCGACGTAGCCCCAGTGCGTGACGTTGCCCAGCGACCAGCCCACCAGGCCGATGACGGGGAGGATGGTGAGGACGATGGAGAGGACGAGCCCCGCGAAGCCACCGACGAAGAGGCGCGCGTCCGGGTTGCCCAACCACGCCTGGGTGATGGCCACCGAGAGCACCACCAGCAGCACCACCATCGCCATGGGGAGGAAGGGCACGAGGATGCGCTGCCCGATGCCCAGGTCCAGGAGCGTCGCCAGGGCGCACACGCCCGCCACGGGCGAGAACACCATGGCCGCCTTCTGGAACCAGCCGCGCCGGTTGTCGAGCAGCGCGTCCGCGACGAACTCCATCAGACCGGCGACGAGCAGGAAGATGCCCATCGTGGTGCCCAGCGTGGCGGCGGCGGACGAGCCCCACAGCGCCGTGGGCATGCCGCTCAGGCCCAGGAGGATCAGGCCGCCGCTGGCCGCGGAGACCGCCAGGCCCGCCAGCATCCGGCGCCGCCAGTGGAGCGCGAAGGCGCCACCCGCGCCGAGCGCCACCGCCAGCAGCAGGCAGCAGATGACGAAGGGCGCCTGGCCCTGGCGCGTCACGTAGACCAGCAGGTCATACTTCGAGCCCACCTGCGCGGCCTGAGCCACGCCGATGTTGGGATTGCTGGACTGGATGCGCAGCAGCACGCGCTTGCCCTGCGCGTCGCGCGGCAGGGGCACGATGTGCCAGGACAGGTTCTCGCCAATCTCGTAGCTGTCCGGCCGGATCTTGCCGCTCGTGTAGATGTGCTGGCCGTCCGCGTACACCTCAAGCGCGTGGGTGATCTCGCCCAGGTACAGCGCGGGGTCCGTCCAGCCACCGTCCGGGATGGGGATGCTGAGCCACATGAACTTGTGGTCGCCACGTCCCTCCGGCGCCACGAGCGCGGGCGTGGTCCGCCACTCCTTCGAATCCCCCGTTTCCTTCGCCCACAGGGGCGTGCCCTCCGAGCCCACGGGGGAGTCACCCCACCGGAAGCGCCACCCGTCGAGCACGTTGACAGGAGGTCCCGCCTCGGCCGCATGGGCCGAGGACGTGAGGGCAAACATCAGCAAGAGTGCGGAACAGAAGCGGAAGCCAGCCATGGAGTGCGTATGGTCTTCCGCCCGGGCACCGAATGTAAATGGGTCTTCCCGACCTCTCCCGAGAATCGATTGACGTTGCTTGGACTTGACGTCCCCAGAGAGCGTGGCAGGCAATGAATGCCGCGAATTTTTTACTTCCGGTGAATTCCGCGCTCCGGCAGATCGTGGGGGAGGCGGCCCACTGGCAAGGTTGTTCCTGGAAAGCCGGGTGATCCTCTGCGTCCGGACCGCGTTCCGATCGGGTTTGAACGGCGACCCGGTGCGTCATGTTGAGTCCGAGGCGGGCGGGGGCGCCAGCCGGGGGACCCACTCTTCCCTTGGGGTGGGCCAAGCGGCGACACTGGGGCCATGGCGCATCTGGAGTTGATCCCCAAGCGGGACCTGTCGAGCTTTCGCAAGCTTGCGATTGGAAGTTGGAAGACGGCGTACGACCCCACCGTTTACGGAACGCTGACCGTCCGCATGGACAAGGCGATGGCCTACATCGAGGCCTTCCGTCAGCGCACGGGCGTGCGACTCACGGTGACGCACCTGGTGGCCAAGGCCATGGGCGAGGCGCTGCGCCGCTGCCCGGACGCGAACGCCATCCTCCGCTTCAACCGCATCTACCTGCGCCAGCGCGTGACGCTGTCCACGCTCGTCGTCCAGACGGACGGCGGCAAGGTGGACCTCACGTCGGCCCGCATCGAGGACGCGGACAAGAAGAACCTGAAGGAGATCGCCAACGACCTGGAGGAGGCGGTGCGCCGCGTCCGCGAGCGTCGGGACGTGGCCCTGGAGAAGGGCAAGGGCACCATCCAGAAGATTCCCTACCTGTTCCTCAACACCTTCACCTGGCTGCTGTCCTTCTTCATGTACACGCTGAACCTGGACATGAGCCGGTTCGGCATGCCGAAGGACGCCTTCGGGTCCGCCATCATCACCAACGTGGGCTCGCTGGGGCTGGACACGGCCTACGTCCCGCTGGCGCCGTACACGCGCGTGCCCATCTTCGTCGCGCCCGGCGCGGTGAAGGAGGTGCCCGTGGTGGAGGACGGCAAGGTGGTGCCGGGCAAGGTGATGAACATCAACGCCACGTTCGACCACCGCTTCATCGACGGGTTCCACGCGGGCGTGCTCGCCAACACGCTTCGGGAGATGCTGGAGAACCCGTTCGAGAGCTTCGACGCGCTTCCGGAGACGGCCGACGTGGCTCCGGTCGCCGCCGTGGGGTAGGGCGGCTCACAAGCCGCTGGCCTCACCTCCGGGAGGAAACCCGGACCAGGCGGAAGCCGATGTTGGGCGCCGCCCCGGTGTCGCTCGCGGAGCGGAAGCTGACCCGCAGGGCGTCCGCGCAGTCCGCCCATGAGCCGCCGCGCAGGACGTGGACGCGCTCGGGGATGCGCTCGCCCAGCACGCACAGGGGGGACGTCTTTGGCGAGCGCCGGTAGTAGTCGGCGTCGTAGTGGTCCTGGCACCACTGGCTCACGCCGCCCGCCATGCCGAAGAGGCCGTAGTCGTTGGGCGGGAAGGCGCGCATGGGGCGGAGCGAGAAGTCATTGAAGCGGTCGAAGTCCGCGCGGCTCGCGTCTGGAGGTTCGTTCCCCCATGGGTACGCCGCGCCACGGAAGCAGCCCCGCGCCGCGCGCTCCCATTCGGCTTCGGTGGGCAGGCGATAGGTGACGGAAGGCGTGCTCAAGCGCCGCGCGAACCGTTCCGCGAGCGAAGGGTCGACCGCGACCATGGGCTTCCGGTCATAGCGCAGCGGGCCCTCGCCCGCGCGCGCTGGCGTGCCGAACAATTCCTGTGAGGTCTTGATGACGCCGTCGCCGGTGCTCCATCGCGTGTGGGTGGCGTGGGCGTGCCAGTCACTGGCCTTCAGGGTGTCGTTCTCGCAGTACTGCAGACGAATCTTCGAGTCGTTGAAGTACGCGAAGTTGTCGGCGAATCCGCCGAGCTGTTCGTCCGTGGGGAACTCGGGCGGTTCGGGCCAATCCAGGAGGCGAGCGAAGGCGCTCCAGGACAGCGGCGTGTCGCTCATCCAGAACGCGGACAACGTCACCGCGTGGGCGGGGCGCTCGTCGGGGTCGCCGTCGTCGCTGCCCATGATGAACGTGCCCGCGGGGACATAGCGGAACACGAAGCCGTTCTCGATGACGGTGAGCTGTTCCAACACGTCCTGGAGCAACGGCAGAACGTCCTCGCGCGCCTGCCAGGCCACCGCGTCCAGCGTCGCGGCGGCGCCTTCCAGGTCTCCACTGGCACGCTGGGCCCGGGCTTTCCCCAGCGCGGCTTGGATTACCGACATGCGCCCCCCTGCCCCCGCCCCGTGCCGAGCACGGGCAGTGGATGTGACGCCTGGCCAGGTCCCTGGGACTGGGCCTGCCAGGGGTCCTCCGCGAACGCGGAGCCATTGTAGAACTGCGCACGCGCGCGGCAGCCCCCGGTGAAGCGGTCTCCCGCCTGCTTCGCCCGGAGGCGCTGGAAGGCCTGGCCGTCACGCCAGATGTCCTCGAAGGGTCGCGTCCGGATGTTTCCGGACTCGAAGGCCCGGCCCAGGAAGCTGCACGGATTCACGTTGCCCTGGACGGAGACGGAGGCCACCGTGTTCGCCGCGCCGCAGCCCGGGCCCTCCGTCACCACGCCGCGTATCTCCTCTCGCGCCGAAGGGCTGAAGGGGTCCAACGCGAAGAGGTCCGAGTCGGCTTCGACGCGCTCCAGCCGCGCGAGCGCGTCCACGTAGCCGTCGAACGTGGGCATCAGCTCTGGGTGTCGGGTGGCGGTGCCGACGGGATACAGCGGGCGGAAGACGGCGGTATGCGCGCCCACCCGCCGGGCCAGTTCGACGCAGGCCTCGACTTCCGCCACGTTGTCGCGCGTCAGCGTGAAGGCGAGGGTGAAGCGCGCATGCTGGCCGAGCAGCGCGAGCTTCTCCATCACCCGGTCGAAGACACCAGCGCCCCGCACGGCATCGTTCGTCCCCGCCTGGGCGCCTTCCAGCGACACGTTCAGCCACACCAGCTCGCGCTTGCCGAGCTCACGCGCCCACCGTTCGTCGATGAGCAACGCGTTGGTGGTAATGCAGGGATGGAGGCCGTGGCCCGTCGCCGCGTCGAGGATGTCCAGCAGGTCCTTGCGCATCAGCGGCTCGCCGCCGGTGAGTCCCAGCCGGAAGCTGCCCAATCCGGCGAGCTGCGCGAAGAGCGCGTCCATCTCCTTCACGGAGAGCGGGGACTGATTGCGCGGCAACTCCCCTGCGAAGCAGTGCGTGCACGTGAGGTTGCACGCGCCAATGACCTCCAGGTGGACGGCGAGCGGGCCCAGCAGGTGGTCAGGTGGGGGCGCCCGGTCGATGCGGGCCGCCGCGAGCCGGCCATCCATCCGGAGGTAGCCCTTCGTCGACAGGTGCTGGATGAGCCCGATGACGGCGTCCCGGTCGCCAGCCTCTGCATCACCGATGACGTCGTCCGCGGTGTGCTCGGTGAGCCGGGTCAGCACGGCCGCCGCGGGGGCGTCGAACGGCATGTAGCGAGAGGAGCGCCGGTCGAAGAGGAGGGCGCCGAAGTGCTGCGGGATGAGCACCAGGGAAGGGCGGCTCATTTGAAGCCCTCGTCGTCCACGCGGAAGGACCACCGCACCCAGGCCTTCGTGGCGCTCGAGGCCAGGCCCAGGCCCGTGGCGTCGTCCGTGAGCATCTGCCACCGCCAGCGCTCGTTCGTCTTCGGTTCGGGAACGGGCCGTTGCACCAACGGCGCGAAGCCCGCGTCGGCGAAGTCCGGTAGGCGCCAGCCTTCGGGAGGTCGCCGCGTCGTGGCCTTCCATCGGCCATCCGGAGCGGATGCCAGTTTCTGGTGGACCGCGCTGGCGATCTCCGGATCCAGCCGGGCCTGCATCATGACGAAGCCCTTGTCTCCGGGATGGTTCACTTCGAAAGACAGGACGTGCGAACCCGGGGTGACGTTCACCCGTTGCTCCACGAGGGGATTCCCATCGAGGAACAAGCCGCCGTCCGGGACGCCATTTACGTAGGAGAACAGCGACAGGCCGATGGACGCACCGGACCTTCGCCAGCGAAGCACCACACCGCCACAGCCCGCGGGCACCTCGCAATGGCTGTGGACCTCCAGCGCGAGCTGGCTCGACGTCTTGCGGTAGCGCGCCAACGCATTGAGACGGAAGTCGTCCGAGTCCGACATGCCGGTGTTGTACCGCGCGCCGCGCACCGCCGCGAAGCGCGCTTGAGCCGAGCATTCACGGTATTCCTGGAAGGTGTCGGGTCGAATGTCGGACATCAGCGGAAAATTGCGCCACGTGTTGCAGGGCTACTCTGGTGATTTCGGCAACGCCCAGCGCTTCGACGTGGGCGGCCGGTGGAACGGCAAGGACGGCATGCCGGCCAGCGGCGCGCTGAATAACTTGGGGCCGTAGAGCGTGCTCATTCTCTCCAAGGACCCGTGATGAAGCTCGAAGGCTCCTGCCACTGTCGCGGCGTGCGGTTCAGCGTGGAGACGCATCACCCGTCTCCCTTCATGCGGTGCTACTGCTCCGTGTGCCGCAAGACGCAAGGGGGCGGAGGCTTCGCCATCAACCTGTCTGGGGACGCGCGCTCGCTCAAGGTGCGCGGCCGGCAGCACGTCAAGGTGTACCGGGCGCGCATCCAGAATCCGGAGGACGCGAAGGCGCACAAGAGCAAGGGGCAGCGCCACTTCTGTGGCCGCTGCGGCTCCGCTCTGTGGCTGTATGACCCGACGTGGCCGGAGCTCATCCATCCGTTCGCGTCGGCCATCGACACGCCACTTCCCGAGGCGCCCGAGCTGGTCCACATCATGCTCGAGTTCAAGCCGGACTGGGTGCCCGTCCATGCGGGCAAGAAGGACAAGAAGTTCCAGCGCTACCCGAAGGAGTCCATCGCGGAGTGGCATCAGCGCCACGACGCGGAAGTGGACTGAGGCGGCTCGGGGGGCCGCATGCTGTCCGGACGGGCGGCACGACGTTGCCCGGAGCGTGGGTTGTGGCGGGTGCCTTGGGGGGCCAGCGTGTCTTTCATACGCGGAGGCAATCGATGGCACAGGGCAGCTCGCGGCGAATCCGGTATGCGGTGGTGGGGGCGGGGAATATCGCGCAGGTGGCTGTACTTCCGGCCTTCCAGCATGCCCGTGAGAACTCGGAGTTGGTGGCGCTCCTTTCCTCCGACGCGGAGAAGCGCGACGTGCTGGGGAAGAAGTACGGCGTGCGGCACACCGCGAGCTACGACGGCCTTGAGCAGGTGCTGCGCGACGCGGACGTGGACGCGGTGTACATCGCGCTGCCCAACACCCAGCATCGCGCCTTCACCGAACGGGCCGCTCGAGCGGGTGTGCACGTCCTCTGCGAGAAGCCCATGGCGACCTCGGTGGAGGACTGCGAGGCGATGATTCGCGTCACGGACGAGAATCACGTCAAGCTGATGATCGCCTACCGGCTCCACTTCGAGGAGGCGAACCTGCGGGCCATCGACCTGCTGCGCTCGGGGCGCCTGGGTGAGCCGCTGATGATGTCGGCGCTGCTGACGCAGCAGGTGCGGACCGGGGACATCCGGACGCGCGTGGACGTGGGCGGAGGCGCGCTGCTCGACGAAGGACCGTACCCCATCAACGCCGCGCGCTACCTCTTCCGTGACGAGCCCACCGAGGTGTTCTGCTACACCAACGAGGAGCAGGACCCTCGCTTCAAGGGCGTGGATGCCACGGCCTTCGCGTTGATGCGCTTCTCGAATGGGCGCGTCGCGCAGTTCGGCATCAGCCACGCCGCGTCGGCGGTCTCCAGCTACCGGGTGGTGGGGGAGAAGGGCGATCTGCTCGTCGAGTCCGCGTTCGGCTACGAGAAGGAGCGCAAGCATGTCCTCACGCTGGAGGGCAAGACGGAGGAGCGCGTCTTCGCGACGCACGACCAGTTCGCGCCGGAGTTGCTCTACTTCTCGCAGTGCGTGCTGGAGGACCAGGAGCCCGGGCCGTCCGGCCGGGAAGGGCTCGCGGACGTGCGCGTCATCACCGCGATGCAGGAGTCCGCGAGGACGGGGCGCCGGGTGAAGCTGGGGGCATTCCCGATGAAGCGGCGGCCGTCCTTGGACCAACTCATCGTCCGCCCCGCGGCCAGGCCGCCAGCGCCGGTGAACGCGCCCGCGCCAGCGCAAGGATGAACTTGCGTCCACTGGAAATATTTCCCACGCGCGAGCTTCTTCGTGCGCTGAATGTGCGGCGACATCCGCCTCCGCAAGTCGTGTCAGACCCCTGATGCATTCATTGCCGCGAACCGGGAAACCAGGGGGTCGGCAATGACATCACACACATCTCATCAGGGCACCCACGCGGTCGAGCACGTTCTGCAGCGGATTCGTCGTTGTGCCGCGGACGTCACGCGCTACCCCGTGGACATCCTGACGGCGGACGCGCAGCTCGAGGACGAGCTCGGCATTGATTCCGTCAAGCTGGCGGAGATCGCGGCAGTGGTCGGGCGCGAGTTCAACATTCCGTCCGAGCGGCTGCCGCGGGGCGCTCAGGCGCGTAGTTTGGGCGCGATGGCGGACGTGGTGGCGCGGCTGCTCGCGGACACGCAGCCCGCCGCCGTCGCGAAGCCTCCACCGGCGCCTGTCGCGGCTCCCGTGCCCCCGGTGTCGTCAGCGGGCTCACCGGTGGAGAACCTGGAGGCGCGGGTCCGTGCCGTTCTCGCTCGGGTGACGCGCTATCCGGAAGAGCTCTTGACGCCGGAGGCGGACCTGGAGGACGAGCTGGGCATCGACTCGGTCAAGCAGGCCGAGGTGATGGCCGTGCTCATCCAGGAGCTGGGCCTGACCGATGCTCCGCAGCCTTCGCAGCGGCTGCGGACGATTTCCTCTATCTGTGAGATGGCGCGCGCTCGGCTGGCGGTCGCGACACCCGTGCGCGAGGACCGAGCGCCGCGTCAGTCGCCGCCGCCAGCCGTGCTGCCCTTCGCGGGGAAGGTCGCGTTCGTTACGGGCTCTGGGAAGGGGATTGGCAAGGTCATCGCGGCTCGCCTGGCCAGCTCGGGGGCGACGGTGGTGGTGAACTCGTTCCACTCCCGTGACGAAGGAGAGCGGACGGTTCAGGAGATTGTTGACGCAGGAGGGAAGGCGTTCCACGCCTGGGGCTCGGTCGCGCAGGAAGAGCACCTGGACCGGATGTTCGCCAGCATCGAGGCGCAGTTCGGTGGGTTGGACTTCCTGGTGTGCAACGCGTCCAACGGCCTCATCGGACCGTTCGACCGGATTACTCCGCGCGACTGGGACAAGGCGTTCCGCACCTGCATCACGGGGACCTATGAGTGCGCCATGCGCGCGCGGCCCCTGATGGCCCGGCGTGGCGGCGGCAGCATCGTGACGATGTCCACCTCCATGTCCCAGCGGTACATGCACGACCTGGGCTGTCAGGGCGTGGTGAAGGCCGGGGTGGAGTCGTTGACACGCTACCTGGCCGCGGAGCTGGCACTGGATGGCATCCGGACCAACTGCGTGTCCGCGGGTCCGGTGCATGGCGAGCTGCTGCGCATGTTCCCCGACGCCGCGAGCCGGGTCGCGCGCTGGGAGTCGGCAACGCCAGGCGGGGAGATCTGCACTGCCGAGGATGTCGCCGACGTCACCGAGCTCCTCCTGGGGCCCAAGACGCGCCGGGTGAACGGCGCCATCTGGGTGGTGGATGCGGGGCTCTCCGGCACGGTGGACGGGCTGTTGCCGGGCGCGCCGGAGGCACTGCGTCCCGAGGCGCGGCGCGGGTCTCACAGCAGTGCGCACGACGTGCGAGCGCTCCTCGCGCTCGATTCCTGAACCTCGTACCGGAGCCAATTGCCATGGGTTACTTCGCGGTCCCGTACGACATTCATTTCGATGACACGATGGCCTACGGGAGCCATCACTTCCTCACGAACTTCAAGTTCCAGTGTGCTGGGCGGGAGCACCTGCTCTTCAGTCCGGACGTGTTCGACGTGCCGGAGTTCCGGCGCGACTTCGACCAGGTGCTGCTGCTCACCTACGAGGGCTACTCGCGCAACCTGGCACCGGCCAACCTGGGAGACCGGTTGGTGGTGCTGACGACACTGGAGGAGCGGGGAGCGGTCTCCATCCGCTTCTGCTTCCGGACCCTCAAGAGCGATGGGACGCCAGTGGCGTGCGGCTTCCAGACGGTTCTCTGTGCGGACCGGACGTCGGGCGCCCTGTGTTCGTTTCCCGAGTCGTTCCTGCGGTGCTTCGATTCGTTGTCCGGCATCTTCGAGCGCGCCAGGGCACGGAGCTTCCGGGACTGTGTCCAGCAGGGAGGCTCCGCACTCAAGGAGGTGTTTCCAGAGTCCATCCGGGCGCTGGCGAAGTCGCTGCTCGCGGACCCGGCGTCACTGGGGACGTCCCGCGTCGTTTCGTTGGAGGGGGCTCCCGCGGCGAGTACAGCCGAGAGTCCCGACGCGCTGGTTCTGCCGCCGGGGGCGACGGCATTTCTGTTCGCCGGGCAGGGTTCGTTTGAGCCAGGGCTCTATCTCCAATTGAAGGCGCTCGACCCCGACCTCGGAGACGAGCTTCAGGGGGTCGCCGCCGCATGTCGTGCGGTCGGAGTGGAGGTGGAGCCATTGCTCGCCGCGCGTGACGTTTCGGACGTCCAGCGTGCGCTGGAAGAGCTGCCTCAGCTCGACCAACTGGGCATCTACCTGTCCGGTGTCCTGGGCGCCCGGTGGATGCAGCGCCAGGGGGCGAGCCCGGACGTGTTCGTGGGGCACAGCTTCGGGGAGATTGCCGCGATGACGGCGGCGGGTGCGCTCGACTTGCGCGCTGGCGCGCAGGTCGTCTGCCACCGCATCCGAGCGCTTCAGGTTCTTCCCGACGAGTTCGGAACGCTGGCGGCGGTGGCGCTTGGGGAGTCCGAGGCCGTTCGCGCCATCGCGGAGTGCGGCGCTTCGGGATTGCACATCGCGGGACGCAACCACGCGCGGCAGACGGTGGTCGCGGGAGCGCGCGATCAGCTCGCGCGACTCCGCGCGCTGCTGGAAGGACGGGGGCAGGGATTCACCTTCGTTTCGAGCCGGTACCCATTCCACCATCCGGACATGGCCCCGGCCGCGAAGGCCTTCCGCGAGATGCTGGGCCGTGTGCCCATGCAGGCGCCGCGGGGCCGTGTCTATTCGCCCATCGAACGGCGCGCCTATGTGGGTGGGCGGCCAGAACTGGCGGATGCGCTCGCATCGCACCTGATGCGCTCGTTCGACTTCTTGGGGACGGTGGAGACGCTCTCCCGCGCGGGATGCGCGCGCTTCGTCGACTGCGGAACCACGGGCGTCCTGGCGCGCATCGTCCAGAAAATCATCCCGGCGGAGACGGCCGCCGAGGTGAGCGTCATCAGCAAGCTGCTTCCGGCGGAGCGGACTGCCCCGTCGGCTGGCATCGAGCCGAAGTCCATGGATGCCGCCGCGGTCGACGAAAGCGGCATTGCCGTGGTGTCGCTGGGCTGCATCCTTCCGGGGGGAGCGAAGGACCCGGAAACGTACTGGCAGAACATCCGGAAGGGCATCAGCGGCATCGTCGACCAGGGCCTGTTGCAGCCCGAGTTGGTGACGGACTTCGCGGGCCCCTCGGGAACTCCAGACCGGACGTACACCCTGCTCACGGGGTATGTGCGGGATGAGGACCTGGTTCCGCCGCCGGGCTTCGACCCGACGCGTTTCCAGCAGTACGTCCGCGAGCAGAAGCTGCTGGCCATCGCCCTCTCGCAGGCCATGCAGGGACTGAAGCCGGTGGCATCGAAGTCGCCGGGGCGCATCCAGTGCCTGCTCGGTTCGACGGCGGAAGGGTCGGCCGAGTACGACGCCGCGCTGAGCGTGGAAGCTGGAGAGGCGCTGCTGAGTGCCCGGGGTGAGCGGGTTCATGACATCGCGGCGCTTGCGAGCGCGGCGCGTGAGGCACTTGGCGTGGAGGCCATCTCCCGTGACCTGGCGCCGCATCCCACCCTGCAGGCCGTGGTGACGGACGTGGTGGGGCAGGGTGTCGCCACCACGCTGCTCGACGCTGCTTGTGCGTCGTCGCTCTATGCCATGGCGCTGGGCATGAAGGCGCTGGAGCGAGGGGACTCGGACCTGATTCTTGCTGGCGGCGTGTTCTCGCCGGGGCCTGGCAACAGCTGTCTGTTCTCACAGTTCAACGGACTGTCCGCCACGGGGAGCCGGCCCTTTGACGCGCGCGCGGACGGCGTCATCTTCGGTGAAGGCGCGGGCGTCGTTGGACTGATGCGCCTGAAGGACGCAGTCGCGGCGGGGCACCGGGTCCATGCCGTCATTCGAGGCGCGGGGCTCTCCAGTGATGGACGGAGCAGCTCGGCGAACGTGCCCCGGTCGGAGGGGCAGGTGGCGGCGATGGAGGCGTGTTACTCGGGGGCCCAGGTTGACCCGGCGAGCGTGCAGTACATCGAGGCGCACGGAACGGCGACCCCCGCGGGGGACGCCACCGAGCTCAGGTCGATTGCCCGCGTCTTTGGTGGCAAGCGCAGTGGCGTTCAGCTCGCCAGCGTCAAGGCACTGATTGGCCACGTTGGCTGGGCCGCGGGTGCTGCTTCGGTCATCAAGCTGTGCAAGGCGATGGAGCACCGGATCTTCCCGGTGCAGTCCAACTTCGATGCGCCCGGTGCCGCGCTGCGCGCCATGGGGCCCGGCTTCGAGGTGAACACGCGCGAGCAGCCTTGGCCGGAGAATGGCGAATCGCCTCGTCGTGCCGCCACCAATGGCTTTGGCTTTGGCGGAACCAATGCCCACCTGGTGCTGGAGGAGTACCGGGGGCCTTCGTCGGCGCCGAGGCCCCGCGAGGGCATCCCATCAGAGGCCGAACTCGTGGTCGTGGCCACGGAGGGCTTGTTCCCGGATGGACGCGGGCGGCCCGAAGCGGGTGTTCCTGTCGAGGTGGGAGCGCGCTTCGATCTGCAGGCACTGCGCCTGCCGCCCACAGTGCGCCTGCTGCCCGACATCTCCGAGGACATGGATGCGACGCAGCACCTCGGGCTCGTGGTCGGGAGTGCGCTCGCCCAGAAGCTGGGGACGTTCGACGCGCTTCGCTCGGGGACGGCCATCGTGCTGGGGCTCGAGGGCAAGACGCGCCGTGGCGTCGAGGCGGTCCAGCGCGTCCTGGCTTTCACGCTGCAACGGCGCTTGAGTGAGAAGGCTCGTCGCGAGCCAGCATCCGCCGCGGTGCTGCCCCTGGCGGAGCGGCTTCACTCGGCGGTAATGGGGAGCCTCCGTCCCTCGGGGCCGTACACGCTCCAGGGGATGATGGCGAACGTCACGCCCGGCCGTGTCGCGGGGGCGCTCGACGTCAAGGGGCCCAATTTCGTGGTGGATGCGGGGGCTGCGTCGACATCGGCGGCGCTCCAGGCTGCGCGGGGGCTGCTGGAGAGCGGCTTCGAGCTGGTCCTCGTGGGCAGTACGCACATTGGCAGGCCGGGTGAAGTCAGAGGGGCGCAGCAGCCCGAGGAAGGCGCGGCGCTCTTCGCGGTGACGACGGCCGAGAAGGCCCGAAGGCTCGGCTTGAAGCCCATGTGCCACCTTCAGCTTTCCACCCGTGGCACGAAGGGGACAGGTGCGGGGGTCGACCTGCCACCGCACTCGGCGGCGGAGAGCCTGGCGTTGCTGCGCGCCGTACACGCGGCGGCGGATGGTCGTGCTGGCACGCTGCGGTTCCACCCCGATGCCACGACAGGTGTCCGGCTCGAAGTGCGGCTCCAGCCGATGGCGGAGGTGCTGGATGTCGAAGGCTCGCTTCCTTCGCTGCGAGCACGCTCCGACGGCGCGTCGGGAGCCGAGTTGCAAGCCGCGGCGGGAGGCTTCGACCACGCCGCGCCCATTCAGTATCTGTCGCCCGTGCTGGTGGAGCGGCCGGCTCGGAAGACACGGCCGTCGTATCTCAGAGGCCGTCGGGTGCTGTTCATCGCGGAGGACGTGGCGCTCGCGCGTGAGCTTGCAGCTCGGGCGGAGGCCCTGTGCGGAGCGGAGCACCTGATTCTCTGTCCGGGAACAGGTTCGGATTCGGGACGCCTCCGGTACGTCGACCTCACGACCGACACCTCCGCGGAGGCCGGGCTGGCCGCCCTTGGCTTCGAGCCCGAGGTCATCCTCGCGGTCAGCCGCATCGAGGCAGGGGCGATCGAGGCCGCGGTGGTCGCGGACACGGCCATGAAGCACGGGGCCCTGGAGTTGCTCTTCCTGGCCGCCCGTCGCGCCTATGAGCGCCTGTCTCGTGGCGAGGTGGAGCTGGTGAGTCTGTGCATCGGCGCTGTCGGCCCACGGCGGTGCCTGCATCCAATGTCGGGACTGTTCGCAGGGATGCTCAAGTCTATCGGGCGGGAAGTGCCTGCCCGGAACGTTCGTGCCGTCTCCACCACGGCCATGCCGATCCAGGAGGCGCTCGAGCTGGCCGAGGCTGAGCTGGGCTCGGAGGTGGAAGGGAATCACTCCATCGAGGTTTGCTTCGAAGGTCCGGTTCGCTGTGTCCGCGTGTTGCGGGTGACGGACGTCACGGCGGACCTGGCGGCGACGCTCGATTCGCGCTCGGTGGTCCTGCTCACGGGCGGGGGACGAGGCGTCACGGCAGTCCTCGCGGGAGCCCTGCTCAAGCGGTTTGGATGCAAGGTGGTCCTCGTAGGGCGGAGCGATCCGGATGAGGCACCCCTGCGGGTGCTCCAGGCCCGTGAGGAAGACCTGCCGGCGATGGAGCGGGAATTCTACGCCTCGGAGTTGGCCAGCAATCGGGGCGTGCGCATGCCAGAGCTGCGCAAGCGCTTCGAACGCTTCCTGGCCGCTCGCGAGCTGAAGGCCACGTTGGAGGGCCTGGGCCGGCTCCCGGGAGAGGTGCTCTACCGGGCCGCGGACGTCACGCGAGCGGCGGACGTGGACCGCGTGGTCCAGGAAATCGTCGACACGCATGGGCGACTGGACCTGGTGGTGCATGGGGCGGGCACGCAGACGTCCAAGAAGTTGAATCGCAGGCAACTCGGGGAGTTGCGAACGAACCTGGGCACCAAGCTGCAGGGGCTCAGGAACCTGCGGGAAGCCTGCGTGAGTCGGCTCGCTCGGCCGGTGCCGTTCCACGTCCTTACCTCCGCGTTCAGCTACATCGGGAATGACGGGCAGGCGGATTACGGCGCGGCGAACGAGGCGCTGGACCGGCTCTGCGCCTGGGTCAGCGACGCGTGCCAGGAGGTCCGCTGGTGCAGCGTGGGCTGGTTGGCCTGGGACGGAATCGGCATGACACGGGGTTCGGAGTACCGCGTGCTCGGTGCCAGCCGGCATCTGCGAGGAATCCGAGCGGAGGAAGGCGAAGCGCTCTTCCTCCAACTCGTGGATGGGCGGCCTCGACAGGCCATCAACGTCCAGCTCACGGAGAGCGAGCGTTCCTACTACGCACTGGAGGTCTTGCCCGCGGAGGAGGCGCGTTCTCTGTCGGCCGGGCCCGTGCAGCGCGAGCTGGTCGTGGATGCGGCGAGTGTGCCGTGCCTGGAGGACCACCTCGTGCGTGGCACGCCCACGTTGCCTGGGGCCTGGGCGTTGGACCTGATGCTGCAAGCTGCGGTGGGCAACGGGCGGCCAGAGCTGCGCACCGTCACCATCGAGGACGTCCGGTTCTCACGCTTCATCCGCGTCAAGCAGGGGGGCCGCCAGCACCTGCGCGCCGAATGCACCCCCCTCATCGATGAACCCGGACGTCATGGCGTGAGGGTCCGGCTGATGGGGGACATCGTCCATGCGTCGGGTGTCGTGCTGGAGAAGGACCTCGTCTATGCGGAGGCGCGGTTCACGCTGACGGCGGAGCCGCCGCGGGGCACGCCGGAGCTGGATGCGGCGGCGCCGTCGGGACAGGCCCTGCGGGTCCACGACCCACACTGCGCCGCCGGTGCGCCCATCGAACTGCGGAAGATGTTCGACTGCCTGGAGGAAATTCACATCGAGCCGTCGGCCCGGTTCGCGCGGTTGGGGCTGCCGACCGAGCCTCGTCAGGCGGGCAGCACCGTGCCCGCGCTCGTCCTGGATGCCGCCTTGCGGCTGAGCGCGATGCATGTGGATGGGGAGTCGAGCGCGGTGTTCGCGCCCATCCAGTTCCAGCGGGCGACGTTTGATCGCGGCCTGGTGGACGCCCGGGGTGGAGCGCCGCTTCACCTCTCGTTGAAGGCACTTCCTCCGCGAGTGGATGGCGACCTGCTGGAGTGCGGCACCGTCGCTGCGCTCGACGAGGCGGGACGGCTTCGGATGTTGCTCGAGGGCGGCCTTGCGCGGCCCATGGCTTGAGACCTCATTCCTTCGGGTGAACGCATGAGTTCTTCCAATCCCCAGGCGGGTCCCATTCCCGCCGATGACCCCCGGTGGCTGCGGTCGGAGTTGCGCCGGGTGATGCCGCCGGAGTCCTTCCAGCCGCAGCCCCTGCGAGGCATCGTCGCGTTCGGGCTGGTTCCGGTGATGGTGGTCTTGATGTGGGCCGTGGGAAGTGGGCGGCTGCCATGGTGGGCGTGCCTGCTCATCTCATTCGCGCTCGGGCAGATGGTGACGGCCGTGGGGCTGGCGGCGCATGAGGCGCTGCACCACGCGGTGTTTCGCAGCAGGGCGCTCGAGAGTCTCCTGGGCTGGGTGGGCTTCAGCCCGTTCCTGGTGACCCCCGGGAACTGGCGGGCGTGGCACGTCCAGGCACACCACAGCGCGGCGAACGTCCTGGTTCGGGACCCGGACATCCTGCCGCGTCAGAGCGAGTGGCGGACCCAGTGGTTCGCAAAGGTGTTCCACGCGATGTCCCCGGGATCGGGCTCGTTGCTGAGCTTCGTCAGCTTCAGCTTCTTCTTCACCGCCCAGGGACAGGCCTTCCTCTGGCACCACAGCCGGCTGCCGCAGTTCAAGCATGTGCACATGCATCGAACGCGGGAGCGCGTCCTCACGGTGCTCGTGATGCTGGGGTGGGTCGCGGTGGGCTGGTGGATGGGGCCAATGGGGGCGCTCTATGCGCTCATTCTTCCGCTCCTCATCGGCAACATCACCTTGATGATCTACATCGCCACCAACCATTGGCTGCTGGCCGCGCACGAGGAGTCGGACAACCCCTTCGTGAACACGGCCAGCGTGGCGACGCATCCGGTGATGGACTGGCTGCACTACAACTTCAGCCACCACCAGGAGCACCACATCTTCCCGGCCATGAGCCCGAAGTTCGCGCCGCTGCTTCGCAAGCACCTGCGCGAGCTCAACCCCGAAGCGTCACAGGTGTACCCGCACCTGCACGCGCTCCGGATGCTGTACCGGCGCCCGGCGCTCTATGCCGAGGATGGACAGACGCTCATGGCACCGGAGGGGACGCCTTCGATTTCGACGGAAGCGCTGCGCAGCCAGCTCAAGGGAGGTGATTCAAGTCTTGAACACGGCCTGAACCGGTGAACGACTACGCCTATGGTATGGGGCGCCATGCCTCCATCCGACACCGAGTCCTACCTCCTCGACTACCACCGCCGGCTCGCGGGCGTGACCGCGCGGTGGTTCGCGAAGACTCCCGTGATTCGGGGCGACAGCCGATTCGCCTCCTCCTATGAGTTGCTGGCGGCGGAAGTCCCCCAGGACGCGCGGCCGAGGACCGTGCTCGACCTGGCTTGCGGTGATGGATACCTGCTCGAGTTGCTCGCTCGGCGGACGACTCCGCGTCCGCGACTCGTTGGCCTGGACATGAGCGAGGACGAGCTCGCCCAGGCCCAGGCGCGATTGAAGGGAGCCGCCACGCTGATTCGAGGCGTGGCGCAGTCGCTCCCCTTCGAGGACGCCAGCCTCGACGTCGTGCTCAGCCACCTGGCCCTCATGCTGATGGATGACTGCGAGAAGGTCCTCTCCGAGATTCGCCGCGTCCTGACGCCTGCCGGGAAGCTGTCCTGCGTCGTCGGCGGAGGCTTCGCGCCTTCCGGGGCGCTCGCGGTGTTTCGCGCCCTGATGAAACCCGCCATCGAGGCGCAGCCTCGCCCCCTGCTGAGCCTGGGCGACACGCGCTTCCGCTCCACCGAGGGGCTGAGGGCACTCTTCGACCTCGCCTTCGAGCATGTCGAGGTCTTCGACCTCGAGGTCCAGGAATGCGGACAGCCGGAGCAGGTCTGGGCTTCCCTCTCCACCACCTATGACGCCGACCAGCTCCCGTCCGACGCACGCGAGGACGTCCGGCGCGCGTTCCTCGCGGCTGTGGAGCCCATGAAGGATTCAACTGGAAACATCACGTGTCTCTGGAGCATGCGGCAGGTGACGGCGAGCACGCCACGACGCCGCGGCGTGTAGGGCCTGGCGTGACCTGCCTGGCGCCCTCTACCCGGAGTCGCCGCTGCGCGGCGTGGACAACATCACCGTGTCCCGCTCGGGTGACCTCTACGTGGCTGAGGATGGTGACGACCTCCAGCTGTGCCTCTTCACCCCGGGCCCTGAGCGCTCTGTCGCGCCATTCCTCCAGGTGGTGGAGCACGCGGGCTCCGAACTCACCGGCCCCGCCTTCTGTCCAAATGGCCAGCGGCTGTACTTCAGCTCGCAGCGCGGGACGGACGGCAACGGCGTCACCTTCGAGGTGCGCGGCCCGTTCCGCTGAAGCCAGGATGCGCCCCGCGCGGCGTTGTTCGTCGCGTGGGGCCGTGTCACGGCGGTGGGCCCGAAGCCAGCGAAAGCAAGCGCTCGGCTCCGGGCCCTTCGTCATTGGACGAGACGTCGCTGCCCTCGTACGGCGTCAGGCCGTGGCGGAGCGCACCGCCGCGAGCAGCTCGCCAGAGTCGACGAGCCGGCTCACCGCCTCGATGTCGAGGTGCAGCTCGCGGTCCTTGTCCATGTGGGGGACCTTCGAGCGCACCAGCTCGTACGCCGCGAGGGCGCCCTTACCGGGCTTCAGCGGCAGGCGGAAGTCCAGGGCTTGCGCCGCCACCAGGATTTCAATCGCGAGGCACGAACGGGCGAAGTCGCTGACCTGACGGCCCTTGAGCGCCGCCGTCATGCCCATGGACACGTGGTCCTCGCGGCCCGCGGATGACGGAATCGAATCCACGGACGCGGGGTGGCTCAGCACGCGGGACTCGGCCACCAGCGCGGCGCTGGTCACCTGCGCGATCATGAAGCCGGAGTTCAACCCGGAGTTCTTCGCCAGGAACGCCGGCAGGTTGGACAGCGACGGGTTCACGAGCTGCTCCACGCGCCGCTCGCTGATGGACGACAGCTGCGTCAGCGCCATGGCCACCACGTCCATGGCCAGGGAGATGGGCTGGCCGTGGAAGTTGCCGCCCGACACGATGCGCTCCGTGTCCGCGAACACGAGCGGGTTGTCCGTGGCGCTGTTGACCTCCACCTCCAGGATGCGCCGGGAGAACGCGATGCCCTCGCGCGCCGCGCCGTGCACCTGCGGCATGCAGCGCAGGGAGTAGGGGTCCTGCACCTTGCTGCAGTTGACGTGCGACTCCACCAGCTCGCTGCCCACCAGGATGCGCCGCAGGTGCGCCGCGACGTCCTTCTGGCCCGGGTGCGCGCGCACGTCGTGAATCTCCGGGATGAAGGGCTTGTGGCTTCCCAGCAGTCCCTCCAGCGTCATGGCGCCCGCGACGTCGGCGATGTCCGCCAGGGACTCCGCGCGAAGCTGGAGCAGGGTGCCCACTGCGCACATGGCCTGCGTGCCGTTCACCAGGGCGAGGCCCTCCTTGGCCTCCAACACCACCGGTTGCAGGCCGGCGCGCTCCAGCGCCTGCTTCGCGGGCATGCGCTGGCCCTCGTAGAAGGCTTCACCTTCGCCGATGAATACGAGCGCCAGGTGCGCCAGCGGGGCGAGGTCCCCGGAGGCGCCCACGCTGCCCCGTTCGGGGACCACGGGCACGACGTTCCGGTTCAGCATGTCCAGCGCCAGGGCCAGCGTTTCCATGCGGATGCCGGAGTAGCCCTTGGCGAGCACGTTGCAGCGGAGCAGCAGGAGCGCCCGCGCTTCCGGAAGGGGGAGGGGCGTGCCGACGCCACAAGCGTGGGAGAGGATGAGGTTGCGCTGGAGGTCGCGCAGGTCCTTCTTGTCGATGCGGACTTCGGCCAACGTGCCAAAGCCGGTGTTGATGCCGTAGGCGGGCGTGTCTCCGGCGGCGACGCGGTCCACCAGGGCGCGCGAGGCCCGCACGCGGATGGCCGCGTCGGGCGACAGCTCCACGGTGGCCTCGTTGCGAGCCACCTGGAGGATTTCCTCGAGCTTCAGGGTGTCACCGTCGATGAGGATACGGGGGCGCGACATTCGGGACTCCAATGGGTGCGGCGAAAGGGCGGGCACCCTAACGTAAACGGGTGCGGTGGTGCTGGCCGGCGCTTTACACCCGCCGGCCGGGCTCGTATAGCTCCCGCCCGTCTGAAGAGGGAGGTTGCAGGCGCCGTGGCACTCATCGTCCAGAAGTACGGCGGTACCTCTGTAGGTGACGTGGCCCGCATCAAGAGTGTGGCCCTGCGCTGCCTGGCTGCCCAGGAGGCGGGGCATGACGTGGTTGTCGTCGTGTCCGCCATGTCCGGCGAGACGAACCGGCTGCTGAAACTGGTGGCGCAAATCACCGACCGGCCAGACGAGCGCGAGCAGGACGTGGTCGTCGCCACCGGTGAGCAGGTCACCATCGGCCTGCTGGCCATGGCCATCCACGCCCAGCAGGGGAAGGCGACCAGCTTCCTCGGCCAACAGGTGCGCATCGTCACCGACAGCACCTTCTCCAAAGCGCGGATCAAGAGCATCGACGCGCAGCCCATCCGCGCCGCGCTGGCCCGGGGCCACATCGTCGTGGTTGCGGGCTTCCAGGGCGTGGACGAGTCCGGCAGCGTCACCACGCTGGGCCGTGGTGGCTCCGACACCACCGCCGTGGCCGTGGCCGCCGCGCTCAACGCGGACGCCTGTGAAATCTACACGGACGTGGACGGCGTCTACACCACCGACCCCAACATGGTTCCGTCCGCGCGCAAGCTGGACCGCATCACTTACGAAGAGATGCTGGAGTTGGCCAGCGTGGGCGCCAAGGTGTTGCAGATCCGCTCGGTCGAGTTCGCCATGAAGTACAAGGTGCCGCTGTGGGTGAAGTCGTCCTTCACCGATGACCTCGGCACCCTCGTGTGTGAGGAGGACAGTTCCATGGAGGATGTGCTGGTCCGTGGCGTCGCGTATGACCGCAACGAGGCGAAGATCACGGTGTGTGGTGTGCCGGACATCGCGGGCGCCGCGGCGAAGATCTTCGGACCGCTCGATGAGAAGCACATCGTGGTGGACCTCATCGTGCAGAACCCGTCCAAGGACGGACGCACGGACGTGACCTTCACCGTGGGCAAGGCGGACTTCCTCGCCGCGCAGGAAGTGGTGCGGAAGGTCGCTGAGGAGATTGGCGCGTCCGGTATCGAGACTGACGGGGACATCGCGAAGGTGTCCATCGTGGGTGTGGGCATGCGCAATCACTCGGGTGTGGCGGCGCGGATGTTCCGGGCGCTGTCCGCCGAGGGCATCAACATCCAGATGATCTCCACGTCGGAGATCAAGGTGTCCTGCGTGGTCCACGCCAAGTACACGGAGCTGGCCGTGCGCGCGTTGCACACCGCCTTCGGGTTGGATCAGCCGATGCCGCCGGAAGGCGTCTCCTCCGTCTCCGAGACGGCGGCCCTGATGGGCGAGAAGGTCTGAGCGCGTGGCGAGCCGCACCGCCGCGCTCGCCGCCGTCGCGCTGGGGGTGTTGGGCGTGGGCGTCATCGCACGCCTGCGCTGGCCAGATACGGCGCCCGCGTTGGACTGCGCCGCTGAGTCAGTGCGGATCCGTCCGGATGGTGTGGCCACCTGTGGAGACGGTGCCGTGCCGACCGGGGCTCAGGCGCTGGCCCTGGGGCGTCCGTTGGATTTGAACTCGGCGACCGAGGAGGAGCTTGCCCTGCTCCCGGGCGTCGGGCGCTCCCTGGCGCGGAGCCTCGTGGAGGCTCGCGAGGAGCAGGGCGGTTTCAAGAGCTGGGATGACGTGGATGCCGTCCGTGGCGTGGGTGCTGCCAAGTTGCAGACCCTCCGGGCGGCCACGGCGCTTGGAGCGCCTCCCGACGCCGGGTCCGTGTGGTAAGCATTTCGAGTGCAGATCTCGTGCCCTCAGTGCTCGATGCAGTACGTCCTCGACTCCCGCTTGCTGCCGCCGGGGGGCGCCTCCGTTCAGTGCACGCGCTGTGGTTACGTGTTCATGGCCACGCCACACGGTGCGCCGCCGCCCTCGCGCTCGACTCCGGCGGTGACGGGCGGGGCGGGGCCCGCGCGCTCGAGCATGAGGTCCACGCAGCTCTTCGCGGGGACTCCCCCTGGCGCCACGGCGGGTTCGCCCGTGACGACGACGACGCAGGTGTTCGGCGCAGTGGCGTCGAAGGGGCAGGGCGCCGACAACGCGACGCAGGCGTTTGGGGCGGTGCCCCCCGTAGCACCCGTTGGAACGACGCAGACCTTCGGAGCGGTTCCGGCAGCGAGCAACCCGACGCAGACGTTCGGCGCGGTGCCTCCCGTGGCGAGCAACGCAACGCAGACCTTCGGAGCGGTGCCTCCCGTTGGATCCACGCAGACGTTCGGGGCAGTTCCGGCGACTGGGCGGGGAACTGACAACGCGACACAGGCGTTCGGGGCGGTGCCCCCTGTGGGCAGGACGCAGGCGTT
Organism: Myxococcus sp. CA023; assembly: GCF_010998615.1. Lineage (GTDB taxonomy): Bacteria > Myxococcota > Myxococcia > Myxococcales > Myxococcaceae > Myxococcus. The sequence goes on along the minus strand of NZ_JAAEAH010000004.1, from coordinate 160,635 downwards.
CGCCGCAGTGCCGAGCCCGCAGCAGGCAGGCAACGCGACGCAGGCGTTCGGCGCGGTGCCCCCGGTAGCCCCCGCGCCGCAGACGCAGGCGTTCGGGACGATGCCTTTCAGGGGACCGGCGGCCGATGCTGGCACCTCGTCGCAGGGCGGAACTCCCGGAGCCGGGACACAGACGTTCGGCGCGGTTCCTCCGGTGGCACCTGTCATTCCCCCCGTAGGAAGGACGCAGACCTACGGCACGGTTTCCGGACAGCAACACGGGACGCCAGGGAGTGCCGGACATGGCTCCGTGGCACCAGGCAACGCGACCCAGACCTTTGGTGCGTACGCACCTCCGCAGGCTGGCGCTTTCATGATGCCAGACCCGGGGGCCGTGCCCACGCCTCCTCCCGTGAGCCCGATTCACGTCGGCGGGGCGCGGGTTGCATCTCAGGGCTCCGCCTCGGCGGACGGCGTCCCCGTTGGATTCGCCGCGCCTCCCGCGAGCGATTCCGTGGCCCCATTGGGGCGCAGCCAGACGTTCAGCGCCATTCAGCCGTCTGCCTCCGAGGCACCTGTGGGGTCGAAGCGGATCTTCGGCTCCGTGCCGCCCGTTGCCGCGCCCGCGAGCCTGTCCGGCGATGCCCCCACGTCGTCACCGGATGCCGCCGAGCCCTTCGCGAGCGTCCGAGCGACGAGCCCCTTTGGCCTGTCACCGCTGTCCGGCGCCGACAGTGGCATCCAGCTTCCGCCAGAATCGGAGCCCACCGCGACGCCGGGCGCTGGGGCAGGGGGGCTGAGTTCCCCCAATGACTCCAGTGCCTCGGACCTGGGCCCTCTGGCCGGAGCCGCATCGCGCCGGGCCCCACTGGAGCTCCCTCCGGACCTGATTGCGTCGACCCGTCTGTCGATGGACGGAGCGCGGGCGTTCGAGCACGGCAGCTCCCAGCGAATCCGTCCCCGGGTGGTGCTGGCCATCCTGGTTGGACTCATCGTGGTGGCCTCGCTGGGCTACGTCGCGCTGAAGAATCGCGGGGTGGAGATCCCCGCCAAGGTGGTGGATGAGACGGACCGTGCGTCGGTGCTGCTCCGTCGGGATGACTCCGCCTCCCGTAATCAGGCCATCGAACAGCTGCGAACCATCGCCACCGAGAATCCCGGCTACGTCGACGTCCAGGCCGAGCTGGCGGTAGCGCTCACGCTGAGTCTGTCGGATGTCCAGGCTGATGCCGAGCGTCTGCGTCTCAGGGGCGCTGCCATCGCCCGTGGGCTGGAGGCCGCGGCGAAGATGCGCGTCCTTGCCGACCAGGTGGCTCGCCGCACCTCACTCCAGCAGGAGCAGGACGCCAACGCGCGCGAAATGGCATCCCTGCGTGTCACCACCGACACGCTTCGCAAGGAACTGGACGTGCACCTGGCCCCGCTGAGCAACGCGCCGGAGTCCGAGCCGCCAAGTGCCGCGGCGGCACGGCTCAAGGCACGCGCCCTCCATGCCTCCGTCCTGGCGGCGCCGGACTCCCTGGCCCTGGCCGAGCGTCTGCGCAACGTGGAGAGCGCACCGTACCCGTGGAGCACGCTGGCTCGGGCCGAGTACGCGCTGACCGCCGGGTCGCCGCCGGAGTCGCTCGAGGCGGTGGCCAAGGATTTGGAGGCGCTGCGCCAGGCGGACAGCACGCTGCTGCGCGCCTACCTGCTCGGTGCTCGCGTGGCGCTGAAGCTGAAGGACACGGCCGCCGCCCGTTCACTCCTGGACGACGCCGTGGCGCTGAATCCGCACCACCAGGCGGCGGCTCGGCTGATCGCGCAGATTGACGCGGACGCCGCCTCGCCCTGAAACGACGACCGCTTCCGCCGTTTCGAGGGCTAGAGAAAGTCCAGTCCCTCGCCCAGTGCAGAGCCCTCCGTGGCGCCACTGCGTGTGATTCCAAGCGCGTGGAGGAGGCACGCCTCTTGCTGAACCTGGACCCGTTTCGAGGACGGGATGCTGGGAGGCAGGGTTGATGGCGGAGGTCTTCTTCTGGTGTGCCGTGCTGCTGCTAGCACACACTTACTTTCTCTACCCCTTGAGCCTTTTTTTGCTCGAAGGGGCCGCGCAGGTGCTCAAGAACGCCCGCGATGTACGGCGCGCGGAAACAGTCAATCAAGGCTCCGGCGGGCAGCGGGCGTTGCCCTCGGTGAGTCTGGTGGTGGCGGCCTACAACGAGGCTTCGTGCATCCAGCAGAAGCTGGAGAACAGCCTCGCGCTGGCGTACCCGGCGGAGCGGTTCGAGGTGCTCATCGGTTCGGATGGTTCGTCGGACGGGACGGATGACATCGTCCGCGCTTGCTCCGACGCGCGCGTGCGGCTGTCGCCGGCGCCTCGGGCGGGCAAGACGACGGTGCTCAACCGCTGCATCCCCATGGCGCAGGGGAGCATCGTCGTTCTTTCCGACGCCAACACGATGATCGAACCCGAGGCCATCGAGCGGCTGGTGCGCCACTTCGAGGACCCGGAGGTGGGGGCCGTCTGCGGCAAGCTGCGGCTCTACAACCCCACGAAGCAGGACTACGAGGAGAGCGCGTACTGGAGCTACGAGTCGCTCATCAAGATGTACGAGGGGCGGCGCGGCGCGGTGGTGGGCGCCAACGGTGGCCTCTATGCCATCCGGCGCTCGCTGTTCACCCTGCTGCCGCCGTCCACCATCGTGGACGACTTCGTGATTCCGCTGCGCATCCTGGATCAGGGCTACAAGGTCGTTTACGAAGAGCACGCCGTGGCGCACGAGGAGACCACGGAGGATTACGGCAAGGAGTTCGGCCGCCGGGCGCGCATCGCCGCGGGCAACTTCCAGAGCATCCGCATGGTGCCCGGGCTGTTGCTGCCGACCGCGGGCTTCCCGGCCTTCGCCTTCTGGTCGCACAAGCTGCTGCGCTGGTGCGCCCCCGCGCTGATGGGGATGGCGCTGGTGGCGAACCTGTTCCTGCTGGACCGGCTCTTCTACCAGTTCACCCTGTTCAGCCAGGTGCTGTTCTACGCGCTCGCGTACCTGGGGAAGACGGGGGTGCTGAAGCGGGGCACGGCGAAGAAGGCCGCGTCGGTGGCGTACTACTTCGTGACCATGAACCTGGCCATCGTCGTGGGGTTCTGGCGCTTCCTGCGCAACTCGCAGCGCGCCGCGTGGGACCGGACGGCGCGCGCGTAGTCGGAATCCAGGAGCCCGTTACCGGAGTGCCACGGGGACGGGCTTCTGGGCTTTGGGACTCTTGGGCAGCACGCTGCCATAGCCCCCGAAGAGCTGCCCGGTGAGGACGGGCTCGCGGTTGGGGCCCGGGTGCCGGAGCATGTCGTTGAGCACCTCGCCCGTCTTCGGATCCCTCCGAAGGTGCGGGCGTTCCAGGTTCATGCGGTAGCGCACGACGCCTCGGCGCACGCGGTGGATGACGGTGACCGTCCCGCTGGCGCTGACGTTCTCCACGATGCCCACGTGGGTGAGGCCGTCATTGCGGCGCCCATCGCGGTTCTGGTCATACGTCTCGTTGAAGAAGACGAGGTCGCCCGGGGTCGGCCGCTCTTCCGAGTACACGTGGCCTCGCGAGCGGGCGAAGCGGTACATGGCGGTGACGCCGTTGTCGCCGGGCTGCACCGTTCCCCGGAAGGTGACGCCGGCCTGGGCGTAGACGCCTTCGATGAGGCCGGTGCAGTCGGACGGGTACTTGCGGCCGTTGAGTGCGACTTGCGTCTTGCCCACCAGCGAGCGCGCCGTGGTCACCACCTTGGCGCGGGCATCACCGGCCACGGGGGGGGGGCGCGTGGCCCGGGCCGGCGTCGCGCGGGACTTGCCACCCGGCGCCTTGGCCGGGCGGGCGGCCACCGTGCCGGGACGCGCCGCGGGCGCCTCGCGGTTCGCGGTGGCCACCTGCTTGGAAAGGGACTCGCGCGGGAAGGCGGGCGGGGAGGCGGAGCGGTAGCGAAGACTGTAGGAGTCCAGCCATGGCTCCAGCGGCGCGCCCGTGGTGGCGCAGCCGGTCGCCAGCATGGCGAGGATTCCCATCAGCGTGACTGTCCTCATGGTGCGACCTCCCTGTAGCGTCCTGGGGGACATGGTCCGCCCGGGAAGCTGTGTCGTCAAAAAACCTACCCAGGCGACCGTCCGTCCGCGCTTGGGTTTCCGGGTGGGCGCGGGTGCGGTATTGCTCCAGGGACATGGCCTCCTTTCGCCGAGCCCTCGCCGTCCTATTGCTGGCCACTGGCTGCATCCCCTCGCCGTATGACCGCGCGGCGAAGAAGGACACCATCGACGGCTATCGCGCCTTCATTCGCGAGTACCCCACGCACGCGGACACCGACGCGGCCGAGGCGCGGCTGGAGGAGCTGGAGTTCGAGGAAGCGAAGCGCCTGCACACGGTGATTGCCTACAAGCGCTTCCTGGAGGCGTACCCCGACGCGGCCCAGGCGCGCACGGCGAAGACGCTGTTGGAGGGCCTGCGCTTCAACGGGGCGAAGGAGACGGACACCGTCGCCGGCTGGCGCCAGTTCCTCCAGGAGCACCCGGACGGCGTCCAGCGCGACGAGGCGAAGCGCCTGCTGGCGGAGGCGGAAGCACGTGAGCTGGCCACCACGGAGGATCCGCGCAAGCTGGCGGAGTACCTGCGCGCGTCGCCGGATGATCCCCGCCGCCAGGACGTGGAGGCCCGCCTGGATGCTCAAGCCTTCGCGCAGGCCAAGGCCTCCGGCGCGACCAAGCTCTACGCGTACCTCAAGGAGCACCCGGCCGGCACGCACCGCGAGGAGGCGCGCGTTCTGCTGCTGCAACTGGAGGTGGAAGGCCTGCTCGTCTCCGGCTTGGTGGACGAGGCCGAGGCCCGGGTGAAGGCCCATCCCCTGGGCCCGAAGCTCACCGCCTTCCCGGAGCGGCTGGCCCACGCCCGCGCCGAGCGCGCCGCCCTGGCCCGGCCGGAGCCACTGGCCCAAGCCGCCCACGTGGGGCACTACCTGCGCGGGGTGGAGGACCTGAACCGCGCGCTGGTGGCGCCCGACGCGCTGGACCGCTGGCAGGCCGCGGAGGAGCTGGGGCAGCACGTGTCGGTGCGCGTGTTGGATCCGCTGCTGGAGAGCCTGCGCGCGGCGCGCAACCCGCTGATCCGTCAGCACGCCCTGGAGTCCCTGCGCACGGTGCTGGCGGCGCTGCCCAAGCCGGTGGCGGAGTACGAGGTGTCCTCACGCCTGGACGCCCTCCGTGAGCGCGCCACCAGCGCGGAGATGTACCTCACGGTGGCGGTGCTGCTGGACCTGTCCGGCCAGTTGGCCCAGGCGTCCACGGAGTACCAGCGCGCCGCCGAGTCGGGCGTGCCGGATCCAGTCATCCTGCGGCGCTGGGTGCAGATTCGCGAGGAGCGGCGCCAGCACTTCTCCGCGGCGGTGGCGGCGCGGCAGCTGGCGCTGTGGTCCCTGGAGGTGGCGCAGGAGGAGCCGGTGACGCCCGAAGGGCGTGTTCCCCTGGCGTCGGCGCGGCAGCTCTGCGCGGCGGCCGTCAACGCGAACTTCGCCGTGGCGGCCATTGCCCGCGCCCGGTCCGCGAGCACCGAGTTCCCCGAGGACCTGGCGGAGTTCGAGCGCAAGGCGGCGGACGCCAAGCGGCTGGCGGACGCGCGGCTGGCGGACGCGGAGCTGCTGCTACGTGAGCAGACGCCCGGCGTGAAGACGTGCGCGGACCGCGGTGTGCGTGACCGCCTGGAGAATGCCGTGAAGGAGCGCACCGCCGCGCTGGACTCGGTGGCGACGAAGCTGCCGCAGGTGGGGCGGCTGCTCCTGGAGGTGGCCCGGGAGCGGGATCCGTCGCCCCAGGTCCGCGAGGCCGCGTCCGCGCGGCTGACCGCGCTCAAGCCGGTTCCCTGATCCGGGTGTCCCGGGGCGCCGGGCCGGTTAGAGTCTGCGTCCCCATGGCCTCCCGCACCGATACGCTCCAGGCTCCGGCCGCGACGCCCTCGCTGCGGATCGACTATGCCGCGCTCCTCAACGAGGAGCAGTTGCGCGCGGTGGAGGCGGGGGAGGGGCCCGTGTTGGTGATTGCCGGCGCGGGCTCCGGCAAGACGCGCACGCTGACCTTCCGGGTGGCGCGCATGCTGGAGCGGGGTGTTCCGCCCGAGGGCATCCTCCTGCTCACCTTCACCAACAAGGCGGCCCGGGAGATGACGCGCCGAGTGGCGGAGCTGGCCGGCGCCTTCGTGGACGTGCGGCGCATCCTCGGCGGCACCTTCCACCATGCCGCGCACGTGCTGCTGCGCCAGTACGCGGGCGTGCTGGGTTTCTCCACGAACTTCACCGTGCTGGACCGCGAGGACGCGCGGGACTTGATGGTGACGTGCATCGCCGAGCGCCGGCTCAAGAGCGACAAGCGCTTCCCCCGGCCAGACCTGGTGTTGGACCTGGTTTCCCTGGCGGCCAACCTCCAGCAGCCCGTGTCACACGTGCTGATGGACCGCCGGCCGCAGATGTTGCCGCTGGCGCCCGAGGTGCTCGCCGCCGCCGCGCGCTTCCAGCAGCGCAAGGCGCAGATGCACCTGATGGACTTCGATGATCTGCTGGTGCACCTCAAGCGCCTGCTGACGCATCACCCGGACGTGAAGGCGCAGCTCACCGAACGCTTCCGCTGCGTGCTCGTGGACGAGTACCAGGACACCAACCGGCTCCAGGGCGACCTGGTGGATCTGCTCGCCGGAGAGCGCAAGGACCTCACGGTGGTGGGGGACGACTGCCAGTCCATCTACAGCTTCCGGGGCGCGGACTTCACCAACATCATCGGCTTCCCTGAACGCTACCCGGGCTGCTCCGTCCATGCGCTGACGCGCAACTACCGCTCCACGCCGGAAATCCTGCGGCTGGCCAACACCTCCATCGCGCTCAACACGAACCAGTTCCCCAAGGTGCTGACGGCGGCACGGTCCCCGGGCGTCAAGCCGCTCATCGTCCCCGCCCGGGACGCCGGGGAGCAGGCCGCCTACGTGGCCCAGCGCATCGGTGAGCTCCGCGACCAGGGCCTGTCCCTGGAGGCCATGGCCGTGCTGTACCGGGCCCACAATCACTCGCTGGAGCTCCAACTGGAGTTGACCCGATGCGGCATCCCGTTCCGGGTGCGCTCCGGCGTCCGCTTCTTCGAGCAGTCCCACATCAAGGACGTGCTGGCCCACCTCCGGCTGGTGAACAACCCGGGGGATGAGCTGGCCTTCAAGCGCGTCATCCGGCGCGTCCCAGGCGTGGGACCGGCGACGGCCGAGCACCTCTGGACCGCTCTGCGCGCATCGCCGGAGGGGACACCCCTGGCGGAGGGGCTGGCCCATGCGGACGTCCGCGCGCACCTGCCACGCAAGGCGCTGAAGGGATTCCAGGCCTTCGGTGACCTGATGGGGCGGTTGACCCGGCCGGAGGCGTCCCCCTCACCAGGGCGCCTCATCGAGGACATCCTCGCCGGGGGCTACGCGGACTTCCTCCGGGCGGAGTTCTCCGAGGAGGAGCACCGGGAAGACGACGTCCGCCAGCTGGCGGAGTTCGCCGGCCGCTTCGAGGACGTGGCGCGCTTCCTGTCGGAGATCGCCCTGGTGTCGGAGTTCGCGGCGGGGGAGGCCTTGAGGGAGGAGGGGCCGGAGGCGTGCCTGACGCTGTCCACCGTCCATCAGGCCAAGGGACTTGAGTGGCGGGCCGTCTTCGTCCTGTGGCTGGCGGACGGGCGGTTTCCGCTGTCATTGGCCACGCGCTTGCCTGAGGAGGAGGAAGAGGAGCGGCGGCTGTTCTACGTGGCCCTGACCCGGGCGCGAGACACCCTGGCGCTGGTGTACCCCCAGTCGGTGCTGCCCCGGGACGGGGAGCGGATCCTCCTGCGGCCGTCCCGGTTCCTCCAGGAACTGCCCGGCGGGGAGGACGCACCGTTCGACCGGTGCATCCTGTCCACCCTGGAGGCGGAGCCCGAGGCGTCCGTGGGGCTGGATGGGCCCCCTCCGGGTAGATTGGACCCGGTGGACTGACACCGTCGCCCAGAAACGCGCACTCCCGTGCGCGACGTGATAGACAGTGGAATCAGGGGCGGCGTCTTTTTGGCACGAGCCCCCTCACTTCATGGCGGACAGACCTCGCATCATCGGGATTGACCTCGGCACCACCAACACGCTGGTGGCGTCCGTCCGCAACCGCATCCCGAAGATCGTCCCCACCGATCGTGGCAACCTCACGCTGCCCTCCGTCGTGGCGCTGTCGGCGCGCGGCGACCTGCTGGTGGGCGGGGTGGCCAAGGATCAGATGGTCACCAACCCGAAGAACACGCTCTGGGGGACCAAGCGGCTCATCGGGCGGAAGTACAACTCCAAGACGGTGGAGGAGCTCCGGGGCTACTTCCCGTACGACATCGTCGAGGGCGCCAACGGGGACGCCGCGGTGATGATGGGTGGCAAGCTGTACTCGCTGCCCCATGTGTCCAGCTTCGTGCTGGGCCAGGTGAAGACCATCGCGGAGCAGTTCCTGGGCGGCCCCATCGAGGGGGCGGTCATCTCCGTCCCGGCCTACTACAACGACAACCAGCGCAACGCGGTGAAGGAGGCCGGCCGGCTGGCGGGCTTCGACGTGAAGCGCATCGTCAACGAGCCCACCGCCGCGGCGCTGGCCTACGGCTTCAACCGGGGCCTGGATCAGAAGGTCCTCGTCTACGACCTGGGCGGCGGCACCTTCGACGTGTCCGTGCTGCACCTGGCCGGCAATGTCTTCGAAGTCCTCGCCACCGGCGGTGACACCTTCCTGGGCGGGACGGACTTCGACAACCGCATCATGGAGTACGCGCTGGAGCGCTTCCGGGAGGAGACCAAGGTCGACCTCAACACGGAAAACCCCATCGCGCTCCAGCGCATCAAGAACGCGGCGGAGGCGGCGAAGATCGACCTCACGCTGATCCCCAACGTCGTCATCGACCTGCCCTTCATCGACGAGCGCAAGGGCAAGCCGATGGACATGCGCATCCCCCTGACGCGCGAGTTCCTCAACAGCCTCACCGGCGACCTGGTGGACCGCACCTTCGAGATCTGCGACCGCGTGCTGGCGGAGAAGGGCATCTCCCGCGCGGAGATCGACGAGATCATCTTGGTGGGCGGCCAGAGCCGCATGCCGCTGGTGCAGCAGAAGATCCAGGCGCACTTCGGCAAGGCGCCGCGCAAGGGCGTCCACCCGGACGAGTGCGTGGCCCTGGGCGCGGCGCTGCTGGGCGACTCGCTGGGCAGCATCGACGCGGTGACGCTGCTGGACGCGCTGTCCATGCCCATTGGCTACGCGATGCCCAACGGGCGCGTGAAGCGCATCATCGAGAAGAACTCGCTGATTCCCATGGTGAAGAGCTTCCGCCTGCCTCCTCCCAAGGAGCCGGGCTCGCCCTTCATCGAGCTGGACATCTACCAGGGGGACAGTGACCTGCTGGTGGACAACGAATATCTGGGCACGGTGCGCGTGCCCTCGGCCGCCGCCGGCCGGAAGATCGACTTCCGCCTCACCGAGGAGTGTCTGCTCCAGGTGACGGTGGAGGAAGCGAGCGGTATGCGCAAGGTGGACCTCGCCACCCGCGACACGCCGGAGCAGCTCAAGCGGGCGCTCCAGGAGGTCGCGTCGCGTCACTCACAGCAGGTGCCCAGCTCCAGCAGCAGCGGGAGCGACGACCGGGGGCTCTTCTCCAGTATCAAGAGCATCTTCCGGAGGGGCTAGGAGTCCAGATGGCGAAGTTCCCGTCGAAGGAGTGGGTGGACGAAGCGGTCCGCCTCACCAATGAGGATCCCGAGTGCGCCATGGCCGGCAAGGGCTGGAAGGGCGACTTCGGGGCGGTGGTGGAAGCCGAGCCCGGCAAGCTGGCGAAGGCTTTCGTGGTGCACGTCGTCCCCGGTGACTGCCGCATCGAGAAGGCGCGCGTCCTGGCGGATCCGGACGATCTGGACGAACTGGAGCCGGTGTACCTGGCCCGCGCGCCCTACAGCGTCTGGAAGCAGCTCCTCGAAGGGACGCTGGACCCGGTGGAGGCGGTGCTCAAGCGCCGCATCTCCATGAAGGGCGACCTGCAGCCGCTGATCGAACGCATGAAGTACAAGGGCATCGCCGACCGCGTCTTCGCGGAGCTGCGGACGCAGTTCATCGACGAGCCCTGAGCGAGAGACCCCATGGGAATCAAGGACGATCTGAAGAAGCAGGCCCTCAACGTGTCGGGCAAGGCCATGGAGAAGCTCATGGCCGACGACCGCCGCGCCATGGCCATTGCCAACGCCATTGGGAAAGCCCAGCGCGGCAAGCAGGCGCTCGACCGGGGGCAGGAGGAGCTGATGAAGGCGCTGAACTTCGCGCCCCGCAGCGAGTTCAAGGCCCTGGGCAAGCAGCTGTCCGGCCTCAAGCGCCGGCTGCGCGAGCTCGATGAGAAGCTCGGCGCGCTGTAGTCGAAAATGCGTTGACACCTGAGCGGGCGAATGGCATCTACACCCGCGTTCGCCGCTGGCAACACCGGCGGCGGGCAGCAGACAGCAGAAGGGCGTATAGCTCAGCGGTAGAGCACTGCCTTCACACGGCAGGGGTCGCAGGTTCAAACCCTGCTGCGCCCACTCAAGAAAGGCCGTGAGTCCGAATCGGGACTCACGGCCTTTCTGCTTTTGGGGCTCCGCCTTCACCGCCGCGCCAGACGCAAGAAAGCCCACCCCGCATGCTGCGCGGAGTGGGCTTGAGATCGCGGCGTGAGGCCGCGGTGCGGCTCAGACCTTGGGCGCGTCGGCGTCGCCGGTGGGCGTGTTCCGGGACTTGATGAGCGACGCGACGATGCTCGCGCCCAGCAGGCCGCCGATGACCGTCAGGGACACCGCGGGTGGCACCTTCACGAAGTCGATGATTGCCATCTTCGTGCCGACGAAGACGAGCACCGCGGAGAGGCCCACCTTCAGGTAGCTGAACTTCTCCACCGCGCCGGCCATCATGAAGAACATGGAGCGCAGGCCGAGGATGGCGAAGATGTTGGACGTGAAGACGATGAAGGGGTCCGTCGTCACGGCGAAGATGGCGGGGATGGAGTCGAGCGCGAAGAGGATGTCCGACGCCTCCACCAGCAGGAGCGCCATCAGCAGCGGCGTGGCCAGCTTGCGGCCGTTCTCCACGGTGAAGAAGTGGTGCCCGTCGAAGTTGGGCGTCGAGGGGATGGTCCGCCGGGCCAGACGCATCAGCGCGCCTTCCTCCGGGTTGTCCTCCTTGTTGCGCTGGAGGAAGAGCTTCACGCCCGTGAGGATGAGGAAGCCGCCGAAGACGTAGATGAGCCAGTGGAAGCGGGCCAGCATCGCCACGCCCGCGAAAATCATGATGGCTCGCAGCGCCAGCGCGCTGAGGATGCCCCAGAAGAGGACCCGGTGCTGGTACAGCGCGGGGATTCGCAGCGCCGAGAAGATGACGACGAAGACGAAGATGTTGTCGACGGAGAGCGACTTCTCGATGAGGTAGCCGGTGATGAACTGGAGGCCGGGCTCGGGCCCGAACTTCCACCAGACACCCGCGCCGAAGACGAGCGCCAGGCTGACCCACAACACGCTCCAGCCCAGGGCCTCCTTGAACTTCACCACATGGGCTTTGCGGTGGAAGACGCCGAGATCGAGCGCCAGCATCGCGATGACGAAGGCGACAAAGCCGGCCCACAGGCCCGGACTGCCGACGCTTGGGAAGGTTTCCATATGGGGGCGTCAGATAGGAGTCATCCGAGCCTTCCGCAAATAGGAATTCCAGCCACACTCCATCGAGAAAACCGAAGGACCCGGGCAAAATGCGGCCGTGCTCTCTCCGTAGCCCAGGCGGCATACGGGCAGTCCAAAACATCCCAAATGTTTGGGAAGTGGTTTTGAAGGCGACGGGTTTGGAACCGTCCCGGTTGGACTAATCAAACACGGGGATATGAGACCAGCCAGGCGTCACCGTCCCTGAGGGCAGCTACTCCTCCCGACGGAAGGACGCGTCGAGCCAACTCCAGGCGATAGGCGCCTGGGGACTCGTCACCCTCATGCCTCAAGCAGTAAGGACGCTATTTTGACTCGGAATCGTTTTCTTTCCTCGACGTGTGGTGCTCTCTTTGCGCTGGCCGCCATCACGGGCTGCGGGAATGAAGCTGGTAACGAGGATTCCAACGCGCCAGGGCATACCGTGCCCCCTGGCCAGTCTCCGCAGGTGCCTGCTCCCCCTCCGTCCGAGCAGACGCCCGGTGGCCAGACCCCCAGCACTCCGGAGCCTGGGGACTCCGACACTTCGCCGGATGATCCTGTCGCCACCACGCCGCCCGACGGGCCATCGACCAATCCCGGGGACCCGTCGACCGAGCCCGAGCAGCCTGTCGAGTCGGGCGCGGACAAGTTCGGCGTGACGATGATCCACCCGTCTGCCGCCGGCGGTGAGCAGTGGTTCCTGGCCGACGACGCGATGTCCGACAGTCGCTTCGATCCGCAGGACGACCTCACGCGCAACTCGGACGGCTCTTGGAATCTCAAGAGCGACAAGGTGCGCATGAACGTCTTCACGTCCACCGGCTACAAGCCGAAAGAGATCGCCACGTATGACCGTGACGTGCTCGCCAGCCGTGGCTACATGCAGTCGCCGAACGACTGGAAGAACATCGAGATGACGGGCTTCGTGAAGCTCAACTCCGCGTCCGATGAGTCCGACAACTTCGACATGTATGCGCGTGGCGGGAGGCACAACGACGACCACGAGGGCTGTGAGGGCAGCAGCTACAAGGGCGCGCTGCACTTCGATGGCCGGGCTCGTTTCCAGAAGGAGGCGTGGCACGTCTCCTACGAGCAGGCGCCGTACAAGAAGGTGACGGAGCCGCTGACGGGCCGCTGGGTGGGCTTCAAGACGGTGATGCGGAACACGCAGGTCAACGGCAAGGAGGCCGTGCACCTGGAGATGTACCTCAACGAGAACGCCGACAAGGTCTCCTGGGAGAAGATCTACGACTTCGTGGACGCCGGTGACTGGGGCGGTGACGCCGAGCACTGTGGCGGCGCGGATGGCGCGATTCCGCTCACGTGGGGCGGCCCCATCGCCACGTTCCGTTGGGACAGCACCGACGACGTGGACTTCAAGTGGCTGTCCGTGCGCGAAATCGCGCCGGAGCAGTGAGCTGCTGATGCCTGGCGCGCCCGCTGCTCGGAGGCGCGCCTGAACAGAAGTCCGCAGTCCCACGAGGGCGTGGGGGACCCGACGAGGTCCTCCGCGCCCTTCGTGCGTCCATGGACGGGAAGGTCCACCTCCCGGGCGGGTGGCGAGTGTGGCTTCGGCCTCCCCACCTTGCGGGCGTCGACGCGCCAGCCAGCCGCCGGCAGCCCTGTTTCGTCGGGGCTCGGCGCTCAGGCCGGCCCACTGGCTGTCAGAGAGGAAGACTTCCCATGCACATTACTTTCCTGGGCCACGCCGGGTTCGTCGTGGAGACGGCGGGGGCCATTGTCGTCATGGACCCGTGGCTGTCGTCCCGCGGGGCATTCGACTCGGCGTGGATGCAGCTGCCGTGCAACCACCACCTGGCGCCGCGCGTGCGGGAGAAGCTGGAGACGCCCGGCAAGGAGCGCTACCTCTACGTCAGCCACGAGCACAAGGACCACTTCGACCCGGAGTTCCTGGCCACCATCCGCCAGCGGGACTTCACGGTGCTGGTGCCGCGCTTCCACCGCTCCGAGTTGCAGGACGTGTTCGCCAGGTATGGCTGCAAGCAGGTCATCGCCTGCGAGGACGGCCACGAGGTCCCCATCAAGGGCGGCTACGTGAAGTTGTTCGTGTCGGAGCAGGGGACCAACCGTGACTCCGCGGTGATGGTGCGCGGTGACGGGCAGTGCTTCCTCAACATCAACGACTGCAAGCTCCATGACCGGATGGGGCGCATCGTCGCGGAGGAGGGGCCCATCGACGTGTTCTCCGCGCAGTTCTCCGGGGCCATCTGGCACCCCACCTGCTACGAGTACCCGGCGGAGACCTACGCGGCCATCTCGCTGAAGAAGCGGGAGAGCAAGTTCGAGGCGGTGGCGCGCACGCTCGAGGTGATTCATCCGCGGGCGTACATCGCGGCGGCCGGGCCCGCGGCCTTCCTGGACCCGGCGCAGTTCCACCTCAATTTCGAGAAGGTGAACATCTTCCCGAACGCGACGCAGCTCTTCGCCTTCCTGCGGCAGCGCCTGCCCCAGGGGAAGACGCGCTACCTGGAGCCGATGCCCGGGGACGTGCTGGACGCGAAGTCGCTGGAGTTCGTCTCGCAGGTGGCCGAGCGGGTGACGCCGGAGAACCTGAAGGTGTACCTGCACGACTACGCGAAGCGGCAGGAGTCCGTGTTCCGCGAGCGGCGGCGCAACCTGCTCGTCGCGGAGGTGGCGGAGATTCACGAGCGGCTGCGCGTGGAGCTGCAGCGCAAGCTGGACCTCCTCGACCTGAACGAGCGCGTGGGCATGCCGCTCTACGTGGAGCTGACGGAGCTTCCGGAGCAGCTCTTGCGCGTGGACTTCAAGGCGCGCCGTGTCCACGTGGTGGCGGACATCCAGGAAGAGGTCCGCTACACGCTGAAGACGAGCGCGGCCGACGTGGGGCGCGTGTTGGACCGCAAGCTCACGTGGGAGGACTTCCTGCTGTCGTTCCGCCTGCGCCTGAGCCGCAACCCGGACGTGTATGAGCCGGTGCTGCACGGCTTCCTGGGGGTGGAAGTCGAGGACATGCGCGAGTTCTGCGAGGGCATCCGCTCCACCGAGTCCCAGCGGGAGCGAACGGTGGTGGAGGCTGGTGGGCGGCGCTTCTCCATCCAGCGCTTCTGCCCCCACCAGGGCGCCGACCTGTCCGAGGGCTGGGTGGAGGAGGGGCGCTACCTGGTGTGCCCGCGCCACCGTTGGCAGTTCGACCTGGACGCGGGGGGCGTGTGCACGCAGAACACGTCCACGCTCTGCGCGGAGCTGCTGCCAGAGCGTGAGCAGGAGAAGCCCCAGACGCCGGCGGCGGACCCGCAGCCTCAGCTGTAGTGCCGTGTCCCCTGGGCGCCGCGCGGTTGCCGTGGCGCTCAGGGGAACGACGCAAGCGCGGATCCGGTGACGGTGTGCCCCTGGCTCGCCTCCCTAATCGACCGTGGGCGTTCTGTGAGCTGGCGCGGAACGTCCGCACACTTCAGGGCGGCGGCGTGGAGAGCTGAAGACTCAGCCGGACATTGTCCGAGCGCAGGCCCACCGGGGCCTCCGGCGCGAGCGCCTCTTCGGGCACTTCGCCCGTCCACGCGAGCGTGTCGTCCGCCCAGACGCGGAGGACCTTGCCGTCGAGCTGGGCCCGCAGCGTGTGGGGCTCCCCTGTCGAGGGCGCTTCGAGCCGGACGTGCTGCTCGGGGCGCAGGATGGTGTAGCCCCGGTTTCCGCACTCGCGGCTGGTGTGCTGTCCCGGGTTGCGCTTGAAGTTGACGACGATGCCCGGCTTGGGGGACAGCCGCCACATCGCGTACAGCACGTTGCAGGCATCCACCGCGAAGAGCTTGAGACCCACCTGCTGGCGCTGCTCCCCCGAAGACAAGGCCACCTGGCGCTCAGTGGGGCCTAGAAGGGTGAAGCGCAGCGCCACGTTGCTCGTCGTGCTTCCAGGAACGATGGCGCGCATGCGCGGCCCGTCGACGAGGAACTGCTCGCCGGGGCCGGGCTCCAGGCTTCCTTCAGTGACCTTCAGTCGGGACAACGGGACGCGCGTCAGCATGTGCCTGCCTTTCTTCCGGGGCGCCTCTATGCGGCGCGGCTCACCCCATTCCCTCGGAGCGAGCCGTGACGCCACACCGCCATCCCAGCCTTCATTCGCTGGACTGGCGCCGGCGCCCAGCAGCGCGGCCAGGACGCCGCAGTCCACGAGCAGCCGGCGCGGTGTCACGGTGACCGGGCACCCAGGAAGGACTGAAGCGATTCCACATGGGCACGCAAATAGGCCTGTTCCGCGCGCAGGCGGGTGAGTTCCATCATCAGGTAGCCGCGGAAGCGGCGAATCTCTCGCGTCTGGAGCGCGTCCATGGACTGCAGTTGCGCTTCCAGGTCCGACACCAGGGTGCTCACCTCACGCAGCCGGCCCTCCTCGGTGCGGTGGACGGTGCGCAGCTCGGCGACCAGCTCGTTGACCCGCTGGGGCACACCCGACACGTCGTCGAGCGTCGCGCGACGGCGGCCCTCCCTCGCCCGTGCGTTGGCCGAGCCCTGCCACAGGTGGCCCAGATTGTAGGACAGCGTGAGCTGCCCGAAGAGGGGCAGGTTCTGGTCGACGTCGATGAGCTCGTCGTACCCACCGCGCACGCTGACGCGCCAGGCGCGCGAGCGGCGCAGCGCACCGTCATACGCCTCGACCTGGTCATCCGCGGCTCGCAGCTCGTTCAGCACACTCTCCAGCCGCTGACCTTCTTGAATCCGAGGCCGTGCCGCCAGCCGCTCGCGAGCAATCTGTGTGTTGCTGGAGAGCTGTCGCAGCCCATCCAGCCGGACCTGCACCGCGTTCAGCTCCTCCAGCGTCACCAGGCCTTGCTTCATGTCGTTGCGAAGCGACGTGAGCAGCGCCTCGGCGTGGGGCAGCGCCTCCTCCAGAACGCGAGCTCGAGCCTCCAGCGCGGCCTGTTCGCCCAGGCCGTTGCCTTGGCGGATGGCGGACTCCAGCACAATCATCGCCCGCTGACGGCGGCAGTCCGCCTCCGCGCGCTTGTGGATGGCCCGGCCGCGGTAGAGGCCCACGAGGTCGTACATCAACCCCGCCGTCACACGCGGGGTGGGCTCACCCAGCGGCGTGGTACCGGCGCCACCGCTGGCTTCGCCCGCGTTGACCACGCCGAAGGCCCCGAACAGCTCGGGCGCCAGTTCGAGCGCGGCCTCCGCGCCGCCTACGCCGCGGACGAAGTCGCAGTAGCCGGCGGCCCGGTCCTCGCTGGACTGGGACGTGAGTTCTCCCGCGGGAGGAGGCGCCGGCTGGGCCAGCGCCAGGCGCGCGGCAAGTGACAGCAATGCGCCACAAGTGACGGTCATCCGCATGGTCGAGTGTCTCCGGCTCCGAGGCCGTCTCCAGTCAAAGGGTGGTGGGACTCACAGCAGCAGCGGCGGCCGGCCCAGGTGGAGCAGGTCTTCCCGGGCGGAGGGCGCGTCCGTCAGTTGGACCTCCACCATGACGCCGCGGAGCATGTACTGGCGGATGGGGTGCTTGAGGGACACCTCACCCTCGAGCACGCGCCCGATGACACCCACCTCATGGCACCAGAGGACCTTGGCCGCGCACGAGTACAGCGGCGTGCCCTGCTCGGCGTTCGGGATGTTCTCGTACGGGACGAATGCGACCGTGAGGTCCCTCTCGATAGCCTTGAGGTACGGCGACGCACGCAGCGACGCAATCAGCGTGTCGTAGCGCAGGGCCACCTCGTCCAGGGCGGCCAGGTCCGTCTGGAGGCTCTTCAGCGTCGCCTCCGCGCGGGCCTGCTCCAGGACGGAGTGCGTGTACTCGCGCTCCAGCAGCAGCACGTCGGACGTCATGCCCTGGGGCGTCTCGTTCTTGCCCATCCCGGACTGCACCGCCGAGAGGCCGGCAATCTCCCGCTGGAGCGAATCCAGCCGCGTCTCCAGGTCCGCCGAGGACTGCGCCAGTGACAGGTTGCTCTGCGCCAGCTGCGCCAGATGGTGGTTGATGGTGAGCTTCTCCTCCTGCTCCATCATGCGCGCGTCGTACAGCGCGTCGGTGCGCGTGCGCGCCAGTCCGGCGAAGGCACGGTTGGATTGGAGAATCTCCGCCCGGGCGGTGCTGTACTCACGGCGCAGCAACGACAGCCGCCGTGCCACCCGGTCCTTGGCGTCGCGCTCGCCGCGCAGGGCGACGAGGAAGCGCTGCTGGAACGCGCGCTCCGCGGCGACGGTGCGCTCGGCGTCGGAGATGCGGTTCTCCACCGACCGCCGGTCCGACAACACGTGGTCGCGCGCGGACGTCTGCGCGGCCACCTGCGTATTGAGCGTGAGAATCTGTGGGTCCGTCGGCGAGATGACCGTGGGTGTCACCCAGCTGCGGCTCACCAGGAAGAAGCCCTGAACGGACAGGAAGGACACCAGCCCGAGCATGATGAGCGCGAGCAGCAGGGAACCGATGAACTTGTAGGCGGAGACGGCGATGCTGTTGACGCGATTGGCGACGCGTTGGTTCATGGCGTAGTGCCCTCACCAGCATGGGTGGGAGGAAAGCGGCCCCCGGAGTCGGCCGGCGACGTCTCGGGAGCGGTGTTGGCGCTGCCCCGTGTCTCCCAGCTCCCCGAGTCCAGCGTCAGCAGTGCCAGCGGTGTGAAGAGCGCGTACGTCACCGGCATCAGCAGGGCCATGGGCAGGAAGCTGGCGCCGTGGACTCGTCGGTCCGCGGGGAGGTGCCGTGTTTCGATTCGATAGATGACCCCCAGCAATCCGATGACCAGGAAGTGGAAGGCAAGGATGTCCCAGAACTCGCCGGTCAGGACGTTGTGCACGATGACCAGCGGGTAGGAGAGGAGCAGCGCGAGCTGCGACACGTAGTGGACCGCCACGACCGGGTGGAGCCGCCAGGCGTGTGACAGGCCGCCCAGCAGGTCCACCAGGTTGGAGCGGCGCCACCGGAGCTGCTGGGAGAAGTACCCGGCCAGCGTCGACGGCGCGGCGGTGAAGCAAAAGGCGTCCAGCGTGTAGACCGTCTCGTAGTCGTGCTTGACGATCTGCCGCGTGAGGAACCGGTCCTCGCCGTACTTGATGGGGATGCCCGCGATGGCGCGCGCCTCGAGGATGGGCTCCAGCTCCAGCAGCACGTGGCGGCGGTACGCGGTGAGGCAGCCCGACAGGCACATCACCTGGCGGAAGCTGCGCTCCAGGTCCTTGAGCCACTCCTGGGCGAAGTGGAACTTGATTTCAATCATCCGCGTCATCCAGTTCTGATGACGGTTCGTCACGTAGGTGCGGCCGCCCACCGCGGCGATGCGCGGGCTGACGAAGCGGCGCACCAGCTGGCGGACGGCGGCCTTGTCGACGATGACGTCCGAGTCCACCGACACGATGATTTCCGCATCCGTAGCGGCCTTCACCCCGCGGTTGATGCCCTTGCGCTTGCCCATGTTCTCCGGGTTGCGCATGACGATGACGTTGGGATTTCCCTCCGCCGCCTTCAGTGCCCAGGCGTAGCTGTCGTCCTTGGAGCAGTCATCCACCACCACGATTTGCAGCAGGTGGCTGGGATAGTCCTGCTCCAGGAGACTGCGAACACCGTGGTAGATGCCTTCGCCTTCGTTGAACAGCGGGATGACGATGGCGACTCGTGGCAGGTAGGTGTCGTCGACTCTGTCGAACTGCCGCCCCTTCAGGCGCCGTAGCAATGGCCCGAGGACATAGCGGTTCATCAGAACCACGATGAAGAGTAACTGAATTGGAAAGAGCTCCATCCGTCCCTGCCCCCCATCACGCCACGAGCCGCCCTTGTCGCGACCCCACCTGCCGCAGCGAACCCCAACACGAGCGAGCGAAAGGTTGGCGGGGGCAACGGCGTGTGCCAACTGCCTCGGGGGTCAGAGACAGTGGCCATCAGTGGCCATGCCACGCAGAAGCACGCAGGAGCGAGCAGGCGGCGGTGGTAGAAAGGGGGCATGCCGACAGACTTCCAGCCCCTCGCGCTGCGTCCGGATGAGGTCCATGTATGGATTGTCGAGCCCGAGCGCATCGACGACCGGCGCCTCCTGGATGCCTACTGGGCGCTGCTGGACGCGAAGGAGCGCGACAAGCAGCAGCGCTTCCGCTTCGAGCGGCACCAGCGTCAGTACCTGGTGAGCCATGCGCTGGTGCGGCTGACGCTGTCGCGCTACGCGCCGGTGGCGCCGGAGGCCTGGGCCTTCGACACCAACACGTACGGCCGGCCGGTGGTGCGGGGCGAGTGGGGCCCGAAGCTGCGCTTCAACCTGTCCCATACGGACGGCATGGCGCTGGTGGCGGTGGGCTGGGACGCGGAGCTGGGCGCGGACGTGGAGGACGCGCAGCGGAAGGGGGAGACGGTGGAGATCGCCGACCACTACTTCGCCGCCTCGGAAGTGGCGGCGCTGAAGGCCCTGCCGTCGGAGCGGCACCGGGAGCGCTTCTTCGAGTACTGGACGCTGAAGGAGTCCTACATCAAGGCGCGTGGCGCGGGGCTGTCGCTGCCGCTGGACCAGTTCGCCTTCCACCTGGAGCCGGGACAGGCGCCGCGCATCTCCTTCGACCCGCGGATGCAAGACGTGCCGGAGGCGTGGCAGTTCGTTCAGTTGCGCCCGTCGGAGCGGCACCAGGCGGCGGTGGCGGTGAACCGGCCCCGTGGGCAGCCGCTGACGGTGCGCTGGCAGTTCACCGTGCCGCTGGCCGGGGACACGCCGCCCCGGTTCCAGGCGGCGTA
The DNA here is from genome assembly GCF_010998615.1 of Myxococcus sp. CA023. Lineage (GTDB taxonomy): Bacteria > Myxococcota > Myxococcia > Myxococcales > Myxococcaceae > Myxococcus. Next base: position 140,252 of record NZ_JAAEAH010000004.1, on the reverse strand, counting down.
GACGGCGGGCTCAGGGCGCGCGGCCCATCCACCGGTTCAGGTCCTCGCTGATGTGCGCGAGGAGGGCGTCCCGCTGCGACTTGATGAAGAAGTGGCCGCCGGGGAAGAGGCGGACGCGGACGTCCTCGCTTCGCGTCTCGTCGCGCCAGCGCTCCAGGTTCGCGGTGGGGACGTGCTTGTCCTCGGGCGAGCCGACGACGGAGATGGGGACCTCCAGCTTCGCGGGCTGGGGGCCGTCCTCCGTGAAGGCGATGCCGAAGTCGGCGCGCAGCATGGGCAGCACCAGCTCCAGCAGCTCGCGGTGCTGGAAGATCTCCTCGGGCGTGCCGTCGTAGCGCCGCAGCTGCGCGATGAACTCCGGTTCGGGCAGGTGGTGGATGGGCTCGCGGGTGTTGACGGACGGCGGCCCGGCGGCCCCCAGGAACAGGCCCACGGGGCGCGGGCCATTGCGGGCCTGGAGGCGCCTGGCGAGCTCCAGAGAGATGCGAGCGCCCATGCTGTAGCCGAAGAAGGCGAAGGGCCGGTCCAGCAGCGGCGCGATGGCGGGCAGCAGCGCGTCCACCAGGGCAGGCAGGCTGCCGATGGGCTTCTCCGACAGGCGGCGCTCGCGCCCGGGGAGCTGGAGGGGGCACAGCTCCACACCCGCCGGCAGGCCCTGGCTCCACTGGTTGTAGATGGCCACGCTGCCACCGGCGTACGGCAGACAGAACAGCCGCAGTCGCGGGTCCGTCAACGGCTTCCGGGTGGGGAACCAGCGGTCGGGGGCATGAGGGCTCGAGTTGGACGCGCTTTGCATGACGTGAAGGCTCTGTCGCATGGCCACGGAAAACGGGTCAAGTCCCGGAGGCCGCGTGGCGTGTTAGCGTTTCGGGGACGCTCAGGGGCGTCATTCTGGAGTCACAATGGGGCGTTCCGCGGGCTTCATACTCTGGCTGACAGGTCTGTCAGGTGCGGGCAAGAGCACCTTGTCCCGTGCCCTGCGTGCGCACCTGGCCTCGTCGATGCCCGTGGAGGTGCTGGACGGGGATGAGGTGCGCACCTGGCTGTCCCGCGGCCTGGGCTTCACCCGCGAGGACCGCGAGGAGAACGTGCGCCGCATCGGTCATGTGGCCCGGCTGCTGGCGAAGCACGGGGTGGGCGTCATCGCCGCGGCCATCTCGCCCTATGCGAGCTCGCGCGCCGAGGTGCGCCGGCTGGCCGAGGAGGCGGGCATCCCCTTCGTGGAAATCTTTGTCCAGGCGCCTCTGGACGTGCTCATCGCCAGGGACGTGAAGGGGCTCTACAAGAAGGCGCTGGCCGGCGAGCTGGCGCACTTCACCGGCGTGTCGGACCCCTATGAGGCGCCTGACGCGCCCGACGTCACCGTCCGCTCGGATGTGGACACCGTGGAGGCGGGCCTGTGGCGTGTTTTGGAGACGCTGCGAAAGCGGGGCCTGCTCGACGCCGCCGCGGCGGCGTGAAGCCCGTCACCGAGGTGGCGGAATGTCCGCGCACCTCGGGGGGACGGAGGCGCGGACTCAAGCGAGGATGCGCTCCATCTTCACGTAGGGGCGCTCGGCCTGGATGCCCTTCGTGCGGCAGTGCTCCAGGAACTTGTTCGACTCGACAATCTGCGGGGCCTTGTCGTCGTAGACGAGGATCATCACGTGGCGCAGCCACGGCTCCTGGCCCATGGCGTAGACGTAGACCTCCTTGGGCGACAGGTAGTTGGTGATTTCGATGGCGCGAGCGCTGTCGGAGCCGTTGAGCCGGCGGGCCTGGTCCATCTTTCGGGGCAGGGGATTGCACAGCAGCGGGCCGTACATCCAGCTCATCGGGCCGCCTTCGCACTCCATGCCGAGGAACAGCACGTCTATGGTGCCGACGATGTCGCGCAGGTGCTGGTACATGCGCGGCTCGATGGCGTTGGAGTCCGCGGCCATCAGCATGGACTTGCCGCCCAGGCGCACCAGGTGCGCCGTCTTGGCCTGGATGGCCAGGTCGCTGTGCTCGCCCAGGAAGGGCAGGCCGGTGATGGAGCCGCCCGGCACGGGAATCTCCTGGAGGTCGTCAATCTCCACCACGTTCTTGAAGCCGTTGTGGTGGAGCATCAGCCGCAGCGACGGGTCCGCAAGCGAGTTGCCGTTGTTGCGCGGGACGATGATGCAGCCCACCCGGTGCCGCAGCTGGATGAGCGTCTCCATCATCAGGTGGTCTGCGTGGCCGTGCGTGAGGACCACGTAGTCGATGCGCTCAGGCAGGTCGGAGTGGGTGAAGCGGGGGAGGTCCGTGGGGAACTCGTAGCTGATGACGGGGTCGGTGAGGATGCTGACGTCCTTCGTCTCCAGCAGCACGCAGGCGTGGCCGAAGTAGCGCACGCGCACGCCCTCACCGGTGTAGCGCTCCGTGCGGCGGGGCTCGACGTCGGTGAAGAGCGCGGCGAAGGCGTCCGCGGCGGAGGCGGGCACGCCGAGCATCTCCGCGACCTGTCCGGGCGAGCCCGGCGTGTGGCGCATGCGGAAGAGGGCGTCCAGGCCTTCGTGCTTGTAGGGGACGCGCAGCCACAGGGGCGTGTCCTCCTCCAGGCGGGGCGTGCTGAAGATGTAGGGCCGCCAGTCGCCGTCCACCTGCATGAGCGTCACGCTCTGCGAGGACTCCTTGTGGAAGGGGCTGCGGTACAGGAGCGGCTCGATGTACCGCGCGCTGGCGCGGTTGCTCAGGTCGTACGTGAGTTCCACGTAGCCGCGGAGGATGTCGGGCACCTTGGCGTAGAGGCCCTCCAGGGAGCCGCCGTTGTTGGGCGCCATGAGCTGCTCCAGCTCGGCCACCGCCTTGGTGTACGCGAGCATGTTGGCCTGCTCCTTCTGCGTCCGCTCCAGGAGCTCCTTCACGCGCGGGGCCTTCGCCGCCGGGTGGTTGATGAACGGGCCTCCCATCAGCATCGGGTTCTTCAGGGCCGCCACGTGCACGTCTGGGTTCGCCACGAAGGACTGCATCAGCTTCTGGTGCAGGTTCGTCACGAACAGCGGGGCCGTCGCCGGAGACAGCAGGTACCACCACGCGTACCACTGATTGTAGAGCGGCTCGATGGCGACGTTTGGCTTGAGGTACATGGGGCGGTCCAGCATGGCGAGCTCCTCCGAGCGAGGTCCGGAAAACGTCGGGAACTTGGCAAACTTGGAGCCCGTAGATACACGGATTCGAAGGGTGATGCACGGGGCCAACGCGGCGCATCTTTTGCGCTAGCTCAACCGTGCGAGCATTCGGGCGCATCCCTTTCATCGTGCAACTCGAGCAAGGAGCGTCCCATGAAGGCAGCTTGGAATGTTGTGCTGGCCCTGATGGTGGGAGTGGCCGTGGGCTGTGGCGTTGGCGCCATGGATTCGGAGGGCGCGCAGGATGAGGCGCTCGACACGTCGGAAGCCACGCTCGCGGTCTGTGGAGATGGTGTCTGCGAAATCGGCGAGCGGTTGAGCTGTCCCCTTGATTGCCCACGTGGCGAGTTCTGTGGAAACGGCGCGTGCTGCCCTGGGGAGACGGCCCGGACCTGTCCCGAGGATTGCACGCAGGGTGACCCGGGGCGGTACTGCTACCGCTCGCACTGAGTCACCGACGGCGTCTGCGCAGGCGCGCGAGCAGCGAGGTTCGCTTTGCTCGCGCGCCGTTCCGCCGTGTCAGGTAGGGCGAGGCCGCATCACTACATCGCGAAGCAGCCGTAGACCTTCTCGTAGTGGGCCGTCTGCGTTCCGGTGAGGACTCTCTCCGGCGTGCTGCAGCCGCACTGGAGTTCACCGACCTTGGTGACCTTCGCGGGCTCCGCGTAGTATGTGATGACGTAGTCCCGGCCGGTGATGTCACGACAGGGGATGGCCTGGGCTTCCGGTTCGAGTCCGGCGGTGTCGGGTTCCTCGACGCCACAGCCCGTCAGCAGTCCCACTGTCAGTAGACCCACCATGATGTCCATATGCATGAATTCCCCTTTTGTGAGAAGATGGTGCGCTCCCAGAATAGCCGGAGATCGTGTCAATGGCACGTGGGGGCTGCGGACTGTCGGAAGGCAAACGGGCTCGCTCTGTCAACGAGGGGCCCGCGAGGGAGGTGCTCCACTCAGTGGCGGGGGCCCTTCACGGTGAGCTAGTCGGGCTGCGTCTGGATGCTGTTCATGGCATTGATGGGCGTCAGGCGTTGGTGAACCATTTCTCGTCAAGCTGTTCTCGTGAGGAGTCAATGCCCGTGGACCCCTGAGGCCCTGAGTACGCGGCGCGGGCGCAGTGATGACGACCCTCCTGGCGCGAGGTAGAGTTGCGGCATTGTCATGAGCGATCTACGTGAAAGGCTTCGTCTCCGCGGTATCCTGAGTGACGAATACCCGGTGCCGGGGCTGCATTATCTCCCAGGGCCCAGCATGAAGGCACTGCGGCTTGTGCTCGATGCCACTGCCTCCCTATTGGCGGGTAGACAGCTTTTCCCCTCACAGTTCCCGTTCGTGATCCCGACCGAAGTGGCGAAGCCATTCTTCCGCCACTTCCGCGATGCAGTCGTACCAACCGTGGTAAGCGACGGCCGTTCCCATCACAAGCACGGCATACTCCCTCTGGCAGGTGGTTGCCTGCAGGCCATACCGTTCCTGTCCAAGCAGACGCGCAGTTATCGGCAACTGCCTGGTGGCGTATACTCAACCGACTTCGCCTGCGCTCCATTCACCCAGGCCCATGGTGCCTGTGGATGGGAGGATGTTCATTGCATCAATGGCCTGGACCTCCGCCATTCCGATGCCGCCCCTCGTGGGCAAGAATTAATCGAGCAATTCCTCACCTACTTCGGCCTTGCGGCCGTGCGTACCGAGGAGCCTTGGTGGTTTGAGACCAACGCTACTGTATTTCGCACCCCTGGCGGTGCTTTGTTGGCCGTGGCTCAGCCGGATGTTCTGGAGTGCGTCGCGGGCATTCGTTACCTCGACGCGAAGAACCAGTTCCGTCAAGGCAAGGCGGAGTTCTTCTACATTTCCGAGGACGCGTTGCTGCTGGCAACGGGGGAACTCAAATGACGGCCCGGGAAGAGCTCGATAAGTGGCGTCGCGGGCAGTCCCTCTTCGTCACGAGGCGAAAGCCACCCGCGCTGCCGCCTCATGGTGGCTGCATTGCCATCTTCAGCCCATCTGCCCCTGCGTTGGCGCAGTATCCCGCTCGTGCCGAGGTTGCCCTCCGCTCGCTCGCCCAGGAGATGGACTGCCGTGTCGTGGTTCCTCCCGCTGCCAATTCCAAACAGGGCTATGCTGCTCTATCGCCCGAAGCTGCGGCCCGCGAACTTCATCGCCTCGCGCTCGAACCGGATATCCACGTAATCATGATGGCGGTAGGAGGCTACAACTCCAATCGGATACTCTCCTTCCTGGATTGGGAGCTTCTCGCCGCCCATCCGAAAATATATTGTGGCTATAGTGATGCCAGCATATTGTTAATGGCAATCCAACATATGTGTGGCTTGGTCACCTTGCATGGCCCGGCCCTACTACCGCAATGGGGGGAGCCGGGCGGACCGTTCGCGGAAACCGTTGAGGCGTTTCGTTCGGTGGTGCATGGAGAGCGTGTTCCACTTAGACTCCGGCCTCCGGCGGGCTGGACCGCCGAGCGGCTTGATTGGGCTGGGAGTCAATCTCAACTCCGGCGCGCACTTCGCCCCTCCTCAGGCTGGCAGGCTTGGCGCGAAGGCGCTGCCGAAGGCGTCCTGATGGGAGGAAACCTCGCCACACTCAATGGTCTGCTTGGAACGCCGTGGGAGCCACGGTTCCAGGATGCCATCCTCTTGTGGGAAGCAACGGGAAGCGAAGCCTTCTTACCGCAGCTGGAGCGATCGTTGACCCATCTGGTCCAATCAAACGCATTCGAGGGGGTGACGGGGATGATTGTTGGTCGCTGTCCCGATGCCTTTCCGGTGGAAGGCGTGACCCTGCGGGACGTGGTCCTGACTCTGACGGAGCGATACGGCTTTCCCATCATCGCGGACGTCGACCTGGGCCATACCGATCCCATTCTCACGTTTCCCTTGGGCGCGCGTGCCTCCATCTCCGCTGCCGCGCTTGACTGTGAGATCACCCTTGTTGAAAAGAGCGTCGAATGAGCGCTCCGGGCTTCGAAGAATGGCGCAGTACCGGGATGGTCGCGGCTGAACTGCTGGATCCCACCTATCCGACCCGTGGCGCCAGCACATGGTTTCCCCATGGCTATCGTCTCGCCGGGGCAGTCGTCCGCACCGCGGCAGAGCACTTGGAACGTCTGGGGTATGAAGAGCTAGGTTTACCGGCATTCGTCTCGACCAAAGACTTTCAGCGACAAGCCGAGCACATCAAGAGTTTCCTCGACCGGGTCTACTTGGCGCGCCCCGCCCCATGTGATGGGGAGCAGATCATCAAGTCCACCGTTGAGGCCCAGCTTTGCGCTATCTTCTCGAATTGGTGCAAGCAGGGCCGTCCAATGCCCTACCGCGTCCAGTCTGTCAGGGCGGTAGGGCGCTATGAGACAGGCAAGACCGCGCCCCTGTGGAAGGAGCGCGTGGTCTGGCCCTTCTTCGAGGCGCATGCAGCACTCGTTGGCGATGTCAACGGCGAGCTCGCCGCGCTCAATAGAGCGACCTATGCCTTTTGCTCCCAGCTTTGTCTGCCAGTTATTGGTGTCGAGCGCGTCAAGGTCAACAGGCGTCTGAACGAGTATGCGCACCGGCGGTTGGAGGGAATTACGGTGATGCCCTCTGGCCGGATTACCGTGCTCACCTCTATCTACGACCTTGGCGATCGTTTCAGCCGGGTGTTCGATGTCCGTGCACCCGATGGGCTCTATCCCGCAATGGCAAACTTCGCTTTTTCCGGAAGGTTGGTGCTCGCGATGCTCGGTCACTGCTTCCGGGAACGAGCGCCCATCCATGCCCCGGCGGTGGCTCCCATCCAGGTAGCCGTGCTCCCAACCCGCTCGGATGATGTGTTGCTCGTCCGAGAGGCAGAGAGACTCGTTGAAGTGCTTGGCCAGGCGGGAGTCCGAGCCAGAGCATTCATGGACGCCCGCTCGTTTCAGGCGCGGCAGGAGTACGCGCAAGCACTTGGTGCGCCAGCCCACCTGCTTGTAGGGCCCAGGGAGATGGAAGAGCACCGCGCTTCTGTGCGCCTGGGTCCCGATAAGACCGTGAAGCAGCTTCCTCTAGAGCAGTTCCTATCGCATCCGTCGGGGTTGCTGGAGCAGGCACACGAGGAACTCTGGCGCGTTAACCGCGAGCGAATGCGGGGACAGCTCGTGGAGGTAGAAGTGTTCGCTCACCTATCTGGGCTGCTGGCCGAGGGGCGGACCGCCATCATGGGATTGTGCGGTGAGCAGGAGTGTATCGCCAGACTGGAGCAAGAGCCTGCGGGAGAACTCATAGGGCGAATGCTTGAGCCCGAGCGCCCTGCGGCTTGCTGTGGCGTCTGCTTCGCGAAGGCCAACCAGACCATTCTATTCGGAGTCAAATACTCCGGTGAGAAGTAAAGGGGTGTTCGCGTGTTTGCTGCCTATCCCGGTCAGCCCGCTGGTCTTCTGCGAAACGAATTGCTGGAAAAGCTCCAGAAGACTCGTGCGGTCGTCAGCGTTCACGAGCATATCGGCGTCGAGCACCTCGTTCACGCGAGTGGACGCCGGGTGGAGTACCGACAGTCCCTCTCGCAATGGGCGGAGTTGTGTAGCACGATCCACTGGGGAGACCTCCTTCCTGGCGCGAAGCTGTTTGCCGCTGCTGTCTTCGCCATGCCCATCTATGAATCCTCTCGAGGGCGGAGGTTGGATGCTGAAGGGGGACGAGATGGCGACATTTATTGGACTCGCAACAGGTTCATCGTCGCTGCGTGCGGGGCGCATCAGACCAGGCCATTGCACGACATTGACGACGGGAAATCCCAAAGCTTGCCGCTGCCTGTACTTTTCGTGGATCCCAGTCAGTCCGCAAAAGATTTCGAGCGCGCATATGAGGACATGCTTCCATTCATTTGCGGCCTCAAGTGGCATCCCTATGCGCAGGGAGCCTCAATTGCGACATTCATCCAGCAGGGCTACCTAGACCTTGCCGCCTCTCGCGGGTTGCCCACGGTGGTTCACTGCGCGCGGCCGGGAATGCAGGACGACTTCGGCGAACTCTTCAATGCGCTCTTTGTAGCAACACGCAGGTCACGTGCGGTCGTTGACGTGGCGCATGCAGGCTTCCTGCACGACAACATCCATCGCATCCAGGAAAACGAGTACCTGTATCTGGACTGTGGGCCATGGAGCATGATCTGCGACCATGCGATGCCCGGCACCGGGCCGTCCGAGCGGGCAGTGCGGCTGGCACGCATCCTGGAAACGTTGCCGCAAGCCTTCTTGTTCGCAATGGACACGCCGTGGAACCTCATCACATGGATTGACGGCACGCTGCATGGTGCTGAGGTCGCACGGGACGTGGGCATCGTCCGTAGCGCGCTTGCGTCCTTGGAGCCCTCCCTGCACGAGCAATGGCTCCACAAGAATCCGCTTCAGTTCCTTCACGGGCGGCCCTGGAGGGCGCCCTGAGCCTTCCACAAACTCACCGTACTTCACGCGCAGCTTGCGAGAGCTCGCTGCTTGGAGAAGACATGTTCCGCCTGCCGGTTGACGAAACACTGGAGTTGGGGCTGCTCGAGCCGTACCACGCCCCAGCGCTTTTTAGTCTGATTGATGAGAGCCGCGACAAGCTGCGCCGCTGGCTCACGTGGGTAGACACCACTCTCACGGTGGAAGACTCCCGCAGGTTCATTCATCATACGCTGGAGCAGTTCTCGCGCTGCACCTCTCTCACCGTTGGTGTCGTATACGATGGGGCGCTCGCGGGAATTTGTGGCTTCCATGCCATTGAGAGGACCCATCGCTCCTCTTCCATTGGGTATTGGCTTGGAAGTCGGTATGAGGGGCAGGGATTGATGACACGTGCGGTGCGCGCACTCACCAAATATGCGTTCACCGATCTCGACCTCAATCGGTTGGAGATACGCGTTGCGGTGGAAAACACCCGGTCACGCGCCATCCCAGAGCGATTGGGCTTTCAGTTTGAGGGTGTTCGCCGTGATGGGGAGCGGTTGTATGACCGCTTCGTGGACTTGGCGGTATATAGCCTCCTTGCTCGTGACTGGAGGGGGTGAGCACCTTGGACGGTGTTTGGCGAAAGAGCGCTCACTAGGGTATCGAGTCGTACCCCTTCATCCGAGTGATGAGGTGGATGTCCCGGACGTCGTCATGCCTGAGCACCCAGGCCAGGTACCTCTCAATGCCGAGTCCGAAGCCGGCCGTCCGTAGTGGATACTCGCGCTTCATCCTTAGATACCAGTCGTAATCATTTGGGTCCACTTGGTGCGTTCTGAGCGCAGCCATTGTCTCGGCGTACCCAAGGTGCCGTTCGCCGCAACCCACCACCTCTCCCAATCCAAAGAGCAGATCTGCACAGAGCGCATACTCACCATCCGCCATGACCGCTTGGTAGAATGGCACAACCTGGCTGGGAAGGTGTGTGAGCCAAACAATTCCTCCAAATAATTCCATCAGGCGCTTTTCCCCTGCCGGGGAGATGGTGCAGAGCCCCGGCAGGGGCTTGCTGTAGTTACTCGGATCGTCTCCCAGGAGCTTTCGTGCTTCCTTGAAGGTGACACGCGGAATGTCGCCATTGAGCGCGACCATCCGCTCAAGGTGGGCTACCGAGCCCAACTGGGCTTCCAGCACCTTCCCGTGGGATTGAAGCAGACTTCGCGTGCACCAAGCCACATATCTTCCGACCAGTTCGATAACGTCTTCCAATCCACCCACCAACTCTGCCTCCGAGTGGAAGAACTGGTTGAGATGCCGGTGGTCCGGGTCTTCCCCCCGGAAGGTGGGCATGATGTAGAATACGCCGTGCTGGCCATGCCGGAGCATGTACTCGAGCTGGAACTGCATCGAATCAACCAAGTAAGTGTGCTTGCCAAAGAGCTCGATCTTGACCGGGAGGCTGTCGCTGCCAAGCCCCATTGGGCTGGAAATGGAATTGCTGGTGATAGGCAGGAGGGCCGGCACGAAATGCTGCTGCTGGTAGAAGCGATATGTCGCATAGCAGAAGTCACCCACCAGTTCGCAGATGAGCCGATACCAGGGGTTGGTCAATGCCTCCGAGAAATGGTTCGCTGGATCGGCCCAACTGCGCGGAGGTGAGAGGCGAGGCGCCCTTGAGCGTGGAGGATCCCGCTGGGCCTTGAGTGGTGAGTGTTCTTTCTCGTGCGCCATGGTTTCCGCGTCCCTTGGTATTGAACTTAAGTTTGTTGCCATCCCAGTCCTCATGATGCCAACCAGTGGCCGGTATCGACAGAAAAGCCCTGCTCATGTGCAATGTTTCGCCCGCTTCAATTTGCTCGCAGGCCTTAAGCTGTTTTGTATCGGAGTGCGAGGGCTGGAATGGAACAGGCCTCTTGATGAGGACGTGATCTCCGCATGGGGCAAGACTGATTTTCCTGTACTCCGATATCTTCTGATGGGTTGGCGGATGACCATGAATTCACAGCCGTAGACCAGGGCAATCGCGAGAACACGAAGGCCGTGCTTTGTGACGTCGGGACGGAGGTCAAACTTGAAACCATTGAGTAGGCTCGATGGGGGCACAGTCCCGGCGTGAAGAGTCTCTGCCTGGAGGGAGCCGAACGGCTCCACGACGACTCCGACGAATACATCACCCTCGCCGAGCACTGCCCCATCTACCTGGAGGCGCGCGGCATGCTCCTCGAAGAAGACGTCGGGAAGGGGGCACCCCGCTTCGCTCTCACCCACGAGTCCACAACTGGCACAAACCCAGAACGCACGATGACCGCATCCAAAAATGGTGTTCTCGACCTCCGCGGCGAACAAGCGTTCTCCGCAGGCATGCGGGAGACTGGCGACACGCTCGGGCCGCGGTGAACCGATGCCACTCATGTACGGATAGACATAGCCGGCGCGGATGCGGAGGATCTGCACCAAGACCTCACCATAGCGATGGTCAAGCTTTGCCATCTCGGAACGGAGTGCTGCCCGGCGCTGCTCGTCACCGGCATCGTTCAAGGAGAGGACATCTGCAAGTGCGAGCACCGATGCGTCGAGTTCACGGGCGAGAAGTGTGCCTGGCCCAGGAGTGACGATGCCATCGGCAACCGCACTGCGGACCACCGCGGCCTGCGCCGTACGACTGGCGCAGCGCTGCGCCAGCCAGGCGGCACTCTCATTGGCCTCATTGGGCGACTTACCAGACGTGCCCATCATGCGTCTCCTGGCGACATCACTGGAAGGCAGAGGTAACCGGCGTGTCCCTGGTGTGAGAACGCCACATAGACCACTTCGCGGGAGTCGCGATTCGTCCCCTTGCGCTCAACGGTGAAGGTCACCTCCCCGGTGCGACTCACCTTGGTATCCAATTCGGAAGCCTTGACCGCCTCGTCTCCGCACCGATAGCTGACTGCAATGCCTTGAACGCGGTGTTCCGTGGGGGGGGACAGCGTCACTCGCAAGTGGTGTGCCTCGACCGTCAGAGATGCGCCCACATCCTCACCGCCGGTCCCAATGGGATGGTCGGTGAGGACACCGTGGTTTGTACAGGTCATCAACCTACGGGAGTATCCCCAATGCAACAGCGCAGCGTACTCACCGATTATGGTGCGACCTCCACAGGCACTACAATTGGGGCCGGGGCGCTGCTGAAGAAGCTTGTAGTGGGAGAAGAGCGGCTGGGCCAAGTGCGCGTCGTAGACGGGGAGCGTTCCCGCGAGCGTTTGGGCAATTCGGGCATCCAGGGCCAGTCGTTGCCTGCTGGAGGGGAGGCCCAGGTTGCGGAGCGCGGTCGCAATCGTGCCGCGCAGTTCGTCCATGAGCACCCGGTGTTTTTCGGAAGGATCGGGCCCTACGTCGAGGGCAAGAAAGAAGTCGGCGATGCTCAAGTAGCTAGTGAGCGCGGGAATGACTTTGGGAGAAGTCGCCTCTAAACGTCCAGGTGAAGAACAGGGGATGGCCTCTGAGCGTGACTCCACGAGGGAGGCGGAATGAGCCTGGTTTGGAGCAAATGGCCTGAAGTCAGGATCGCCAAGACAAACGTACGCTTCGCATCCCGCGTGGAAGTGTTTGTTTAGGCTCAAGGTGAGCTCACCAAGACTCGCGCCAGCTCGGAGAAGCCGGGCAGCTTCAAGGCAGGCATCGGGCGTCAGCACGATGTAGCGACAGGCCGCCACCACGCCACGGACATGCTCCCCTCGAAAAAGGGCTTCAGAGAAGCTAAAGCGGGCATCAAAGACTCCGCCTTTCGGTACGATGCCGGAGCAACTCAACATGACCACAGCGGCGACTCGGAGCGCGCCAGGACCGACGAACTCGGCCCGGGCGTGGGTAGGCTCGCGTAAGCACGCCCCCCCTGTCTGGCAGGGCAAAAAAGTTTCGCCGGGCTGCCCTGGTTCCGGAGCCAGCCCGTCCGCCTGTACGCAAAGCACGCGTTTCCCCACCTTGAAATCCGCGCCGTTGCCGTGTGCCGACAAGACAAGGGCATTCGCACCTTCGGATATCGCATGGATGAAATCATCGGCGCGCGCACTTCCGAAATATGAGCCGGTATCGTGGGAGGTAGATGGAAAGTCGTTGAATGTAAGGACTCCATGAGGGTAGGGCGTCGCTCGAATCTCCAAGGCAATCAAGCGACAGGCCTTGAGCATCGCTTGAGTTGGGTCCTCAGGGACAGGCATGATGCCCGAAGCGACACCGTGCTCCCCAGCCCATTGAATGAACTCGTGGCACAGTCGAAGGTCGAATTCATTCTCTGGAATGAAGAAGAGAAGCGAAGGTGGGAAGTCTTCACATTCTAGCCAAATGTCCATGGCTTGCGTCGAATTGTCGAGTACTACAAGCTTGCGGCCGGATGCGGCTGCATAGGCCCGGGCCGCGATTTCACAAGGCCCCTTGAGCCCCAGGACAACTGCACCCGAGCGTGTTGGGCACTCCGGGCGGGCGAACATTTCAATAAGACTCGCGTCGACGCCGTAGTTGCGCAAGCGGGCTGAGAGAATGTGTCCGTCCACGTCGCTGGGGAGCTCTAGCGCGATTGCAATCTTGCCAGCGGCTAGTTTCAAACCATTCACGAGATTCAGCTCCTTGGATGCCCCAAAAGTGCACCCACAAGGAAGCGCCCTTCATGAAAATCCTGATATCTCGATGCCTTGCGTTGAGTTGAGTTGATTCCAGGCAACAAGGCATGCCTTCCAGGTATGTGGCGCAAACTTCGACCTGTCCTTTTTGCGCCCCAGGGTGTGTGTCTGCCTACACCTTGACAGGCTATCGAACCCCGGAAATGATTGTGGGGCAGTCATTCCATTGCTTCGACTTTCAAAGGGAGGCACGATGACGAGTCCAAAGAAGACGGTTGTGAGCGGCGAAGATCTCAAGACCCTGGCGCGAATCCTTGGAGTATCGGTGCCGAAGTCTGGGAAGATGAGCATCACAATGGAGGATTCCAGTGCGAAACAGTTCGCGTCACTGCAGCAAGGGCAAGCAGACGACGAGATTACCCTGCTAGCGCACCGATCTGTTCTGGCCTGTTGGTAGAGGGGGGGGCGGCGATTTAGGCTTAGACATCCAGTGGTGGCAGTTCCTGGCCTCCGCCGCGCAAGCGGTCGGAGGCTTTGTTCTTTGGTGGTGGCGAGGCCCCTTGAGCCCAGCGACAGGCTGGACTCGTAGGGTGTGGGGTGGATTGCCTGGGCAGTGCGGATCGGGGGGGCTCAGGCAGAGCCAGCTGCCTGCGCAGGTCGCACTGCGACGCGTGGAGCGGTTTGCTCGGGTTCTTCCATGGGGTCGATGCGCGAGGCGATCTCGTGCGCTTGCTCAAGCCCGGTCTTGACGAATCCGCTTACATCCTCGTAGGAGCGCAGGCGCCCGTCCTGAACGTGCGTATAGAGTTCATTGAAGAAGTGGAAATGATGCTCGGAAAGCTCTCGTCGCGCGTCCGGGCTGATGTTGCGATGATTTCGCGTGAGGTATTCGTATAGAACATAAAGGTGGTCCCGGAATTCAGACATTCCGACAAACAAAAGGCGCGTTGCTGGATGCTCGAAATACGTTTCGGGATCGATCTTGACATCGATGGCGAGGGCCTTCTGGTAGTCCTCATCTGGTAGGTTCCAAGTCGTGGCCCCGTCGGAGTCGACATCGGTGGCGGCGCAGCCGCAGCCTTCCTCCGTCCCAGGCAGCATTACAAGACGGCGAGTGAACACGAAGATGTCGTAGTAGTCGATGAGCTTGATGACATCGACATTGGCCTTGACCTCCTCGGGGGTGCTTTCGGGCACGAAGGTGATGAGACCTGGATTTATTTTGATGTTGTACTTATTGAGTTCCCCGACGATGCGCTGAAGGCCTTTGATCGTGAAGCCTTTTTTGAAGCGTTTCAATATGTGGTTCGACCCTGACTCGATCCCGACGAAGAGGTATCTGAGGCCCGACTCAGCCAAGAGGGGCAAATGCCCGTTTTTCACCAAGGAGAAGACGCTCAGGACGAGGCAGTTCGCGTACCAGGTAACGTTTACCTTTCGTTCGATGAGCAACTTGGCGAAGGCAACAGCACGGGCAATCCCGTCAAAGTTCGGGCCCATGAAGTCTTCGTCCACGAAGGTAATGTGCTTGATGCCGTATCGCATCTTGAGGTCTTCGATTTCCGAAACGATCATCTCTGGGGGTTTCCCTCGCCATTTCGGAATATTCGAAATCTTCTGGTACTCGGGAAGGTAACAGAAGGTGCAAACGCCAAAACCACAACCGCGACTTGAGTGGAGGCTGAAGGAGAACTCGTTGGCAAGCACTTCCTTCGCGAAGTCACGGGCGAGAGGTTGCACCGTGGCGATGTCTGGAATGCGCGGTGGATTGAGCTTGATCCTTCCTTCGGCCCCCTGGCTCATGAGCGCGCTGTTTGAGCGGTATGCTACGCCTGGCACCGTCGTTGGATCCTCCTTGGCGAGGATCTTCTTGCACGCGGCTGGCAGGGCGTCGTCGGACTCACCTACGACAACGTAATCAATCTCGGGGTTGCGTGAGAGTAGTTGCCCGTAGACAAGCGTCGCGTAATTTCCGCCCGTGATGATGGCCGATTTTGGGTTCCGAGCGCGGATGGCCCTCATGATATCGATCACTGGGAAGTAGCTTGAGTGGAAGATGCTGAAGCAGTAGATTTCCGCATCCCAGCGAAGGATCTCTTCGATCAGCGCATCCTTGTTCATGTTGCCAAGCAGGCCGTCAAGGACCGCGACCTCAAGGCCTTGTGCGCGCAGTGCCGCGGCTATCTGGATGCAATTCACTGGCTCTGCGCAGAATGTGTGATAGAAATGGCTTCGGAGATAGGTGGGTGCAAGGGTTTGTAGATATGTCGGACCTTTGTCTTCGTATGTGAATCCGCCGGTCTGCGAACCCTCGATCTGGTTGACCACCAGAACCTGGACCTTCTTTTCGGTCACGGGTCACCTCCTCATTGATGTTGCTTGTCAGGGCTTTGCGTGGACTGTGCAATTGATCGTACTTGCGCGATTCTTGAGCGTCAAGAATCGCCGGTTTCCTGTCAGGCATGGATTTGTGCGCCATGTCAGCAGCGGGCCGTCCATGGCCTGTGAAGCATTGACTACGGGTGAAGGGCGGCTGCCTCGACAAGGTAGTAGTTAAGGAAGCCAAACCGAAGACGTTCATGATCGGACACATTGGCCTCCACGCTCTGGAGGATTGGAATGTCATCCGGTCGGAGATCCAGCCGCGGAAAATTGCGGTAGCGCTCGCCGCCCTGGCAGATCAGCAGTTCGCGAAGTCGGGCATAGAAGGCGTCGAGCTCGGGGTCACCCTCAATATAATACTCAGCCCTGCTCAGGAAGAGGTGGCAGCCATCACTTCTCAGTAGCCTTCGCCCGCTTTTCACCGCCAAGCTCGGCACGGAGACGGGAAAGTGCTCTTCTTCGTAGAGTCGGCCCGCCCGGCGCGCCCATTCGATGAAAGATCTGAAGATGGGAGACTCTAGGTTGGGTAACCCGATCAGCACCCATTGCCTGGAGAACTGGCAGTGGATTTCGAACACCTCCTCTTGCGCCGCCCCGTCGAAGTGCTCGAGGACGCCAATGCTGAACACAAGGTCAGCAGGGTCGATTTGGTGCTTGAACTCCGGCGACAGGAAGTCAGCCAACAAGAAGGATGGTGTGTTCGACAAACATAAGCTTTCCGCTGCCTCGCGCGCGAGCATCAGTGCAGAAGGAGCGCAGTCCACTCCCACGCATTTCCATCCTCCGGCGGCGAGTTGGGTGAGCAGTGTGGCGGAACCACACCCCAGCTCCAACGCCGTTGGCATCCTGAGCGTCTCGCGCCCGGTGGCGACCAGCTCCGCGCTCACTCGCGCAAGCGACTGCCATTTTGTAGGTTGCCAGTCCCGGTAGTTTGCCCCCGGGCGCTCCTTGATGAAGCCACGGAAGCTTGCAAGTTCCTTGCTCCAATACGCCTCCTCCAGTGGTTGAAGGGGGGCATTCAAGACAGGCCCAGGATGCGTCTGGCTAGGAGCGGTTGAGTTCTCGTTCACTGCCATGGACACCTAACCTTCGTCATGCTCGGAAGTGTACAGCGCAGAACTCAAACCCCAGTCATCTCACTGGTGGTGAATATTGTCAAGGTATGGACTCATTTGGACTGCCTTCTCTTGCTGCTTCGTCAAGGCAGTTTGATCTACGGAGGCGTTTGGCGTAGTCATGGGGTTCGGCGCTGATTCGTGCGGTCATCGTTTAAGCGGCTAAGACACTGCCACGCCATGGTAGAGATCCTGGTTCGAGACCGGGTGACCGCTTGCTGAGGGATGTGGGCGTAGATCCAGCGCCAAGTCTATTGCCGGTGATTGCTGAGCGTCGTTCCTGAATGCGCTTGGGTGCCTCAGTGGCCACGAGCGGTACCCAGCTGAGGGCTACCGCTGAGGTTGGCTGAGTTGCAGGCGTGATAGGTAGTCGCGAAATCAGGCGGCGAGATTTGTGAGAGGCGTTGCCGCACTGAGTCGCTGAACTGTCCACGGCCGTTCGTCGGCAATGCGAGTGGCTGGGTTTCGCAGTTGCCGATTCAGGCCTGTCACCATTACACAGTCAGGTTGCAGTCAGGACTGTAGGGCGGCAGGGCACAATGCACGCTCCTGTCGCTCCAGCGCCCCAGGATTTCTGGTCGTGTCCCTGTGAATGTATAGATAGCGAGGAGGGACGAGCCGGAAAGGGAGGCTCCTTGGCGAAACCAACCAGGACGGTCCCTCTGCGGTGAGTAGTCCAAGGAACGTCAAGGTAGATGTGTGATGCCTGGAGGAACTCATGGACCCGTAGGGTGAAAGTCCTGAGGCGGCGACAGGTCAAGGCCGCATAGCTGGGGTGGCGCCGAGAGGGGAGACCCCTGCGGTGAAGCCACTGACAAAGCCCCGTTCAGCGGGGTGCGCGAGTGCGCGGGCCGTAACGACGAGTGAATGCCCAGTCGAGGCCCCGTCAATTGATACCTCCGGGGGCCGAGCCATCACATCTACGGCGAAGGCAGCAGGGCGTCCCCGCAGAACGACCAGGGGCCGCACCACCCGGCGGGGTAGAGGGCGACGGCACGCGCACAAGGACATGAGTGGAAACAGGGAAGGGCTCCTCGCCCCGCGGAGAAGACCTGCGGAAGCAAGGTAGTTGCGGCGAGCCGACGAGGCGAAGCCCGGCGAAGGAAGCGAGGGGGCTTCGGTTGGAAGCGGTGGAGTAGGGACGTCGTATACGGGCACCGGGGTCGCTTCGATGACTACCGGGTGAGGTACTACGCCGTCCTGAAAGCAGGCCTCCCACCGAGCGGAACCATAACCCTGGTGAGATGACGCCTTCGCGGTGAGCCGGATGCGGGAAACCCGCCTGTCCGGTTCGACGTGGCGGGGACCGGAGACGGAGTGATGGCCCGCTCTACACGGGTACGAAGCTGGAAACGGCGGAAACAGCCAAGAGCAGCCTGCACACCACCGCGCCGGCCCCCGACCCGACCGCCTCGGCTGACGTGCCGAGCTGACCACCCGAAGGGGGCGAGCGCAGGCGGTTGCGGTGCCGTACACAGACGCATTCAAGACGCAGATGGTGAAGCGAATGATGGGCCCGAGCGCGGTGAGTGCCGCGACACTGGCCCGTCAGGTAGGGGTGTCCCAGCCGACGTTGCCGCAGGGGGTGCGGGTGGCGAATAGGGTAGCGGCCATGACGCCCCCGTCCGAAGAGAAGAAGCCCGTTGCCTCCCCCGTGCCGAAGAAGTGGACGCCTGAGGAGAAGCTGCGCGTGCAGGCGGCGGCCCAGGAGCTCAAGGGCGAGGAGTTGGGGGCGCTGCTGCGTGGAGAAGGGCTGCATGAAGCGCAGCTGCGGGAGTGGCAGCAGACGGCCACAGGTGTGCTCTCAGGCACGGCGAGCGAGCCGCTGCCGGCCAAGGAGCGCAAGCGCCTGGCCGCCGCCGAGAAGCGGGTGAAGGAACTCGAGCGGGAGCTGCATCGCGAGGAGAAGGCGCTGGCGGAGACGGCGGCGCTGCTGGTGCTCGAAAAACTTCAGGCGATGGGATGGGACGAGAGGCACCTGGCAGACGAGAGGACGACGCAGCGGACGAGAAGAGCGAGAAATGACGCTCGCCCACGTCGACGAGGCCCTGGAGAAGGGCGTGCGCCTGGTGGCCATTTGCGAGCGGCTCGGGGGGGGGGCCCCACGCACTGTCCAGCGCTGGAGGAAATAGGCACTTTGGCCGCGAGGGCGCGCTACTGGCCCGACGGCACCAGGTGTACCAACGCTCTAAAGCCCGTCACCCCGAGCGATGGAGCCGCGACACGCGCGACTGGACGCCCGCAGGCCCCGTCCGCCTCGGCCCCTCTCTGAACCTCACCCGGGCAGTGCAGGAGTTGAAGCACATCGGTTGAACCCTTTCACGCGACATCTACCTTGGCGCTCACCGCGCCAGGAGGGGGCGAAGCATGACGGCATCGGCGCCGGACAAGTCCCAGGTGTCTATTGCTGCGCCGCGAGGATGCGCCATCCGCTTACGTCAATCGCATAGGTAGCGCCTCCCTCCAGGACGGGAGCCGTGCCGATGTCGCATACGTCCGGGTTCGGGATGATGCTGATCAGCATGACGCCTGGCGAGACGGGCGCTGTTGCGACCTCATAGGACTCGCGGCGGTTGAGGCACTCATGGAGCGGCGTGGCGCCGCTGGGCAGCTTTCGGTCCCATGGGAGGTAGTCGTCCATGGCGAGCTGGATGGCGCGCAGGGTGGTGCCGCTGATGACCTGCCGCCCCTCCGTTGGGAGCGCGAGCGGAATTTCGAACGCGGCAGCCTCTTCCGGCGGCGCATGCACTGGCCGCAGCGGTCGTTGGAACATGGCGCATGCTGGCAGCACGCAGAGAAGGGGGAGCAGAACGCGCTTCATGGGGCCTCCGTGCGGGCCACGATTCCGGTTGTGCATCGACACGCTCAGCCCTCAGTCATCCACCGCAGTGACGAGCCCGAGGTCCTTGTCCTCGTGCTTGATGATGCCCACCAGCTTCCAGTGCTTGCGTTGTCGGAGGTAGACCTCTCCGGGTTGCTCGCTGCCGAGATTCGGCACGAGCTTGGTGATGGTGCAGGCGCGGTCGAACTGGATTCGGATGGTCCAGATTTGCGTTTGGGCGAGCCGGTCCACGAGCGACAGTGACGAGGGGGCCCACGGGTGGCTGTGGAAGTCAGCGAGCACGACCGCCCGCCCTCTGGAGTCGGCGACGGCGCGAGGGGGGATGCACTTCTTCCGCTTCGAGGGGCCAACGGGGACGGGCTCTCCCAGGGGCGAGGGCATGCTGGCGTCGTAGATGCCGTCTCCCAGCGAGTAGATGGCGCCGCAGTACTCCTGCCCATAGTCGCGCTCCATCGCGCGCGGCAGCTCCATGTCAGCAGGGCAGCGCTGCCGGCATGAACTCCTCCTGTCCCGAAAGTCAGGAATTGTAGTTCGTGAAGGGGCTCGATGTGGCCCTCCCTGTGCCCGGTGCCGACGCCGTCGTTCACCTCCCAGCACTCGCTGGCCTTATCGAGGCGGCGGAGCCTCAGGGTGAACTCGGCTGGCAAGAGGCGCCAGTGGGCCTGGGAGGATGGCGCTGCGTCACTGCAGCCGCGGTTACCAGCAGGCTGTTCAGCGGTGAGTGTCTGGCTTTGGCCTTGCCGCTACGCCACGCCAGCGCCACGGCGCCATCAGCGGGAGCAGCACTGGCTCCACCTTCCGCCCGAGTCCCCAGTGGGGACGGGCGGTTAGGATATGACCCCGACAGGAATCGAACCTGTGGCCTGCGGTTTAGGAAACCGCCGCTCTATCCAACTGAGCTACGGGGTCGTGCTCTCAAGTCACTGCGCTTTCTGGAGGAGGCCCGCCAGAAAGGTCCAGCCATGCCCCCCCTAGCCGGGGCGCATGCGCAACGACGTGCGTTATAGCAGGCGGCCCGGCGCGCGCAACGCGCCAGCATCACCGTTTCCAGCCTGCCGCCCCCTAGGGGCCCTGCCGGGCACCCTCAGCGTGACGCGGGAACGTCCCGGAACCGGACCATGCGACCCCGCTCCCCGTCCCAGACGTTGAGCCGCAGACAGGCCAGCACGTCCCTGGGGTGCAGGGTGGTGGTGCGGGGATTCTGCAGCTCGGGGATGGCGGCCATGGCCTCTGGCAGCCGGTAGAAGGGGATGCGGGGGTTGAGGTGGTGGACGTGGTGGTAGCCGATATTGCCGGTGAACCACGCCATGACGGGGCCGCAGGCCAGGTAGCTCGAAGCCTCCAGGGCCGCGCTCGCGTGCGTCCAGTCCTGGTCCTCGCGCAGCGCGACGTCCGGGAAGTTGTGCTGGGAGAAGAAGAGGTACGCCCCCAGCGCGTAGCCGATGGACAGCGGCAGCACCATCGCCGTGAGGTACACGCCCAGGCCCCCGAAGAGGAACACCGCCACGCTGATGGCCACGTGGAGGAGCACGGCGAAGCCCGCGCTCCAGTAGCGCAGCGGGTGCTTCACGAACGGCACGATGCACAGCCCACCCAGGAACGCGAGCGGGTACGCGAAGATCATCACGAGCGGATGCCGCTCCACCACGTAGGCCAGCCGCTCCAGCGCCGTGGCCTCACGCCACTGCTGCGCCGTCCACGTGGTGAACGTCCCTGACGCGGAGGCAGCCAGCCGCGCCGTGTTCGCATGGTGGTGGTTGTGCGTCTCGCTCCAGACGCGCGGCGGCGTGAGCAGCAGCACCGCGTGGGTGTGGAACAGGGCCTTTCCGAGCCGCGAGCCCGACAGCAGTGAACCGTGCAGGTAGTCGTGGACCAGGATGAAGGAGCGGATCAGCGCCAGCGCTTGCACCACGCTGCCCACGACGCGCAGGGGCCACCAGGAGGGAAGGGCGGCGAGCGCGATGGCGCCCAGCAGGGCCACAAAGGTGGTGCCCACTTCCCACCAGCTCCGCCGCGTGTCCTGCGCGGCGAAGGGCCGCGTGCGGGCGATGAGGTTCCGCTCGGCGTCTCGGGAGAGTGAGGTGAAGGCGCTGCTGCGGGTCGCGGAGTCCATTCGGAGGTCCAGGGCTGGCACGACGGCGGCTGCCGTCGATTCGAGTCCCTGGAACCATGCCCACCCACTGTCATGCGACCGTCATGGGCGGTGCTATTGGCAGACACCACTCACGGATGCTGCGATGCGTTGGATGTCGCGCTGCCCCGTCTGGCCCATGGGGCCCGACGGGGCACGTCACGTTACGAGCGATGCTTGTTGGCCCGGAACTCGCTGGCCCACTGCTCGACGATGGATGCCACCTGCTCGCGCTCGGAGCGCTGCGCGGTCGGAATCACCGAAGCCTGGGCCAACTGCAGAACCGGCGCGCTGTCGCCACTGGGCGTCGGGACCACGGGGCTGGCGCCCTTCTTGCGGACCCAGACGCGAGGCCCCTCGCTGGGACGCACGGGCTCCGGGGTGACGGCGGTCTCCGGTGCCTCCGAAGACTCGCGGCGCTTCCGGCCCAGGATGACGTCCGGAATGCTGTTCGGCGCGGCGTCTTCCGTCCACGCGTGGTGCAGGCGGCCGGACGCCACCATGAGGCGCCGCTTCTGGTAGTGGGCCGCGCAGTAGCCCAGGCTGCGCACCGGCCGCTTGCAGCCGATGACGGCGCACGCCCGGGCTTCCGGGGCGGCTTCTTCCTCGGCGGTGTCGTCGGGCCCCGCATCCAGGGTCGCAAGCGACGACGCCAGGGCGTCCAGGGCCGCGTTCGGCAGCTCACGCCGCGGCTGGCGCCGGAGGCCGCTGGGGGACAGGCTCTCCGCGATGCGCAGAAGCGTGTCCGTCAGCGGAGACAGTTGCCCGGCGAGTTCCTCGGCCAGCACAGTGCGGAACGCGCGTTCCAGCGGCGGCAAGGATGCCGCGGGAACGCGAGTGATTCGCGTGGATTGATGAGAAGGGGCGGAACGAAGGCTACGGGGTCTTGGCATGTGGATGAGTGCCTGTGGTCGCTGCCGGTTGCTTCAGGGGACCGTGGAGCGGACGGCCGCTGCGTTAGCACACCTGTGGCCGACCGCCCAGGACAGCCTGTCAAAGGGCTCGTGAGTGGATGTTTCGCGGCGATAACCCAAGCGGTGCGTCCCCATGTCAACACGGCCCACGTCCATTCAATCCCGAGCCGCGCCCGCACCTTCAAGGTATGTCGGAATCCTACCTGCCGAGTGGTCGGCATGACTTCCAAGGAGCACGCCTCTTCCTTGGCTGAAACAGGCTACCGCGACAGGATGCGCGTGTCGTGCAACTTCACTGAGAGGATTTGCCCGTGCGAAACATCTCGACTGTCGCGGTGTCCGTGGTTGCGCACCTACTGCCCCTGACGTGACGTCTCAGCGCTCCACGCGGGATGCACCCGGCGTAGATGCGCTTTCCGACTGGCGGCATCGCGATTCGGCCGCGCGAGCGTTCGCGGCCTCGTAGCCGCGACCCACGGCTTCGAGCAGCGCCGCCGCGCGAGCGTAGTGTCCGGCGGCCTGTCCCTTGGGCAACAACCGTTCGTCCGCGTGCGCGGCGGCGAGCAGGAAGGGCAGGGCGCGGTCCTCCTGCCCCGCTTCCATCCAGTGGTGGGCCAGGATGATGGCGGGCGCGCCATCCCGTTCGAAGACGCGTGCAAGCCGGCCGTGCAGGAAGCGAGCGGCGGAGTCGGACACGCTGGCGTGGACCGCTTCCAGCACCAGGTCGTGGGTGAAGCGCTCCGCCACGAGGATCTGCGCGGACTCCAGCTCGGACAGCGCCGCGTGCAGCTCCGCCACGCTGACCTGGAGCGCCTCGGGCGCCAATGCGGCTCGGAAGTGGAGGTCCGCTCGCGCCGCCAACTGCGCCGTGAGCCGGGCCAGGGGTGTGAGGCGCTCCAGACGGCGTTGGATGAGCGGCCCCACTCGGCCCGGAGGTGGGAGCCGGCGCGGCCAGTCCCGGTGGAGAGCGTCCGTTTCGATGAGGTGCTTCAGCGTCTCCACGATGTACAGCGGGTTGCCCCCCGTGTAGCGCGTCAGCGCCTCGGCGTGAGGTTCCGCGCCCGGAAGCTCCAGGCCCGCGAGCAGTTGCCGGACCTCTTCGAGCGCGAGCGGCCCCACCTCGATGACGCGCGCGAGCCCCGTGTCCACGAGCTTGCGCACGTTGGCTTCGGAGTAGGGCGGGAGCTCTCCCTTGCGGTAGCAGTCGATGAAGGCGGGCGCGCGGGCCGGCGATTCGTACTTCCGCTCCAGCATCCGGGCCAGCGAGTACATGAACAGCTTCGCGCTGGCCTGGTCCCAGTATTGGACGTCGTCGACGACGATGACCTGGTCACCCTCGTGCAGCAGGGCCATCGCCTCCGCGTGGGCCTCGTAGAAGCGCAGCTCGTCGGCCTCGGAGGCGAGCGGTGGCAGGGCGGTCCCATTGCCCAGCTCTGGCACGATGCGCGACAGCTCCGTCCGGACCCAGTCCGGCATCACGATGCCGGGCCGCCGGGCCAGGTGGGCTCGGACCGCGCGCGTCTGGGAGGCATAGGGCACCTCCTGGTCACCCGGGCGTGCTTCGAGCCGGAACCACGTCCCCACGGACGCGGCGAACTCCTCGGCGAGCCGTGTCTTTCCGCTGCCCGCGTCTCCCGCCACGAAGAGCAACTGCCCCGCCTCCAGGCCTTCCTGGAGCTGGCGCAGGGCGTGCTGCCTGCCCGCGAGGACGGGCGGGCGCATCACGCTCATGGGCAGCGGTGCTCGGGTGGGCTGGGGGGAGGCGGTCCACGCCGCATCCTTTTCGATGTTGCGCACCAGGGTGAGCGTCTCCGGCATGGGAGAGACGCCCAGGTCGTGTGACAGCGTGCTGCGCAGCCGCTCGAAGGCCGCGAGCGCCGCGCCCCGGTCACCCCGGAGGTAGTGCAGGCGGATGAGGTGGCGGCCGGCCTGTTCGGACTCCGGCTCCTGCTGCACCCAGGCCTGGGCCAGGGCCAGCGCGGTGGGCCAGTCCCGCGCGTCCATGCGGCGTTGGACTTCGGCCTCCCGGGCGTTGCGCACCCATCCCTCCACGGCGGCACGGGCTCCATCCAGCCACCGCGACAGCTCGTCGCAGTCGTCGAAGCTCACCCCCGTCAGCAGGCCGACGCCGGTGCCCTGTAGCAGCGCTTGGAGGACATCGGGGGACAGGGGCTTGCCCGCGGCGCACTTCAGCCTCGCGATGTCCAGCGTGACGTCTGGTGACAGGCCCAGTCGTTGGGAGTCCCCGTCCACCAGGTCCGTGCCGCCGCAGCTCAGCCGGAGCCGGCGCAGCAGTTGGCGCATGTTGTTGCGCACGGCGGCGGGCGGTGAGTCCGGCCACAGCAGGTGGGACACGGCGGCCTTCGACGCGGGGCCCTCCATGCCCAGGTAGGCCAGGAGGGTGGCGGCTCGGCGGTCCATCCTCACGCGCTGCCCGTCGGGACCTTCCAGGTGGGCATGGCCCAGGACCCGAGCGCTCCAGCCCGGCATCTTCACCTGCGCCACTCCGTCATGCGACTCCGCTTCCGGCCAGTTCGACCCCATATCGAACATACGGAACGGTGCCGGAAACGGGCCTTCGGATAAATGGTTTTATTTGAATTAACAGCGAGGGCCCAAGCCGTCTCGGGGCTTGGAACGCGGGAGTCTGGCCGGTACAACGCGCCCCTGGGCCCGCGGGCATGTCGTCCTGGCCCCGGCTGTCATGATCGCGAACCTCCACAACGCCGACATCCCCCAGCCCGTGCTGGACGTCATCGCGCGGCTGCGCGAACTGGGCCACGCCGTCTACCTGGTCGGTGGCTGCGTCCGGGACATGGTGCGCCTGGTCCACCCCAAGGACTTCGACGTGGCCACCAGCGCGCTGCCGCAGGAAGTCCAGGGCGCCTTCCGCAAGGTCATCCCCACGGGCATCCAGCACGGCACCGTCACCGTCCTTCAGAATGGCACGCACGTGGAGGTGACGACGTTCCGCTCGGAGGGGGATTACCTCGACGGCCGCCGGCCCAGCTCGGTGGCCTTCGAGCGCGACATCGTCAAGGACCTGTCCCGGCGCGACTTCACCATCAACGCGATGGCCTACAACCCGCTGGACCGCGAGCTGGTGGACCCGTTCGGCGGACAGTCGGACCTCCGGGCGCAGCTCATCCGCTGCGTGGGCTCCGCGCAGGAGCGCTTCTCCGAGGACGGCCTGCGCCCCTTGCGCGCCGTGCGCTTCGCCGCGGTGCTCGGCTTCGCGCTCGATGCCGCCACCCGCGACGCCATCCCCGCCACGCTCGGCGTCTTTCGCAAGGTCGCGCTGGAGCGGGTGCGTGAGGAACTGGTGAAGCTGCTCCTGTCACTCCGGGCGGAGAGCGGCCTGCTGTTGCTCGCGGACACCGGGCTTCTGGACGTGTTCCTTCCGGAGCTGGCGCGCGCGGAAGCCTCGGCCGCCGCGTCCGTCCGGGCCGCGGTGCAGGCCTCGCCGCTGGAGGTGGAGGTCCGCGTCGCGGTGCTGCTGGCCGACCTGGTGGACCGAGCCCAGGCGCGCGACATCGGCCTGCGGCTGAAGTTCCCCAACAAGGTGGCGGACCTGGTGGCGCTGCTCGTCGAACACGCGAAGGCGGAGACTCGGGTGGGGGAGCCGGACGCCGCGCTTCGCCGGCTCC
The DNA here is from genome assembly GCF_010998615.1 of Myxococcus sp. CA023. GTDB lineage: Bacteria > Myxococcota > Myxococcia > Myxococcales > Myxococcaceae > Myxococcus. The sequence continues at coordinate 114,092 of NZ_JAAEAH010000004.1, read as the reverse complement.
TGGCTCGCCTGGGCCCGCCGCAGCTTCCGCTGTGGGCCGCGGTCGTTCGCGCCCGCGTCGGAGTCCGCCAGCCGGACGCGCTCCCTGCGGTGGAGGCGCTCATCGCCCGCGTGGAGGCGCTCGCCGCAGCGAAGCCGCCGTTGACGGCGAAGGACCTGGCGCTGACGGGAGGCGACATCATGGCCACTCTGGGCGTGGGGCCTTCTCCCATCGTGGGCGAGGCCACCCGGTTCCTCGTCGAGTCCGTCCTGGATGAGCCGGGCCTGAACACGGCCGACGCCCTGCGGCAGCGGTTGCAGGCGTGGCAGGCACAGGCTGCTCGCTGAGCCGGCGGGCTGCACGCAGTGACGGGGGGCGGGAAAGGGCGCCCTCCGCGTCCTCCCCGCGTGCGCCCGGACGCGCGGGCGTGTAGGAAGGAGCACCATGCGAGTCGTCGTTGCGATGAGCGGCGGGGTGGATTCCTCGGCCGCGGCTGCCCTGCTCAAGGAGCAGGGCCACGAGGTCATCGGTATCACCCTGCGCGTCTGGTCCTACGAGGGCAAGGCGACGTGTGGGAGCTGCTGCAGCCCGGATGACATCGATGACGCGCGGGCCGTGGCCCAGTCGCTGGGGATTCCCTTCTACGTGGCCAACGCGGAGGAGATCTTCCAGGACCGTGTCATCAACCCCTTCGTCCAGTCATACCTGGGCGGGCGCACGCCCATCCCCTGCGTCGCCTGCAACCGGGACGTGAAGTTCAACTTCCTCCTCAAGCGCGCCCGCGCGCTCGGCGCCCGGCTGGCCACGGGCCACTACGCCCGCGTGGAGGAGGTGGACGGCCGCTTCGTCCTGCGTCGCGCCGTCGATGCCGCCAAGGACCAGAGCTACTTTCTCTTCACGCTCGGTCAGGACGAGCTGCGCGACATCCTCTTCCCCGTGGGCGGCATGACGAAGGCGGAGGTCCGCGCCGTCGCGGAGCGGCACGGCCTGGTCACCAGTCAGAAGCCGGAGAGCATGGAGATCTGCTTCGTGCCGGACGGCGACTACGCGGGCTTCGTGGAGAAGGTCGCTGGGCCGCAGCCGGCCGGGGACATCGTGGACACCGAGGGCAACGTGCTCGGCACCCACCAGGGCATCCACCGCTACACCGTGGGCCAGCGCAAGGGGCTCAACCTGGGGGGCGGCGAGATTCGTTACGTCCACCGGCTGGAGCCGGAGACGCAGCGTGTGGTGGTGGGCCCCGCCGAGGGCACCGGCCGCGACAACTTCGGTCTGCTCCAACCCCACTGGGTGGACGGGCCGCCTCCGGCCAGTCAGCCGGTGGAGGTCCGCATCCGGCACCGCCACTCGGGCGCGCAGGGGCGGGTGCATGTCTCTCCGCACGGGCTCGTCTCCGTGAAGTTGGACGCTCCCGCGCGCGCCGTCACCCCCGGGCAGGCTGCGGTGGTCTACGATCAGGACCGCGTGCTCGGCGGCGGTTGGATTGTCTGACCCCGTGTTGCCTCGGAGGGTGCGGCACATGGCGCAGCGCCTCATGGGATGTCTGATCGCGGTCGTCACCGTCTTCGCGGCCGCTGGTTGCAAGGAGCGCTCGGACAAACCCGTCGCGGGGCTGCTCGCCGCTGGTGCGCCGGTGCTGCGCGCGGAAGGCAAGCAGTGGCGGCCCATCGCCGTCGGCTCGCAGTTGCTGGGGCATGACGAGCTGAAGGCCACCGGCCCCGCGGTGCTGGAGTTCTTCGGCGGCGGCCTTCGCTTCCTGGAGAAGGGCGACACGCTGGAGGTGGGCGAAGCGGACGAGGCGAAGCTCCATGGCGTCAACCTGCCGTCCCGCCACATTGTCGAGGGCAAGCTCCAGGAGGCGCCGCGCCCGCTGCGCATCATCGCCGCGCGCTACACCCAGGTACAGGTGACGCCCGCGAGCGCCCAGCAGGAAGACCCGTACAGCTCCAACGGCTACTTCGCCGCCTTCTTCACGCCCAACGGGCTGTCGCCCAACAAGGCCACTGACGAACCGTCGCGTGAAGGCCCTCGCAAGCCGTTGCCGCCTCCGCCACACCGCCCCCGGGTGCCCCACATCCACGCAGGCAACCTGGGCGAGGGCGGTCTGGTGGCCACCGTGGAGGATGGCTACATCGTGGCGGAGACGGACGACCTGGCCACCGCCGTGCTGCTGGAAGGGGGCGATGTGCCCCTGGGCCGCACGGTGCGACTGATGGTGCCCGACGGCGCGGAGGTGGTCCTGCGCACGCAGCAGGGACGCAAGATTGAAGTCGACGGGCCCGCGGACGTCCGGTTGCGGTGAGGGGACGGCGAGGGCGGTTTGTCCTTTGGGGGCCCGCTTCGGTAGAGTCCGCGGTCGCCCAGCGGGAGGTGTGCATGACGCGCAGTGAGCTCATCGAGCGCATCGTGGGGCGTGCCCCGCATGTTCCACGTCGTGAGGTGGAAGCCATCGTCCACGCCGTCTTCGAGGAAATGTCCCAGGCCCTGATCGCCGGACGGCGAATCGAGCTGCGGGGCTTCGGCGTCTTCGCCGTTCGCACGCGCCGGGCTCGCACGGGCCGCAACCCCAAGACAGGCCAGCGCGTGTCGGTGCCCGCGCGGCGCACGTTGTCCTTCGCCGCCGGAAAGGACCTGCGCGAGCGGCTCAATGCCCCACCCGCCGTGGCGGCTTCCCCCGTTCCGGACACCCCACCCGGCGAGGCGCTGTCGCCGCTGCCGCTCGCCGCGGGGGCCTCGTTCTCCGTGCCCGTCACGGGTTGACGGTGAGGCTGGGAGTCGTTCCGCGAATTTGACCGGCCCAGGGGTGGGGCGTACTTTGCCCTCCATGCCGTCGCTACAGGCCGCAACACGGATTTCGTGTGGCCGTTGCGACCGCGCCCGAGGACTTTCAAGCCATGCGTGATGCTCACCGGATGAAGGAGAAGTTCGACGTCTCTCTGGACAACCGGCAGATCGTCAGCCTGCTCATCGCCGGCATTGTCGTGATGGGCGCTGTCTTCGTGCTGGGGGTCGTCGTCGGCAAGAAGCTCGCGGGCAACGCGGATGCCGTGGCCGCGCCGGACCTGCTCTCCGCGTTGGATGCCAACGCGCAGGCGCTCCAGAATGTGCAGCAGGAGCAGCCGCTCACCTTCCCGGACGAGCTGACCCGCAAGGCCGCTGCCGAGCCGGTGGCCCCGCCGCAGCCCAAGCCCGTTGTCGCCAAGGCGCCGCCGCCGACGGAGAAGCCCGCCGCCGCGAAGCCTCCCGAGTCGAAGCCGGCCGCCGCGCAGCGCACCGCGCTGGCGCCTACGCCGGACCCGGACACGGGGGAGCTGCCGCCGGAGGAGCCCAAGGCCGAGCCGGAGCGCGTCGTGGTCGCCGAGGCCCCCACCGCTCCGACTCCCGCGAAGGCCGTGCCGGTGTCGGGCAAGGTGGAGGCGTCCGCCGTCCCCACGCGCACCACCACCACGGAGGGTGGCGGCCTGAAGGAGGCCATTGCCCGCGCCACCCAGCAGCCGGCGCAGCCCGCATCGCCGCCCGCTCAGGCCGTGAAGGGTGGGGCCTTCACGCTCCAGCTCTCGGCGTTCCAGGACAAGCAGGAAGCCGACCGCTTCGCCGCTCGGTTGCGTGATCGGGGCTATGCCCCCTATATCCTGACGGCCGAAGTGGCCGGTAAGGGCACGTGGTACCGCGTCCGCATGGGAAGCTTCGCCTCCCGGGATGCGGCCACCCGGTATCTTTCAGACTTCAAGCGTGAGACTTCGCTCGACGCATTCGTGGCCGGCACGAACTAGAGCGGGACGAGGAAGACGGGAAGCGCCATGACGACGACGAAGCGGGTGGAGAAGCCCTGGGGATACGAACTCATCTGGGCTCACACCGAACGCTACGTGGGCAAGCTGCTGCACGTGAAGCAGGGCCACAAGCTCAGCCTGCAGTTCCACAACCGCAAGGATGAGACCATCCACGTGCAGAGCGGCAAGCTGCTCTTCGTCGTCGATGAGGGCCAGGGGCTCATCGAGAAGGAGATGAACCCCGGTGAGAGCTACCACATCAAGCCGCTCACCAAGCACCGCATGGTGGCGCTGACCGACTGTGACATCCTCGAGGTCAGCACCCCGGAGCTGGACGACGTAGTCCGGCTCGAGGACGCCTACGGGCGCACCGGCACCAGCAACCCGTAGCCTCTGTCCACCGCGGCGGCCCGCCTATTCGCGGGCCGCGTTGTTCGGGTTGCGGGTCCACTTGTCCACCGTCCCGTCCCCGTCCAGGTCCTCGCCGATGCGATCCACCTGGCCGCCTTCCCAGTACTCCCAGTAGTCGATGCGGCCCGTCGCTCGCGTGTCGCGCTCCTTGCGCACCAGCTTGCCGCCTTCGTAGTAGGTGAAGCTGTCCGGGCGGCCGTCACCGTTGGTGTCGCGCTCGCGGCGCGTGTTGACGCCCTTCTCGTGGAAGTAGGTGGCGTCCACGCGCCCGTCGAAGTCCAGGTCCAGCGACTCACGCGCCTTGTCGCCGTTGGCGTCGAAGTAGCGCGTCAGGTCCACGCGGCCGTCCCAGTTCAGGTCCAGCTCCTGGCGCACCTTCCGCCCGTCCACCGTGTAGGTCCACACGTCTGGGCGGCCGTCGCCGTTGGCGTCCTGCTGCGTGACTTCCTCGTTGGCCCCGCCTTCCGGGCGGATGGCCTCCCCGGCCTGTCGGCCCCTCGCAGCGCCCGCGCCGTCCTGCTCCGCCGACTTGCTACTGGCGCAACCCGCCAGGGCACCCGAGGCCATGAGACCCAGGAAAATCAACCGCTTGTAGCGTGGCATCAAGAACTCCCAGTGTCTGGGGGGCGCCTGGCGACGTCATTCGCACGAGATGCTTTCGCGCGACACGTCATTTCATATATTTTCACATATCGCCATGGCCCGAAAGAAAGTCAGCACCACCATCTACATCACCCCGGAGCAGAACGAGCTCCTCAAGGCGCTGAACCAGAAGACGAAGGTGCCCGTGGCCGAGTACATCCGCCAAGGCATCGACCTGGTCCTGGAGAAGTACAAGGCGCAGTTGCCGGGGCAGTCGACGTTCGACGAGCTGTGAGAGAGAGGCGTGACGTGAAGAGCATGCGTGGCAAGCGGGTAGCGGTCCTGGGCGGCGCCGGCTTCGTCGGGTCGCACCTGTGTGAGCGTCTTCTGGATGACGGCGCGGCGGTGGTCATCGCCGTGGACAACCTCATCACTGGCAACGAAGAGAACCTGCGCACGCTGAACGGGCGGCCGGGCTTCTCCTTCGTCAAGGCGGACATCACCGAGCGCATCCCGGTGGAAGGGCCGCTGGACTACGTCTTCAACATGGCCTCGCCGGCCTCGCCCATCGACTATGCGCAGCTCCCGCTGGAAACGCTGCGTGTGGGCTCCATTGGCACGGAGAACGGGCTGAAGCTGGCGGAGGCGAACAAGGCGGTGTTCCTGATGGCCTCCACGTCGGAGGTGTACGGGGATCCGCTGGTGCATCCGCAGCGCGAGGACTACTGGGGCAACGTGAATCCCATTGGCCCCCGGTCCGTGTACGACGAGGCCAAGCGCTATTCGGAGGCCATCACCGCGGCCTACGGGCGCACCAAGGGCGTGCAGGTCCGCATCGTCCGCATCTTCAACACCTACGGTCCGCGCATGCGCCTCAATGACGGCCGCGTGGTGCCGGCCTTCGTGGGCCAGGCCCTCAAGGGCGAGGACTTCACCGTCTTCGGGGACGGCAGCCAGACGCGCTCGTTCTGTTACGTGAAGGACCTGGTGGACGGGCTGGTCCGGCTGATGCTGTCGGATGAGCCGAACCCGGTGAACATCGGCAACCCCCGGGAGATGACCATCCGTCAGTTCGCGGAGGCCGTGCGCGCGGCGGCGGGCGGGGGCGGGACCATCATCGAGAAGCCGCTGCCCAAGGATGATCCGAAGCAGCGTCAGCCGGACATCACCCGGGCTCGGACGCTGCTGGGCTGGGAGCCGAAGGTGCCGCTGGAAGAGGGTCTTCGGGAGACCATTGCGTGGTTCCGAGAGGTTGCCGGCACGAAGCCCCCGGCATAGTTTGCCGGCGCGAAGATCCTGCAAGGCTTGCAGGCGGGAGGTTGCGTGAAGGTCCTGGTGACAGGTGGCGCGGGCTTCATTGGCTCGCATGTGTGCGATGAGTTCCTGCGCGGAGGTCACGACGTCATCGCGTTGGATGACCTGTCTGGCGGCAAGCGGGAGAATCTGGACCCGCGCGTGCGCCTGGCGGTCCACGACATCCGCAGCCGTGAGGCGTCGGAGCTCATCAAGTCCGAGAAGCCCGACGTGCTCTGCCACCTGGCGGCGCAGATGGACGTGCGCCGCAGCGTGGACGACCCGAGCTTCGACGCGGACGTGAACATCCGCGGCATGCTCAACCTGCTGGAGGCCGCCCGCGTCTCCGGGGTGAAGAAGGTCATCTTCAGCTCCACCGGCGGCGCCATCTACGGCGAGCAGGACGTGTTCCCCGCGCCGGAGAGTCACCCCACGCGGCCCATTTCTCCGTACGGTGTCTCCAAGGCGTCCGGTGAGCTGTACCTGGGCTATTACCGGGCGCAGTACGGCCTGCCCTACGTGGCGCTCCGCTACGCCAACGTCTACGGCCCGCGGCAGAACCCGCACGGCGAGGCGGGCGTGGTGGCCATCTTCTGCCAGCGGCTGATCGCCGGTCAGGGCTGCACCATCTTCGGCGAGGGCAAGCAGACCCGCGACTTCGTCTTTGGTCCGGACGTGGCCCGAGCCAACCGGCTCGCCTTCGAAAACGACTACGTGGGCGCCATCAACATCGGCACGGGCGTGGAGACGGACATCAACCGCCTCTACGCGCTGCTGGCCGAGGCGGCGGGCTCCAGCGTCTCCGTCGCCCACGCGCCCGGCAAGCCGGGGGAGCAGATGCGCTCCTGCGTGGACAACGCGCTGGCCAAGAAGGTGCTTGGCTGGGAGCCGATCGCCGACGTGCGCGAGGGCCTGCGCCGCACCATTGAGTACTTCCGTCAGAAGGCCGGCGCGCCCGCGCGCGCGCACGGCTGAGCGGTGTCCAGCGCCCCCGCTCGCAGACGAGGCGGGGGAGGGCGGTACCCCCTCCCACGAGCGTACCCGGGGCGGCCCTGAGGGCCGGGGACCGGGCGTGCCGGGAGGGGGCTCAGGGCCTGTCCCAGGGGAGTTCGCCCGGGACGGGCGCTGATGACTGGGGAACAAATAAGTTCCCCCGGTGGGTTGCTCATCGGGCGTACGCGTGCGCGTAGATTTTCGCGCGATTCCCTGTTACGCACGCCCGCTTCTTCCGACGAGCGCCCTGAACATGCCGGCTGAAAACGCGCATATCCGCAACTTCTGCATCATCGCCCATATCGACCATGGAAAGTCGACGCTGGCGGATCGTCTCCTCGACAAGACGGGGACTCTGACCAAGCGCGAGGCGCAAGCCCAGTTCCTCGACAACATGGCCATCGAGCGCGAACGGGGCATCACCATCAAGGCCCAGTCCGTGCGGATGAACTACACCGCGAAGGACGGCAAGCAGTACGTCCTCAACCTCATCGACACGCCGGGACACGTCGACTTCGCCTACGAGGTCAGCCGCAGCCTGGCCGCGTGCGAAGGCGCGCTCCTGGTCGTGGATGCGACGCAGGGCGTGGAGGCCCAGACGCTGTCCAACGTCTACATGGCGTTGGACCACAGCCTGGAAATCATCCCGGTCATCAACAAGATCGACCTGCCGAGCGCGGACGTGGATCGCACCCGCTCGGAGATTGAAGACGTCATCGGCATCGATGCGTCCGTCGCCGTGCCGTGTTCCGCCAAGGAGGGCATCGGCATCCAGGAGATCCTGGAGTCCGTCGTGCAGAACGTGCCGCCTCCGAGCGGCTCGGCGGACGCGCCGCTCAAGGCGCTGATTTTCGACTCCTGGTACGACAACTACCGGGGCGTGGTGACGCTGGTGCGCGTGCTGGAAGGCACGCTCAAGCTGAAGCAGAAGATCAAGCTGTTCAGCAACAACAAGGTCTTCGAGGTCCAGGAGCTGGGCGTGTTCAGCCCGTTCTCCCGCCCGGTGCCGCAGCTCATCGCGGGCGAGGTGGGCGTGCTCGTGGCCAACGTGAAGGAGCTGCAGGACGCCAAGGTGGGTGACACCGTCACCGAAGAGTCGCGTCCCACGGCCGAGCCGTTCCCGGGCTTCCAGGAAGTGAAGCCCATGGTGTTCTCCGGCATCTTCCCGGTGGACTCCGCGGACTACGAGAACCTGCGCGACGCGCTGGCGAAGCTGGTGCTCAACGATTCGGCCTTCACCTATGAGCCGGAGTCGTCCACCGCGCTGGGCTTCGGCTTCCGCTGCGGCTACCTGGGCCTGCTGCACATGGAGATCGTTCAGGAGCGCCTGGAGCGCGAGTACAACCTGAACCTCATCACCACCGCGCCCAGCGTGGTGTACCGCATCACCACCAGCAAGGGTGACACGCTGCTGGTGGACAACCCGGCCAAGCTGCCGCCGGTTCAGCACATCGAGAAGTTCGAGGAGCCCGTCCTCACCTGCCACATCCACGTCCCCAACGACCACCTGGGCGCCATCCTCAAGCTGTGCCAGGAGCGCCGCGGTGTGCAGAAGGACATGAAGTACCTGGGCAGCAGCGGCCAGCGCGTGCAGGTCACGTACGAGATGCCGCTGGCGGAGGTCGTGTTCGACTTCTTCGACAAGCTCAAGAGCGTCTCGCGCGGCTACGCCAGCCTCGACTACGAACTGGCCGGCTACATCGAGTCCGACCTGGCCCGGCTGGACATCCTCATCAACGGGGACCCGGTGGACGCCCTCAGCGTCATCGTGCACCGCGAGCGCGCCTACCTGCGTGGCCGCGAGGTGTGCCAGAAGCTGAAGGAGGTCATTCCGAAGCAGATGTACGAGGTCGCCATCCAGGCGGCGATTGGCGCGAAGATCATCTCGCGTGAGACCATCTCCGCCATCCGGAAGAACGTGCTCGCCAAGTGCTACGGTGGTGACATCAGCCGCAAGCGCAAGCTCCTGGAGAAGCAGAAGGAGGGCAAGAAGCGCATGAAGCAGGTCGGAACGGTGGAGATTCCGCAGGAAGCCTTCCTCGCGGTCCTCAAGTCGGAGCAGTAGCCCATGAACGCGGCCATGCCTTCCGCCACCCCTCCCGCGAAGCTCTCCGAGGCGATGGCGGCCCGCCGCACGCCGGAGATGCTTCGCGCCCGCAATGTGCTGGTGTGGCGCGAGCGCCTCACCAGCCTCTGGGCTCCGTTGATCATCCTGGCGCTGCTGTACGTGCCGTACACGGTGATCATCGAGTACTCACGCGCGTCCGCCGCGTGGGCCCAGCCGGTGATGAAGGGGCTGGGGCTGCTGCTGGTCCTCTACTTCGTGGTCCTGCTGGTGTGGCGCAACGTCTCCCCCAAGGAGAGGGCGCTGCGCGGTGTGCGCCACGATGCGAACGAGCTGCTGGAGGAGAACGAGCGCATCCTCCGCAAGCCCGGCGTGAGCGCGAAGGTGGCGGGGCCGGTGCTGGACCGCATCGCCGAGCAGGCGCTGCGCGTGGAGCAGGCCTCCGCCGCGGGTGACGCGGAGCAGCTGCGCACCGAGGTGAAGGGCCTGGAGGCGTTGACCGCGCAGCATCTGGGCGCGTTCCGCAAGCAGTCCGCCATGGACTTCCTGGGCGGGTTCGGCAAGGCGCTGCTGGTAGCGCTGGTGTTCCGCACCTTCATCGTGGAGCCATACCGAATCCCCTCCGGCTCCATGCTGCCCACGCTGGAGATTGGCGACCAGGTCTTCGTCAACAAGTTCATCTACGGCGTGCGCGTCCCGTTCCTCAACTTCGTGCCGTTCGTCATCGTCCGGCCGCCGGAGCGTGGAGACGTCATCGTCTTCAACAACCCGGTGAACGAGTCGGTGGACTACATCAAGCGCGTGGTCGGCGTGCCGGGCGACGTGGTGGAGTTCATCAACGGCGTCGTCCACATCAACGGCCAGCCGCAGAAGCGCGAGCTCGTCTCCAACGAGTTCACCGTCCACAACATCACCGACGACGGGCGCTGGTACGACCAACAGGAGACCCTCTACGAGGAGAACCTGTCCGGCGTGGCGCACGCCGCGCTGCAGACGCTGCCGCGCATGCCGCGTCGGGAAGGTCCCTACGAGGTCCCTCCGGGCCACGTCTTCGCCGTGGGTGACAACCGGGACAACAGCGCGGACAGCCGCCACGGCCTGGGGGTCACGGGGTACGGCAAGGCGGAGTACGTCCCCTACGGCCACATCAAGGGCAAGGCCATGGTGGTGTGGCTGTCGCTGGGCTATCACGGGCTGCTGCACGGCCTGTTTGGTGGCACGGGCCTCCGCGTGGATCGGTTCTTCGAACCGGTCCGTTGAGGCGTTCGCTGGAAGCAGGCAGGCCGCCGCGCCGCGCACGACGCTTGACGTGCCGCACGCCCCGGGGTACGCGGCGCCCCCGGCCATGAGACACCTGCTTGGAATCGAAGGCTGGCGCCGGGACGAGCTGGAGTCACTGCTCGACCGGGCGAAGGCACACCTCCCCGGCGGTCCCGACACCACCCACCTGCTTCGCGGCAAGGTGGTGGCGAATCTCTTCTTCGAGGACTCCACCCGGACCCGAACGTCGTTCCACATGGCGGCGAAGGGGCTGGGGGCCAGTGTGCTCAACTGGACCCACACCGGCTCCTCGGTGTCCAAGGGTGAGACGCTGCTGGACACCGCCCGCAACATCGAAGCGACGGGGCCGGTGGCCATCGTCATGCGTCACCGCTCGTCCGGAGCGCCGCACCTGGTGGCGAAGCACGTGAAGTGCGCCGTCATCAACGCGGGTGATGGCACGCACGAGCACCCCTCCCAGGCGCTGCTGGACGCCTTCACGCTGCGCCAGCGCTGGGGCTCGCTGGACGGGCGCACGGTGCTCATCGTGGGCGACGTGCTGCACAGCCGCGTGGCCCGCTCCAACCTGCACTGCCTCAAGGCGCTGGGCGCCCAGGTGGTGATGTGTGGCCCGCCCACGCTGATTCCGCCGGGGCTGGAGTCGTTGGGCGCGGAGGTGACGCACAACCTGGACGCTGCGCTCCCTCGCGCGGACGCGGTGATGTGCCTGCGCGTCCAACTGGAGCGGCAGGAGCAGGCGTTCCTGCCGTCCACGCGTGAATATGCACGGCTGTTCGGCCTCAACGCGGCCCGCGAGGAGCGCATGAAGGCGGGCGCGGTGGTGATGCATCCGGGCCCCATCAACCGGGGCGTGGAGCTGGCGCCGGCGGTGGCGGATGGCGCCCGCAGCGTCATCCTGGAGCAGGTGTCCAACGGCGTCGCCGTGCGGCGGGCCATCCTGGAGGTGTGTACGGCATGAGCTCCACGGTGCTCTTCAGACGGGGGCGTGTCATCGACCCTCGCAACGGGGTGGACGGCGTCCGCGACGTGCTGGTCCGCGACGGCAAGGTGGTGGAGGTGTCGGAGACTCTGCTGCCAGTGCCCTCCAGCGCCGAGGTGGTGGATGCCACCGGCAAGTGGGTGCTGCCGGGCTTCATCGACCTGCACGTCCACCTGCGCGAGCCGGGCGAGGAGGGCAAGGAGACGGTCCTCACCGGCTGCCGCGCCGCCGTGGCGGGTGGTTTCACCGCCGTGGTGGCCATGCCCAATACCAAGGTGGTCAACGACAACGCCATGGTGACGGAGCTGGTGCTGAACCGCGCCCGCGCCGCGGGCCTGTGCCATGTCTATCCCGCCGGGGCCATCACCAAGGGCCTCAAGGGCGAGGAGCTGGCGGAGATGGGCGAGCTCGTGTCCGCCGGCTGCGTGGCCATCACCGACGACGGCCGCCCGGTGATGAACGCGTCGCTGATGCGGCGCACGCTCCAATACGCCACCCAGTTCGACGTGCCCGTCATGGTCCACGAGGAGGACCTGACGCTGTCCGCGGGCGGGGCCATGCATGAAGGCACCACGTCCACGCGTCTGGGCCTGCGCGGCATCCCCGCTTCCGCGGAGGTGGCCATGGTGGCGCGAGATTTGGTGCTCCTGGAGGAGACGAAGGGCCGGCTGCACGTAGCGCACGTGTCCTGCGAGGGCAGCGTGCGGCTCATCCGTGAGGCCAAGCGCGGCGGTCTGCGCGTCACCTGCGAGGTGGCGCCACATCACTTCATCCTGGATGACCGCGCGGTGGGGGACTATGACACCCACGCGAAGATGGCCCCGCCGCTGCGCGCGGACACCGATGTGCAGGCCCTGCGCGAGGCGCTGGTGGACGGGACGGTGGACGCCATCGCCACGGACCATGCGCCGCACGGGGTGTTGGACAAGCAGGTGGAGTTCGAGAAGGGCATCAACGGCATCGTGGGGCTGGAGACGGCCCTGGGGCTGACGCTGGAGCTGGTGCATGCGGGCGTGCTCACCGCGAACCGCGCGGTGGAGCTGCTGACGCACGGGCCAGCGAAGGCGTTCGGCCTGCCGGGCGGTCACCTGGCGCCTGGGGCGCCGGCGGACGTGACGGTGGTGGACCCGGATGCGGAGTGGACGGTGGACGCCCACCAGTTCCATTCCCGCAGCCGGAATACACCGTTCCATGGCCGGAAGCAGAAGGGGCGCGTTATCCAGACGTGGGTCGCGGGCCACAAGGTTTTCGACAAGGGCCAGGTCGGCCAGAGCAAGGAGTCGCGGTGATGACGAAGCGGGCAGTGCTCGCCCTGGCGGATGGCACCACGTTCGAAGGCCGTGCGTTTGGCGCGGTGGGCGAAACGGTGGGCGAAGTGGTGTTCAACACGACCATGTACGGTTACCAGGAGGTCCTCACGGACCCCTCGTACGTGGGCCAGATTGTCACCATGTCGTACCCGGAGATTGGCAACGTCGGCGCCAACCCGGAGGACGAGGAGGGCTCCCGGGTGCACGCGGTGGGCATGGTGGTGCGCGCCCTCAGCGAGCAGCCGTCCAACTGGCGCGCGAAGGAGTCGCTGGACGCGTACCTGAAGCGCAACGGCGTCGCCGGCATCGAGGGCATCGACACCCGCCGCCTGGTGCGCCACCTGCGCACGCACGGCGCGCAGATGGGCGTCATCTCCAGCGAGGGCCTGTCCCCCGTGGCCCTGGTGGAGCGTGCCCGCTCCGCGCGCGGCATGGAGGGCCTGGACCTGGCCACGGGCGTGTCCACGAAGGAGGCCTACACCTTCACCCAGCCCTCGCCGGACGTCTTCACCGGCTTGGGCGAGGTGCAGGTGCCGGCCGAGCCCCGCTTCGACGTGGTGGCCTACGACTACGGTCTGAAGAAGTCGATGCTGCACTTCCTGGTGGACGTGGGCTGCCGCGTGACGGTGGTGCCGGCCAACACCACGGCGGAAGAAGTGCTGGCGCGCAAGCCGAACGGCGTCTTCCTGGCCAACGGCCCTGGAGATCCGGCGGCGGTGAAGGGCGCGGACCGCACCGTGGCGGCGCTGCTGGGCAAGGTGCCGGTGTTCGGCATCTGCCTGGGGCATCAAATCATGGCGCTGGCCCTGGGCGGCCGGACGTACAAGATGAAGTTTGGCCACCGGGGCGGAAACCAGCCGGTGAAGGACCTCACGACGGGCAAGGTGGAAATCACCGCGCAGAACCACGGCTTCGCCGTGGATGACGCCAGCCTCAAGGGCCTGGCCGTCGTGACGCACATCAACCTCAATGACGGCACGGTGGAGGGCCTGGCCGTCCCGGACGCGCGGGCCTTCAGCGTGCAGTACCACCCCGAGGCCTCGCCCGGCCCCCATGACGCGCGCTATCTCTTCGACAGGTTCGCGAAGCTGATGGCGGGGTAGGATGGCGCCACCGAATATGACCTCGTCGCTGTCACCGCTCTCCTATCAGCCGTATCTGGATCAGCTCATCGCCTTTGGCAGTGCCGAGTCGCGCAAGGAGGACCTGCTCCAGGCCAAGGCGGAGTACTTCCGTCTGACGGGCGAGGTCTTCGAGGACGACAAGCTCTTCGAGCTGCGGATGGCGTCCTTCCTGGACTTCTACCTCTATGACCGCGTCTCGCCGCTGACGAACAAGACGCCGGCCACGGAGTTCTACGAGCAGCGCCTGGCCGGTTCCGCGCCCGAGGAGGCCAACGCCTTCCGGAGCTTCACGGAGACGGTCCATGGCCTCTTCGAGGTCCGCAAGCTGGGCAAGGGCGAGGTCCGTCTGCGCGAGCTGTACTCGGGCAAGGACTTCGACGTGACGGAGCGCCGCCACATCGCGGGCCTGGAGACGGGGGACATCATCGAGGCGCGCCTCATTCCCTTCGGTGGGCACCTGCTGTTCTCCTCCGCGTTCTGCTACCACCCCCGCCTGGCCGTGAAGGCCATCAAGGCGGAGGTGAAGCGCCGCAAGAAGAAGGAGCCGGACCGCACGCCCAACGAGCTGGTGTGGGAGTGCGCCCGCCGTGCGCTCAACATGGAGCGCTACCGGCAGCTCGCCGTCGAGAAGATCTACGACTTCGAGCAGAAGATCCTCTGACCCCGCTGGCCGCGGAGCGCCCCGGTGACGGCATGTCCCGGGGCCTCGCTGGCCCGCTCAGATGCGGTGGATGCTCATCAGGTTGGTGTTGCCCGGGACGTTGAGCGGGACACCGGCCACCACCACCACGGGCGTGCCGGGCGCGCAGAGCTTCTCCTTCCGGCACAGCTGACGCACCTGCGAGAGCATGGCGTCCGTGGTGGACACGCGCGCCACCTGCATGCCCGTCACGCCCCAGTAGAGCGCCATTCGATTCACCGCCGTCTCGTTCGGTGTGAGGGCGATGATGCGGGCGTGGGGCCGGAACTCGGAGATGAGGCGCGCGGTGTGGCCGCTCTCCGTGTAGGCGACGATGGTGCCAATGCCCAGCTGCGTCGCGGCCGCCACGGCCGCCGCGGCCACGCCGGTGCCCAGGTCCTCGGAGCGCTCGAAGGGGGAGTGGTGCTGGTGCTTCACCACGCCGCGCTCCGTCTCCTCCACGATGCACGCCATGGTGGACGCCGCTTCGATGGGGTACTTGCCCGCGGCCGTCTCGCCCGACAGCATGACGGCGTCCGCGCCGTCGAGGATGGCGTTGGCCACGTCGGACACCTCGGCGCGGGTGGGGCGCGCGTTGGCCACCATGCTCTCCAGCATCTCCGTGGCGACGATGACGAGCCCGCCCATGCGGTTCACCGCGCTCACCATGTGCTTCTGGATGGCCGGCAGGCGCTCCAGGGGCATCTCCACGCCCAGGTCGCCACGCGCCACCATGATGCCGTCCGCCACGGCGGCAATCTCCTCCACGCGCTCCACCGCCTGGGGCTTTTCAATCTTCGCGATGAGCGGCGTCTTCAGCTTCGCCACGTGCGCGCGCGCCTTCTTGATGTCCTCGGGCGTGCGGACGAAGGACAGCGCCACGTAGTCCACGCCCACCTCCTGGCCGAAGGCCAGGTCCACCGCGTCCTTGCGGGTAATCGTGGGCACCGACATGGGCGAGCCGGGCAGGTTGAGGCCCTTGTGATTCTTGAGCACGCCGCCCACCTCCACGCGGCACTGCACGTCCTGCCCGTGGACGCGCAGCACCCTCAGGCGCACCCGCCCGTCGTCCAGGAGGATTTCGTGGCCCTTGGCCACATCCTTCACCAGCGTCTTGATGGGGGTGGGGATGACGCCGTCCTGGCCCAGCACGTTGCGCGTCGTCACCGTGACGGACTGGCCCTGTTTCACCAGGAGCTGCCCACCTTCGAAGCGGCCCAGGCGAATCTTCGGCCCCTGGATGTCCTGGAGGATGGCCACCGGCGTGCCCAGGCGCTTCGCGACCTTGCGGATGGTTTCCACTCGGCGGCGGTGCTCCTCGTGCGTGCCGTGCGAGAAGTTCAACCGCGCCATGTTCATGCCCGCGCGGATGAGCCCTTCGATGACCTCGGGCGAGTCCGAAGCGGGGCCCAGGGTGCAGATGATTTTCGCCTTGCGCATAGGGCCGCGCATCCTAGGCGGCAGGGGGCCCGGCT
This sequence comes from Myxococcus sp. CA023, assembly GCF_010998615.1. Taxonomy (GTDB): domain Bacteria; phylum Myxococcota; class Myxococcia; order Myxococcales; family Myxococcaceae; genus Myxococcus. The sequence goes on along the minus strand of NZ_JAAEAH010000004.1, from coordinate 98,148 downwards.
TGACAGCCTTGCGCCCGCGAGACTAACTCTTCGAGTGACGCGGGCCCGGCTTCGGGCAGCGCGGAGCCTTTGCGCTCTCGATGGCAGAGAGAGAAAGCCCGGCATCCCTGGGAGGGGGGGCCGGGCTTTCTTGCAAGTGCTGCTCATCAGGCTCTAGAGGTCGATTTCCTTGCCCGTGCCCAGCGGCGTCTTGGGCATCAAGTGGCCCGGCGGCAGGCCCTCCATGTCCATGTCGATGGGCGGCTCGCTCGGGGCGCCCGGGGCTGGGAAGCCGGGCGCATCCAGCGGACCACTCCCGCCCACGCCGGGGCCTTCCTGCTGGAGGCCCTCAATCTCCTCGCGGGTGATGCCGGCCAGCGTCAGCACCTTGCGGGTGACGCGGATGCGGGCATGGCTGGTGAGCGCCATGGCGATGGAGTCCGACGGCCGGGCGTCCAGCGTCATCTTCTTCTTGCCCTGCTCCAGGAAGACGCGGCCCGAGTAGACGTTGTCCCGCAAGTCATCGATGCGGACCTCCGTCACCTTGGCGCCCAGCTCCGTCACCACGTCGTCCAGGAGGTCCTGTGCGAGCGGCTGGGGTGGCTGGCGCTCCGCCAACCGGAAGGCGATGGAGATGGCGGAGGCCTCGTCCACGAACACCGGGAGGACGATGCCCTTGTCCTTGGTGGCCAGCACCACGGCGTGGGCCTGGGCCTCCTCCAGCGGGACGACATCCTGCACCTCGAGCTCCACGAGCTCGGTGCAGGCCTTGGGGTCGTCTTCACCTTCAGTGATGCAGGGCTGACCCTGAGCCTTTCCCAGGGCCGCCAGTGCTACCGGTGGAGTGAAGGCGGGAAACATCAGCAGCCCTCCGAGCGCCAGAAGCACGGCCGAGAGAGGTGCGACGAACAAAGTGGCGCGGTTGGGCGTTTTCACGCCTTTAAGCTACGCACCCGGCCATCTGTCGGGAGGGTTGCGCTCCAGGCCCGGTTACCCCCTGCTGCGTGGGGCGCTCCCCGGGCTGGAGGGCAGGCGGACAGGCTCAACGACGGTCGTCGTCGTCCTCGTCCTCGTCGTAGTCCTCCTCGTCGTCGACGTCCTCGTCCTCGTCCTCGTCGAGGTCGTCGTCCTCCGAATCGTCCTCGTCGTCGTCCTCCTCGTCGTCCTCGAGCATGTCCTCCAGGTCCTCGGACTCCAACGTCATGGACACGGCGAACCGCTTGTCGAGCGCGGCGATCTGCGCGCGCATCTCCGTGAGCGCTGCGACGAAGTCCTCCGTGAGGTTGGCGGGCGCCTTGGCGTCGCAATGCGGGCAGACGATTTTTTCAGTCCCTTCGATGAGGTCCTGAGCGTCCAGCTCGAAGCTCGCCTCGCACTTCTGGCAGGTGAAGTCGATGCTCATGGTCGGGCGCGGCATACAAAGCACTCCAACCAGCTGTCAACGTCCGAGACGTGGGGACATTGGTCGGGGGCCTTGCTTCCGCTAGCGTCCAGGGCATGGACCTTCCCAAGACGGTGGTGCATGCGCTCCATGACCGGGCCGCGCAGCAGGAGCAGCGCCCAGCCCTGTGGACGCGCCGTGGGGGCGCCTATTCGCCCACCTCGTGGTTTGAATATGCGCAACGGGTGCGGCGCTTCGCCCTGGGGTTGCACGCGCTGGGGGTGGGTGCGGGCCAGCCGGTGGGCATCCTGAGCTTCAACCGCGAGGAGTGGCACGTCGCCGATCTGGCGGCCATCGCCATGGGGGGCGTCCCTGTCGGTCTCTACACCACCAGCGCCCCGGAGCAGCTGGAGTACATCCTGGGGCACTGCGAGGCCACGCTCCTGGTGGTGGAGAACGAGAAGCACCTGCGTACCGCCCTGGCCTTGCGCGAGCGGCTGCCCAAGCTGCGCCACGTGGTCGTCATCGAGGCGCCCACGGTGCTCCCGGAGGGCGTGCTGCGTTACGCGGACGTCATGGCCCTGGGCACCGACGCGGACGAGAAGCCCTACTGGGACAGCGTCCACGCCTTGACGCCGGAGGCCATGGGCACGCTCATCTACACCTCCGGCACCACCGGCCACCCCAAGGGGGTGATGCTCAGCCACCACAACCTGGTGTGGACGGCGAAGCAGCTCACGGACTCGGTGACGTTCGGCCAGCCCGAAGCATCCTCGCTCGTGTCGTATCTGCCGCTGTCGCACATCGCCGAGCAGATCATCTCCCTCTACAGCCCCTTGCTGAACGGGGTGCAGGTGTACTTCGCGGCGTCGGTGGACACGATGCCGCAGAGCCTGCGGGAGGTGCGTCCCTCGTTCTTCTTCGGCGTGCCGCGCGTGTGGGAGAAGTTCAAGGCGAAGGCGGAGGAGGGGCTGGCCTCGCAGCCGCCCTCGAAGCGCCGGGTGGTGGCCTGGGCGCGCCGGGTGGCCTCGGAGCGGCATGCGCGGGTGACGCGCCACCAGAGCGTCCCGATGACGCTGGAGGCCCAGTATCTGCTCGCCAGGCGGCTCGTGTTCGACCCGTTGAAGGGGCGCATCGGCATGGAGCGGGTGTCCTTCTTCGCCACGGCGGCGGCGCCCATCGGCCGGGACGTGCTGGACTTCTTCGCCTCCATCGACATGGTCATCCACGAGGTGTGGGGCATGACGGAGGTGACGGGCCCCGGCACGGTGAATACCGAGTCCCACACGCGGCTGGGCTCCGTGGGCCGGGCGATGATGGGGGTGGAGTTGCGCATCGCGGACGACGGCGAGTTGCTGGTGCGCGGCGGCAACGTCTGCATGGGGTACTACAAGAACCCGGAGGCTACCGCCGAGCTGCTGGCGGACGGGTGGCTGCACTCCGGTGACGTGGGCCAACTGGATGCGGACGGCTACGTCCAGATCACCGGCCGCAAGAAGGACATCATCGTCACCTCGGGCGGGAAGAAGACGTCTCCCTCCAACATCGAGGAGCTGCTCAAGGCCCTGCCCGGAGTGGGGCATGCGGTGGTGCTGGGCGAGCGCCGCAGCTTCCTGGTCGCCTTGCTGACCCTGGACGCGGAGAAGGCGCGGGCCCTGGCCAAGGCGCAGGGGTGGGCGGAGGACGCGGCTCGGCTCGCGGAGGACGCCCGCCTGCGCCAGTTCCTCCAGGAGCGCGTGGAGCACGACGTGAACCCGAAGCTGTCCCGCTTCGAGACCATCAAGCGCTTCGCGGTGCTGCCGAAGGACTTCTCCGTGGAGGGCGGCGAGCTGACGCCGAAGCTGAGCGTGCGCCGCAACGTGGTGGCGGAGAAGTACGCCGGCCTCGTGGAGTCGCTCTACGACGAGTCCCCGCAGGGCGGCTCTCAGACGGGCTGAGCGCACCGGCGCCGCGGAAAAGCGAAAGGGGCGGGGAACCTCGCGGTTCCTCGCCCCTTCGTGCTTCAGGCCCACGCGAGAAGCGCGGGCCTTGTGTCACGGCCTACTTGGCGGCGCGCTTGTCCATGGGGACGTAGTCGCGGCGCGGGGCGCCCGTGAACACCTGACGCGGACGGGCGATCTTCTGCTCGTTGTCCGTCACCATCTCCTCCCACTGCGCGCACCAGCCCACCGTGCGGGGGATGGCGAAGAGCACCGGGAACATCTCGACCTGGAAGCCCATCGCCTCGTAGATGAGGCCCGAGTAGAAGTCGACGTTCGGGTACAGCTTCCGCTTCACGAAGTACTCGTCCTCGAGCGCGATGCGCTCCAGCTCGACGGCGATCTCCAGCAGCGGGTTCTTGCCCGTCACCTCGAAGACCTCGTCGGCCACGCGCTTGATGACCTTGGCGCGCGGATCGTAGGACTTGTAGACGCGGTGACCGAAGCCCATCAGCTTCTTCTCACCCTCGCCGCTCTTCACCGACTTGATGAACTCCGGGATCTTGGAGACGTGGCCGATGTCGCGGAGCATGCGGAGCACGGCCTCGTTGGCGCCGCCGTGCAGCGGGCCGTAGAGGGCGCCGATGCCCGCGCTGACCGCCGAGTACGGATCCACCTCGGACGAGCCCACCGTGCGCACGGACGTGGTGGAGCAGTTCTGCTCGTGGTCCGCGTGCAGGATGAAGAGGATGTCGAGCGCGCGCTCGAGCACCGGGTGGACCTTGTAGGTCGACGTGCCGATGCGCTTGATCATCGCCAGGAAGTTGGCGACGTAGGACAGGTCGTTGTCCGGGTAGATGTACGGCAGGCCCATCGTGTGCCGGTAGGAGAACGCGGCGATGGTGGGCATCTTCGCGATGAGCCGCGTGATCTGGATGCGGCGGCTCAGCGGGTCCTTGATGTTCTTCGCGTCGGGGTAGAAGCTGGACAGCGCCGCCACCGTGGAGCTCACCATGGACATGGGGTGCGCGTCGTAGCGGAACCCGTCCATGAAGCTCTTCACGTTCTCGTGCACGTAGGTGTGGTGCGTGACGAGGTGGTTGAACTGCTGCAGCTCCTTCTCCGAGGGAAGCTCACCGTTCAGCAGGAGGTAGGCGACCTCGAGGAAGCTCGACTTCTCCGCGAGTTGCTCGATGGGGTAGCCCCGGTACTCCAGGATGCCCTTGTCTCCGTCGATGAAGGTGATGGCGCTCTTACAGTTGGCGGTATTGAGGAACGCCGGATCGTAGCCCATCAACCCAAAGTCATCGTCGCCCGTTTTGATCTGGCGGAGAGCATTGGTGCGAATACAGCCGTTCTCGATCGGGACCTCGTAGGTCTTCCCGGTCCGATTGTCGGTGATCGTCAGCGTGTCCTTGGCCATGGGGCGGAGATTTCACAGGGGGGAGAGTGCTTTCAACAAAAAAGAACGATAAGTCTGCTGGACGGACACTGAGGGTCTCATCCTGCATCAGTTATCCGAACACCCACCCGGGACAACTGGCGCCAGAACCCAGGAAAGCTCTTTTCCACGCACTCTGGACCGGTGAGTGTCAGCGGCGTGCCGGACAGGACACACAGTGTCGCAGCGGTCATCGCGAGACGATGGTCCCCCTCGCTGCTCATCTCGAAGCCCGCAGGTGGCGTGCGGGGTGGCTGGATCAGCAGCCGTTCTCCTTGGAGCTCCGTGGTTCCGCCGAACGCCTTCACGAGCGTCTGGATACCCTCGAGGCGGTCACTCTCCTTGACGCGGAGGATGTCCACCTCCGTGAGCGTGGAGGGCGCCGGCAGCACGCAGGCGAGCGCGGCCAGCGTGGGGAGCAGGTCCGGGCATTCCTCGCCGGAGGCGCGAAGGCCTCCTGACAGTTGGCCCTCCACCTTCAGCGTGAAGGGCGCACCGGTGGGCACCGCGCGCAGGCCCACCTGCTCAATCAGCCGGACAATGGCGTCGTCCGGGTGGGCACTGCCCGTGTCCGCGCGCACCACGGTGCCGCCCGTCTTCCACGCCACCAGCAGCAGGTAGCCCAGGGACGACCAATCCCCCGGAAGCGTGGGGACGGCCGGGGGCGCCGCGTACCCGGCCACGGTGTAGCTCGACGGTGTGCGCTGGATGTCGAAGCCGAAGCGGCTCAGCCACGTGAGGGTCAGCTCCAGGTATCCCGCGCTGGTGAGGGGCCCGTCAATCTCCACGCTCCAGGGGCGGCGCTCGCGCAGGTACAGCGCCGCGCAGCCCAGCAGCAGGCTGGAGGCGTACTGACTGCTCTGGGCGCCCGGCACGCGGAACACGGGAGGGACGTTCGACGTGTCACGGGGCGCGCGCAGCTCCACGGGCCAGGGCGTGCCCTCGGTGAGCGTGAGGCCCGTGGGACCCAGGGCCTCGCGCAGGGACGTGAAGAGTGGGCCGTGGGGCCGCTCGCCCAGGCGGGGCGTGCCGGTGAATCGCGCCTGTACGCCGGGCGTCACCGCCGCCTGGGTGGCGAGGATGCGGAAGGGCGCGCCGCCGTCCGCGCAGTCGATGTCGCGCACGGCGTCCGGAGGCAGACGCAGGGCCTCGACGCCCTGGCGCAGCACGCGTACGTCGGCGGGGAGGTCCTCGTCCGCCTCGGCCTGCACCGAGGGCAGTGGCCACGAGCCCGTGAGGTGCCCCAGCACCAGCGCCCGCTGCGCGTCCGACTTGGACACGGGTGGGGTGAGGGGCGCGGCGTGCAGCGCGGAGGGGTCCACCACGATACGGGAAGCCTTCGCCGTGCTCATGGTCGCTCCCCCTTCGTCCACGCGGGCCACAAGGCACGCCAGCCTGATTCGTCCACGTCACGCACCTCGGTGGCGCCAATGGCCGTCAGCAGCACCATGCGCAGCTCGCCCTTGGCGCCGGCCTTCTTGTCGGCGGTGAGCAGCGCCAGCACGTCCTTCATTTGCGCGCGGCGGAGCAGGGCGGCGGCGCGCTCGCGGCCCTGCACGCCGGGGCCGTTTGCCAGGGCGGCTTCGACCTCGGCGGCCACGGGCTCCGGTGTCACGCCCAGGTGACGGCCCACGTCCAGGGCCAGCATCATGCCCAGGCCCACGCCGTCACCGTGAGACAGCTTGAAGCGGGACACGCTCTCCAGCACGTGGCCGAAGGTGTGGCCGAAGTTGAGCACCCGGCGCAGCCCCGTGTGCTCGTACGGGTCCTGCGCGCAGATGCGCTCCTTGAGGGCGCGGGCGTCCTTCACGAGCTTCTCAATCGCGGGCGGCTTGCGCACGTAGCGGCGAAAGAGCGGCGCGTCGAGGCTGACCACCATCTTCCAGGCCTCCAGCGCGCCCTCGCGGCGCTGCGCATCGGAGAGCGTGTCGAAGAACTCGGGGCACACCCAGCCTTCGTCCGCGTAGTGGAAGACGCCGGCCGGGTTCTTCACCACGCGCCCGCGCACCGTCATGTCGACAGCGCCCTTGCCGCCGACGCTGCTGTCCACCGCCGCCAGCAGCGTGGTGGGGACCTGCACCAGGCGCACGCCGCGCTTGAGGACATGCGCGGCCACGGTGGAGACGTCACCGATGGTGCCGCCGCCCACGGCCACGAGCGTGCCGGAGCGCGGAAGGGTCAGGCCGTTGGCCAGGACCTTCTCCAAGGCGGTGAACGTCTTGGCGCTCTCGCCGCCGGTGAGCTGGATGATGGCGCGGGGGCTGCGCGCCTCCAGGGTGGGGATGAGGGTGGGGTGGAGCTTCGCGACGGTGCGGTCCACCACCGCCACGCTGCCCTCGGGCAGGTTCTTGGCGAGGCGGGCGAAGGTGCCCCAGCGGTCGGACGGCGGACGGTAGGCCCCGGGAGGAAGAGCACTCATAGCGCGTGAGGCCTCGCGTTGAGGTGGAGGACGAGGTCGGCGATGACGAGCGACACCATGGCCTCCAGCACCGGGACTGCCCGGGGCATGATGCACGGGTCGTGACGGCCACCCTTCGCGTGCTCCTGCAGCGTCGCGGGCGGCTTGAAGAAGGTGCGGATCTGCATCGGCTCGCCATTGGCGAGTCCGCCCTGGATGCCGCCGTACGCGTCCTTCACGGCGTGGAACTGGATGCCGGGCTGGCCAATGCGCTCGAGAAGGTCCGGCGGACCCCAGACGACGCCTGTGACGGCGCCGATGCTACCCAGGGCCTGCGCGATGCGTGCCTTGAGCTTGCCGAAGATGGGCTCGCCCAGGCCCACGGGCAGGCCCTCCACGCGCACGTCAATGGCGCCGCCCAGGCTGTCGCCCGCCTCCTTCGCGGTGAGGATGCGCTGGGACATCTCGTCGCGGATGGCGACGTCCGGGCAGCGCGTGGCGTGGGCGTCCACCTGCTCGCGGGTGAGCCCCGGCGCGGGCACGGCGGCCACCAGGTTGCCCACCTGGGACACGTAGGCGACGGTGCGGATGGAAGGCACGTCACGGGCGAGGTACGCCTCGGCGATGGCGCCGCCGATGACGCGGCAGAGCGTCTCGCGCCCGCTGGTGCGCCCGCCGCCGCGGTGGTCACGGTGCTTGAAGCGCTCGCGCCACACGGCGTCCGCGTGGCCCGGCCGGTCCTCGGCCTTCAGCTTCTCGTAGTCCCCCGAGCGCTGGTTGGTGTTGCGCACGATGGCGGCGATGGGCGTCCCCAGCGTCTTGTCCTCGAAGACGCCGGACAGGATTTCCACCTGGTCCGGTTCGCTGCGCGCGGTGGTGATGGTGGACTGGCCGGGGCGCCGACGGTCCAGCGCGACTTGAATCTGCTCGCGCGTCAGGGGCACGCCGGCGGGGCAGCCATCCAGGATGGCGCCGAGCGCGGGCCCGTGGCTCTCTCCAAACGTCGTCAGGCGAAACAGTTCGCCGAAGGTATTCATGTCGCGGACTCCCAGAGTTGGCGCTGACGCCGGGCTTGCGCGATGAACCACGCCGCACCCAGCAGGACCGGAGTACCGCCGCGACGGACAATCTCCGCGGCGATGCGCCGGCCCGGGGCTCCGTAGGCGATGACCGCCACACGGGCCCCGTCGAAGCGCAGGTCGTCAGGAGCGGGCACCCTATCGGGCCAGGTCCAGACGCCCGCCCCTGTGAGAGGCGCCTGGATGTCGGCGCGTCGCAAGACGCGCAAGTCGCAGCTCAGCTCCGCCGCCACGGACCGGAGCGCCGAGGTGGCGCCACCGTCCCCCAGGACGAAGACTTCGCGAGCCCCGAGCCGCTCGAGCACCGTGCGGGCGCCGAACGTGTCGGTGTTGAAGGCTTCCCACCGGCCGCCCCGGCGGACCAGCGTGTTGATGGCGTCCAGCGAGGACCCCGTGTGCTTCGCCAGGCGCAGCTTGAAGGGGCTGGTGACGGCGAAGCCTCCGTAGTGAGGCAGGAGCGCGTCCACCACGGCCTCCACTGGCCCGTCCTCCGGCAGGTCGATGCGGTCGAAGGGCTGACGATGGATGCGGGGCGAGCGCGAGTGGACGATGGACGTCCCCAGGATGCCCAGCCGCAGCGGCGGCTCCACCGTGTACCGGTCCGCGCCGCGCAGCGCTCGCACGGCGTCGTCCAGCAGTCGCTGGCCGGGCGCCGCGACCCATGCGCCTCCCGCCGCGACGTAGTCCAACACGTTGTTCCGGGCGAGCAGCGCCCGCGTGGGCAACGCCACCGCGCCCATGCCCAGCACCGTGACGCGCGTGGCACCGAAGCGCTCCACCATCCGCCGCTGCGTCTCCATCAGTGTGACGAGGTGGGCCGGGTCCGTCATCGGCTCCACATGCTTCACCAGGGCGTCGGCGGGCAGCTCACGCTCCCACAACTGGAGCGCCTCCTCCGTCGATAGCTGCCGGCTCGCGTGGTGCGACGCGAGCAGCTTTCCCGGAGGTGCCGCCAGCGATGCCTGCTGCCCCGACGCGTCCATCAAATCCCTGTCCACGCGCCAGGCCGCGGCCACCCAGGGGGCGGGCAGTGGCTTGCCCCGCTCGGAGACGAGCAACGGCAGCACCGCCGCCAGCGCCTCGGGCGAGATTGCGTCAGGGGCGTGCAGGTCCGTGCGGATTTCCAGGACGTCCGCCCCACGGCGCTGGCCGTCGCGCGCGAAGCGGACGGCGTCTTCGCCGAGCAGGGTGGGGGGCAGGGTGACGACGCGCCGGGCGGGCGTCACAGGGGCACCTCGGGGGCAAGGCAGCCTCGGAGGAAGTCCTCCAGGGCCACGGTGGGGACGCGGGCGTGAAGCACCTCGCGCTCATGGAACACCGCGGACAATTCTTCTTCGAGCGACACGTCGGCGCGCAGCCGCGGGCGCGTCCGGTCCGTGAGCAGCCGCTCACGGTAGGTGTCGAAACAGATGGGGACGACCAGGGTGAAGAGCCCGGTCAGCGTGTCGGGGTGGTGCGACAGGAAACCGCCTCCCACGGCCACCAGCCCTCCGGCCGGCAGTTCTTGCAGGGCGCGACGTTCAGCGGCCCGGAATTCCTGCGGCGCTTCCACCACCCATCTGCGCAGCGGGCGCCCGTGCAGGCGTTCCAGGTGTGCGTCCAGGTCCAGCCCGGGGCGCGCGAGCATGCGGGCCACCATGGGCAAGAGGCGCGACTTGCCCGCGCTCCGGTGGCCGGCGAGCACCACCGTCTGACCGGAGCCGGGGAGCAGGGAGGGGCCCGGGCGGGCTACCGCCTCCCTCAGTCCCGGCGCGAGCCGGGGATCCACCGAGGCGAGAATCTGTTCAACGAGGTGCCGCCGCTCCTCAGCGGACGGTGCCGACATAGACGTAGGCGGTGCCGAACGTGAGCGCATGCGCGGACTTTGCCGCGTAGGCCCCGGACTGGTCCATCAACTCCAGGAACTTGTCACCGGCCGGGAAGGCGGCGGACGTCTTGGGCAGGTACTGGTATGCGGCGCGGTTGCCCGTCAGCAGCCCTCCGATGGTGGGCATCACCGCCTTGCTGTAGAAGCGGAACAAGGCCCCGAAGGCGCCCGTGGGCTGGCCGAACTCCAGCACCACGACGTGGCCACCGGGCCGGACCACTCGCGCCATCTCCTTCAGGCACTTCACCGGGTCATCCACGTTGCGGATGCCGAACGAGATGGAGGCCACGTCGAAGCTGTCGGTCGCGAAGGGCAGGTCCATCGCGTCGGCCACCTGGAACTCCACCTGGAGGCCCGCCTTCTCCGCCTTGGCGGGGGCGCTCTCCAGCATCTCCGGGCAGAAGTCCGTGCCCACGACACGGCCGGAGACGCCCACCTTGCGCTTGAACGCCAGGGCCAGGTCGCCAGTGCCCGAAGCGCAGTCGAGGACGCGGTCTCCTTCCTTCGCGGTGCTGAGCCGGACGGCATTCCGGCGCCACAGCCGGTGGATGCCGAACGAGAGGACCTCATTCGTCACGTCGTACTTCGTGGCGATGGAAGAGAACATCTCACGGACTTCAGTAGTCATCGCGCCCTCACGACCTGGGCCGGGCTTTCCGGCCGCCAAAGGTGTCGGTCCACCGCGTCTAGCACGGCTGGCAGCCGTCGCATCAACGTCTCGAAGCGTTCGGGCGTCAGGGCCTGGTGCCCATCGCACATGGCCAGCTCGGGCTTCGGGTGGACTTCAATCAACAATCCATCCGCCCCCGCGGCCGCGGCCGCCAGCGACATGGGGAGGATGAGCGCCGGGTCGCCCGTCGCATGGGACGGGTCGACGATGACGGGCAGGTGGGAGCGCTGCTTCGCCCAGGCCACCGCCGCCAGGTCCAGCGTGTTGCGCAGCTCCGTCTCGAAGGTTCGGATGCCGCGCTCGCACAGCATCACCTGTTCGTTGCCGCCGTCGAGGATGTACTCGGCGGCCAGCAGCCATTCTTGCAACGTGGCCGACAGGCCTCGTTTGAGCAGCACGGGCTTGCGCACTTTCCCCAGCGCCCGAAGCAGCGAGTAGTTCTGCATGTTGCGCGCACCCACCTGGAGGATGTCCGTGGACTCCTCCATGAGGGGAATCTGCGCCGACTCCATCACCTCACTGATGATGGGCATGCCGTGGCGGCGCCCGGCCTCCGCCAGGACGTGCAGGCCCGGCTCGCCCATGCCCTGGAATGCGTAGGGACTGGTGCGAGGCTTGAATACGCCACCGCGCAGGACATGGGCGCCCGCGGCGGCCACCACCGAGGCGGCGTGCTGCACCTGCTCCGCGCCTTCCACCGCGCAGGGGCCGGCCATGACGACGAACCCGGGGCCTCCGATTTCCACGGGGCCCACTCGCACGCGAGTGCCTTCGGGCCGCTCCACGCGAAGCACCCGCAGCGCGCCCGGGGCCCGTCCGGACCCGGCTGGTTCGTCTGGCCGCTTGCCTCCCACGGACCCTCCCATTCATGGAGTTCAAGAGGTTTTGAACTCCTTGGTGCATGTATAGCCGAGATGGCTTAGAAGACAACCGAAGGTGATTGCGCCGCAATCGCCGATGAGGAACGCTGATGAAGACGCACAATCCCGTTGAGAGCCAGCGCTGGGTGGCCGGAATGACGCCCCTTGCGGTGGTTGATCCGCTCGCGGGTGCGGACGTATTGGGCGTTCCGACCGTCTACTGGGAGCGTCCGCTGGCGCAGGACGCAGCGGCGGGGTGGGGTGAGGCGGCGGTGGTGGAGGCGCAGGACGCCTCCGACATTCCTGGCGTGCTGGCCTCACTGGGCCGCGCGCAGGTGCGCTGGCTGGGCGAAGCCCCGGAGTCGATGCCGGGCCCCTGGTTTGGCGGCATCCGTTTCGGTGACTCGGGCACGGTGGACACGGCGTGGGCGTCGCACGGTGTGACGCGCTGGACGCTGCCCGAGGTGCTGGTGTTCCGCACGGCGCGCGGCGTGTGCCTGGTGGCTTTCGCGCAGGAGGGCCGCGGGGGTGAGGACCTGGTGCGCTCGCGGCTGGAGCGCGTCCGTGCCTGCTTCCCGGAGTCGTACCGGCATGCGCGCGGCGAGCCCGTGGCGTTGGAGTTGCGCGCGTCGCGGCCGGACTTCGAGGTGCGGGTGCAGCGCGCGCTGGACGCGATTGCGTCCGGGCACCTCCAGAAGGTGGTGCTGGCGCGCCCGTTGGATGCGGAAGGACCCGTGCCCTTTGATGTGGTGGACGTGCTGGCGCGGCTGCGTGAGCAGAATCCCCGCTGCGCCACCTTCCTGTTCCGCGCGCCGGACGACACATGCTTCCTGGGTGCGACGCCGGAGACGCTGTGCCGGGTGGACGGTCAGGTGCTGGAGACAGAGGCCCTGGCGGGCACGGCCGCGCCCGGCCATGCGGACGGGCTGCGGGGCCATGACAAGAACGTGCGCGAGCACGCGTCCGTGGTGCACTACCTCGTCACCGCGTTGACGCCGCTGGCGGAGCAGGTGTCGTCGGACGCGGAGCCCGCGCTGCTGGCCTTGAAGAACGTCGTGCACCTGCGGACGGGGTTTCGCGCCGAGCTGCGGCCGGGGGTGACGCCGGCGCAGGTGGTGGAGGCGCTGCATCCCACGCCGGCCGTGGGCGGTACGCCCCGGGAGCGCGCACTGTCGTTCCTGGTGGAGCACGAGGGCCTGGACCGTGGGTGGTACGCGGGGCCGGTGGGCTGGGTGGGGCCTGGGCGGGCGCACCTGATGGTGGCGCTGCGCTCGGCGCGCGTGAAGGGCGCGAAGGCCCGGCTGTTCGTCGGCGTGGGGCTGGTGGCTGGCTCCAACGCGGACTCGGAGTGGCGGGAGACGGAGATGAAGAGCCTGGCCATGTTGCGGGCCTTGGGAGGCGGGGATGTCGTCCGACGCTAACCTCAACGTGCTGTGGGCGCGCGCGTTGCTGGAAGAGCTCGTGCGCGGTGGGGTTCGTCACGCGGTGGTGTGTCCGGGTTCCCGGTCATCGCCCCTGGCCCTGGCCTGCGCCGGGACGGAGGGGCTGCGCACGTGGTCCGTCATCGACGAGCGCAGCGCGGGCTTCTTCGCACTGGGGCTCGCGAAGCAGTCGCGCGCGCCGGCCGTGGTGGTGGCGACCAGCGGCACCGCGGGCGCGCACTTCTACCCGGCGGTCATCGAGGCCGCGCTGTCTCACGTGCCCCTGGTGGTGCTGACGGCGGACCGGCCCCTGGAGCTTCAGGGCTGGGGCGCGCCGCAGACCGTGCCACAGGCGCGCTTCTTCGGAGAGCACGCGCGCTTCTACGCGGACCTCGGTCAGCCCGAGGCGCATGACGCGGCGTTGATTCACATGCGTGCCACCGTTGCCCGCGCGGTCGTCAGCGCGTGGCGCGCGCCGCGGGGCGCCGTGCAGCTCAACGTCCCGTTCCGCGAGCCGCTGGCCCCCATCGCCGAGCCCTTCGCCGAGGCCTCCCTGAGCGCGCTCGCGAAGTCGGGCCGCGCCGGTGCGCCGCTGACGCGCATCGTCCCGCCCGAGCCGGTGCCGGACGCGGCCACCTTGGACGAAGTGCGCCGCCGGATTGCCGCGACCACTCGCGGCGTCATCGTGTGTGGCCCGCGCGATGAGATGGATGGATTCGCGGCGGCCATCAGCGCGCTGTCGCAGGCCACGGGCTATCCCGTGCTGGCCGAGTCCACCTCGCAGGCCCGCTATGGCGGCGGCCCGCTCACGCTGTCCTATTACGACGCGATGCTGCGGCACGCACCGTTCGCGAAGGCGCACCGTCCGGAGCTCGTGTTGCGCTTCGGGGGTGGGCTCACGCCGAAGGTGCCTCAGCAGTGGCTGGACGGCTCGGGCGCGGACATCGTCCTCTTCAGTGACGGCGGCGGGTTGTTCGACCCGGCGCACCGTGCGTCCACGGTGGTGGAGGGCTCGGCGGTGGCCGCCTGTGAGGCCCTGACGCGAGGGCTCGCGCGCGGCGTGGGGCCGTGGGCACGAGGCTTGCTGGCCGCGGAGCAACGGGTGCGCACAGCGCTGGAGGCCGCGTTCGCGGAGCAGCCCGACGCGCTCTCCGAGCCGCGTATCGCTCGCGAGGTGGTGGCGGCGCTTCCCGCGGGCGCGCCGCTCTTCGTATCCAGCAGCATGCCCATCCGCGACCTGGACGCCTTCGCTCCGGCGGGCACGGTGCCGCTGCGGGTGCTGGCCAACCGGGGGGCCAACGGAATCGACGGCATCGTCTCCAGCGCGCTCGGCATGGCGGCCGCGGCGGGCCGACCCGCGGTGCTGCTCACGGGGGACCTGGCGTTGCTGCATGACGTGGGAGCCTTCGTCACCGCGTCGCGCACGCGGGTGCCGCTCACGGTGGTGGCGGTGAACAACGATGGGGGCGGCATCTTCTCGTTCCTCCCCATTGCCCAGGTCGCGCCGCGGGACACGTTCGAGACGCTCTTCGGCACGCCGCACGGTGTGGACCTGTCCCACGCGGCGGCGCTGGGCGGCGCCCGGCTCCACCGGCCGGAGACGCCCGTTGCGCTCAGGTCGGCCGTGCGCGAGGGCCTGGAGGGCGGGCTCCACCTGGTGGAAGTGCGCGTGGACCGCAACGCGAATGTGGACGAGCACCGGCGGCTGTTCGCTCGAATGGCGGCCTCACTGGGAGAAGGACCATGGGCGTGAAGCTGGCTTACGAGACGTGGGGTGATGGCTCCCGTCCGCTCGTGTTGCTGCATGGCTTCACCGGCAGCCGCAGGGCCTTCGACGGGCTGCGTCCGCTCCTGGGCCGCGACGTGCGCGCGGTGGCGGTGGACCTCCCCGGTCATGGGGCCACGCCGCTGCCGGACCAGCGGGGGCGTGAGGCCTTCGTGGAGACGGTGGACGCGCTCGTCGCGCTGGTGGACTCGCTGGGGCAGGGACCCGTGGACCTGCTGGGCTATTCGCAGGGGGCACGCGTGGCGCTGGCGGCGGCCGTGCGCGCGCCGGACCGCTTCGGGCGGCTCATCATGGAGAGCGGTTCGCCAGGGCTGCATCGGCGCCAGGAGCGCGCGGCCCGGCGTGAGGCGGACGGACAACTGGCGGCCTTCATCCGTTCGCGAGGCGTGGACGCCTTCGTGGACCGCTGGGAGCAATTGCCGCTGTTCGACGGCCTGCGCCAGCTTCCGCAGGAGCGCAAGGACGCGCTGCGCTCACAGCGCCGCGCCTGCACGGCGGAGGGGCTCGCGGGCGCGCTGGAGTGTCTGGGCCTGGGCGTCCAGCCGGATTTCTGGCCGGAGCTGCATGCCCAGCGGCTGCCCACGCTGCTGCTGACGGGCGCTTCGGATTCGAAGTTCACCCAGATTGCCCGCCGCATGGCCACGGAGCTGCCGGTGGTCTGGCGCCACGCCTTCGAAGGCTGTGGCCACGCGCCGCACCTGGAAGCGCCGGAGGCCTATGCCCGTGAAGTCCTCGGGTTCCTCCAGACTCCCTGGTACGAGGCCCCGCAGTTCGACAGCCCCATGTCCGTGCGCGAGGGAAGGGTGACGTCGTGAGCACGTCGGTTCCGGCGCCGGGTCCGCTGTCGGTGAAGCCCCGTCCCGGGGTGAAGCACTGGGTGATGGCGGCGCGTCCCAAGACGCTGACGGCGGCGCTGGTGCCGGTGTTGGTGGGCACGGGGCTCGCGTTCGGCTCGGGCGTGGGGCGCCTACTGCCCGCGTTGGCGGCGCTGCTGGGCGCGGTGCTCATCCAGATTGGCACCAACTTCATCAACGACTACTACGACTTCAAGAAGGGCGCCGACACGCACGAACGGCTGGGCCCTCAGCGCGTGACGCAGAGTGGCCTCATCGCGCCGGGCACCGTGCTGGCGGGCGCGGGCGTGTGCTTCGCGCTGGCCACGGCGGTGGGCCTGTACCTGGTGGCGGTGGGCGGCTGGCCCATCATCGCCATCGGCCTGGCGTCGCTGCTGTGCGGCTACGCATACACGGGCGGCCCCTTTCCCCTGGGCTACAATGGCCTGGGAGACGTGTTCGTCTTCATCTTTTTCGGCCTGGTGGCGGTGACCGGGACCTACTACGTGCAGGCGGGGACGGTGGACCCCGCGGCGTGGTGGGCGGCGGTGCCCGTGGGCGCCAGCGGCACCATGCTCATCGTCGTCAACAACCTGCGCGACGTGACGACGGACGTGAAGGCTGGCAAGCGCACCCTGGCGGTCCGCTTTGGCACGGGTGTGGGGAAGGCGGAGTACCTCCTCCTGCTGGTGCTGTCGTACGCCACGCCCTTCGCGATGTACGCGCTGAAGCTGGCCAGCCCCTGGGTGTTCCTGTCCCTGCTGAGCCTGCCCCTGGCGGTTCCCCCGTTGCAGCGGGTGTTGAAGCAGGAGGGGGCCGCGCTGAATCCGGCGCTGGGGTCCACGGCCAGACTGCAGCTCGTGTTTGGAGTGCTGTTCGCGTTGGGCCTCTACCTGCGATGATGTGAATCCATGCGGATTGCCCAGGTTTCGCTCATTCCCCTCCGGTTGGAGCTGCGCCAGCCCCTGAAGACGTCACAAGGGATGCACGCGGTGCGAGAAGGCTTCCTCGTCCGCGTCGTCGACGAGGAGGGGCGCGAAGGTCTGGGCGAGGCGATGCCGCTGCCCGCGTTCGGCACCGAGTCGCTCGAAGACTGTGGCGTGACGCTGAACGCCTGGCTGTCCGAGCTGAAGGGCCAGTTCCTGGGCGACTCGGTCCGGGCCATCGAGGACACGTTGTCGCCGTTCCCCCCTGCCGTGGCGCGAGGCGACGGCGTGCGCATCCGTGCACGTCAGGTGACGCCAGCGGGCGCCATGCCGGCGGCGGAACACGCGCTGGAGCTGGCGCTGCTGGACCTGCTCGCGCAACGCCAGGGTGTACCGCTGTGCTGGCTGCTGGCGGAGGAGGCGCGGACGGAAGTGGCGGTGAACGCGCTGCTGGGCGCCGACACCCCCGAGGCCCTGGCGGAAGAGGCCCGGCAGGCCGTGGCCGAGGGCTTCGGCACGTTGAAGCTGAAAGTCGCCGGCCGGCCGCTGGACGCCGACGAGGCGCGAGTGAAGGCCGTGCGCGACGCGGTAGGCCCGGACGTGAAGCTCCGGCTGGATGCGAACGGCGGCTGGTCCGAGCCCGACGCGAAGCGTGCCCTGGACCGGCTGGGCTGGTACGGCCTGGAGTTGGTGGAGCAGCCCACGCCGCCGGAGGACCTCGCGGCGCTCTGGCGCGTTCAGCGCCGCGCCCCCTGCACGGTGGCGGCGGACGAGTCCCTGGCTTCTCCCGATGCGCTCCGGGCGCTGCTGACGGTGGACCCGTTGCTGGGCGGTGGCCCGGCGGTGGGCGCGGTGGTGCTGAAGCCCATGGTGTTGGGCGGACTGTTGCCGTGCCTCGTGGTCGCGATGCGCGCGGCGCGGCTCGGAATGCAGGCCTATGTCACCAGCTCCATTGATGGCGTGGTGGCGCGGGCTGGCGCGGCACATCTCGCGGCGGCACTGCCATCCGGAGCGCTGGCCTCCGGGCTCGCGGTGGGGCGCTTGCTGGCGAAGGAGCCGGAAGGGCATCCGTACCATCCGCAGCGAGGCGTCATTCGCCTGTCGAGCACCCCAGGGCTCGGACTGAGCTCCCAGTCACTGGTGTGACAGCTCGACGCACGGGAGCCCATGGATTGGCCTCCGTTCATGAAGCCCCAAGGTGACGGAATGTCGGTCCTGCTGTGTCCCATTCGCGTAGGCGCTCGTCATCAGCCCGAGGCGGAGGCCCTGTCGTTCGCGGGCCGCTCCTGGTCCTACGAAGCGCTGGATGCGGAAGTCTCCCGATGGGTTGCCGCACTCGAGGCGGAGGGCGTCGGCGCTTCGGACAGGGTGGCGTCGCTCGCGACGAACCACGTCGCCTCCGTGTGCCTCTTCTGGGCGCTGGGCCGGCTGGGCGCGGTGTTGGCGCCGCTCAATGCCCGGCTCACGTCCGCGGAGTTGGCGCCCATGGTGGAGGACATCCAGCCCCGTTTGAAGCTGGCGCTGGGAGCCCTGGTGGAGCGGCTCCCTGGAGCCCGGTCACTCGAGTCCTTCGCGGAGGCCGTCTCCACGGGGGCTTCCACGTGCCAACCCCTGGAGGCGTCGTCGCCCCGGGTCGTGCTCTTCACCAGCGGGACAACGGGCCGGCCGAAGGGAGCGGTCCTCACCGAAGGCAACTTCCGGGCGTCTTCACGAGCATCGGCTGCCAACCTGGGGGCGCATCCAGCCCCGCGTTGGCTGGGCACATTGCCGCTTTTCCACGTGGGGGGCATCGCCATGCTCACTCGCACTGCCTACGAGGGCGGCTGCCTCGTCCTGCACGAACGCTTCGACGCCGATTCGGCCAACCGGGCCATCGACGGGGAGGGCGTATCCCACGCGAGCCTCGTGGCTACGACGCTGGAGCGAGTGCTGGACGCCCGAGGTGACCGGCGCATGCCGGACTCCTTTGTCTTGGCGCTGATAGGCGGAGGTCCGGTGCCCGTGCCCCTCCTCGCACGAGCGAGGGCCGCAGGCCTGCAAGCTCTTCAGACGTACGGCCTGACGGAGGCCTGCTCACAAGTAACGACCGAGCGCCCGGACACAGCGGACGGCCGCACCGCTGGCGTCCCGTTGCCAGGTGTCGAGGTGCGCATCGTCGGCGTAGGGGGGGAGGTCCTCGGCGCAGGGACGGAGGGCGACATCGAGGTACGCGCGCCCACGGTGATGGCCGGGTACTGGCAGCGTCCGGAGGCCACCCAGGAGGCGGTTCGGGACGGCTGGCTGCGCACGAAAGACGTCGGTGTGCTGGATGGTCGGGGGCGGCTCACCGTGCTGTCACGCCGCACGGACCTCATCGTCCGAGGCGGGGAGAACATCTACCCGGCGGAGGTGGAAGGGGTGCTCGTCAATCATCCCGCGGTGCAGGAAGCCGCCGTGGTGGGCTTCCCGGACGACCGCTGGGGCGAACTGCCCGTTGCCTTCGTCGCGCCGCGCCCGGGGCAGCCGCACCCCGGGGAAGAGGCACTGGCGGCGTGGTGCCGTCAGTCCCTGGCGGGCTTCAAGACGCCCGCGCGTTTCGTCTGGGTGGACGCGCTGCCTCGCAACGCCATGGGGAAGGTCGAGCGCACCGTCCTGAGACGGCACGCCCTCCGCTGACCCACGGGGGTGGGGCGGACGCCCTGTCTCAGCACTCCGAGATTGGGTGGCCCCAGGGATTGGTCCGCGGGAACTGCCGCAGGACGGTGCTCAGCCGGCAGGTGGCCGACACGGTGGTGGCAGCCCCGGACCGACGGGAGGCCTGCGGGCCCCGGTGCTCGACGGTGCCCAGCCGGGCCGCCTGCATCGCCAGTTGCTCTTCGACCTCCGGGGACCAACGGGAGAACTCAAGCCATTCCATGTGC
Source organism: Myxococcus sp. CA023 (assembly GCF_010998615.1). Lineage (GTDB taxonomy): Bacteria > Myxococcota > Myxococcia > Myxococcales > Myxococcaceae > Myxococcus. The sequence continues at coordinate 78,688 of NZ_JAAEAH010000004.1, read as the reverse complement.
GTGCTCCTTCGCGCCGCAGTGTTCGGGCACATCCGACCTCTTCAAGTCGCGAAAATCACGACGCCACGCGTTGAAGCTGGCGGTCAGTGGCGATTTCCCGACAAGGGTCGCCGTCTCAACCCGCGGACGTGGTCGCCATCTTTCAAAAGGCACTCCGGGATGTCGTGTTCCCGCGTGGCCGCCTGCCCTCCGAGGAGGGTCCTGCATTTCCTGCGCGGACTTGGGACACGTGGACATTCTTGCGCCGTCCGCGCCGTGCCCCCGTCGTGATTGCTGATACGGCTGCAACCTTTCACTCCCAAGGTCAAAACTCAAACATGCAAGGATTTCCAGAGCCGACGTTGAAGAGTTGAAGAGACAACGCAGGGGGAGGGTGAGGAATGACGCCGGCTTCCGAGTGAAAACAGGACATTCCAGGTCGTGGCTGATTTTGATATCGGAATGACTCAAAGGCAGCTCAGCACACGTACTCGCAACGGGAGGGAGAGATGGCTCCGGAGTCCGTTGATGTCATCATCGTGGGCAGTGGTCCGGTGGGAGCGATGGCGGCGAATCTCCTGGGACAGCAGGGGATTCGGACGCTGGTGGTGGAGCGTGAAGTCACGCCTCATGGCCAGTCCCGCGCCATCAGCGTGGATGACGAGGGCCAGCGCATCTTCCAGTCCGCGGGGCTGGTGGGCGACCTGGGCGCGGGCTTCTATCCGTGCAAGCGGCTGCAGTACCTGAATGACTCGCTGCGCTCGCTGGCGGAGGTGGACTTCACCCGGTTGGACCGGCCGTTCGGCTATGTGCCCGCGGCCTTCTTCCAGCAGCCGCGCATGGAGGCGGTGCTTCGTCAGGGACTGAAGCGCTTCCCGCACGTGGACCTGTGGCTGGGCCACGAGGTGGAGTCCTTCGTCCAGGACGAAGACGGCGTCACCGCCCGCGTGAAGGAGGTCGCGGGGGAGCGTGCCGTCAACGTGCGTGCGCGTTTCCTGCTCGCGTGCGACGGCTCGCACAGCTCCATCCGCCGGCGGCTGGGCCTGAAGCTCGTGGGGACGACGGCGCTGGAGCACTCGCTGGCCATCACCGTGAAGACGCCCTCACCCGAGCCCGACTTCACCAGCTACCTGTGCGGCCCCGTGCGCCGGGGATTCATCGCGCGTACCGCGCCGAACGAGATTCGCTTCGACATCATCCTGGAGCCGGATGCGGACCTGAAGGCGGCGCGCTCGCTCGAAAACGTGCGGCGGCTGATCGGCTACTACCTGGACCCGGATTCGGTGGAGCTCGAATCCGTCAAGATCTTCTCGTACCACAGCCGCATGTCCGAGCAGTGGCGGGTGGGCCGCGTGTTCCTCCTGGGCGACGCGGCGCACCTGATGCCGCCCTTCCTGGGGCAGGGGCTCTGCGCGGGCCTCCGGGACGCGGCGAACCTGACCTGGAAGCTCGGGCTGGTGCTCGCGGGCGCGGCGGATGCATCGCTGCTCGACACCTACGAGGAAGAGCGGCGCGGCCACGTGTCGGAGGTGATTCGCGGCTCGGACGCCATGGGCCGGGTGATGATGTCGGGCGGGCGGGTGATGGCTCGCGTCCGCAATGCGCTCATCCAGGTGATGTACCGGCTGCCGGTGACGGGCGACTTCATCCGCGACTACAAGGTGAAGCCGCAGATGCCGCTGCGCCGGGGCTTCATGCTCGGCGCCCAACGCGAGAAGGGGGACGTGCCGGAAGGCTCCTACTTCCCGCAGCCGCGCGTGGAGCGGCCCGACGGGGAGACGGCGCTGCTGGATGACTGCCTGGGCGAGGGCTTCGTGGTGCTGACGCGTCCAGGCGCCTCCCAGGAGGCCCAGCGCGAGGCACGGGCCCTGGCGGACGAACTCGGGGCTCGCTGGTGGCAGGTGGCCGCGGCGGACCGCGCGGGAAGCGGCGGGCCGGACACGCTGGTGGACCTGGACAGCCGGCTGGGCGCCTGGTTCGCGCAGTACGCGGCCGACCTCGTGGTGCTCCGGCCGGACCGCTACGTGTTCGGCATCTCAGGGGGTGGCAAGCGGGGCCACCTCATGGGCTCGCTCAAGGGCCGCGTCCGCCCTCACTCGCGTCCGAATGGCGCGGAGGTCCGGCGGGCGGGCTGAAACGCGGGGGAACGGAAAAACAACAGGCGCCCGGGCCGGGGCGCCACACGACCGCGAAGTGGGGCTGCGGGGAGGCTCAGGCCGCGGCGGCGGACTGGACCAGCTTCCCGGCGCGCTCCACGCAGTCGCCCATGAAGCGCAGGTAGATGTCGAGCGCGCTGGCGCCCGTCTTGGCGATGATGGGCGCCTTGTCCGGCACCTGCGACAGGAGCTTGTTGAGCATCACCTCGTTGAGCGCGGTGTGACCCACGTCAATCTCCGTGTGCTCCTTGAGGAAGGACATGCCCTGGAGGATTTCCTCGCCACAGACGCGCTTGGCCTGCTCGAGAATCACGGGGCCGAGCACCGTCGACAGGCCCTCGATTTCGTACTCGATGGCCACCTGCGCGGCGGGCATCTCACCGGTGATGGTGTTCTCGTGAATCTCCCGGTACTCCTTCATCGCCTCCGTGGGCGGCTGGGCGATGAGCTCCTCGGCGTTCAGCTTGGGGCTGCGGCGCTCGTTCCACCGGGCCACCAGGTGCTTGGTGTCCTCGACCATCATCAGATGGTGGCCGGCCTCGTGCTTGGCGTGGGCGATGAGCTTCTGGCCCACGTCGTCCAGGCCCGCCTTCACGGTGGCCTCACCGGCGCGGCGAATCCACCCGTCCACCGGCTCCGTCATGTAGACGCCCAGCGAGTTCCAGGTGATGAGGAAGGCTTCGAAGAGCGCGGGGTCCGCCTTGTCGTCCAGCAGCACCTTCAGCCGGGGGTCCGTCTTGATGCGCTCACGGGTGGCAGTCAGGTTCGGCGTGTACAGCTCCTCCACGAGTTGCTTGCTCATATTCATTACCCCTGGCGAGTGTTGGGAGCGCTTCGGCGCCCGATGGAGACTTCACTGATGTGTTCGAGATAGTCGGGGATCAGCTTCGCGGAGATGATCCACATGTACGGGTCTGGACCTGCGTGAATCCCGGCGTCCTGTACGTACTGCCCACCGTCGTCCTCACAGAGGTAGTGGAACGAACGGCGGTGGCGGGCGGCGTACCAACGGCGTGCCGCATCCACCAGGGCGACGTAGGTGGACGGCCCCGCGTCGCTCAGGGGGAACAGCCGGGCCATGTCGAGCAGGCTGTAGAGATTGGTGCCCGGCTGGCCCAGCTCCAGGACGGCGGCGCCCACGGCCACGCCATTGCGGCGCGCGATGAGGATTTCGCGCTCGCGCTCCAGGCCAAAGGTGTTCCACTGTCCCTGCACCGCGCGCATGTCGATGCGGTCGCGCGTGAAGTCGAGCGCCTCCACGTAGCAGGACGGACGCGAATGGGCGATGTGGTCCGTCAGCAGCGTCAGCTCGGCGGAGGTGGCGGGGCTGATGGTGATGCCCTCGTGCAGCCGGCCCGTCTGCTCGTGCGTGTAGACGTCCATCATGTGGACCTTGCGCGTGAAGGCCAGCTCCGGGTTCGCCGCCATGTGCCGCTCGCCGTAGCGGACGTGCGCGCGCGCGATCCAGGGGTTGAGGCCTTCCACGTAGGCCACGGCCCAGCGGAAGTCGGCGTCGCTCTGCGGGTGCTCGAAGCAGCGCACGTACAGGTCGTGCATGATGCGGCCCGGCTCCAGCCCCTTGAGGGCGGGCTTGCCCGGGCGCTTCGCCACCTGGTGTCCCATCCAGGTGTGTCGGTACGACTTCATGATGGACAGCGTCGCCTCGGGGCCGCGCTCGGACGGCCAGACGGCCTGGCAGAAGAGCTGCGGAACTTCCGCGGCGCGCTTGGCCATGTGGCTGAAGGCTTGCTTCAGCGCGTCGAATTCCTGAGAGGACTTGTTCGCCAGGCTGAAGAAGCCCGACAGCGTGAAGACATCCCAGAGCCCCTCTTCCTGCACGTCACTGGTGCAGGTGTTGGGATTGGTCGTCTGGGAGACGAAGCGCACCCAGCGCGCCTCGTCGGAAGAGTAGGGCGACACGCTCAGGCCACACAGCACGGTGCCATCAGCGCGCGCGCTGGTGACGTAGCGGATTTCACCGCGCAGGCTGATGGACTGGCCGTCCGGCGTGTGGAGCTCGAGCAGGGGCGGCAGCAGGCCCGGGAACAGCAGGTCCTCCGGGCGGCAGCGGATGCACATGCCGGAGAAGGACAGGTCCAACACCGCGCGCTCCATCTCCCCCTGCTCGCGCCACAGCGGGTGGTGGAAGGTGACGCGCACGCCCTCGGGCGCGGGCGTGCGGCGGTGCCAGCGGTGACGGATGCGGAAGAGGACGTCGGGCAGCGGCGACGTGAAGCGCTGGCCGTCCGGCGTTCCCGCCTCCAGGCGCATGCGGTACGCGCTGTTGTGGCCGATGACGTCGATGTCGTAGGGGGCCTCGCCCCAGTCGGTCACCGGGTCCTCGGCGTGCCACTCCAGTTGCTCCGTCTCCGCGTTGTAGCGCTCCAACACCAGGCGGACGGTGCGACCCATGCGGCGCAGCACACCCTTGTTACCCGCGGTGCTGATGGCCAGGAGGATGGCGCGGATGCGCTCGGCCTCGTCGATGGTGTCCTGCACCGGAAGGGCAGACGCGGCCGGCTCCGCGACGCCACGCTTCAGCGCGTCCGCCAGCAGTGCCAGGATCTGACGACCCTGCTCCAGGGAGACGTTCGCCAGCTGCAGCCCCACCGGGGACCCGGCCGTCTCCGCGTCCGTGCGGATGAAGGCGCCCCGGATGGGGCCCAGCGTCACGCCACAACCGGACAGATAGACGGGCAGGCCGCGCGCGTCGGAGGTGTCCACCTCACCCTTGGGCATCACCCACACCACGGTGGGGCTCAGCCGCGTCACCACGCCAATGGCGCCATCCAGCGTACCCACGGAGCAGGTGATGGCATCCGCGCCCGTCCCGTGCAGGGAGTAGCCCGAATCATCCAGCGCGGCCTCGGCGGGCGGCAGCGGAATCACGTTGAACAGCGCGTCACGGCTGCGGAACTCGACCGACCGACGGTCGGAGAGCGGGTTTCCCCCTTCCATAATCAGGCGCCCCCTTCTCCGGTGCTGAGGAACCCCTGATGCAGTCGTCGAAATTGCAAGCACGGTTGTTCCTCCCTGCTCCAGCGGTGCTGCGTTAGGCGGCGAATCGCTATAGGTCCGTATCATACGGATTTCCGAGGAACAGTCAAATCGGATTTGTGCAGTCAGGCTGTTTTCTGGCTGGCGGAATGGACGTCCGTGGGTCGTAGGTGACAGCAGCCTACTTCCAATTCTTACGAAGCGATTCGCCGCGACGGCACACTCATACGGCCAAGATGCTGCGCGGCTGTAATGTCATAAGTCTGGCAGACTGTGCGTACTTTCTCGCAGTGAAATGGCGTTCGTCAGACCGGCTCGTTAGAGTTCCCTCAGTCCAGCGAGCGGGAGGTGTGAGGGATGAGTGCTGTCGTGAGCGCTGTGGGAGGGACGCAGGCTTTGGAGCAACTCCAGGCGCCTGTTCACGGCCGCGCCGCGTGCCTGGTGCCGGTGGACTCGCCAGACGTACTCCGAGTGGATGTCGCGGAGGTCGTTGGCGGCGCGGTGGAGCTCCTCTCAGTCACGCGCCGCTTGCGAGGAGTGCAGGTTTCCCTGGAGCTTCCTGAGGAGCCGGTCCCCGCTAATGTTAGCCACCGGCGGCTGCAGCAGGTGCTGCTGCTGTTGCTGGCGCACGCGGCGGATGCATCGAACGGGCAGGGCGTTCGTGTGATGGTGGATTCCGCTGACGACTTCGGGGACCTGCCGCCCCGCTTCCAGGTCCAGGTCGCGGGGGCGTCGCTGTCCTCGCGGGAACTCCAGGCTGTCTTCCTGTCGCCCATGTTGGTGGGGCCGCTGCACCGCAAGCTGGCCCGGGCCCGGGAGCTGACGGAGTCCATGGGTGGCACCTTGGAGGTGGCCAGCAGCGCGGCCGCCGGCATCACCGTGACGGTGGAGTTGCCCGCGCCGGGGATGTCCAGCTGGTAGTCCAGGCGGGCCGCCATGCCCGCCGCTGAGCCACGACTTGAAGAGGAAGAGGAGGGCGGGCCGCCAGTGCCTGGCCCTCCTTTTTCGTTGAGCCGCCGGGGTTCAGGCCGCGTCGTTTCGTGCTCGCGCGGGGGCCGCCCGTTATTCCGCGCCCGGCCATTGGCTCCGATAAGTCGTTCCGCGTGAGCCCGTGGCCAAACTCCTTGACGTCGCGGGGCGGGTTCTCGACTATCCCGCGCCGATTCTTACACGGTCACACCTTCTCAGGAGCACATCCATGGCGCCCCCGTCATCCGGAGAAAAGATCTCGCTGCAGAGCGGCAAGCTGTCCGTCCCGGACAACCCGATCATCCCCTTCATCGAGGGCGACGGCACCGGCCGCGACATCTGGCGTGCGTCCCAGGCGGTGTTCGACGCCGCGGTGGAGAAGGCCTACAAGGGCAAGAAGAAGATCGCCTGGTACGAGGTCCTGGCCGGCGAGAAGTCCTTCAAGGCGGTCAACAACTGGCTGCCCGATGAGACGGTCGAGGCGTTCCGCACCTATCTGGTGGGCATCAAGGGCCCCCTGACGACGCCGGTGGGCGGCGGCATCCGGTCGCTGAACGTGGCCCTGCGGCAGATGCTGGACCTGTACGTCTGCCTGCGCCCCGTGCGGTATTTCAAGGGCGTGCCCAGCCCGGTGAAGACGCCGGACAAGGTCGACATGACCATCTTCCGTGAGAACACGGAAGACATCTACGCGGGCATCGAGTTCGAGGCCGGCACGGCCGCGGCGGAGAAGTTCCTGGGCATCCTGAAGCAGGAGTTCCCGAAGGAGTTCGGGAAGATCCGCTTCCCGTCCGACGTGGGCCTGGGCGTCAAGCCGGTGTCCCACGAGGGCAGCGACCGCCTGATCCGCGCCGCCATCCAGTACGCCGTGGACCACAAGCGCAAGAGCGTCACGCTGGTCCACAAGGGCAACATCATGAAGTTCACCGAGGGCGCCTTCCGCAAGTGGGGCTACGAGCTGGCCGCCCGGGAGTTCGGTGACAAGGTCTACACCTGGGACCAGTGGGAGGCCACCAAGGCCGCCAAGGGCGAGGACGCCGCCAACGCGGAGCAGAAGGCCGCGCTGGCCGCCGGGAAGATCCTGATCAAGGACTCCATCGCGGACATCACCCTGCAGCAGGTCCTCACCCGTCCGGATGAGTTCGACGTCATCGCCACGCTGAACCTCAACGGTGACTACCTGTCGGACGCGCTGGCTGCGCAGGTGGGCGGCATCGGCATCGCGCCGGGCGGCAACATCAACTACGTCTCGGGCCACGCGGTGTTCGAGGCCACGCACGGCACGGCGCCCAAGTACGCCGACCAGGACAAGGTGAACCCGGGCTCGGTCATCCTCTCCGGTGAGATGATGTTCCGGCACCTGGGCTGGCACGAGGCGGCCGACCTGATGATCCAGGGCATGGACCGCGCCATCGCCAGCAAGACGGTGACCTACGACTTCGCCCGCCTGATGAAGCAGGAAGGGCAGAGCGGCGTTTCCGAGGTCAAGTGCTCCGAGTTCGGGCAGGCCATCATCAAGAACATGTAGTCCCCGGTCGGGGATCTGGAAGAGGCGAATCCATGGCTCAGAATGGCAAGAAGAAGATCGGCCTCATCGGCGGCGGTCAGATCGGTGGCAACCTGGCGCTGCTCGCCGTGCAGAAGTCGCTCGGTGACGTGGTGCTGTACGACATCCCGGCGGCCGAGGGTCTGGTCAAGGGCAAGGCGCTGGACATCAACCAGCTGGCCGCGGTCGACGGTTACGACTGCCGCGTGAAGGGCACCACCGACTGGAAGGACGTGGCCGGCTCGGACGTGATCATCATCACGGCCGGCATGCCCCGCAAGCCGGGCATGTCCCGCGAGGACCTGCTCGAGATCAACCTGAAGATCATGACGGACGTGGCGGGCAACATCAAGCAGCACGCCCCCAACGCCTTCGTCATCAACGTGGCCAACCCGCTGGACGCGATGGTGTTCGCGCTCCATAAGATCGCGGGTCTGCCCAAGCACATGGTCGCGGGCATGGCGGGCGTGCTGGACACCAGCCGCTTCAAGTGCTTCGTCGCCGAGGCGCTCGGCTCGTCCATCCGCGACGTGGAGGCCCTGGTGCTGGGCGGCCACGGCGACGACATGGTCCCGCTCGTCCGCCACAGCACGGTGGGCGGCGTGCCCCTGACGGAGCTGATCGCCAAGGACAAGCTGGACGCCATCATCAAGCGCACCCGTGAGGGCGGCGCGGAGCTGGTCGGTCTGTACAAGACGGGCAGCGCCTACTTCGGCCCCGCGGCGTCCGCCATCGCCATGGCGGAGAGCTTCCTGCAGGACCGCAAGCGCGTGCTGCCGGCCGCCGCCCTCCTGGAGGGCCAGTACGGCATCAACGGCTACTTCTTCGGCGTCCCCGTGCAGATCGGCGCGGGCGGCGTGGAGAAGATCCACACCGTCGAGCTGAACGACAGTGAGAAGGCCGAGCTGGAGAAGTCCTTCCAGTCGGTCAAGAAGACGGTCGACTCGGTCAAGCTGTAGTCGCTGGACAGTCACGTGCGGCCCGCTGGGGAAACCCGGCGGGCCCTGTGCCTGATGCTGTGGATGACGCGGGCTAATTGCCCCGGCCGCCATCGTTGCAGCGCGTTTTCACCAAGTTAACTAGCCTGTAGAACTCGCACGGGACGTCCGGGCCCTGGCGCGCCACCTGGCGGGCCGGCTCAACCGAGCAGTGTCCGACGTCCGGCAGTCAAGGAGACGATGATGGCACCAGCAGCGCGGTTCACGGTGGTGGGCGGCGGCCTCGCCGGGCTGATGACGACGATCAAGCTCGCGGAGGCGGGCCACCAGGTGGATGTGCTCTCGCTCGTCCCGGTGAAGCGTTCCCACTCCGTTTGTGCCCAGGGCGGCATCAACGGCGCGGTGAACACCAAGGGCGAAGGCGACCACCCGGACATCCACGTGAAGGACACGCTGCGCGGCGGCGACTTCCTCGCGGAGCAGGTTTCGGTGAAGGGCATGTGTCATGCCGCGCCCGGCATCATCTACCTGTTGGACCGCATGGGCGTGACGTTCAACCGCACGCCGGAAGGTCTGCTGGACTTCCGCCGCTTCGGCGGCACGCTGCACCACCGCACGGCCTTCGCCGGCGCCACCACCGGCCAGCAGCTGCTCTACGCGCTGGACGAGCAGGTCCGCCGCTATGAGGCCGAGGGCAAGGTCACCAAGTACGAGTACTGGGAGTGGCTCGGCACGGTGAAGGACGACAGCGGGCGCTGCATCGGCAGCGTGGCCGTCGACCTGCGCACCATGGAGATCCGCACCTTCCCGGCCGAGGCCGTCTGCCTGGCCACGGGTGGTCCGGGCATCGTCTTCGGACGCTCCACCAACTCCATCATCAATACCGGCACCGCCGCGGGCCGCGCCTACATGGAGGGCGCGCACTACGCCAACGGTGAGTTCATCCAGGTGCACCCGACGTCGATTCCGGGCGAGGACAAGCTCCGCCTGATGAGCGAGTCGGTGCGTGGCGAGGGCGGCCGTGTCTGGGTGCCCCGCAAGAAGGGCGACACGCGGGCGCCTCAGCAGATCCCGGAGGCGGAGCGCTGGTACTTCCTGGAAGAGAAGTACCCCAAGTACAAGAACCTGGTGCCGCGCGACGTGGCCACCCGCGAGATCTTCATGGTCTGCCGCGAGCTGGGCATGGGCATCAACGGCCGGGACGGCGTGTACCTGGACGTCACGCACATCCCCGCGCCGGTGCTGGACGCCAAGATCAAGGGCGTCATGGAGATCTACGAGAAGTTCGTAGGTGACGACCCGCGCAAGGTGCCCATGGTCATCTTCCCGGGCATGCACTACTCCATGGGCGGCCTGTACGTGAACTTCGAGGCCGATCCGAAGACGCTGACGCCGGCCGAGGGCAGCCCCAAGAACCAGTCCACCACCATCCCTGGTCTCTACGCCGCGGGCGAGGCGGACTACGCCTTCCACGGCGCGAACCGCCTGGGTGCGAACTCGCTGCTGTCGTGCATCTACTCCGGCATGATCGGCGGCCCGGCCATGGCGTCCTTCGCCAAGAGCCAGGGCACCAGCGCCGCGGCGATGCCGGAGAAGCACTTCCAGGCCGCCAGGCAGTACTGGCAGGACCGCTTCGCCACCATGCTCAAGATGAGTGGCACGGAGAACCCGTACGGGCTCGCCAAGGAGCTGGGCGACACCATGACGGAGAACTGCACCGTCGTGCGCTACAACGACCGTCTGAAGAAGACGATCGAGAAGATCCGCGAGCTCAAGGATCGCTGGAAGAACGTCAACGTGCTGGACACGGGCAACGTGGCCAACCGCGCGCTGTCGTACACCAACCAGCTGTGGAACATGTTCGAGCTGGGCGAGGTCATCGCAACGAGCGCGCTGCTCCGTGACGAGAGCCGCGGCGCCCACTACAAGCCGGACTTCTCGCTGCCCGAACCGAAGACGAAGGACCCGACGCAGGACCCGGAGTGGATGAGCCTGTGGCGTGCGCGCCACGAGAAGTGGGCGAAGACGACCGTCGCGACGTACAGCGAGGCCGGCCCGAAGATCCACTACGAGGACATCCCCACGCCCGTGCTGGACCCCGAGCCGCGCTGGTACGCCTGAGACGGGAACCACTCAACCGATTTGGAAGTGAAGGGTCGAGCCACATGGACACTGCACAAGCATCCGCTGTCACCACCAAGACCATCACCTTCCGCATCTGGCGGCAGGATGATCCCGCGAAGCCAGGCCACTTCGATGAGTTCAAGGTTCCCTATGCGAAGGGCGCCAACGTCATCTCGTGCCTGATGGAGATCCAGCGCAACCCCGTCACCGTGGAGGGCAAGCGCGTGGCCCCGGTGATCTGGGACGCGGCATGTCTGGAGGAGGTCTGCGGCAGCTGCGCCATGAACATCAACGGCCGCGTGCGCATGGCCTGCTCGGCGCTGATCGACAAGCTGGAGCAGCCGATCACGCTGGAGCCCATGAGCAAGTTCCCCGTGGTGCGTGACCTCACGGTGAACCGCGACCGCATGTTCGACGCGCTCAAGCGCATCAAGGGCTGGGTGCCCATCGACGGGACGCACAACCTGGGGCCGGGTCAGCGCCAGTCGCCCGTGGACCAGTCGGTGATGTACGTGCTGTCCACGTGCATCACCTGCGGCAGCTGCCTGGAGGCGTGCCCCCAGGTGACGCAGGAGAACGACTTCGTGGGCGCGGCGGCCATCAGCCAGGCCCGCCTGTTCAACATGAACCCCACGGGCAAGATGAACTCCGAGGAGCGCGTGCGCTCGCTCATGGGGCCCGGCGGCGTCCAGGACTGCGGCAAGGCGCAGAACTGCGTGAAGGTCTGCCCGAAGGAGATTCCGCTCGTCACGTCGATCGCGGTGATGAACCGCGAGGTGACCAAGCTCACCATCAAGGACATCTTCTTCCAGGACGAAGCCCCCAAGGCCCACGGCAGCGGTCCGGGGTAGGGCGCTCGCCAGCGACTTCCCGGCGTTCTCTGGCTTCAAGCGGCCCCGGGCCGGCGTCCATTCGAGACGCCGGGCGGGGCCGCCGCTGTTTGGGTGTCCGTGGAAAACCCTGCGGTGAAGGCAGGCTCATCTTCGCGGACATCCCTGATTATCTGCCGTGCACCCTGTCGGACGATGCAGGTGTACCGGGGTCAAACGGTCTTGCACTCCGTCCTTTTCTGCGCAATGAGGGCCCGGCGCTGACGCCTCTGTTCAGGCTGTCTCCCTCGTCTCCACCGGAGCCTCGATGAAGATCCACGAGTACCAGGGCAAGGAAATCTTCCGGAAGTACGGCGTGCCCACGCCGAAGGGCATCCTCGCCGTTTCCGCCAACGACGCGGAGGCCGCCGCGAAGCAGCTCGGCACTTCTGTGGTCGTCGTGAAGGCCCAGATCCACGCGGGTGGCCGTGGCAAGGGCGGCGGCGTGAAGCTGGCCAAGAGCCCCGCGGAAGCCAAGGAGCTGGCCAAGCAGATGCTTGGCATGAAGCTCAAGACCATCCAGACCGGGCCGGAAGGCCAGACGGTCCACAAGGTCTACATCGAAGAAGGTCTCGCCATTGGCCAGGAGCTGTACCTGGGCGTGACGCTGGACCGCGCCACCAGCCGCATCACCTTCATGGCCTCCCGCGAAGGCGGCGTGGAGATTGAAGAGGTGGCGGAGAAGCACCCGGAGAAGATCCTCCGCGAGGCGGTGGACCCGGCCGTGGGCTTCCAGGACTTCCAGGGCCGCAAGCTGGCCTTCGGGCTGGGCCTGACGGGCCCGACGGTGAACAAGTTCGTGCAGTTCTGCTCGGCGCTGTACCGGATGTTCATCGACACGGACGCCTCGCTCGTGGAGATCAACCCGCTGGTCATCCTGAAGGATGGCGGCGTGGTGGCGCTCGACGCGAAGGTGACCTTCGACGAGAACGCGCTCTACCGGCACAAGGACCTGCTGGAGTACCGCGACCTGGCCGAAGAGGAGCCCCGTGAGATCCAGGCCAAGGAGTGGGACCTGGCCTACATCGCGCTGGATGGCAACATCGGCTGCATGGTGAACGGCGCCGGCCTGGCGATGGCCACCATGGACACCATCAAGCTGGTGGGCGGCAGCCCGGCCAACTTCCTGGACGTGGGCGGCGGCGCCAACAAGGAGAAGGTCACCGCGGCCTTCAAGCTCATCCTGGCGGACCCGGCCGTGAAGGCGGTGCTGGTCAACATCTTTGGCGGCATCATGAAGTGCGACGTCATCGCCGAGGGCATCATCGCCGCGGCGAAGGAGGTCCAGCTCAAGGTTCCGCTCGTGGTGCGGCTGGAAGGCACCAACGTGGAGAAGGGCAAGGAACTGCTGAGCAACTCCGGCCTCGCCATCACCCCGGCGGACAACCTGCGTCAGGCGGCGGAGAAGGCCGTCGCCGCGGTGAAGTAATCCCGCGCACTCTTTCCTGAAAGAACGCCATGGCCATCCTCGTCAACGAAAACACGAAGGTCCTCTGCCAGGGCATCACCGGCTCGGCGGGTTCGTTCCACGCGAAGCAGATGCTCGAGTACGGCACGAAGCTCGTTGCCGGTGTGACTCCGGGCAAGGGCGGCACCACGTTCGAAGGCAAGGTCCCCGTGTTCAACACGGTGGCCGAGGCGGTGAAGGAGACGGGCGCGAACACGTCCGTGGTCTTCGTACCGCCCCCCTTCGCCGCTGACTCCATCATGGAGGCCGCGGACGCGGGCGTGGCCCTCATCATCGTCATCACCGAGGGCATCCCGGTCAACGACATGGTGCGCGCCAAGCGCTACCTGCAGGGCAAGCCGGGCATCCGGCTGGTCGGTCCCAACTGTCCGGGCGTCATCACCCCGGGCGCGCTGTGCAAGATCGGCATCATGCCGGGCCACATCCACAAGCCGGGCCGCATCGGCGTGGTGTCCCGCTCCGGCACGCTGACCTATGAGGCCGTGCACCAGCTCACCCAACTGGGCCTGGGCCAGTCCACCGCCGTGGGCATCGGCGGTGACCCGGTCAACGGCACGGACTTCGTGGACGTGCTGAAGCTCTTCAACGCGGACCCGGACACCGACGCCGTCATCATGATTGGCGAAATCGGCGGTGACGCCGAGGAGCGCGGCGCCGAGTACGTGGCGCGCGAGTTCACCAAGCCCATCGCCGGGTTCATCGCGGGCCAGTCCGCGCCCCCGGGCAAGCGCATGGGCCACGCCGGCGCCATCATCTCCGGCGGCAAGGGCACGGCGACCGAGAAGATCAAGGCTATGGAGGCCGCGGGCATCCTGATGGCCGCCAGCCCCGCCGAGCTGGGCACCACCCTTCAGGAGGCCCTCAAGCGGGGCGCTCCGAAGAAGCGCTAAACCCCAACGGAAACACAAGAAGGAGCCAGTCACATGGCTATTGAGCGTACGCTGTCCATCATCAAGCCGGACGGCCTGGAGAAGGGCGTCATCGGGAAGATCATCAGCCGCTTCGAGGAGAAGGGGCTGAAGCCGGTCGCCATCCGCCTGCAGCAGCTCTCCCAGGAGCAGGCCGAGGGCTTCTACGCGGTCCACAAGGCCCGGCCCTTCTTCAAGGACCTGGTGCAGTTCATGATCTCCGGCCCGGTGGTCCTGATGGTGCTGGAAGGTGAGAACGCGGTCCTGGGCAACCGGGACATCATGGGCGCCACCAACCCCGCTCAGGCGGCCGAGGGCACCATCCGCAAGGACTTCGCCACCAGCATCGACAAGAACACGGTGCACGGTTCCGACAGCCTGGAGAACGCGAAGATCGAGATCGCGTACTTCTTCCGGGAGACGGAGATCCACGCCTACCCGTACCAGAAGTAGCCGGCCGGCCCCCAGCGGGGCCACCGTTCCAGGCCCGGTGTCCGCGCTCTCAGAAGGCGCGGGCCCGGGCCGCTGTTCTTTCAGGAGACACAACCCGGTAGTGTCCACGAGGCGGGTAGGGGAGCATGGGCTCCTTTGACTTGCCGTGCCCAGGTGTGGGAAGGGACGCCCCTGGGCCCACCGTTAAGCGCAACGACGATGTCAGAGACCTCCGCCACCTCCCTGCCAGTCACCGAGCCATTGCCGGCTCCCGCGCCCGCCAAGCTGGTGGACGTGGCCAGCCTGTCGTTGGAGGCGCTGTCGCGCTTCGTCACCGAGGAACTGGGTGAGCGCGCCTTCCGTGCCCCGCAGATCTACCGCTGGCTGCACCAGCGCGGCGCCACCTCGTTCGACGAGATGACGGACCTCTCCAAGGTCCTGCGCGAGAAGCTCGGGGCGCGGGCGGAGATCGTCCCCCTGGTGAAGGACTGCGAGCTGCGCAGCATCGACGGCACCATCAAGTACCGGTGGAAGACGCGGGACGGGCGCTACATCGAATCCGTCTACATGCCCACCGAGGACCGCAGGACGTTGTGCGTGTCCACGCAGGTGGGCTGCGCCATGGCCTGCGGCTTCTGCATGACGGGCACCATGGGGCTCAAGCGCAACCTGACCCCCAGCGAGATTGTGGCCCAGGTC
Source organism: Myxococcus sp. CA023 (assembly GCF_010998615.1). Classification (GTDB taxonomy): domain Bacteria; phylum Myxococcota; class Myxococcia; order Myxococcales; family Myxococcaceae; genus Myxococcus. The sequence continues at coordinate 63,603 of NZ_JAAEAH010000004.1, read as the reverse complement.
CACGCGGTGAACCGCGAGGTCCGCAAGAACGAGGGGCACGAGACGCTCCGCCCGCTCTCCAACCTGGTGTTCATGGGGATGGGGGAGCCGCTCCACAACTTCGAGAACCTCAAGACGGCGCTCTCCATCCTCCAGTCCGAGAACGGGCCGAACTTCAGCCACCGGCACATCACCGTCTCCACCGTGGGGCTGGTGCCGATGATTGAGCGTTTCGGCAAGGAGACGGACGTCAAGCTGGCCATCTCCCTCAACGCCAGCACGGACGAGCAGCGCAGCAAGACGATGCCCGTCAACCGCAAGTGGAACATCGCGGCCTTGCTGGACGCCTGCCGGAAGTTCCCGCTGCGTCAGGGCCGCCGCATCACCTTCGAGTACGTCCTCATCAAGGGCTTCAACGACGCGGACGAAGACGCGCACCGGCTCATCGAGCTGCTCAAGGGCATCCCGGTGAAGGTGAACCTGATCCCCTACAACGAGAATCCCGGCCTGGGGTTCCACACCACCGGCGAGGAGCGGGCGGAGGAGTTCCGCGCCATCCTCGCGGACGGCCATGTCGCCGCCTACATCCGCAGGAACCGGGGCCGGGACATCGCCGGCGCCTGCGGGCAGCTCGCCAATCGCGGCGAGACACAAGCCGGGGCCGATAGTACAACATAAGGTCCCGAACTTCCTTGACAATCCAACGGGTGAGGCGTTAAGAGCGCCACCCCTTTCCTAAGACGTTTCCTGTTTGTTGGAGAGCATTCAATGGCCGTTGTCCTCCGTCTTGCCCGCGCGGGCGTCAAGAAGAAGCCGTACTACCACGTGGTCGCCACCGACTCCCGTAACCCCCGGGACGGCAAGTTCATCGAGGCCGTGGGTGCGTACGACCCGAACCAGGAGCCGCCGAAGGTGGAGTTCAACGAGGAGCGCCTCAACTACTGGCTGAAGACGGGCGCGACGCCGTCTGAGACCGTTGCGGACCTGATCAAGGTCGCCGGTAAGGCCAAGCCCGCTCCCGCGGTCTGAGCCACGCCCGAGTGGACGTGGAGCAGCTTCTCAACTATCTGGCGCGGGCCCTGGTCGATCATCCTGACCAGGTCAGCCTGCGCATTTCCGAGGCGGAAGGGGCCCGGCTCTTCGAGCTGAAGGTCTCCGCCGAGGACGTCGGCAAGGTCATCGGCCGTGACGGGCGCACCGTGAATGCCCTCCGGACGCTACTCAATGCCGCCGCACAGAAGTCCGGGCAGAAGGTCCGCCTGGAGATTCTCGACGACCGGCGCAATGCAGCAGGCGCTCCGGTCGCGCCGGACTCCGCGCAGTGACGGCCACCAGTCCCTATCTGGAGTTGGGATACGTCGCGCGCGCTCACGGCCTGCGTGGCGAGGTCGCCATTCGCGCGTTGGATCCGGCGTCGGAGACGCTCGACACCGTCGAACGCATCTGGGTGCGGACGCGCGCCGGTGTGGAGCGGGAAATGCGGCTGGAGGCGCTCCGGCCCACGCCCAAGGAGGACATCGTGGTCCTCGAGGGCGTGGAGTCGCGGAACGACGCGGAGGCGCTCGTGGGCGCCAAGGTGTTCGTCTTCCGCGAGGATCTGGAGCCGCCCGCGGAGGGCGAGTTCTTCCAGGGTGACCTGGTGGGGCTCGATGCCGTGGACGCCAACGGGAACGCGTTGGGCCGGGTGGAGGAGATCTGGGCCACCGGCGAGGTGCCCAATCTGGTCATTCGCGCTTCCGGGCGCGAGGAGCTGGTGGTTCCCTTCGCCGACGAGTTCGTCCCCACCGTGGACCTCGAGGCGCGGCGAATCGTCATCCATCCGCCCGAGTACGTGGAGGGGGGACGCAAGGACGCCGAGTCGGGTGGAGGCCCGGAGGACGCGGAATGAGCCCACCGTATCCGGTGGAGATCCTCACGTTGTTCCCCGGCATGGTGACCGGTTACCTGGGGGCCAGCATCCTCGGGAAGGCTCAGGAGAAGGGCCTGCTGGCCACCACCATTACCGATATCCGCGAGTACGCCGAGGGCAAGCACCGCGTCACCGACGACGCGCCCTACGGCGGTGGCGCCGGCATGGTGATGAAGCCGGAGCCCCTGGTCGCCGCGATTGAGGCGGCCAAAGCGCGGCAACCGGGCGCACGGGTGCTGCTCATGAGCCCCCGAGGGCCCACCTTTACCCAGGCCACTGCGCGTGAGTTGGTCCGTCACGAGGCGGGCCTCATCCTGGTCTGCGGCCGCTACGAGGGCGTGGACGAGCGGGTGATGGCGCACCTCGACGGGGAGCTGTCCCTGGGAGACTTCGTTCTCACGGGCGGCGAGTTGGCGGCCATGACGGTGGTGGACGCGGTGGCGCGGCTGGTGCCCGGGGTCCTGGGCAACGTGGATTCATCCGTCACGGAGAGCTTCGAGGAAGGCCTGCTGGAGCATCCCCAGTACACCCGCCCGCCTGTCTTCCGGGGCGTCGAGGTGCCGGCCGCCCTGCAGTCCGGCGACCATGCCCGGATTGCCCGCTGGCGGCGCTGGAAGTCGTTGGTGCTCACCCATGAGCGCCGCCCGGACCTGTATGCCCGCGTGGCGTTGTCGAAGGCCGACCAGAAACTTCTGGCCCGGCGGGAGGAAGAGCTGTAACCCTGAGCGTTGCTAGCGGGTTGGATCATCAGGGCTTGTCCGACACCGCTCTCTCTGTTAGTACGGCCCGCTCTTCACGCGACCATCGCGTCAGTTCAAGTTTTTCCGGAGTTTGTCATGCGCAACGCCGCCATTCAGCACATCGAGGCCAAGTTCCTGCGCCAGGATGTCACCGTGTTCAATACCGGTGATTCCGTGCGCGTCCACTGGAAGGTCAAGGAGGGCGAGAAGGAGCGCGTGCAGGCGTTCGAGGGCATCGTCATCCGGAAGACCAAGGGCGCCCACCGCGCCACCTTCACGGTGCGCAAGCTCTCCTTCGGCGTCGGCGTGGAGCGCGTGTTCCCGCTGCACAGCCCCCGTTACGAGAAGATCGAGGTCCTGTCGCGCGGTGACGTGAACCGCAAGCGCCTGTTCTACCTCCGCGACCTCAAGGGCAAGGCGGCGCGCGTCGACGTCATCGAAGAGCCGAAGCCGGCCAAGAAGGCCGCCTCGGCCTCCTGAGCGCTTCCAGCGCCTGTGCAGTGAAAAGGAGCGTCCGATCCCGGACGCTCCTTTTTTCATTCGCGCTAACATGCGCGGGCCATGCAATTCGCCGAAGTCGCCGTCCAGAACGTCCGCGGTTTCTCCCCCGCGGGGCGCTTTGCCCTGAAGGCGGGATACCTCGTCCTCAAACCGCCCTCGGCGGAGTCGAGCCCCCTGGCGGGCCTCTCCCTCGCGTTGCTCTTCGCGGATGGGCGCGGCACTGACGCCAGCTTCATCGCCGCCGGTGCGAAGTCGGGCAAGGCGGCCCTGACGTTCGTCGGAGTGGATGGGGTGACGTACCGCGTGCTGCGCGACCTCGGCGGCTCCGGGACGTTGCACCGGATGAATCCCACGACGCAGCAGGCGGAGCTCGTCTCGTCGGATGCGTCGGAGATCAGCCAGTTCCTTCGCGGACAGGCGGGACTTCCACCGAAGACCACGTTCGAGCAGGTGTACTGCCTTCAGTCCGCGCAGTTTCCCTCGCGACGCCCGAGGAAGTCCGCTGCCGCCGCGGCGAAGGTGGACCCCAAGACGTCCGGCAGGTACCCGTCATTGGCGTCCGCCTCCACGGTGCTGCCCGCGGAGGACATCCCCGCCGCCGAGGCGAAGCTGCGCGCGCTGGAGCAGGAACTGGCTGCCTCCACGGAGGTGGACAGCCTCCAGTTCAAGGCGGACGGCGTGGCGTCCCAGATCTTCGACGCCGAGCAGCGGCTGAAGGGCACCGAGGGGCTCAAGGTGGCCATCGCCGAGGCCGAGGCCGCCTGGCGCGCGGCGCCGACGCCTGGCTCTCTGGGACTGCCCCAGGACATCGTGAACCGCCTGAAGCGCCACCCCAAGGTGATTGCCAGGCGTGACGAGGCCCTGGCGCGCCTCAACGCGGACCGGGAGAACGAAGCGGAGGCTCGTCCCGCCTCGGTGCCGCCCCTGACGCGGAACATGGGGTTCTGGGCCGGCCTGGGCGCGGGCGTGCTGTTCCTGGCGCTGGCTGTGGGCCTGGGCTTCGGTGTGGACCGGACCTTCCGCTACCTGGCGCTGCTGGACATCCCGGCCTTCGGCGTCGCCGCCTTCCTGGCGCTGCGCTACGTGGATGACCTGCAGAAGGCCACGCGTCACGGCAGCAAAGAGAACCGCTTCGACATCCGGGAGAAGAAGATCCTCGAGGAGTACGAGGCGGAAGCCGCGCCGCTGCGCATGGCTCAGAAGGCGCTCGACGTGGAAGAGCTGGACGGCATCGCCCCGGCCCTGGAGCGCAAGGAACTGCTGGGCGCGCGCGTCGCGGAGCTGCAGGACCAGCTGCAGACGATGGAGTCGGATCCGGACTACCTCGCGGCTGCCGCCCAGGTTCAGTCGCTGAAGGCGGAGGCGGAGGCGCTCAACGAGGAGCTGACGCAGAAGGGCACGTACGTCCGTGACGTGCGCGAGGTGGAGCGCGAGATGGGCCGGCTGAAGGAGTCCATTGCCCTGGCCAAGGCGCCTCCACCGCCGGCCGCGCCGGGTCCGGATGGCTCCGTGCCTGTGGAGACGCTGGAGGATCCGTCGCCCATGCTGCTGTCCCAGGCGGCGGACGTGTTCACCACGGACATCCTGTCCGTACAGGCGATGCTGAAGGAGCGGTGCGTCCAGTACCTCACCGCGCTCACGGACCGGCGGTACCAGGGCATCGAGTGGGACCGCGAGGGCAAGGGCTTCGCCCTGGCCTCGGGCCGGCGGGTGCCGGTGGGCGAGCTCCCCGCGAAGGACCTGGACCTGTACTACGTGGCCCTGCGGATGACGGTGGTGGAGAAGGCGAGCGCCCGCGTGAAGCGTCCCTTCCTCCTGGAGGACGTCTTCACGGGAATGGAGGAGGTGAAGCTGCCCCTCATCGCCCGCATGCTGAAGCACCTGGGCACGCTGACGCAGGTGCTGCACGTCACCTCGCACCCGGGCTTCGCGCAGATGTCGGACGGACCCGTTAACGTCTGAGGCGACGTGGCGGGTTGCCTCCAGGGGGGAGGGCCGTCAGGGGAGGGGTGGATGCGACGGGCGGCGCCGGCTGAGCGGCGGGAGTATGGGAATGCCGGGGAGGAGGCGGCGGTGCGCTTCCTGGAGGCACAGGGCTGGCGGGTGCGGCATCGCAACTGGACCTGTCGCTTCGGGGAACTGGACGTGGTCGCCGAACGTGACGACCTGGTGTGCTTCGTGGAAGTGCGGATGCGCTCGACGGCCACCTGGGGCGACCCCTCCCACAGCGTGTCTTTCGCCAAGCAGCGCCGGGTGGTGAAGGCGGCGCTTCGGTACCTGTTCGCGCATGACTTGCGTGGACGGATGTTCCGTTTCGACGTGATTTCGGTGGTGGGGCGCGGGGAGCGCGCCACCGTGGAGCACATCCCTGGCGCCTTCGACGCGGGGATGTGAGAGGACGACGCCATGGCTGGAACGCTCTATCTGGTGGCGACGCCCATCGGGAACCTGGGGGACGTCACGTCGCGCGCGTTGGAGACCCTGCGCGCGGTGCGCTTCATCGCGTGTGAGGACACGCGGCACTCGCGGGTGCTGCTCGACCACTTCGGCATTGGCGGGAAGGACCTGGTGAGCCTGCCTGCCTTCGCGGAAGGGCAGCGAGCCGGACGCATCCTGGACCGGATTGGGGAAGGGGAGGACTGCGCGCTTGTGACAGACGCGGGCAGCCCCGCCATCAGTGATCCGGGCGAGAAGCTGGTGGCCGAGGCGCTGGAGCGCGGATTGACGGTGGTGCCGGTGCCAGGCCCCACGGCACTGGTCGCGGCGCTGAGCGCCTCTGGATTGCCCACGGGGCGCTTCCACTTCCTGGGCTTCCTCCCGCGCAAGGGCGCCGAGCGCCGGGCGATGCTGGAGGAGGTGGCGCAGTTGTCCGCCACCCTGGTGCTGTATGAGTCCCCACGCCGCCTGTCGGAGACGTTGCCGGACCTGCTCGACGCCTGGGGCGACCGGCGCGCGTGTGTGGCGCGGGAGCTGACGAAGCTGCACGAGGAGTTCGCCCGGGGCACCTTGTCCGAACTGGCCGCGCGCTACGCGGCGGAAGAGCCCCGCGGCGAGGTGGTGGTGCTGGTGGAGGGTCGCACCGGCGAGACGCGCTGGTCCGAGGAGGAATTGCGCCGGGCCCTGGAGGAGGGGCTGTCGCGCGGCGAGAAGCTCAAGGCGCTGAGCACCGAGCTGGCCCGCCGCGCGGGCTGGGCCGGTCAGGACGTCTACCGGCTGGGGCTCTCGCTGAAGCGCTGAGTCCCCAGGTGGGCGCCGTCATCGGCGCCCACCGGGCCACGCTAGAAGCTGAACGTGGCGCTCAGGTCGAAGCGGAACGTGGTGCTCTCCACCGCGCGGAAGCGGCGAGACACCAGGTCATAGCGCCAGTCGAAGTTGGGGTTGAGCTCGGGCGAGCCGGGCTGCAGGTCCACGCCGCCGTCGTTGTTCACGTCACGCCCCGGCTCCTCGGCGGTGAGGGCGTGGTTGGTGTTGTAGAGGAACGTGCCGGAGGCGCGAATCTGGAAGGCCTTCGACGGGTTCGCGGTGACGCCCAGCATGCCACCCACCTGGAAGTAGTCCTCGGAGGTGAGCAGCTTGCGCAGGGCGGCGCTCAGCTCGTTGTAGTAGCGGCCGCTGCCCACGTAGTTGCCGATGCCTCGGACGTCCAGGGCGAAGCGCTGCGACTTTGCCGGCCGGTTGAAGGGCACCAGTTCCACGCCGAAGAGCATGCCCGCGGTGTGCGGGGCGTTGATGCCCGTCTCCTTGCGGTTCCACGGCCCCTGGAAGCAGTTGTCTGGGGCGCCCAGGTTGTCCGGGTTGGAGTCCTTCTGGGCGCAATTGGAGTAGGCGCCCGGACCGCGCACGGGGATGGTGTAGTGCGCCTTGAAGTACGGTTCGGCCGCGCCGATGCGGCGCGAGAAGGCCGTGTAGAGCTGGTACTTGTGGACGCGGTCGCCGATGTTGCCGCGGCTGTCCGAGTTGGTGGTGTCCGCGGCCGCGTCACGCAGCTTCGCGGTGGGGGCCTCGTACTCCAGGCCGACAATCCAGGTGGGCTTCGTCTCGTCCTTCTCCTGGTTGAAGAAGGCGTAGGCCAGGCCGAAGCGCATGTTGCCCAGGCCGCCGCGGAAGCTCTCCTGCGGTACGCCGAACAGGGCGCTGCCAGGTGCCGAGCCCTCCAGACAGCCCGGGATGACGGAGCCGTTGGCGTTCAGGCAGTTGTTGGTGATGGTGGACGTCTCGGACGACGAGTTGGACGTGAAGTCCCAACGCTCGTTCTGCGAGAAGACGACGGGCAGGGCGAAGGAGAACTCCAGGTCCCTGTAGAGCCCGACGGACAGCTCCAGGTTGAGCCGGGCGTCCACGCCCTTGTACCAGAGCTCCGACGCATCCACGCGGCCCCCCGGTTGCCCGGCGGGGGCCAGCTGCTCGCGGACGATCTTCGCGCGGTTCTGTGTGCGCTCGAAGCCGACGTCGATGAAGAGATCGAACGGGTCGTCCTCCTCGAGCGACGACGCAATCCGGGTGATGTCCGCCGCGGTGGCGGCGAACGGCGCGCCCAGCGTCAGCGCGGCAAGTACGACGCGAAGCCTGTGCATCCGACCTCCGACGGCAAATCTCCCCGGCCTTCCGGCAAGCCCGGGGGGCTTCCAGCTAGCCGTGCCGTCGAAGGAGTGTCAAGAAACGGGTGGCTTTTACTTGCCGGCCACCACGGACGCGCTCAGCAACCCGTCCATGCGGCGCATCTCCGCCTCGAAACCCGACCGGTGTTGCGCGGCCAGTGAGCGGCGGTAGGTCTTGTGCTGGTCGTAGGGGTCCAGCACCCGGTCATCCTGCGTCATGAGCTGGTAGTGGAGGTGGGGGGCGAAGCTGCGGCCCGTGTTGCCGCTCTTGGCGATGACTTGCCCCACGGAGAACCGGGTGCCCGGCTTGACGCTTTTGTCCACCTCGTCCAGGTGGAGGAAGAGCGCGCGGCGCCCCTTGCCGCCCGACTCCACCAGCTCGATGCAGTTGCCGTTGCTGCTGAAGTTCCAGTTCTTCCGCTTCACCACGCCGTTGAAGGGGGCCTTGATAGGCGTGCCGACCGGGGTGCGGAAGTCCACGCCCTTGTGCTTGCGGCCGTCGCGAAGCAGGGACGTCACCTGCTCGTAGTCGTCGATGGGGGAGCGCTCCAGTCTCAGCTCCAGCTCGTCGCCGCCAGACAGGTAGTACCGGGCATTGGGCTCGCCGTTGGCCTGGTAGCGGTACGCGCTCATCGTCTTGCCCAGCTTGGCGCTGGTGAAGCGCACCGCGTGCACCAGGGGCTCCTCGTTGGTGCGGCGCTGGTAGAGCACCTCCAGCGTGTCACCGCGGAGAATCTCCCCGGGCACGGAGACCCACCACACCAGGGTGCGCGTCACCACTTGCGCCAGCGCCGGACCCACGTCCGAGCCAGCGGCGTTGACGAGCGCGGTCTCCAGGGGGCCGTTGATGCTCACCGATACGCGCTCCAGGCCTGCGGCCTTCACCGGGTCCGTGGCCACGGGCGCCGGCGTGGGCGCCGCGGCGACGGCGCCCGCGTCGGGGACTGCGTTGGGCATCTGCGCCGCGGACTCTTCCGTCGCCTGAACCATCCGCTGCTTCCACCACCACACGCCGCCGGCGGCACCGCCGAGGATGAGTGACACGGCGACCACCGTGCCGAAGGGACTGCGCTTCGGAGGGGCACCGAGTGTGGGAAGGTTCGGCCGCATACAAGCTCCCTGAGTTGGAATGGGTGGGCGGGCCCGGAACCGACGCGCGCGAAGCGGAATTCCGCCTCTTCGCGGTCTATTCGTCCGGGCCGTCTTCCTGCCCGTCTGGTGTGGTGTCGCGCAAGCCAAACTCCTTCATCTTCGTCTGGAGTGACTTGCGGCTGATTTGAAGCAACCGAGCGGCCCGGGTGACGTTGCCACCCGTCTCCTCGAGCTTCTTCACGATGAGGTCCCGCTCGAGCTCGGCGGCCTTCATCCGGACGATGTCCTTCAGGCCGACTTCCCCCGTGGGAACGTCGATGGAGGCCACCGCGCTGGCAAGGTTGGCGCCCGCATGGACGCTCGTTCCCTGGCGGACCGGCTCCGGCAGGTCGCGGGCGGTGATGAGAGGCCCGTCCGCGAACAGGAGCACACGCTCGATGAGGTTCTCCAGCTCGCGGATGTTGCCCGGCCACGCGTAGCCCTGGAGCAGGGCCATGGCGTCGTCGGCGATGCCTTCAATCTTCTTGTTGAGGCGCCGGTTGTACTTCTCCACGAAGTGCCGGGCGAGCATGGGGATGTCGCTGCGGCGCTCGCGCAGGGCGGGCAGGGAGATGGGGACCACCGCCAGGCGGTAGTAGAGGTCCTTGCGGAAGCGGCCGGCTTCAATCTCCGCCTGGAGGTCGCGGTTGGTGGCGGCCACGAGCCGCACGTCCACGCGCGTCGTCTTGATGCCGCCCACGCGCTCGAACTCGCCCTCCTGGATCGCGCGCAGCAGCTTCACCTGCATCTCCACCGGAATCTCGCCGATCTCGTCCAGGAAGAGGGTGCCTTCGTCGGCCAGCTCGAAGCGGCCGGGCTTGGACGTGACGGCGCCGGTGAAGGCCCCTCGCTCGTAGCCGAAGAGCTCGCTCTCCAGCAGCGTGTGGGGAATGGCGGCGCAGTTGATCTTGATGAACGGCTTGTCGCGGCGGCTGGAGGCCCCGTGCAACGCAGTGGCGATGAGCTCTTTGCCGGTGCCGCTCTCCCCGGTGATGAGCACCGTGGACGGCGTGTCCGCCACCTTGTCGATGATCTTGTAGACCTCTTGGATCGTCGACGAGTCGCCGATGATGGCCGCGCGTGCCTTCACGTCCGGGCGCACGGAGCGGCGGGCGCTCTCGTTCGTCTTCGCGGCCTTGGCGACGACGGAGGACAGCTCCGCTTGATCAAAGGGCTTGGTGATGTAGTCGAACGCGCCCGCCTTGATGGCGTCCACGGCGGAGTCCACCGTGCCATGCGCGGTGATGATGATGACAGGGACGTCCGGGTTGGCGGCGCGGATGGTGCCGAGCACCTCCATGCCGCCCACCTTGGGCATCACCAGGTCCGTCACCACGATGTCCGCGCCGTTCTTGTGGAACTCGGCGAGCCCTTGCTCGCCGTTCTCCGCAACGGTGACGTCGAAGCCGTCCCGGCGCAGCATCGCGGCGAGCACCTTGCGGAGGTTCGCCTCGTCGTCGATGACCAGGACCTTGGCCATGGTGGAAGTCGTGACCGCGGGCGACCGGAACTAGCGACGTTCCGTGGCGCCGGCGCCCTCCAGGGTGCAGATGGCGTCCGGGTGCTTGATGCGCAGCAGCAGCGCCTCCAGAACGCGGAACGGGTGGTTCATCCGCGACGCGCCCAGGTACGCCGCCACCATGTCCATGGACACCGCGAGGTCCATGTTCTCCCGGCCGGTGGACACCACCACGCCGGAGTCCCCGCGCAGGCGGTTGGACTGGTAGACGCCGTCCGACGCGAGTTGGCGGATGGTCTCAATCTCCAGTACGCCCGTCTTCTCGTAGATGCGGTGCAGCTGCGAGTACAGCCGCGGCGACAGGACGACGGCGTAGGGGCCGAAGTGGCCCTGCTCGTTGAGCTTGCGCGAGGCCTCGACGATGGCCTGGAAACCGCCACCCGGCGACGTCCAGTCACCCAGCGGCACCGTGAGCCGGCCGTTGGCCGTCATCAGGCCTTCGTAGCCCAGGCGCGCGTCACCGTAGAAGATGAGTTCGTCTTCCTGCTGCGCGCACAGCGCGGCGGCGCCGGCGGCGGCCGACACGTCCAGCGGCATGTTGTGCGTGCGCGCGGCCTCGATGTCGCGCCAGTGCAGCAGGAAGTCCTTGTAGATGATGGGGATGGTCTTGAACTTGCGAGCATCGGTGAAGACCATCGCGGTCTCCTGCTCGCCGACGATGTCCACGGCGCCGGGTGAAACGCCCTGGAACTCGTCGTAGGGAACCGTCTGCACCCCGGCGCCCAGCGGCCCGTAGATGTCCAGGATGCGCCGGCCCACCAGCGAACGCCGGGCGACCTGGATGACAGTCTCGTTCAGACGCGCCCACTCCTCTTCGCGGAGCGGGTTCTCGGCATGTCCAAGGAAGTCAGGCATGAAATGTGGCTCCAGAGGCATCGACTAGAGAAGGGGGAAGAGAGCTTCAGCGACCGCTGCCGGAACCACCGCCACCCCGGCGCAACGAACCCACGGTGAGCGGGTGTGACTCCACGGCGGGCGGCGGCGCGGGCAGGCCGTACAGCAGCCGCTGGGGCGGCAGGGACGTTGGCGGCTCGGAGGGGAGCCGGCCGTTGCGGCCGTTGACGGAGAAAGCCGGGCCGTCCGGTGCGGGCACATGGACGGTGGCGGGGGCGGGGGCCTCAGCGGCCTGGAAATGACCGGGGACGAAGGGCTTGGCGAAGTGGTCGTTCTGACCACTGTCCAACATGCGAAGCATGTGGACGGCCTCGGAGACGTGCTCCTTCTCCTCGGCGGCCAGGTGCTGGAAGAACGCGCGGACCTCGGGGTTCGAGGAGGCACGAGCGTAGGCTTCGTACTCGTTGATCGTCTCCAGCTCACGTGCCAGCACGAGGCGGATGCGCGCCACGTCGTCCAAGTCACTGTCGGGAGGGCCGGCCATTGGAGTGGACCCTTGCAATCCAGGGGGTTCGGCGTCAAGCGAAACAGGGGGACGGGGTTTCGGGCTTCATGACACCGAACGGCCCGCGTAGAGTCCGCCGCTCTCGTGACCACGTCCTCGCCCGAGTCTCCGCCCCCGCCGATTGCGCCGGTTGCGCCTCCTCGTCCCGAGCGCTCAGGAGGTGGCGCCGCGCTGGTAGCGGCTGGCATCCTTGCTTCCCGGCTGATGGGCCTGGTGCGCGAGCGGGTCTTCGCCCACTACCTGGGTAATTCGGAGGTCGCGGCCGTCTTCAAGGCGGCGCTGCGCATTCCCAACTTCCTGCAGAACCTGTTCGGCGAGGGCGTCCTCTCCGGCTCGTTCATTCCCGTCTACGCGCAGCTCTTGGGGCGCAAGGACACGGAGACGGCGGACCGGGTCGCGGGCGCCGTCTTCGGCATCCTGTCCCTGGTCACTGCGGTGGTGGTGGCGCTGGGCATGGTGTTCACCCCGCTGCTGGTGGATGCCATCGCGCCCGGCTTCCAGGGACAGGAGCGGGAGCTGGCCGTCCACCTGGTGCGCATCCTCTTCCCCGGCACAGGCATGCTGGTGCTGAGCGCCTGGTGCCTGGGCATCCTCAACAGCCACCGGCGCTTCCTCCTTTCGTACCTGGCGCCCGTCGTCTGGAATGTGGTCATCATCGCCGCGTTGGTGGCCGCGGGAGGCCGCTACGAGGAAGAGGCGTTGGTTTCGGTGTTGGCCTACGCCGTGGTGCTGGGCAGCTTCCTCCAGTTCGCGGTGCAGGTGCCCTCCGTCCTCAAGTTGATGGGCCGCTTCCGCCCGACGCTGTCGCTGGCGGCCGAGCCCGTGCGGCAGGTGCTGAAGAACTTCGGGCCGGTCGTGCTGGGGCGCGGTGTGGTCCAGTTCAGCGCCTGGGTGGACACGGCCTTCGCGTCACTCATCTCCAATCGCGCGCTGTCCTCGCTGCTCTACGCGCAGACCATCTACCTCATCCCGGTGAGCCTCTTTGGGATGGCGGTGTCCGCGGCGGAGCTGCCGGAGATGTCGCGCGCCACGGGGGAGGGTGCGGACGTGGCCGCCAGGTTGCGCCAACGCATCGACGGAGGCGCACGCCGCATCTGCTTCTGGGTCGTCCCGTCGGCGGCGGCCTTCCTCTTCCTGGGGGACATGGTGGCGGCGGCGTTGCTGCAGACGGGGCGCTTCGATGCGGCGGACTCGCGCTACCTCTGGTACCTGCTCATGGGGGCGGCGCTGGGGTTGGTGGCCTCCACGGTGGGCCGCCTCTATGCCTCCGCCTTCTATGCTCTGAAGGATCCGAAGACGCCGCTGCGCTTCGCGGTGGTGCGCGTGCTGGTGGGCACCCTGGGCGCATGGGTGCTGGGCCTGCGGCTGCCGGGATGGCTGGGTGTGCCGCAGCACCTGGGCGCGTTGGGCCTCACCCTGGCCAGCGGCCTGGTGGCCTGGCTGGAGGCGGGACTGCTGCGCCGCAAGCTGGTGAAGCAGCTCGGGCCGGTCGGCGTCCCGTCTGGACTGCTGCCTCGCTTGTGGGGCGCCGCGGTGGTGGCTGGATTGGTGGCGGTGGGCATCAAGGTGGGCCTTACCTCGCTGCTCGGGCCGATGCCCGGCGTGACGGCGGAGTGGGGGGGGGGCGTCCTGATGCCGCCGCGCCTGCACCCTGTTCTGGGCTTCGCAGCGGTGGCGCTCCCGTTCGGTGCTGTTTATTTCGGGATGTCCGCGGCCCTGGGCATCCCGGAGGCGGGAGCGGTGTTGCGCAAGGTGGGGCGGAAGCTGCGTCTGGTGCGCTAACCACCCGGGATTGCTTGGCTCCCTGCTTGCCGAACGGCCGCTATTTGGCGTTGCAATCATCGGATCCGGGATGCTCGGACGGGGTGCCTCCGTTATGGACGGAGCGTTGGCGTCAAAGACATGTGCGTCATCTGGCTTCCTCCGGACATGGCGCGCGTGTAGAGTGCGCCGCCTTTTTCACCGGGGCCCAGCTTCTCGGGAAGCCAGGGTCGAATTCGCTTCAGGAAGGTCTCGCAGTGAGCGACGAGAAGAACGGTTCCAATTCTGGCGGGATGGGTCCCAAGAAGCCGAAGGCCACCTTCGGTGACGTGATGCTCGGCATCCCTTCCGGGGGAGCTCGCAGCGAGGGCGGTCGGGGCGAACAGCGTGGCGGTGGCCGAGGAGGCGAGCGCAGCGGCAGTGGCCGTGGTGAGCGCGAGGCCCAGCCGCGTCCGGCGGGTGGTTCGCCGCGCGACGAGCGGGGGCCCCGTGGCGGGGGCGAGCGCCGTGGCGGAGGCGACCGTCGTCCGTCGGGCCCCATGGTCGTCGTGAAGCGGGCGTCGGGTGCCATCGAGACGCGCGGCCCGGTGGGGGATGCTCCCGCCGCGGCGACCGCGACGGCCGAGGAGACGACCGCTGCCGCCGAATCCTCCGCGGCGACGCCGGCCCCCACGCCGCGTCCGGTCACGCCGACGCCGGCGCCGACCAGCGCGCTGTATGAGGAAGTCCCCGAGGCCCAGTCCTTCGCCGAGATGTTCGAGGCGCAGGCCAAGGAGGGTGGGACGCCGAGCCGCAAGGGCCTGCGCGTGGGCGAGAAGGTCCGTGGCACCATCTTCCAGCTCGGCGCGGACACCGCGTTCGTGTCCGTGGAAGGCGCGGCCAAGAGCGAGGCGATGATCGAGCTTCGCGAGCTGAAGGACGACGAGGGCATCCTGCGCTTCGGCGTGGGTGACACCATCGACGCGCACGTGGTGGAGGTGGGGGCCAAGGGCATCCTGCTCAGCCGCGCGCTGGCCAAGGGCAGCGCGAACCTGGCCCTGCTGGCCGAGGCCCGCGCTTCCGGCATGCCCGTCGAAGGCCTGGTGCTGAGCGTGAACAAGGGCGGTGTGGAGGTCGCCATCGGTGACATCCGCGCGTTCTGCCCCATCAGCCAGCTGGACCTGCGCTACGTGGAGAAGCCGGACCAGTTCATCGGCGAGAAGCTCCAGTTCCGCGTGAGCGAGGTCCGCGAGCGCAACGTGGTGCTGTCGCGCCGCGCGCTGCTGGAGGACGAGCAGCGGCAGCTGGCCGCGGAGACGCGCAAGAACCTGGCCCAGGGCAAGATCGTCAAGGGCAAGGTCACCGGCGTGCGCGACTTCGGCGTGTTCGTGGACCTGGGCGGCGTGGAGGGCATGATTCCCGTCTCCGAGCTTTCGTACACCCGCGTCGGTCACCCGAGCGACGTGGTGAAGGTCGGCGACGACGTCGAGGTCGAGATCCTCCGCATGGAGGCCGGCCAGCCCAACTCGCCGGACAAGTCCAAGCAGAAGGAGCGCATCACGCTGTCCATGCGCTCGCGCCAGGAGGATCCGTTCCAGAAGGCGCTGTCCGAAATCAAGGAAGGCGACCGCCTCCAGGGCAAGGTCGTCCGCCTGCAGCAGTTCGGCGCCTTCGTGGAGCTGCGTCCGGGCGTGGACGGTCTGGTCCACATCTCCGCGCTGAGCGACCGCCGCATCGCGCATCCGCGCGACGTGGTGAAGGAAGGGGAGACCGTCTGGGTGTCGGTGGAGAAGATCGACACGCAGGAGAAGCGCATCGGCCTGCGCCGCATCTCCGAGGAAGAGGCGCAGCGTCCTCCCGAGGAGCGTACGGCGCCCGCCGCGGAGGCGGCCGCTCCGGCGCAGCCCGCCGCGCCCCGTCCCAAGGTGGGCCAGGTCGTCGTGGGCAAGGTGGACCGCATCGAGCCGTACGGCGTCTTCCTCGCGTTCCCGGGCGGCAAGGGCTTGCTGCCCGCGAGCGAGACGGGCACCGAGCGTGGCACCGACCTGCGCAAGCACTACTCGCTGGGCCAGGAGGTGAAGGTGGCCATCCTGGACATCGACGCGTCCGGGAAGATCCGCCTGTCCGTCACCGCCGCCATCCGCGCGGAGGAGCGCGCCGAGGTGGAGGCCTGGCAGAAGACGCAGCAGCCGCAGGGCGCGGGCAAGAAGGGCTTCGGCACCTTCGCGGATCTGCTCAGCAAGGCGCGCAAGTAATTCCCTGTCTCCAGCGCTGATTTCGTTGATGTGGTCAGCGCTGGAGAAAGGTGTTGACGGTACAGGCGAGGGACGGTACTTACCGCCTCGCCTCTCTCTACCGCGGGGTGGAGCAGCCTGGTAGCTCGTCGGGCTCATAACCCGAAGGTCGCAGGTTCAAATCCTGCCCCCGCAATTTGCTGTTCTTCGAAGCTTGATTGGAATCGCAGTCAGGTTTTGAGTAGTTGAGTCTCAAGACATGTCGCGGGGTGGAGCAGCCTGGTAGCTCGTCGGGCTCATAACCCGAAGGTCGCAGGTTCAAATCCTGCCCCCGCAACTCGTTGCACCTCGAATTCTGATTGGAGTGACAGTCAGGTTTCGAGTAGCTGAACCCAAACATGTCGCGGGGTGGAGCAGCCTGGTAGCTCGTCGGGCTCATAACCCGAAGGTCGCAGGTTCAAATCCTGCCCCCGCAACTCAGGTCGGCCCGGTCATTCTCATGGAATGGCCGGGCCGATTTCTTTTGTGCGTCTCGACACGGCGACCGTCCTCCGGCACGGCTGTCCTGCGTCCAGCCGAGCGCGTTGTGTTCGCTGGTGAAGGCGTACCCGGCACCACGGTCCATCTTCCTCGTAGGGGATTGCCCCCACCGGTGATGCGCGGCTCACGCCGCCGACAACGACGAGGAGGAGTCCATGGACGCCGACATCACGCATGTCCTGCTGGTCGGAGGTACGGGGCGTTTTGGCGGCAGGTTGGCGTCGGCGCTGCTGGCGCGTCCCGGCATCCATCTGCACGTGTTGGTGCGTCCGGGCACGCGCAGCGACGCGCTGGTTCGCCTGGCGGAGCATGGGGTGACGTTGGTGAGCGGGACGCTGGATGACATGCGCTCGCTCGATTCGGCCTTGGAGGGCGTGGACGCGGTGGTCTCCGCCGTGAGCGGACCACCCGAGGTTCAAGTGGAGGGGCAACTCCGGTTGCTGGACTCCGCGCGGCGGCATGGCGTCATCCGCTTCATCCCTTCGGACTACTCGCTGGACTACACCGACGCGGACGCGGGTGGCGCCTTCATGGATGCGCACCGCCGTGTCGCGGACGCAGTGGTGAAGAGCGGCGTGCCGCACACCTTCGTCCTATGCGGCGCGTTCATGGAGACGGCGCTGTCGCCGCAGGCGCAGGTGTTCGACTTCGAGCACGGCGTTGTCTCGTACTGGGGCACGGGAGACGAGCCCTTCGACGTCACCGCGATGACGGATGCGGCGCGATGGGTGGCGGAGGTGGTGGTGGATCCTCACGCCGCGGGCCGACGGCTGGAGTTCGTGGGGGACGTGGCGACGGTGAATGACGTGGCCGCCCTGTACGAAGCGCTGACCGGTCAGCGCCTGCGCCGCCTGTGCAGGGGAAGTGTGGAGGACCTTCGCCGGCAGCTCGTGCGCGCGCGGCCCGAAGGCGTGTCCGTCCAGGTGTCTTCAGCGGAGCTGAGTCTGCTCTCGCAGCTTGCGGGGAAGGGGAGACTGCGCGATCCGGCAAATGCCGAGTACCCGCGGCTCCGGCCTATGACGCTGCGCGACTTCCTTGAAGCACGGTGGATGGTGTCGACATCCGCGCGGGCGACGTTGCCACTCGCTTCACAGCCGTAGCCCGCGAGCATCGCGGACACTCGGTGGAGTCAGCGCGTCTCGGTGGCGGTGCGCTGCGGGCTTGGGTCGCACGCCAGCAGGGCGCACTGCGTCGCGGGCGCGCACTGATCATCACAGCAGCGCAGATGTCCCCAGGGGCAGCCACGGGATGTGGCCGTGCTGTTTTTCTCCTCGGAGGCGGATTGCGTCGCGCTTCCTGAGTCTTTCGCGCCTCCGTTGCCGCGCGACATGGACTCAGGTGTCGCGTTACCCGGGTCCATGGTGGCTTCGGCACGCGGGAACGGGCGTTCCGCGGTGCCTAGACACCCAGTAGCGCCAAGCACAAGTGCCCAAAACACCACTCCCCAAACGCCTGCGCCTCCATAACCCGTGCTCATGGCTCCCCCATGTTCGACGCAACCTGCCGTAATTGCGGAATTCTGCGCTCCGTTGGAAAAAAAGCGTGTGTCGCCTTTTAACTTACATCCGATCGGGCACTAATCTCTCCGCCAGGTGACAATCTGTCACTTGGTCGCCTTCTGACCGTGACTGGGAGTTTCGGCGATGGGGCCGGAACCTTGGACCCAGGCTGTAAGGAAGGCGGCCACCCCCGCCGTCGTAAATGGAGTTTCCCCACGTGAGAAGGTTGGTTGCCACGCTGTCCGGGCTTGCCCTGGTACTGTCCGGTACCAGTTCCGTCGCCCGGACGCTGCCGAACTATGATGCACTCCAGGACGCGAAGCCCGCGGGTCGTGCCACCGCGGGATTCAAGCCGGTCAACAGCAGCCTGAAGGGGGCGCGGGTCGCCCACAAGGACTCGCTGACCGGTTCCCCGACGTTTATCTGGACGCACCCGACCTCGGAGCAGACGAAGCTCCGTGGCGAGTACGCGAAGATGTCTCCCGCCAAGGCGGCGCTGGCGCAGATTTCTGCCCACGCTCCTCTCTACGGTCTCGCTTCGTTTGAGGCCGCGGGCGCGACGGTCACCAACGTCAGCACCAACACGCAGGGCGTGAAGGTCGTGACGCTGGCCCAGGAGTCCTCGGGAATCGAGGTCTTCCGCCAGTCGCTGAAGGTGCTGCTGAACAAGCACAACCAGGTGGTTGCCATCTCCGGCAGCCTCTCCAAGCACGGTTCCGTGGAGATCCCCAAGGGCAAGGCGCGCTTCACCGTGCCCGCGACCGAGGCGATCGCCGTGGCCTACAAGGACCTCACGGGCGCCGCGCTGGACCGCAACCTGCTCACCCGCGTGAGCGACGCGAAGAAGGGCGACAAGTACTCGCACTTCACGCTGGCCAGCTACGCGCGTCCGCTCGAGGAGGGGTTTGTCATCCCCGCCCGCGCGAAGCAGGTCTACTTCCCGCTGCCTGGCAAGCTGGTCCCCGCGTACTACGTGGAGATCAACACGGGCCGCGCGAACAGCGTGGACTCGGACTACTTCGCGTACGTCATCTCCGCCACCGACGGTCAGTTGCTGATGCGCAACGACCTGAAGGCGCACGCGGAGTTCAGCTACCGCGTGTTCTCGGACACGACGCCGCCGTACACCCCGCACGACGGTCCGATCGGCAGCGGCGGTACGCCGCACCCGACCGGCACCCCGGACGGCTACGTCTCGCCGTACGTTCCGGCGAACCTGATTACCCTCGAGAGCCTCCCGTTCAGCCGGAACGATCCCTGGCTGCCGGACGGCGCGACGGAGACCACGGGTAACAACGTCGACGCGTACGCGGACCTCACCGCGCCGGACTACTTCAACCCCGGCGACCTCCGCGCTTCCGTCACGGCTCCGGGCGTGTTCGACCGGACCATCGACTTCGGCATCCAGCCGAACGCCAACAACGAGCAGATCGCCGCGGCGACGACGAGCCTGTTCTTCCTGAACAACTGGCTCCACGACTGGTACTACGACGCCGGCTTCGACGAGGCCTCCGGCAACGCCCAGCATGACAACTTCGGGCGTGGCGGCGTGGGTGGTGACCGTCTGCAGGCGCAGGCGCAGGACTACAGCGGCACCGACAACGCCAACATGCTCACGCCGGCGGACGGTGCGTCGCCGCGCATGCAGATGTACCTGTTCGCAGGGCCGCGCAACTCGCGCCTGACGGCGAACGCTCCGGCGGAGGTCGCGGGTGACTACCAGGGTGGCGTCTCCTCCTCCTTCGGTCCGCAGACCTTCAACGTCACCGGCGACGCGGTAGCGGCGCGGGACGCGGCCAACACCAATGGTCCGACCGACCGTGACGGTTGCACCGCGCTGACCAACGCGGCCGAGGTCGCTGGCAAGATCGCCATCATCGACCGCGGCAGCTGCGACTTCGTCATCAAGGTGACCAACGCGCAGAACGCGGGCGCCATCGGCGTCATCATCCACGACAACGTCGCGGGTCCCACGATCGACCTGGGCGGCGACTCCACCACCATCACCATCCCCACGCTTCGCGTGAACCTGGATGATGGCAACGTGCTGCGCAGCGGCCTGCCGGCGCTCAACGTCACCCTGTGGCGTGGCCCGACCACGTGGATCGACGGCACCATCGACAACGCCATCGTGGCGCACGAGTGGGGCCACTACATCAGCAACCGCCTCGTCGCGAACTCGTCCGGTCTGGTGAACAACCAGGGCCGCTCGATGGGCGAGGGCTGGGGTGACTTCACCGCCCTGCTGATGATGGTTCGCGCCGAGGACATCAACGTCCCGTCCAACGCGAACTGGAACGGCGCCTACGCCGCCGCGGGCTACGCCACGCGCGCGGACGCGAACTCCGAGTTCTTCGGTATCCGCCGTGGCACGTACTCGTCGGACCAGACCAAGAACGCGCTGTCGTTCCGTCACATCATGGACGGCGTGGCGCTGCCCACGGGCGTGCCGTTCAACGGCAACACGGGTCAGCCGAACTCGCAGGTCCACAACTCCGGCGAGATCTGGGCGACGATGCTGTGGGAGTGCTACACGTCGCTGCTCCGCGCGCATCCGTTCCAGGAGGCGCAGGACCGGATGAAGAGCTACCTGGTGAACGGGTACAAGCTCACGCCGGCGGCCCCCACGTACCTGGAGGCGCGTGACGCCGTCATCGCGGCGGCCTACGCCAACGACCCGGCGGACGCCGAGCGGTTCTGGACGGCCTTCGCCAAGCGCGGCGCGGGCGTCGGCGCCGTGGCTCCGGACCGCTACTCCACGAACCACGCCGGCGTCGTAGAGAGCTTCGTGGTCGGCTCGGCCATCCAGATCGTGTCGGCCGAGTTCTTCGACGACATCGAGGCTGGCGCGTGCGACTTCGACGGCATCCTGGACAACGGTGAGACGGGCCGCATCGAGGTCACCGTGCGCAACGCGGGCGCGCTGCCTGCGTCCGCCTCCAGCGTCAACCTGTCCTCCGCCTTCTCGGGTCTCGAGTTCGGCAACGGTGGTCAGGCGAGCTTCCCGGTCATCCCCGTGTTCGGTACGGCCACGGTCTCCATCCCGGTCTCGCTCACGGGCGCGACGGGCCAGCAGGACGTGACCATCGACATCGCGGCGCGTGATGCAGGCCAGGCGCTCCCCGGCGACATCACGGACAGCATCATTCTCACGACGCACTTCGACGAGCGTCCGAACTCCTCCAACATCGAGGACGTTCAGATCACCCCGTCCAAGCTGCCTTGGGAGACCGAGTACGACGAGGCCCTGACCCCGGCCGCGTTCAGCGTGGTCACGTTCGCGGACGGCAACCGCACGTTCTACGCGGAGAACACCGCTTCCTTCGCCGACGTTCGCCTCATCTCGCCTGAGCTGAATGTCAGCGCGACCGAGCCCTTCGTGATCAACTTCATGCACGCTTGGGACTTCGAGGATGACTACGACGGCGCCACGGTCGAAATCTCCGAGGACGGTGGCGACACCTGGGTGGACATCGGCGATCCGATCCACAACTCGGTTCTTGAGAACTACGCAGGCAACCTGAACCCGCTGGCTGGCAAGCCCGCGCTGTCCAGCTACAACCCTCAGTTCCCGGGCATGCTCCCCGCGACCATCGACCTGGGCACGGCCTACGCCGGCAAGACGGTGCAGGTCCGCTTCCGCGTCGGTACGGACATGAGCGGCGGCTACACGGGCTGGCTGCTGGACGACCTCGAGTTCAACGGCATCACGAACACTCCGTTCACCACCATCGCGGCTGAGGATGGCGTCTGTGTGAACTCCTGGCCCATCGCCAACGCCGGTCCGGACCGGTCCATCGCGCCCGGTGAACTGGTGAACCTCTACGGTTCGGCTGCCGATCCGGAAGGCCAGCCGGTGACCTTCACCTGGGCACAGACGTCTGGCCCCGCGGTCACCCTGGCGGGTGCCAACACCCTGAACCCGTCGTTCACGGCGCCGCAGGTCACCGAGGCCACCGCGCTGGTGTTCACGCTGACCGTCTCCGACGGCGTCAAGACGTCCACGGACTCGGTGACCGTGACGGTGGCGCTCCCCAACAATCCGCCCACCGTGAACGCGGGCCTCGACGGCATCGTCGAGGAGCGCGCTGAGTACACGCTGAGCGGCTCCGCCAGCGACGCGGACGGCCATGCCCTCACGTACCTGTGGACCCAGGTCTCCGGTACGCCGGTGGCAGTGAAGGACTACACCACGCCGACGGCGACGTTCATCGCGCCCGAGGTCACGCTGGATGAGCCGCTGGTCTTCCGTCTGACGGTCAGCGACGGCATCGCCACGGCGAACGACACGGTCACCGTGACGGTCACCAACGCGAACCGCGCGCCCATCGTCTCCGACACGTCCGTGGCCTTCGCCGCGGGTACTGTCACCGTGACGGCCTCCGCGGTCGACCCGGATGGTGATGCGCTCAGCTACAGCTGGGAGCAGACGGGTGGTTCGACGGTCGCCATCAATGGCGCCGACACGTCTGCCATCTCCTTCGCCACCCCGGTCCCGGGCTCGTACGAGTTCACCGTGACGGCGACGGACGGCTCGGCCTCTGCCTCCAAGGCGGTGCCGGTGACCATCATCGATGGTTCTCTGCCGGCGAACTCTGCGCCGACCGTGAACGCGGGTATCGATGCCACGGCGAACGCCGGCGACATCGTGGCGCTCAGCGGCTCCGCGAGCGACGCCGAGGGTGACACGCTGACGTACCACTGGGAGCAGATCGGTGGCACGCCGGTGACCCTGACGGGTGCCGACACCCTGACGCCGTCGTTCACCGCGCCGAGCACGGCCAACGGTGACACGCTGGGCTTCATCCTGACGGTCAGCGACGGCACCTCGACCACCAGCGACGTCGTGCGCGTCGTCGTGGCGGCGGACCCAGGTGCCAACCCGAGCAACACTGCTCCGGAAGCGGACGCGGGCGAGTCGGCCATTGTGGCGGAGGGCGCCACCGTGACGCTCAACGGCACGGCGACCGACGCTGACGGTGACACGCTCGTCATCGCCTGGACGCAGATCGGCGGCACGCCAGTGACGCTGTCTGACGCGTCCTCGCTGACGCCGACGTTCACCGCCCCGGCCTCCTCCGAGCCGCTGACCTTCCTCCTGATGGTCAGCGACGGTACGGCGACTGTCGTCGACGTGACGTCCATCAGCGTGACCGAGGAGAACGTCGCGCCGGTGGCGACCGCTCGCGCGGTGCTCTCTGGCAACCAGACGTCGGCCACGCTCGACGGCTCGGCTTCCAGCGACGCGAACGGCGATGCGCTGACGTACCGCTGGACGCAGGTCTCCGGTCCGAACGCGACCATCTCCGGCGCGGACCAGGCGGTTGCGGTCGTCAACCTGCCTGACCTCGACGACAAGACGGCGTCGTTCTCGTTCCGCCTGACGGTGAAGGACTCCGCGGGCGCCGAGAGCAGCACCACCGTGCAGTTCGCCGCCCGCAACGGCGGTGACAGCGGTGGCTGCTCCGCGACGGGCGCGGGCGCTCCGGTCGGCATGATCGGCCTGGCGCTGCTCGGCCTGCTGCGCCGCCGTCGTCTGAACTGAGACGCGCGGGTCCTCCTCCTGCCTCCGGGTGGGAGGAGGCCTCCGCGGGGCCCGGATGAAGTGAGTGTCCAGGCGTCGCGGAACGCCGACTGAAGATGAACTTCCTGGCGGCCGGCTCCCGGATTCAAGGGGGCCGGCCGTCGACTTTTCCGGGCCGAGGTGCCGAGGACCTCAGAGGGGCCGCACGTGCTCCGCGAGGCGTCCGGTGGCCATCAGCTCGTGCAACTCGTCGCCCATGCGCTCGCTCTCGGAGACCACCTGGTTCCAGGCGCGCATGCGCTCGGCGTCTTTCATCCGTTCGAAGTCGACCCGGTCCGGGATCCGGCCGCCAGGAAGGCGGGCCACCAACTCCGGAGACGGGGCGATGAGCAGCGCCCTGCGGAAGTTCTGGGGCCGTGCCCGCCGCCACCGCAGCGACTTGTCGAACCAGCCCGGCACCACGTACGGGTAGAAGTGCGGGTACAGCACCAGGCCCGTGCCCGGGCCGAAGTCCAGGTCCAAGTGGTAGTCGACCACGCCGCCGTCGCGAAACATGCCCGCGGGCGCGCCGGGAATACGCACGCCGCTGAAGAGCAGGGGGATGGAGCCTGACGCCAGCAGGGCCAGGCGCAGGTTCTCTCGCGTCAGTGGCAGGTGGGTGGAGGGCAGGTCCTTGAGCCCGGCGAAGGGGCTGGTGTCGCCGGCCGTGTGGAAGATGACGCGCTCCATGTGGAGCCCCAGCGTCCGTCGGCTGACCATGTTGCCCAGGGCGCAGAGCACGAGCCCGAGGAGCTGCGCCCGCGGGCCTTCCATTCCCACCGCCCCCCGGCACAGCGCGGTGACGACATGCAGCCGTGCCCAGGGGTGGCCCAGAATCTCCGCTTCACCGTCCTCGCCCAGCAGCGCATCCAGGATGCGCTCGCAGGTCTCGCTCACCAGGGTGGGCGTGGGCTTGGGCGGATAGCGTTGGTCGATGTACGCCGCCTCGAAGCGGCGCAAGGCCAGCACCGGGTCCTTCTGGGCCACGCAGGCGAGCCGCCAGCTTCCAATGGAACTGCCGATGAGGTGGAGGGGGCGCGACCGGTTCTGGAAGAGGCCGGCGAAGAGGGCCCGGTCCAGTCCTGCCAGGACCAGCCACTTCGGACCGCCGGAGGCGCCGGGGACGACGTCCACGTCGTCTCCGCGCAAGCCTCGTTCGCGAATGAGCCGGAGCGCGTCCGGCCCGGCCAGGAGCGTGAGGTGGGAGGCCATATTGGCCCGCCAAGCTAACGAAGCCCCACCGGGGTTGCGACTCTTCGCGTGCCGCCGGGGTGCTGTAGCCTCCCCACCATGAAGAAAACCGCAGCCTCTCCCGGCTCCCCGGTGGGCCTCAGCCGCCGCACCCTCCTGCGCGGAACGGCCGCTGCCACGGCGCTCGCCTCACTGGATGTCCCCGCCCATGCGGCCCCGACGCCGGCGCGGCCCTTCGAACTGGCCGAGGCCACCGTGGTGGACCTCCAGGCCGCGATGAAGGCAGGCGAGCTCACAGCGCAAGGCCTCGCGGAGCGCTACCTCGCGCGCATCGCTGACTGGGACTCGCGCGGGCGCCTGCCGCTGCGCTCGGTCATCGAGCTGAACCCGGACGCGCTCGCCACGGCCGCCGCGCTCGACCACGAGCGCCGCGAGAAGGGGCCCCGGGGCCCGCTGCACGGCATCCCGGTGCTCCTCAAGGACAACATCGCCACCGCGGACCAGATGCAGACGACGGCGGGTTCCCTGGCGTTGGTGGGCGCGCGGCCGCCTCGGGACGCGTTCATCGTGGAGCGCCTGCGAGCCGCGGGCGCGGTCATCCTGGGCAAGACGAACCTGAGCGAGTGGGCCAACTTCCGCTCCACGCGCTCGGCCAGTGGCTGGAGCGCGCGGGGTGGCCAGACGCGCAATCCGTATGCGCTCGACAGGACGCCTTCGGGTTCCAGTTCAGGGGCGGGCGCGGCCACGGCGGCCAACTTCTGCGCCGTGTCCGTGGGCACGGAGACGGATGGCTCCATCGTGTCGCCCTCGGCGGCCAGCGCGTTGGTGGGGCTCAAGCCCACGGTGGGACTGGTGAGCCGCTCCGGCATCATTCCCATCTCCCACAGCCAGGACACGGCCGGCCCCATGACGCGCACCGTGGCGGATGCCGCGGCGCTGTTGAGCGTGCTCGCGGGCGTGGACCCTTCGGACGCGGCGACGGCGGCGAGCCGGGGCAAGGCCCATGCGGACTACACCCGGTTCCTCGACGTGGATGGGCTGAAGGGCGCTCGCATCGGCGTGCCCCGGGAGCGCTTCTTCGGCTACCACCCGGCCACCGACGCGCTCGTGGAGGAGGCCTTGGCCTTGATGAAGTCCCGCGGCGCCATCCTCGTGGACCCGGCGCCGATTCCCGCGGCGGCGAAGGTGGACGCCCCCGAACTGGAGGTCCTCCTCTACGAATTCAAGGCGGGGCTGGAGGCCTACCTCGCGACGTTGGAGGAGGGGAAGGCCCCGCGCACGCTCGCAGAGCTCATCCGCTACAACGAAGCGCACGCGCCGTCGGAGCTGCCGTACTTCGGCCAGGAGCTCTTCCACATGGCTCAGGCCAAGGGGCCCCTGACGGACAAGGCCTATCTCAAGGCCCTCCAGGCTTGCCGCCGTCTGTCGCGCGCGCAGGGGCTGGACGCGGTGATGAAGACGCACAAGCTGGATGCGCTGGTCGCGCCGACGCAGGCGCCCGTGGGACTCATCGACCCCATCAACGGTGACCACTGGCTGGGCAGCAGCTCCACGCCCGCGGCTGTATCCGGCTACGCCTCCATCACCGTGCCCGCGGGGTTCGTGTACGGATTGCCCGTGGGGCTGTCCTTCATTGGCGGGGCCTGGAGCGAGCCCGTCCTCTTGAAGCTGGCTTACGCCTATGAACAGGCGTCGAAGCACCGCCGCCCGCCCACCTTCGCGGAGACGGCGGACCTGCGGGTGCACGCTGGCGCGGGAGGCCCGCCCGCGACGCCCTGACTCAGGGCTCCGGCGACGTGGCCCAGGGCGTGGTTGCCTGGAGCACGGCTTCTTGGAGTGCCTCCGTGCGCAGGTGCGCGATGTGCTGGTACTCCGGGTCCGCCACCATCTGTAGGAAGGCGGCGCGGCTGGGATAGCGGACCAGGAGCACCGCGTCCCACGTCTGTCCGGGATCGGCCACCAGCGCCGTGGAGCCGTCTCCGGCGTAGAGGGGCTGGGCGCCCACCTTCTGGATGAAGGGCATCACCGCGCTCGCATAGGCCTCATAGGACGCGCGGCCGCCTTTCTTGAAGCGCACCAGGTTCAGGATGACCACGGGGCCTCCCGGATCCTCCTGCATGAAGCGTTCAACGTCGGTGTGCTGAGGATCGACGGCCATGGTGCCTCCTCGGTTCGGGATGAAAGCTATTCCAACGTGCCAACGGAGCCGCCACCGGGCTGCTCGCGCTGGTGGTCGAGATACGCGGCGAAGCCTGCCTTGGATTGGATGCGGAAGGCGGGGATTCGGGCGAGCGCTTCGGGCGGGAAGACGTATTGCTCACACACGAGGCTGGCGCGGCTCGCGCCTTCCTGGCTGCCAGTGAAGGGCCGCACCTCATGTTGGAGGTCGCCGCGGAAGTGCACCAGCAGGCCCTCGCGTGGGCGAATTTCACCCACGGGGGTGTCATTCTGGAGAAGGCGCAGCTCACCACCCTGGGCGCGCTCGGGGACCTGGAGATACAGCACGCTCACGTGCCGGGGCGTCGCATCGGGGACGCCGCTGGGCTCCTGCAGTGTCGCGTCGATGTGTCGCCCCACGCCGCGCCCCGCATCGAGCAACAAGAGGTTGAGATAGAATGCATTGGGGACGGGCCGCTCCCGCCGCGAACCCCAGAGCCGCTCATGCCAAGGCAACAATCCTGTCGCATGGCTCGGGTCCAGCACGCGGGCCAGGTAGGGCACCAAAAAGGGGAAGCGGGCCTCCAACGTGGCGCGGCCCTCGTGCGTGAAGATGAAGGCAAACCCTCGGCTGGCTTGGAACGTCCCCATCAACGGACTGCGTGCCACGAAGCGCGAGCCGAGCAGGGCGGTCCGCAGTTCGTGAAGCGCGCTGCGGGGCAAGGCCTCTCGGCGGGTGATGTAAGCGCGCACGGGGGGACTCGGGCTTCAGGGTGAATAAGAGAACCGTAGCAGTTTTACAGCCTACCTTATAGGTTGCAGCCTTGCCGATGCTACTCAACTCCTTGGAGACGGACACATGAGCCAGCAACCTCGATCCTCTCACGCGCCTCCGCCCGCCGCTCTGCAGATGACGCAAATGGTCTATGGCTTCTGGGTTTCCCGAAGCCTTCAAATCATGGCGGAACTCGAGCTCGCGGATACCATCGGTGATACGCCCAAGACGGTGGAGGAGCTGGCCGAGGCCAGTGGGACTCATGCGCCCACGCTGCGCCGGCTGCTGCGACTGCTCAGCGGCCTGGGTGTGCTCGTGAAGGATGAGTCCACGCAGCGCTGGGCCCTCACGGAGCTGGGCGGAATGCTTCGCAAGGACAACCCCGGCTCCGTGTATGGCTCGCTCCGGGCGCATGGACACATCCTGTCGTGGCAGGCGTGGGGAGACCTGGCCACCGCCTTGAAGACGGGCAAGCCCACGGTCGAGAAGTTCATGGGCGACACGTTCTTCAACTACATGACGACGCATCCCGACGTCGCCGCCATCTTCAATGGCAGCATGGCCGCGTACCAGACGCTGAACGCGCCCGCCGTGGTGAACGGATATGACTTCTCCTCCGCGCGCAGCATCGTCGACGTGGGCGGCGGTACGGGCATGCTGCTGACGCACATTCTCAAGGCCAATCCCGGCGTCCGTGGCACCGTCTTCGAAATGCCACACGTAGCGGTGGAAGCCCGCGAGCGAATCGCCGAGCAGGGGCTGTCGCCGCGATGTGACGTCGTCGCTGGTGACTTCTTCGAGCGCATCGTTCCCGAAGGCAAGGACGTCTACATCCTGTCGCAGATCCTCCATGACTGGGATGACGAGCAGAGCCTGCGCATCCTCAAGTGCATCCGCGCGGCGATGCGTCCCGACTCGCGGTTGCTCATCGTGGAGACGGTGCTGCCCGGCGACAACGTGCCGCACTTCGGCAACCTCTACGACCTGGCCATGCTCGTGCTCGTGGGCGGCCGGGAGCGCACGGGGCCGGAGTACACGGCGCTCTTGGAGAAGGCGGGGCTGAGACTGTCCAACGTCTTCCCGACGACGATGCCGCCCAGCGTCGTCGAAGCCGTGGTGGCCTGAACCACCAGCGGTCGCCGTGAGGCGGGGGCTCAGTGGTCCGCCCGCCTCCGGCGTTGCCGCCACCGCGGGGGTGTTGCCCAGGTGCTCGGCGGCCATCATGGTTTTCTTGAGCACCGTTTTCTTCACCGGGCCGCCGGTGTCTCCGGAGGGCTGGGGCCGTACTCTCGCGTGGGCCAGCGCGCAGGCGCAGATGCGGGTGCCGGCCCAGGTGCGGACGTTCTTGGCGCTGAACGGCTCGCCCAGGCACCTTCAGCAGCCGGCGCACCCGCGTGGCCACGCGCCGGTCCCGAAGCTGCCTCCGTTGCTGTTTGCCACTCGTGCCCGGGAAGTCGAAGTACACCGTGTCCCCGGCCACGCGCACGTGGCGGCGGCGCAGGGGCGATGCCGAAGCTGCCATTCTCATCAGAGCGGAACCCCCTGCTTCGGGGGCCGCGCCGACGGATACCCGCGCGCTGGAGCCGCTCGAGTTGCGTCTCGGGCCGGGCTGCTGGCCGGGGACTGGACTGGACTGCAGGGCTGGTTCCGCGTGAGCGGCCATGCGCCTTGCATAAGGGGAATCCCGCCCACCCCATGTGAGCCGTCCTCCTGTCGTGCCCAGGGTGGGGCCGCGCGGCAACGCAGGTGACGCCCGGCCGCCCGCTCAGGGACGGGTCAGAAAAGCGCAAGGTGCGTTTTCGATGGGAATGACATTCGATTAGAGTGGGGCGCAAGCCGTATGAGCGCCTTCCTCGACACCATTCTGGCCTTCCCGACCGCCATCTTCACCATCGTCCTCGGCGTGGTGATGACGTACTGGCTGTTCGTCATCGCGGGCGCGGTCGGCATCGACCTGTTCGATGGGGACGTCACGCTGGAGTCGGGCGGCAAGGCGCTGAGCGGGGCCATCGAGGGTGGCGGCAAGGCGCTGAGCGGGGCCATCGAGGGTGGCGGCAAGGCGCTGAGCGGGGCCATCGAGGGCGGTGGCAAGGCATTGGGCGGGGCCATCGAGGGTGGTGGCAAGGCATTGGGCGGCGCGAAGGCGCTGGGTGCCCATGACTCGGATTTCGACGTCGACGGTGGCGGAGTCCTGGCGGCCATGGGCTTCGCGGGCATCCCCATCACCGTGTCCGTGAGCTTCGTGACGTTCATCGCCTGGCTCCTGTCGGTGGTGAGCGCGCAGCCGCTGCACGAGGCGCTGGGCGGGATGATGCCGTCGTGGCTGCTGAGCAGCGGGCTGGGGCTGGCGTGCTTCGCGGCGGGGACGGTGACAGCGGGCTTCGCGGTCCGGCCCCTGCGTCCGGTGTTCGTGACCAGGCGCGCCCCGGGGCGCGACGCGCTGATGGGCCGCGTGTGCACCATCTCCAGCGGCAGCGTGACGGCCAAGACGGGCCACGCGACCTTCGAGGACGGCGGAGCGGGCGTCATCCTCAACGTCGTCTGCGCGAAGCCCAATGAACTCAAGCGAGGCCAGCCGGCGCTGATCCTCGCCTACGACGCCGAACGGCGCGTCTACGAAGTGGAGCCGGTCGACTGGCTGCTGCCGGAGGAGATGGAGCAGCTCCAGGATCCGGCCCGCGCAGCGGCATTGGCTCGCGTGAAGGCACGAGGCTGAGTTTTACCGGTCGCGCCGAGGGGGCGACCGTCACATTCGACGCCGGAGGGCTTTTGCGGGGGATCTCCGGCGCCTGATACAAGGCCCGCTGTCATCATCAATCAGGAAATGGCCATGGACCCCATTACCGCGGTCGCTGCCGGCATCGGTGGCATCATCCTTCTCGGAGGCATCCTCCTCACCATCGTCCGGCTCTACCGGCAGGTGGACCAGGGCAAGGTGCTCATCGTCAACACGCTGAAGAACGAGCCGGTCGTCACTTTCACTGGCGCGGTGGTGTTCCCCATCATCAACCGGGCCGAGGTGATGGACATCTCCTTGAAGACGGTGGAAATCGACCGCCGTGGCAAGGAAGGCCTCATCTGCAGGGACAACATCCGGGGTGACATCAAGGTCACCTTCTTCGTCCGCGTGAACAAGACGCGCGAGGACGTGCTGAAGGTGGCGCAGACCATTGGCTGCGCGCGTGCCTCCGACCAGGAGACGCTGGAGAACCTCTTCGAGGCCAAGTTCTCCGAGGCCCTCAAGACGGTGGGCAAGAGCTTCGACTTCGAGGAGCTCTACACCAAGCGCGAGGAGATCAAGGACCAGGTCGTCAACGTCATCGGCCGTGACCTCAGCGGGTACATGCTGGAGGACTGCGCCATCGACTTCCTGGAGCAGACCCCGGTCGAGATGCTGGACAAGGACAACATCCTTGACGCGCAGGGTATCCGGAAGATCACCGAGCTGACGACGAAGCAGAACGTCTTCACCAACGAGCTGCGCCAGGACGAGCGCATGGCCGTCACCAAGCGCAATGTGGAGGCGGATGAGGCCATCTTCGCCCTCGAGCGTCAGCGTGAAGAGGCCGCCGCGAAGCAGAAGCGCGAGATCGACAGCATCCAGGCCCGCGAGACGGCCGAGGCCGAGCGCGTGAAGCAGGAGGAGTACGCCAAGGCCCAGTTGGCGCGCATCAAGGCCGAGGAAGAAATCAACATCAACGAGCAGAACAAGTCCCGGCAGATCGAGGTCGCGCAGAAGAACCGCGAGCGCGTGGTGGGCGTGGAGACCGAGCGCGTGGAGAAGGACCGCGCCCTGGAAGCCATCAACCGCGAGCGTGAGACGGAGCTGCAGCGCATCGCCAAGGAGAAGGCGCTCGAAGGTGAGAAGAAGCTCATCGCCGACGTGGTGCGGGCCCGCATCGCCGTGGAGAAGACGGTGGCGGAGGAGGAGGAGCGCATCAAGGACCTGCGCGTGAAGGCCGAGGCCACCCGCCGCAAGGACGCGCTGCTCATCACCGCCGAGGCGGAGGCGCAGGAGAAGCTGGTCAAGGACATCAAGGCGGCCGAGGCCTCCAACGAGGTGGCCAAGTTCACCGCCAAGGAGAAGCTGACGCTGGCCGAGGCCGAGCTGGAGGCCGCGGACAAGACGGCGAAGGCGAAGGTCCGTCTGGCCGAGGGCATCCAGGCCGAGGCCGCCGCCGAGGGTCTGGCCGAGGTCCGCGTGAAGGAGGCCGACGCGCAGGCGCAGGAGAAGCTCGGCATGGTCAACGTCCGCGTGAAGGAAGCCGAGGCGGGCGCCATCGAGAAGCAGGGCCAGGCGCAGGCGAACATCGTCCGCGAGAAGCTGCTGGCCGAGGCCGCGGGTGAGCAGGAGAAGGGTCTGGCCCACGCGCGCGTGCTGGAGGCTGAAGCCAGCGCCATCCAGAAGCGCGGCGAGGCGGAGGCCATTGCCACGCGTGAGAAGCAGCTGGCCGAGGCCGCTGCCATCCAGGAGAAGCTGCTGGCCGAGGCCCGCGGTCTGGCGGAGAAGGCCGCGTCCATGAAGCTGATGGACGGCGTCGGCCGCGAGCACGAGGAGTTCCGCCTCAAGCTCAACAAGGAGCGCGACGTGGAGCTGGAGGCCATCCGCGCGAAGAAGGATATCGCGCATGCGCAGGCCGAGGTGCTGGCCAAGGCGTTCGCCAACGCGAAGTTCAACATCGTCGGTGGCGACGGCCAGTTCTTCGAGCGCTTCGTCAAGGCGGTGTCGTTCGGCACCGCGGTGGACGGCGCGCTGGACCACGGCGAGGCGCTGAAGACGGCGCTGGGCGGCTACCTCAACGGCGAGAAGGACCTGCCGGCCGACCTGAAGGAGATTCTCTCCAAGCCGGGCCTGAGCAACGACGCGCAGAACCTGGCCGTGGCCGCGCTGCTGCACAAGATGGCGGCCAGCCCCGTTGCCGCGACCTCCGCCGGCCTCAAGGCGCTGGTGGAAGACGTGGCGCGGTCGGGCACGGTCGACAAGCAGGGCTGACAGTCCCAATGGGCCACCGCCGTGAACAGGCGGCGGTGGCGCGGCCGTAAGACGACCCTCACTCCGGCCTCCCCTCCGGGGTGGCGCCCCTCCGCTCGGGAGGGTGCGGGGGTGGGGGTCTTCGCATTTCCGGTGAACACTCATGGCAACTGACGGTGGCAAGGGCGCGGCGCCCGCGGGCGAGGCGGCGCTGGAAGGCGGCAGCTACGAGGTCATCCGCTCGCGGCTCCTGTCGCAGGCGGATGTGCTGGGCGCGAAGGCGACGGACCTCAACGGGCGGCGCAAGGCGCTCTTCGGTGGGACCGAGCTGACCGTCATCGGCAACGAGCGGGTGCGCACCGAGCACAACTGTGTCCCGTGCGACATCGCCAGCGTCGGCAAGTACCTGCTCTTCGGCTACAACGTCTTCATCGGCCTGAAGCGGGAGACGTCGGTGTCCGACGTGTTCTCCCTGCACAAGTTCGAGAAGACGGCCGACGGGTACGACTTCTCCTCGGTGCCCAGCTCCGAGGCCGGCGGGTTCCTGGCGGACCCGCGCTTCGTGAAGGACTTCGGCGAGCTCTACAAGTACTACAAGGACGCGAAGCTCCTTCAGATTCGCAAGCTGGACTCGCGCCTGCTGGCCGTCTTCCAGACGGGCCAGTCGCTGCGCGACATCAAGGTCTTCCGCTTCAGCCTGGACCTGGAGGGCCGCGCCACCTACCTGGACAACCAGGGCGAGCGCGACCACGTCTTCCCGCCGTCGCACGACTTCGAGTGGACGGTGGCCACGCGGGACAACTACGTCACCGGCCAGCACCCGCACGTCAACGTGCTGGACCAGGTGTTCGTGGAGACGGTGAAGGGCGACCTCACCATCAAGGTGGAGGACAACACCTCCACCGGCATGGGTATCTACAGCGAGCCCGTGGACGACCCGGACCAGTCGCTGGACGACGCCGAGTTCGCCTGGGCCCAGGTGGGCACGCTCATCCTGCTGCGGGTGCTGCCGTTCCGGGAGAAGGCGCACCGCTACCTCGTCTTCAACTCGCGCACGCAGCACGTGGTGCGCATCGACGCTATAGGTCAGGCGTGCGTGCGGCTGCCGGAGGACCAGGGCATCGTCTTCCCGGGCGGCTATTACCTCCAGACAGGGGACTTCAAGGTCTTCGACGGCGCCGCGGCGTCGGAAGGCATGGAGTTCAAGCGCGCCATCCGCTCGCCCAACGGCGAGGACGTGCTCTACATCTTCCACCGGCGGACGGACGGCTGCTACG
This sequence comes from Myxococcus sp. CA023, assembly GCF_010998615.1. Taxonomy (GTDB): domain Bacteria; phylum Myxococcota; class Myxococcia; order Myxococcales; family Myxococcaceae; genus Myxococcus. The sequence continues at coordinate 29,879 of NZ_JAAEAH010000004.1, read as the reverse complement.
TCCTCTTCCCGTACAACCTGGTGCGCAAGGAGGTGCAGAACCCCCTGGTCGCGCACGGCATGAGCCTGTTCTCCGACGGGCAGCTCGTCATCTTCCGCTCCGGGTCGGATGAGCCCACGCGCGTCCACCCGATGCAGGTGTGGCAGACCCCGTTCGTATCCGCGGAGCACGCCGCGGGGGCGCCGCCGGCCCCGGGCTACCTGGGCAAGGTGGGCAACGCGGAGCTGGTGCGCGGCATCTCCGACGCGCTGACGATTCAGCGGGTCGCGAAGTCGGAGAAGCCCACCCGGCGCACGTATGAGGACCTGGTGTCCTCGGCCACCCGCGCGCTGGACGCGTACTACTGGCTGGGCCATGAGGAGACGGGCCTCCAGGAACCGGTGGAGACCCTGCGGCGCACCGCCGAGCTCATCATCGATGAGTTCGAGAAGGTGGTCGCGATGCAGAAGCGCGCCACCGAGTCGCTGGCGGCCGCGGAGGTGGAGCAGGAGACGCTGCTGCTGCGTGTCCAGCCGGAGAACCTCACGCACGCGGAAGCCTTCATGCAGGCGCTGGCGGACCTGCGCAAGCAGCGCGGGCACCTGATTACGTTGAAGGACATCCGCTACATGGACCTGGGACGCGTGGACGTCCTGGAGACCGCGGTGGTGGAGGCGTCCGACCGGGTCAGCACGGCCTGCGTGGAGTTCCTCCAGACGGGCGAGGCGCTGGCGCCGCTGGCCTCGCGCCTGGACGAACTGCTGGCGCAGCTGGAGCCGGTGCAGACGTCCGTGGAGCTGGCGCCCCTGGGCGAGGACGTGGATCGGACGGCCCACGGCCTGGAGGTCCTGGGCGAGGTCGTTGGCGGTCTCCAGGTCGGTGACCCGCTGGCCCGCGCTCGCATCCTGGAGGGCATCTCCGAGCTGTTCAGCCGCCTCAACCGCGTGCGCGCCAGCCTCGCGGCCAAGCGCAAGGAGCTGTCCGGCCGGGAGAAGCGCGCGGAGTTCGGTGCGCAGTTCAAGCTGCTGGGGCAGAGCATCGAAAGCTCGCTGTCGCAGGCGGACAGCCCGGAGCGCTGCGACGAGGCGATGTCCCGCCTCACCGTGCAGTTGGAGGAGCTGGAGGGCCGCTTCGGCGAGTTCGACGAGTTCCTGGAGCAGATCACCCAGAAGCGCGAGGAGCTGCTGGAGGCCTTTGGCGCGCGCAAGCAGTCACTGTTGGACGAGCGGCAGCGCCGCGCGCAGAGCCTCTTCGGGGCCGCGGAGCGCATCCTCCAGGGCGTGCAGCGCCGGGCCAAGTCCTTCAAGACGGACGACGAGCTCAACGGCTACTACGCCTCCGACGCGATGATCCTCAAGCTGCGCCAGCTGGCCGACCAGCTGATGGAGCTTCAGGACAGCGTCCGCGCGGACGAGGTGATGTCGCGCGTGAAGTCCGCCAAGCAGGACGCGCTGCGCGCCCTACGGGACCGGCAGGACCTGTTCGCGGATGGCGACAACGTCATCAAGCTGGGGACGTACCGCTTCAACGTCAACACGCAGCCGCTGGACCTGACGCTGCTTCCGCGCGACGGTGAGCTGTACCTCCAGCTCACCGGCACGGACTACGCGCAGAAGGTGGATGACGCGGAGTTGCTGAAGTACCGCGACCTCTGGGATCAGCACCTGGTCTCCGAGTCGCCGGCCGTCTACCGCTCCGAGTACCTCGCGGGCTGCCTCTTGGCGGACGCGGAGGATGGAAAGCGTGGCCAGTCGCTGGATGCGCTGCACGAGGCGCTCATCAGCGGCACGCTGCTGGAGAAGGTGCGCGCGTACGCGGCCGACCGCTTCGACGAGGGCTACGAGCGCGGCGTCCATGATGCGGACGCGGTCTCCATCCTGGAGAAGTTGCTGGGCCTGCACCAGGGCGCCGGCCTGTTGCGCTTCGCGCCGGTGCCGCGCGCCTGGGCGGCGCTGTACTGGGCCTTCGACGCGGACGAGGCGGCCCGCACCGTGTTCCAGCGGCGCGCGCGCAGCCTGGCGCGGCTGCGCACCACCTTCGCGTCCGGCGGCAGCATGGCCGAGGTGGGCGAGGCACTGGGCGAGCGCATCGCCACGTTCCTCACCGCGAACGGCCTGGCGCACTCACCGGCCGAGCCCCGGCAGGCGGGCCGTTACCTCGTCGAGGAGCTGGGCGCGGAGCGTCCGCGCTTCACCACCAGCGGCGAGGCGGTGGCGCTGCGGGACGCGTTCCTGCATGAGCTCGACCGGCACGGGACGCGGTCCGCGTTCGAGGACGACCTGCGCGGCCTGGAGAAGGACCTGGGCGCCCGGCTGGATCTCGCCCGGGTGTGGCTGGACGGCTACCTCGCGCAGCGCGAGGGGGGGCCGGGGGATTCCGTCCATGTGGCGCTGGAGACGGCGGTGCTGCTGCTCACCGGCTCCAAGCTGGACCGCGAGACGGCGGGCGCGCTGACGGCCACCGAGGTCTCCGCGCTGCTGGGCAATCATTCGCGCATCCAGGACCGGAAGCTGCCGCTGCGCCTGGACGAGTTCCTGGCGCGCCTGGGCGAGTTCCGGCAGGTGCGGGTGCCCCAGTACCAGGCGTACCGTGCGCTGCTGAGGGACTTGCTGGAGCGCGAGCGCCGCAAGCTGCGCCTGGAGGAGCTGACGCCGAAGGTGTTGTCGTCCTTCGTGCGCAACCGGCTCATCGACGAGGTGTACCTGCCGCTCATCGGCGCCAACCTGGCGAAGCAGCTGGGCGCGGCGGGAGAGGGCAAGCGCACGGACCGCATGGGCATGCTGCTGCTCATGTCGCCCCCGGGCTACGGCAAGACGACGCTGATGGAGTACGTCGCCAGCCGCCTGGGGCTCACCTTCGTGAAGGTGAACGGCCCGGCGCTGGGTCACTCCGTGAAGTCGCTGGACCCGGCCGAGGCGCCCAACGCCACGTCCCGGCAGGAGGTGGAGCGCATCAACCTGTCCTTCGAGATGGGCAACAACGTGATGCTCTACCTCGACGACATCCAGCACACGGACCCGGAGCTGCTCCAGAAGTTCATCTCCCTGTGCGACGGCCAGCGCCGCGTGGAAGGCGTGTGGAACGGCCGGACGCGCACCTATGACTTGCGCGGCAAGAAGTTCTGCGTGGTCATGGCCGGCAACCCGTACACGGAGACGGGTGAGCGCTTCCGCATCCCGGACATGCTCGCCAACCGCGCGGACACCTACAACCTGGGTGACATCCTCGACGGCAAGGAGCACCTGTTCGCGCTCAGCTACATCGAGAACGCGCTCACCTCGAACACGGTGACGGCGCCGCTGGCCACGCGCGACCCGGCGGACACGCACCGCCTCATTCGCATGGCGCAGGGCGAGGAGGTCCAGACGGGCGAGCTGAAGCACGGCTACGCGGCGGCGGAGCTCCAGGAAATCGTCGCGGTGTTCCAGCGCATGTTCCGGGCCCAGTCGGTGCTGCTGAAGGTGAACCTGCAGTACATCGCCTCGGCGGCGCAGGACGAGCGCTTCCGCTCCGAGCCCGCGTTCAAGTTGCAGGGCAGCTACCGCAACATGAACAAGCTGACGGAGAAGATTGTCTCCGCGATGACCGACGACGAGCTCGAGCGGCTCATCGACGACCACTACCAGGGCGAGTCCCAGACGCTGACGACGGCGGCGGAGCAGAACCTGCTCAAGCTGGCGGAGATGCGCGGGCGCCTGACGCCGGAGAAGGCGAAGCGCTGGGAGGACATCAAGCAGGGCTTCGCGCGCGTGAAGCGCATGGGCGGCAAGGACGACGACCCCGTGGCCCGCGTCACCGGTCAGCTCAGCGGCATCGAGGAGCAGCTGGGCGCGGTGCGTGACGCGGTGGTGCAGGCGGCCAACCACGTCTCCGCCAGCCAGGCGCGTGACGAGCAGCCGGGGCCCGTGGTGGAGGTGCTGCCGCGTCTGGAGTCCCTGCGCGAGGCCGTGCTGGAAGTGGCGAAGGTGGGCCGCGAGTCCGTGAAGGCCGCGAAGGCCATCCCGGCGCCCGTGGTCGCCGCGCCCGTGGCCGCGGGGCCGGACCTGACGCCGTACCTCAAGCACATGGCGCACCTGCTCAAGGCGCTGACGGAGCGGGTGGCGGCGCAGGCGGAGCGTCCACCGGAGCCTCCGGCGGAGTCCGCGCCCACCGTGCGGATGGCGGCACTGGCGCCTTCGCCTGACTTCGGCGCGTACATGGAGCAGCTCTCCCGCGCCATCACCGCGCTGGCGGAGCGTCCTGTGAATGTGTCCGCCAACGTGCCCGCGGAGGCCTTGCAGCGCACCGCGCTCACGGGGCCGTCACCCGCCGAGCTGAGCCGTCAAATCGAGTTGGTGGAAGGCGTGCTGCTCCCGCTGGAGCGCGCCTCGCGCCGCGCCATCCAGGGCGAGGGCGAGGGCGTCATGAAGTCGCTCCAGGTCTGGCAGAACGTCACCGAGGCCCTGGAGCTGTTGCGCTCCATGCTGCGGCGCTGAACGCGCGCGCCGCGCGCTAGCGGAACTGGCCAGAGCCCTCGGCACTGCGGTTGTCGAGGACTCTGTCCAGCGTGTCTTCCAGTTGCTGGCCGTCCACGGCGGTGACGCGCACGGAGAAGGGGCCGTCACCCATGCCGCTCAAGTTGACGAAGTAGTTGTAGCTCTCTCTCGGGACGTCCTGCCATCCGCCGGTGCCGCGCCGCCACTCCAGCTTCTGGATGGGCAGGCGGTGGTTGCGGACCTGGATGGCGGTCCACCAGGGATTGCTGCCTTTCTTGAAGTGGTACTCGATGTTCCCCGCCACGTCGCAGGACACCGGCGTCCAGGTGATGTTGACCCGGCCCTGCTGCATCTCCGCGATGTGGGCGAAGGCCTGCCGACTCAGGTCCAGGTGGCCGGATTCACACTCCGGGCAGCGGTCCACGATGCGCACGCGGACCGAGCCCTTGGGCCCGGTGATGTCCACGCACTGCCCACAGGCCGCGCTGTTGGCGTACTGGGGCGTGTTCATGGCGGCCACCATCAAGTCCTCTGTCGGCTCGTAGCTGCAATTGCCGGAGCCGTCGGCGTCGTAGAAGGTGGCGATGCCCTGTTGCTCCTCGCCCAGCGGCGCGCCGCCGCCAGACGGGTCGTCACTGCAACCGCCACAGGCGACGAACGCCGCGGCGACAGGGAGGAGGAAGCGTCGGGACTTCGAGCGAAGGGGGTGCATGGCCGCTCAGCATACCCCGCCCAAACGGCATCGGGGTGGAAGGGCCCCAGGCACCCTCCACCCCGACGTGTGTGCGGGCTTGCGCCCCGGTGTCAGCGGCCCCGGACGGAGGCGCCCTTGAGGGCGCGGGCCTGCGTCACCAGTCGCACGAACTCCTTGCGGTCGGCGTCACCCTCGGTGGCGCCCTCGGCCAGCTTCTCGGCCGTGGCCAGGCTCCAGCCCTCCGCGGAGGGGCTGTCGCGGAGGACGTCCGCGGTGGCGGCCACGGCGACGGCGAAGCGGAAGTCCGGCGACGCCTGCGCCAGCGTGTCACGCAGCTTCGTGCGCTCGAAGGGGAATTCGCGCTCGGAGGCCTCGGTGCCGTTGGGCGCCTTGGCGCGGACGCGGACGGTGGCCAGCGGCTCGGTGGACTCACCCGTCAGCTCCACCTCGTACACGGCGGTGACGTTGTGGCCGGCGCCAATCTCGCCCGCGTCCACCTTGTCGTTGCGGAAGTCGTGGTCGGCGACGTCGCGGTTCTCATAGCCCACCAGCCGGTAGCGGCGGACGGCGGCGGGGTTGAACTCCACCTGGAACTTCACGTCCTTGGCGATGACCTCCAGCGTGCCGGTGAGCTGCGTCTCGAACACCTTCTTCGCCTCGCGCAGGCTGTCCACGTAGAAGCAGTTGCCGTTGCCCTTGTCCGCGAGCTTCTCCATCAGGTCGTCGCGGTAGTTGCCCATGCCGAAGCCCACGGTGGTGAGGGTGACGCCCTCGGCCGTGTACTTGTGGATGCTGTCCAGCATGGCGTTGGCGCTCACGTTCCGGCCGATGTTGGCGTCACCGTCGGTGAGGACGACGACGCGGGACACCACGCTGCCGGAGGCCTTCTTCACGGCGTGGCGGTAGGCCAGCTCCATGCCGGAGCCCATCGCCGTGCCGCCACCGGCCGTGAGCGAGTCGAGCGCGGCGTGGATGCTCTTCACGTCGGTGGCGGGCGTCGGCGGCAGCACGTCCCGGGTGTTGCCCGCGTAGGTGACGATGGCGACGGTGTCGTTCTCGTTGAGGTTCTTGACGGCGACCTTGATGGCCTCCCTCGCGAGCGGCAGCTTGTCCTCCGAGTGCATGGAGCCGCTGGTGTCCACGAGGAACACGAGGTGCGCGGGCTTGCGCTGCGAGCGCGAGACCACCTTGCCCTGCACGCCCACGCGCAGGAAGTGGCGCTTGGCGTCGAAGGGCGAGGGCGCGCCCTCCAGGTGCACCGCGAAGGCGCCCGTCTCCGGGGGCGCGTAGCGGAACTTGAAGTAGTTGACGAACTCCTCCACGCGGACGGCAGAGGCGGGCGGGAGCTGGCCGTTGACGAGGTAGCGGCGCGACACCGTGTACGACGCGGTGTCCACATCTGCGGCGAACGTGGAGAGCGGGTCCTTGGCCGTCTCGACGAAGGCGTTGGCCTTCCAGGCCTCGAAGGTGTTTCCGCCCGCGGGAGCGGCGTCCCGTGGTTTGGACTCGAGGGGGGCGCCCGCCAAGGCGTCAGCGGACGGCTTCATGGGCCCCGGTTCGCGGCGATGCAGCTCGGCTTTGCTCCTGGAGACCTTCTTGGCGGCTTCAGGCGCCGGCGAGGGCTGCATGGGCATGGCGAGAGCGGGCGCGTGCGGCGGGGCGCCGGCGAGCGTGGCCGCGCCCACGGACGGCTCGGCGCTGTCCCGGTCACTGGTGAACTCCTCACGTTCCGGGGCGCGTGCGGCGCTCTCCGTCTGGGCCGCGGGACGGGGCTCCTCGAGCCTGGCGCGCTCGTCGTTGGCGGGGCTCCGGTTGTGGCATGCGGGCAGGGTGCTGGCGACGAGAAGGGCACTTCCCCAGACGGTCAGTTGGCGCTTCAGCGAGAAGGGGGACATCGGGGCTCCAAGGTCGGTGAGTAGGTCGCCTCCCGAAAACGCATGGCCCGCGAAAAAGGGTCTAAAGCCGAATGAATTTTCCGGCGAACACCCGGGCCGGGCGTCCTTGTCTGGAGCACCTCCGTCTGACAGGGTGCCGCGCCATGCAGACCGCCAGGCCATTTCGAATTCTGGGTGTCCAGCAGATCGCCATTGGAGGCGCGGACAAGGCGCCGCTCCGCAAGCTCTGGGTCGACCTGCTGGGCTTGACGCCCCACGGCACCTACCGCAGCGAGCGCGAGAACGTGGACGAGGACATCGTCACCGCGGGCGCGGGCCCCTTCAAGGTGGAGGTGGACTTGATGCAGCCCGTGGATCCGGAGAAGAAGCCCCGCGTCCACGAGACGCCGCTCAACCACGTGGGCCTCTGGGTGGACGACCTGCCCGTGGCCGTGCAGTGGCTGGAGTCCCAGGGGCTTCGCTTCGCCCCTGGCGGCATCCGCAAGGGCGCCGCGGGGTTCGACATCTGCTTCATCCACCCCAAGGGCAGCGAGCAGTTCCCCTTCGGCGGAGAGGGCGTGCTCATCGAGCTGGTGCAGGCGCCGAAGGAGGTCATCGCCGCCTTCGAGTCGCTATCCGCCGCGGGTCACTGAGTCAGCGCCCGGCGGGGGCGTGCTGGCCCTGCCGGAACAGCCGTTCCGAGAGGTTCCGGAGCGCGGGCCGCAGCACGCGCTCCAGCCGGTCCAGGGCGACGCACAGCACGAAGGTGAGGCCGATGATGACGGCCGTCAGCACCCAGTACTGGAGCCAGCCGCTGCGGTCTCCCCAGAAGCGCTGGAAGGAGAAGACGCCGCCCAGCCGGTAGAAGAGCAGCATCTCGTGGAAGAAGTACGCGGACAGAGAGGACGTGCCGAACACCTCCACGAAGCGCCGCAGCCGGGACGGCGCCGCGTCCGCGGGCACCCGGGCCTCCAGCCACGTCAACACGAGCAGCACCGTGCTCACCCAGCCGAAGCGCGCCGCCGCGTTGGAGGGATTGGCGACGAAGAAGCGGTGAGGCGGATAGAGGCCGTAGAGAAAGTCACCGAGCACCGCGCCCGTGAAGCCCAGCCCCATCAGCACCAGCAGCGCTTTGATGAGCCCGGCGCGGCCCCAGGCGCCCGCCACCGTTCCCGCGAAGACGCCCAGCCACGCGTAGCCCAGCCAGGGCAGCAGCGGGAAGGGCGCGAAGGAGGACTTCTCCGTCAGCGTGGCCCAGGGGCCATCCACCTGTTCACCCAGGGGCGACACGGCGAACGTGGCCATGGCCAACACGAAGGCGCCGACGCTCAGCACCTTGGGGCGAGCGGAGAGCAGCGCGGCCACCGGCAGGACGATGAGCAGGCACAGGCCCACGCACTGGAGGATGTCCATGCGGAAGATCCACTGGGGCTCGCGCAGCAGGGGGAACCACGCCCAGTTGACCAGGGTGGCCACCGCGAGCACCTCGCCAGCGCGGCGGAGGTTGCGGTGGACGCGCTCGCGGAGCATGCCGCTGGCGGCGCTGCGGACCATCATCAGGGCGGTGGCGAAGCCGGCGGAGAAGATGAACGCGGGGGCCACCAGCCCGTCGACGCGCAGCAGCCGCGCCACCCATTCGCTCTGCCGCAGCTCGGGCGTGAGCAAGGCCAGGGTGTGCGTCTGGACCATGAAGAGGACCGCGATGCCCCGGAGCCAGTCGATGGCTCGGATGCGATCACGGGAGACGAGGGCAGGGGAGGCGGGCGTGGACGTCACGGCCCGCCTACCCTAGAGCATCAGCGGACCCAGCTCACGTTACTGATGGTGAATTTAGAGCCGTCCTGCTTCTCCGCGTTCGTCATCGGCGAGTACACCCGCGTGGAGAAGGTGTTGGCCGCCGTGTCCACCTCCACCAACCGCGTCAGGTTCGATGTGTTCTCGTGATACGCCGTCAGGATTTGGTGGATGGTGTTGCCGTGGACCCCCGTGCTGGCCCGGTACGCGGCATTGCCCGTGTGCCCGGAGAAGACGAACCGCACGTTGGCGTACTGCTTGATGAGTTGGTCGAACACGTACTGCGGGCTGTTGTTGCCATAGCCGCCGTTGCTCTGCTCGATGGCTCCGCTGCCATTCAGGTGGGAGTGGGTGTTGATGATGACGTTGTGACGCGGATGTTGCGCCAGCACCGTCTTCGCCCAGTCCACGGCGCCCGTGCGGGCCCACAGCTCCAGGTTGACCACCAGCCAGTCCAGGCCGCCGGCGGAGAACGTGTGGTAGGAGTTGTCGATCTTCCCCGGCTCGTAGACGCCACCCAGCGCGGTGAAGCGCGTGAGCGGGAAGTGCGCGTTGAAGGTGGTGGTGTCGCGCAGGTTGGCGTTGACGTTGCCCGGGCAGGCGCTGCCGCCGGGGCACACGGCCGCGGTGTCATGGTTGCCAATGGCGTAGACGTAGGGCAGGCCGGCGGCGTCCAGAATCTTGGTGGCCTCGCTGGCGCGCACGTACTGGATGTGGTCCGGCGTGTCCCAGTTCACGACGTCGCCCGTGTGCAGCACGAAGCGCAGTTCGAGCGAGCTCCGGTTGTCCACCAGCCACTGGAGCCGGTGCGTGAGTCGCGCGGGGGGCGTGGTGAGGACCTCGTTCTGTGTGTCGGGGATGACGGCGAAGGTGAACTTCGTGTCGACCGGCGGCGCGGACTCCGGGGCGGCGTAGAACTTGACGAGTCGTGGTCCTGGAAGACCCACCCTGGGCAGTGTCTACCGGTAACCAGTGGCGTCGGCGGGCTTGCCCGCGTCCTGGACCTCGACGACGTAGCGCCAGGCATCGGGCTGGCTGCCATCCAGGTCCGTGAATCCGTAGACGCGTGCGAGCTGGCCGCTGGACAGGGACTGTCCGTTCCACCGCGCCTTGTCCGCGTCCGATGCCAGCGCGGCCACGGCTCGGCCGACATAGGCCGGCGTCTCCGAGATGACGAAGTGGGGCTCCTTCACCGTCGCGTCGCGCCAGTTCGCCTCGGTGACGCCGAAGTGCTCCAGCATGCCTTCGGAGCGCATCCAGCCCGGCGTCAGCGCGACGGCGGTGGCGCCATGGGGCCTGAGCTCTCGAGCCTGGCTCCAGGCCAGCCGGAGCACGGAGGCCTTCGCGAGGTCGTAGAACGTGGAGATGCGGTAGTTCGTCGCGTTGTAGTCGGCGGTGCCGTCGGTGACCTCGACCACGAGTCCGCCCGGGCGGCGGATGAGCAGCGGCAGGGCGAAGTGGCTGGTGATGAGGTGTGTGTCCACGCCCAGCCGGAGCAGCCGCAGCCCCTTGTCGAGCGAGTGCTCCCACACGCTCTTGCTCCACTCGAAGATGGACTCGCCGCCCCAGATGTCGTTGACGAGCACGTCGAGCCGGCCCTGTTCCCCATCGATGCGCTCCACCAGGGCCTGGACCTGTTCGTGCACCAGGTGGTCCGTCTGCACGGCGATGCCGATCCCACCCGCCGCCGTCACCTGCTCGGCGGTCTCTTCAATGGTCTCCGGCCGGTTCTGCTCCGAGCGCTGGGCCCGTGTCGTCCGGCCCGTGACGTAGACGGTGGCGCCCGCCGCGCCGAGCTGCACCGCGATGCCCCGGCCTGCTCCTCGCGTGCCGCCCGCGACCAGTGCCACGCGTCCCTTCAGTGAATCCTTCATGTCCCGCATGCCTGCCTCCTGGGGGATGTCCGTACGAGGGGCGAGCCTACGGAGGATTGTTGACACCTCCTGTCATGATTGGGCGAGTTGGCGGGGTTCACGGAGGAACGCGCCGCGGCCTTTCACCTCCTCACCTATTCGACATCGCGCGAGGAGGTTGGGTGATTCGACGACGCATATGCGGGCACCGCGCTCTGGCTACCGGGGAGTGCTCGCCAAGCAGCCAGCGGGAGGAATGGTCTGTGCCACCGCTCCCGCGGCGCCCGCCTGCACCGGACAACAGTCGGCTTGCGCGTTCTGTCATTCGGCTCGTCCGCAGCGGAACGTCACGTCCTGCGGTGGCCTGTCCGATGCGAGCGGCTTCCTGCCCACGTACTGGCGTGTGCGGCTCAGGGCGCGGGGCAGGTGAGCCTCGGCTCCGGCGCATCGACGTCCTGGAGCCGCAGCAGGCAGCGAAGGGCCTCGGGGTCCGCGGAGTCAGCCAGGTACGTCCGGCGCCACAGCATCGCCGCAACGCGCCGGGGAAGCGTGGGATCCGGCGCGACGAGGGCCCGGCGGACGGCATTGCCTCCCCGAGGCGCTGTCGCCGCCGCGGCTTCGAGCTTGGCGACTTCGTCCGGACAGCCATCCGGGCAGTTGTAGAGGAACACCGCGTGGCCGTGCTCCAGGTTGTGGACATAGAGGCAGGGGGCAACGGGCTCGGAGGCGCTCCCGCACGGGGCCACGCTGCCGCAGTGGAGGCCGGAGTTGGGCGGGTTCTCTCCGTTGCCACACCCTTCGCTCGGGCAGGTGTCGAGGTGGTGGGAGGGGCTCGGCGCCGACAGCGGAAAGCTGAATCGCTCGCAGGGGTCGGCATCGTCGGGAGCCGTGTCGCCGCAGCCGGCGAGGGCGAGGACCGTCAGGAGGGGGAGGAGCGGGCGGGGCATCACGGCCGCGTCATACCGCATCAGCCGGGAAACGCGCCCCGCCGCTCCACGTCGATGTCGCGCAGGCCCTTGAAGCCCAGTCCGGCGGCGAAGCGAAGGAAGTCCTCCCGGGAGAGGCTGCCTCCGGTTGCGTTGAGCGGGAGCCCTCCGAGCTCCATCGGCATCCGGCTGCGAACGGCGAAGTCCACGCGGCCCGGCAGGTAGCCCGCGTTGGCGGCGATGATGATGTGCTCGGGGAGCCGCTGGGCCCAGCGCACCGCGACCTGCGGATGGACCTGGGCCTCCGAGCTGAACAGCAACAGCGCCACGGGACTGGCGATGCGCGGTGGCGTCTTCGAGCACCTCAGCACCTCGCGCTGCACCTCCAGCCGACAGTCGTGCAATGTGTCGACGCCAGGGACGTTGCCCCGGGTGATGTCGGTGGCGCTGCCCGCTCGAAGGAGGACCCCCAACGCCAGCGGTGCCGCGTACCGGGAGGACTTCCGGGCCGCGTTCAGCAATGCCACGGATTCCGTCACGGCGGTGCGTCCCGCCCGGCGGAGGGCGTCCTTGAGGAAGGGAATGGGCGCATCCACGCCCTGGTCCGCCACGGTCCCCAGGACGGCCAGCCATTCCAACGGGCCCGGCACCACGCAGGGCGACACGAGCGCGTAGGTGAGCAGGCTGCAACTGACCGCGGGCTCCAATTCCCGTGCAGAGAGCACGGTCGTTCCCACCTTGCCAGCCGGGGCCGCGTGGGGCGCCACGATGAGCGTGGGGAGGCCCGGCGGAGCGACGGAGTCGTCCATCGCATCCGACGACATCTCGAGCACCACCAATGCGTCGGGCTGTGCCGCACGGAGGCGCTGCTGAAAGGATGGCGAGAGCGCATGCTCGCCCTTGGCCGGTACCTGAGCCTTTACCCGCGCTCCCACGGCCTGGAGCGCGCGGAGCACCAGCGCCCCTGCGGCGAGCCCGTCCACGCTGGGGTGGGGCGCCACCACCACGTGGCGATCCTTCAGCGCCATCAGGAAGTCACGAGCGTCCGCCAGCGCCTCTTCGGATGCGGGCCAGCGGGGGGCCTTCATGTGTCCGAGCAACATGGGGTGAAGGTTTAACGCCGTGGGGCGACACGGGAGGCCGGGCATGGAGCGCTCGCACGGTACCCGGCCGGGCAGATCCAGCGCCGAACAGGGAGGGTGACCACCCAGTTTCGGAGTGTCATCAGTCGCGGGTTCTTCTACGGTCCGCGGCCATGAACCGGAAACGTCCCCTGAATTCCCTCCTGCGTGCGGCCGCGGCCATGGCGCTGCCCGCCTTCCTGGGGTGTGCCCAGGATTCGCAAGTGACGCGCGAGGCGCCCACGCCCGCCGAGTCTTCCGCCGCCGCGTCGCAGCCCACGCCGGCAGAGGCGAAGGCCTTCGCGGAGAAGGTGAACGCGGACCTCAAGCGCCTGTGGACGAAGCAAGCCACCGCGGAATGGATCAAGTCCACGTACATCACCGATGACACCGAGCAGAACGCCGCCTTCGTCAACGAAGAGGTGCTGGCCTACGTCAACGGCGCCATCAAGGAGGCACGGCGCTTCGAGGGCCTGACGTTGGACGCGGACACCGCGCGCATGCTGCACCTGCTCAAGGTGTCCCAGGCGCTGCCGGCGCCGTCGGACGCGGAGCGGCGGTCCGAGCTGGCCGCCACGGCGGCGAAGCTGGAGGGCCTCTACGGCAAGGGCAAGTACTGTGGGCCGGACGGGAAGGGGAAGTGCCGCGACTTGGGGGGGCTGTCCGACGTCATCGCGGAGAGCCGCAACTACGACGAGCTGCTGGACGCGTGGCAGGGCTGGCACTCCGTGGCCCGTCCCATGCGGCCGATGTACGAGCGCCTGGTGTCCCTCTCCAACGAGGGCGCGCAGGACATCGGCTTCAACGACCTGGGCACGCTGTGGCGCTCCGCGTACGATATGTCTCCGGCCGAGTTCGAGGTCGAGGCCCAGCGCCTGTGGGGCCAGGTGAAGCCGCTCTATGACGACCTGCACTGCTATGTGCGCGGCCGTCTGACGAAGCAGTACGGCGCCGACAAGGTTCCCGATGGCAAGCCGATTCCCGCGCACCTGCTGGGCAACATGTGGGCGCAGGAGTGGAACAACATCTACCCGCTGGTGGAGCCCTTCCCCGGTCAGGCCAGCCTGGACGTGGGCTCGGCGCTGAAGCAGCAGAAGTATGACGCGATGCGCATGGTGAAGCTGGGTGAGAAGTTCTTCACCTCGCTGGGCCTCAAGGAGCTGCCGCAGAGCTTCTTCGAGCGCTCGCAGTTCACCAAGCCCGAGGGGCGCGATGTCGTCTGCCACGCCAGCGCCTGGGACGTGAACTTCAGCAACGACCTGCGCGTCAAGATGTGCATCAAGCCCACGGAGGAGGACCTCGTCACCATCCACCACGAGCTGGGCCACAACTACTACTACACGTACTACTACCAGCTCCCGGTGCTCTATCAGGCCGGCGCGAACGACGGCTTCCACGAGGCCATTGGTGATGCGCTCACGCTGTCCATCACCCCGGGCTATCTGCAGCAGGCGGGGTTGCTGAAGGCCGTTCCGAAGAACGAGAAGAACCTCATCAACCTGCAGATGAAGGACGCGCTGGAGAAGATTGCCTTCCTGCCGTTTGGTCTGCTCGTGGACCAGTGGCGCTGGGAGGTGTTCTCCGGCCGCGTGCAGCCGGCGGACTACAACAAGTCCTGGTGGACGCTGCGGGAGAAGTACCAGGGCGTCGCCGCGCCGGTGGCCCGTTCGGAGCAGGACTTCGACCCCGGGGCCAAGTACCACGTGCCCGCAAACGTTCCGTATACACGGTATTTCCTGGCGCGCATCCTCCAGTTCCAGTTCCACAAGGCGCTCTGCGAGGCGTCCGGCTACAAGGGCGCCCTCCACGAGTGCTCCATCTATGGGAACAAGGAGGCCGGCAAGCGGCTCCAGGCCATGTTGGAGCTGGGTGCGAGCAAGCCGTGGCCCGACGCGCTCCAGGCCATGACGGGAACCCGGCAGATGGATGCCACGCCGCTGCTCGACTACTTCAGCCCGCTCCGCACCTGGCTCCAGGCGCAGAACAAGGGCCAGAAGTGCGGTTGGTGACGGTCTGGAGTAGACGCGCCGGGCGGCCACGCTTAAATTGCAGCCGTCTAGGCGGGTTCGCTCGTAGGACCGGACGGCGGATATTCGCGTCCGTGACGAAAGAAGAAGAGAGCAAATGGCTACTGGTACCGTGAAGTGGTTCAACGATGCGAAGGGTTTCGGCTTCCTCACCCAGGACGGTGGTGGTGAGGACGTGTTCTGCCACCACACCGCCATCAACATGGATGGCTTCCGCACCCTCCAGGAGGGCCAGAAGGTGGAGTTCGAAGTGACCCGCGGCCCCAAGGGCCTGCAGGCCCAGAACGTCCGCGCGGCCTGAGCCGAGCGTCGTTCGAACTGCTTCTGATGCATCATGAGGGTCCGGCCCCACGGGGTCGGGCCCTTCGTGCTTTCTGGAGAGCGCTCCGTGTCTTTGTCGACGAAGTTCCGCCGCTCACGCGTCTGTCTGTTGCCCGTTCTCGCCGCGCTGGGTTGCTCCACCACGCCAGCCGTGCCGTCGAGCACGGGCCCGGCCCCCCTCCCTGCCGCGTCGTCCAAGGCACCACCCCCTGCCGACGTCCCGGAGAAGGATCTCACCGCCATGACGTCCACGTTCGACGCCGCGGCCCTGAAGGCGGAGCTCGTGACGCGGCACGGCGAGGCGCAGCGGGCCCGCATCGAGCGGGGCGTCGATCAGGTGGCGGCGATGTGGCGGCCGGAGGACGGAGACCTCGCGGCGTTCGCACGTGAACAGTTCCTGTCCGAACCGAACGCGCTCGACGCGACCTTCCAGCGGCTGGAGCGGCTGTTCGAGCAGCTCGACGGGCACCTGTACGAAATCGGGCGCGAGCTCCAGTGGTACACCGACCTGGACCTGGGGCCGTTGCTGCCGGTGGAGCCCCTGGTGGCTGCGTATGATCCGGCCGCCCACGTCACCACGGACCTGTTCCGCGCACGCGTGGGGTTCGTGGTGTTGCTCAACTTCCCGCTCACCACGTTGGCGGAGCGCGTGGAGCAGGGGCCGTCATGGACGCGGCGGCAGTGGGCCGAGACGCGGCTGGCCGGGCGCTTCAACCAGCGCGTCCCCGCGGAGATTGAACAGGCGTCCTCGCGCGCCATCGCCGCGGCCAACCTGTACATCGCCGAATACAACATCTGGATGCATCACCTGGTGGATGCGCAGGGACGGCGCCCCTTCCCAAAGGGGCTGCGGCTCATCAGCCACTGGAACCTGCGTGACGAGCTGAAGGGTGATTATTCCGACGCGGCGACGGGCGCGCTGAAGCAGCGGATGATCGTCCAGGTGATGGAGCGCATCATCACGCAGACGATTCCCGCGGCCGTCATCGACAACCCGCGGTTGGATTGGGACCCCTTCACCAACACCGTCACGGTGGCTCCGTCGCAGACAGTGGAGGCGGATGCTCCCGCGCGCACGACGAAGCCGGATGCGTCGCCGGAGCCGGACACGCGCTACAAGCACCTGCTGGCCACCTTCCATGCGGCGCGTCAGGCGGACCCCTACGTGCCGGTGGCACCCACGCGAATCGCCCGGAGCTTCGAGCTGGGCCGCGAGCTGCCTGAGGCGCGCGTCCGGGCCCTGCTGACACAGGTGCTGGAGTCACCGCTGGTGCCGCGCGTGGCGAAGGAGATTGAAGCGCGCCTGGGCCGGAAGCTGGAGCCGCAGGACCTCTGGTACTCGGGCTTCAATCCGGGCGGCAAGCGGAAGGAGTCCGAACTGGATGCGCTGACGCGCAAGCGCTACCCCACGGCGGAGGCGTTCGCGAAGGACCTGCCGCGCATCCTCCAGGGCATGGGCTTCACGAAGGCGAAGGCCGTGTGGCTGGCGGAGCGAATTCGCGTGGACGCGTCGCGCGGAGCGGGGCACGCACAGCCGGCGCTTCGGCGAGGCGACTTCCCCCGGCTGCGCACGCGCGTGGAGAAGGGGGGCATGGACTACAAGGGCTACAACATCGCGGTGCATGAGCTGGGGCACAACGTGGAGCAGGTGTTCAGCCTCTACGGCGTGGACCACACGCTGCTCGCGGGGGTGCCCAACAACGCCTTCACGGAGGCGCTGGCCTTCGTGTTCCAGTCGCGCGACCTGGAGTTGCTCGGACTGGGCAAGCCGGACGCGGCGAGCGAGCGGGAGCGGGTGCTTGGCGAGCTGTGGCAGACGTGGGAGCGCGCGGGCATCGCGCTGGTGGATATGTCGGTGTGGCACTGGATGTACGCGCACCCGGATGCCACGCCAGTGCAGCTTCGCGAGGCGGTGGTGGGCATTGCCCGCGAGGTGTGGAACCAGTACTTCGCGCCGGTGCTGGGCGGGGAGGGGAGCACGCTGCTGGCCGTCTACAGCCACATGATCAGCTATCCGCTCTACCTGCCCGACTATCCGCTGGGCCACCTCATCGCGTTCCAGATCGAAGAGCAGCTGAAGCGCAAGGGACCGCTGGGCGCCGAGTTCGAACGCATGGCCACCTACGGTTCGGTGACGCCGGACCAGTGGATGATTCATGCGACCGGAGCCCCGGTGAGCGCGGAGCCGTTGCTCCGCGCCGCCGAGGCCGCCCTGAGTCGCTGACCTACGGCTGCCGGGACGTGTCGCCGGGGATGTCGATGAGCTCGACGTCGAAGGTGAGGACGGCGTTGGGCGGGATGCGCGAGCCGGAGGGCGGCCGCTCGCCATAGGCGGTATTTCCGGGGCAGGTGAGCTTCGCCTTGCCGCCCACCTTCATCTTCGCCACGCCCTGCGTCCAGCAGGGGATGACGCCGTTGAGCGGGAACTCGACGGGGATTCCGCGGCGGGCGGAGGTGTCGAAGATGGTGCCGTCCACCAGCCGGCCCTCGTAGTGGACCTTGACGGTGTCGACGGCGCGCGGGCTTCGGCCGGTTCCCGCCTGGACCTGCTTGTAGACGACGCCGGAGGGAAGCACCTCCGCGCCGGGCTCCTTGGCGGCGCGCTCCAGCGCGGCCTTGCCCGCAAGGGCCTGCCGGCTCTTGGCGAAGGCCTGAATCCGCTGCGCCTGCTCCTTCGGGTCGATGTCGGACGTCTTTCCACCGAGTCCGTCGGACAGGCCCTGTTGCAGCACCTTCAGATCCTCGGGCGACAGCGCGAAGAGGGACAGGTCGCGGCCAATGGAGAGACCGAGCGTGTAGAGGGTCTGCTGGTCCTCCTCGGACAGCGCAGCGGGCGCCGCTGGCGCGGCGGCCGGAGTCGCCGGTGCGGCCTTGGCCGCGGGCTTCTTCGCCGACTTCGAGTCCTGCTGCGCCTGGGCGCCCGTCGCGCCGAGCGCGAACACCAGGGCCGCCGTCCACATCGATCGCATGCATCCACCTTTCATGAGAACCGGCGCACTATAGAGGGTGGCCGCGCGCTCGGTAGACACAAGCCCGCGCGAAGAATTCACCGAGGAAGCACAGCGAGCGCACGAGGCCTCCGCGTGCCGTCCGTTTTCTTGCGAGTTCAGCGCGCGCCTCTACCCTGCATCCAGGTTGCTTCACCCCCGGAGCAACCTGTTGCACCACCTGACCGGAGGCGAAGAAGCCATGAGCGACAAGCGGAAGAACAAGCGGGCGCCCCTCGACATCTACCTGAACAAGTACATGGGTGGCGTGCCGTACATGTCGCGGGCCGCGGACATCAGCCAGGAAGGGCTGAGCCTCGCCCGGCTGCTCGAGCCTCAGCATGAGGCCAAGCGCATCGGCCTCCAGTTCCAGCTCCCGGGCTCGGAGGAGATCATCTACGCCGAGGGGGAAGTGGTGCGTGAGTGGGCGGAGCTGGGGGCCAAGCGCGAGCGCTCGGGTGTGCGCTTCACGTTGCTCACCGACCGTCACCGCAAGATGATCGACGCCTACGTCGACCGTCACGGCAACGAGAACTGACGCATACCCGCCGTGCCGCAGGGGCCTGCCTTGACTTCCCCGGAAGCAGGCCCGTTGAATGGGAAGCCATTCTGCCCTGACACGACCCGCGACGTCGGACGAGGGGCTGGAGGATTTCCCGTGAGGCACTCGCTGTGGGGGATATTGCTGGCCGTGCCACTGACCGCGTTCGGCCAGGGCAAGGAAGCGAAGGCCCCGAAGCCCACCGTCGCCGCCGTGAAAACGGCACCGGGGGCACCGGGCGTCAATTGGGAAGGGCAGGTTCTGCGGGCCACGGGAGTGGGTGCTCCCGACTTGAAGGCCTCCAACCCCGGACAGGCCCGGCTGGGCGCCGAGCGGACCGCTAAGCGGTCCGCCGTCCAGAATCTCATGGACCAGGCCGGGCGCCTCCACATCAGCGCGGGGCGCACCGTGGCGGACGAGCTGGCCCGCGAGGACGTGCGCAAGCGGGTGGAGGCCGCGATGGGCGGCTACAAGGTCGTCGCCCGGCGGTTCTTCTCCGACAGTGGCGTGGAGATTGACGTGGAGGTGCCGCTGTCGGCCCTCACCGCGTCGCTGTTCGCGCCGCCCGCCGCGGACACCGTCATCGCCATCAACGGCGCGGGCGCGAAGAAGTACACAGGCCTGGTGGTGGATGCGCGAGGGCTCGGTGTGCAGCCCGTGCTGGCGCCCCGCCTGTTGGATGACAGCGGCAAAGCGCTGTACGGCGCGGCGGCGCTGGCCAACGAGCGCCGTGCCGCGACAGCCGTGGCCGCGTGGTTCCAGAGCCTGGATGCGGCGAAGAAGGCCTCGCTGGTGGGGGACAAGCCCCTGGTGGTGAAGGCCAAGGGTTCCAAGGGTTCCGACCTGGTGCTTGCCTCGGAGGATGCGAAGGCGCTCGTCGAGGCCAACACGCGCTTCCTGGCCGAGGGCCGGGTCGTGATCGTCACGCAGTGACTTCGAGGTCCTCGGCGAGCTGATGCGGAAGGTTCTGCTGTTGGTGATGGTGTCCACGTTCGCTGGGTGTGCGAAGCGTCAGGAGCCCGAGTCCCTGCTCAAGGCCCGCGAGCTGATGGCGGAAGCCCAGAATCCCAGCGGCAACCTGGCCCTGCTTTGCGAACCCGTGGACGCGGAGGTGTATCTGGATGGCGTCTGGCAGGGGCTCTGCAGCGACTTCTCGGGTTCCCCCAAGGCGCTGCGAGTGGGCAGCGGCCTGCACGAGATTGAAGTGAAGAAGCAGGGGTACTGGCCCTATACGACGTACTTCGAGCCCAGCCGGGCCCGCGCGCGGCTGACCATCCAGCTCCGCGCCTCTGGGCCGAAGGCCGGTGGTTCGGAGTGACGCCGGGCCGGGTGTAAAGCGGGCGGGCTTCCACGAAAGCCCGTTTCCTGTGCTTTCGTGAAGTGCAATCAGGACATGACGCCGCCGTAGCTGGGACTGAAGAGGAGAGCGCCATCGGACGCCGCAGGAAAGGTCATTCCCCCGCCGCCGTGAAACCCGCCGCCGCTTCCGTGCCGTCGTCGGCACGGCCTGCCCCCGTGCTTCACGAGGTGCCGCCGCCGCGTGGCCAGGACAAGGCCGCGGCCGAGACGGCCCGTGTGCGGGTCGCCGAGCCCGTGGCGGTGGCCGAGAGCGACTTGTCCGAGACGGACGCCCGGCGCATCGACCTGTGGTGGTCGGCGGTGATGGTGGGCTCGCTGGGGCTGGTGTTCGCGCTGCTCTCCGTCTTTGGCGGTGTGGCGGTGCCGGTGCTGCTCGCGCTTTCGGGCGCGTACATCTTCAACCCCATCGTCACCGAGCTGGAGAAGCGGCGGCTGGACCGCACTTGGGGGACGACGCTCGTCTTCGCGGTGGGGACGCTGATGCTGGTAGGCGCGGTGCTGTACCTCATCCCGGTGTTCCGGGAGGAGGCGTCGAAGCTGCCGGACTTCTTCCACCGTGCGAGCACCCAGGTGGTGCCGAAGGTGGAAGGGTTGGTGGGGCATTCGTTGCCGGACCTGGTGCGCCAGCGCACCGCCGAGCTGGGAAAGCAGGCGTCAGAGTTGGTCCAGAGCGCGGGGCCGGCGGCGGCGCGCATCCTGGCGAGCTTCGCGGGCAACACGGCGCGACTGGTGGTGACGTTGCTGGGCCTGTCGGTGGTGCCGGTGCTGGCCTTCTTCTTCCTGCAGGACTACCCCCGGCTGATGGGCCTGGTGAAGGACCTGCTGCCCCGGCGCGCGGTGGGGCTGGTGAGCCGGCGCTTCGCGGAGGTGGATGAGGTGCTCTCCGCCTTCGTGCGCGGCCAACTCATCGTCGGCGGCGTGCTGTCGGTCATCTACGCGGCGGGCCTGTCCGCGGCGCGCATCGACATGGCCATCGTCATTGGTGTGATTGCCGGCTTCGGCAACATGGTGCCGTACCTGGGCACGGGCGTGGGCATCGTGCTGTCGCTGGTGGGGCTCATGCTGTCGTGGCAGGGGCCGTGGCAACTGGCGGCGGTGGCGGCCACCTTCGTCATCGGGCAGATGCTGGAGGGCTTCGTCATCACCCCGCGAATCGTGGGGGAGAAGGTCGGGCTGGCGCCGGTGGCGATCATCCTGGCCATCCTCGCCTTCGGTGAGCTGTTCGGCTTCGTGGGCATCCTGCTGGCGGTGCCGGTGGCGGCCATCCTCAAGGTGGTCCTGAGCGTGGTGGTGGAGCGCTACCGCCGGACGCGGCTCTACACAGGGGAGCCCAAGTCGCCGTGACGAAGCTGGAGTCGCTACACAAGGAGATCACCGGCTGCAGGGCCTGCCCCCGGCTGGTGGAGTGGCGGGAGGAGGTGGCGCGAGTGAAGCGCCGCGCCTACCGCGACTGGAATTACTGGGGCCTGCCCGTTCCCGGCTTTGGAGACCCCAGGGCTCGGCTCGTCATCGTGGGGCTGGCGCCGGCGGCCCATGGGGCGAACCGGACGGGGCGGATGTTCACCGGAGACCGCTCGGGCGACTTCCTCTATGCCGGGCTGCACCGCGCGGGCTTCGCGAATCAGGCCCTCTGCGAGCACCGGGATGACGGGCTCCGGCTGAAGGACGCCTTCATCGTGTCGGCGGCGCGCTGTGCTCCGCCCGACAACAAGCCCCTCCCAGAGGAACTGGCCCGCTGTGCGCCGTTCCTGGATCGTGAGCTGGCGCTGCTGCCGGGCCGGGTGATGCTCGCGCTGGGGGCCATCGGCTGGAACGCCGCGCTCGTGGCCCTGGCGCGGCAGGGGATGGAGGTTCCGTCGCCTCGGCCCGCGTTCGGGCATGGGGCGGAGCTGCGCCTGCCGGGCGGCCGGACGCTGCTGGGCTGCTACCACGTCAGCCAGCAGAACACGCAGACGGGGCGGCTGACCCCGGCGATGTTCGACGCCGTCATGTCCCGGGTCCACACGCTGCTGGAAACGACGGATCCGAAGGCGCGCGGGAAGAGTTGAAGAAGCCTTCTGTGTTTGCTTGACAGTTGGGGGAGCCCGCTGTTATTCCCCGCGCCACCGAAGCGGCTGCAACGGGTCGTTAGCTCAGCGGTAGAGCACTACCTTGACACGGTAGGGGTCAGTGGTTCGATCCCACTACGACCCATCATCAAAGAGTGACTTCAGCGGGCGGCACGGCTTTAAAAGAGCCTGCCGCCCGTTTTTTTTCCGAGGTTCGTATGTCCGACATCATCACGGTGACGCTCCCCGACGGCTCGCAGAAGCAGACGGCCCGGGGGACCACGATCGCGGACTTCGTGCGGGAGAGCATCGGCCCCGGCCTGGCGAAGGCCGCCCTCTTCGCGCGCGTGAATGGTCAGGACATGGACCTGGCCCGCAAGCTGGACGAGGACGTGAAGCTGCAGATCTTCACGCCCAAGAGCCCCGAATCCCTGGAGCTGATCCGCCACGACGCCGCCCACGTGGTGGCCAGCGCGGTGCAGAAGCTCTTCCCGGGCACGCAGGTGACCATCGGTCCCGCGACGGAGGAGGGCTTCTATTACGACTTCTTCCGCGAGAAGCCCTTCACGCCCGAGGACCTGGAGAAGATCGAGGCCGAGGCGAACGCCGAGCTGAAGCGGGACATGGCCTTCGTCCGCACCGAAATCTCCATGGACGAGGCCGTGCGCCTGTTCGAGGAGAAGGGCGAGAAGTTCAAGGTCGAGATCGTCAAGGACATCGCGGCCAAGGGCGCCAAGACGCTGACGCTCTACACGCACGGTGACTGGGTGGACTTCTGCCTGGGGCCCCACGCGCCCAGCACGGGGAAGATCGGCATCATCAAGATCCTCTCCTCCAGCGGAGCGTACTGGCGGGGTGACCACCGCAACCCGATGCTCCAGCGCGTCTACGGCACTGCCTTCTTCGACAAGAAGCAGTTGGCGGAGTACCTGACGCGCATCGAGGAGTCGAAGAAGCGCGACCACCGCAAGCTGGGCAAGGAGCTGGACCTCTTCCACTTCCACCCGTACTCGCCGGGCTCCGCCTTCTGGACCCCGAAGGGCACCACGCTCTACACCACGCTGTCGAACTGGATGCGTCAGCTGACGCAGAACGACGGCTACGTGGAGATCAAGACGCCCCTGATGTTCAACAAGGGGCTGTGGGAGACCAGCGGGCACTGGGGCAAGTACAAGGAGAACATGTTCCTCGTGCTCGACAGCGAGTCGGGGGAGCACGACTTCTCGCTCAAGCCGATGAACTGCCCGTCGCACCACCTGTTCTACGGCTTCAAGAAGCACAGCTACCGCGACCTGCCGCTGCGCTACCACACGCAGGACGTGCTGCACCGCAACGAGGCGGCGGGCTCCCTGGGCGGCCTCACGCGCGTGCGCCAGTTCGCGCAGGACGACGCGCACATCTACTGCACGGAGGCGCAGATCACCGACGAGGTGCGGCGCTTCGTGAAGCTCCTGGACCACGTCTACAAGGCGGTGGGCCTCACCTACGCGGTGAAGTTGTCCACGCGGCCCGAGCAGCGCCTGGGTGATGACTCCCTGTGGGATCGCGCCGAGGGCGGCCTCAAGGCCGCGCTGGAGTCGCTGGGCCTCGAGTACGAACTGGCCCCGGGTGACGGCGCGTTCTACGGCCCGAAGATCGACTTCGCGGTGTCGGACAGCATCGGCCGCCGGTGGCAGCTGGGCACCATGCAGTTGGATTACCTGGCGCCCGAGCGCTTCGACCTGACCTACGTGGGCGAGGACAACGCCGAGCACCGCCCCGTGGTGCTCCACCGCGCCATCTTCGGCTCGTTCGAGCGCTTCACGGCCATCCTCATCGAGCACTTCGCCGGCGCCTTCCCGGCCTGGCTGGCCCCCATTCAGGCGGTGCTGGTGACGGTGGCGGACCGGCAGAACGACTATGCTCGGAAGGTTCGGGACTCCCTGAGGGCGAAGGGCTACCGGGTGGAGTTCGACGAGCGCGGCATGTCGATGAACGCGAAGATCCGCGAGGCCCAGCTTCAGAAGGTGCCGTTCACCCTGGTGGTGGGCGACAACGAGGTGTCGGGCGAGGGCGTGTCGCCGCGGCGGTACGGCGGTGAGGACCTCAAGACGATGAAGGTGACGGACTTCGAGGCCCTGCTGGCGAAGGAAGCGGCCCTGCCGTGATCGGGAGGTCAGGACGCCTGGCGGCTTGCTGACGGGCCTTGACTCCCTGTTGCACCTAAGTATCTTTGCGCACTTTCGAGGGGAGCCTGCCCAAGTTCCCCAATTTTCGAGAGTTCTCGCACCTGCCGCTCAAGTCCAACGGCACGGGGCATGGAAGGATCAGGACGATGCCGAAGTTGAAGACCCGCAGCAGCGCGAAGAAGCGCTTTGAAGTGAAGAAGAGCGGCAAGGTCAAGCACGGCAAGGCCTTCGCGAAGCACCTCTTCACGTTCTCGAAGACGCCGAAGTCCAAGCGCAGCGGCCGCGGCACCGGCCATCTTCGCGACATGGACGCGAAGAAGGTCATCAAGGAGATGTTCCCCTACGGGGGCTGATTTCGCGGTTCTGAAGTCAGGGACAACGTGGCCTCGTCGGAGCGGCTTTGAGCCTGCGCCGGGGGGCTTCCAAACTACGCAGTCCGAAGTGAGGCAGTCATGCGCGTGAAGAAGGGTGTCAAGGCTCGTCGTCGTCGTAATAGGATTTTGAAGCTGGCCAAGGGCTACCGCGGCCGTCGGAAGAACTGCTACAAGCGCGCCAACGAAGCGGTTGAGCGGGCGCTGGACTACGCCAGCCGCGACCGCATGCAGCGCAAGCGGGACTTCCGTCGCCTGTGGATTGTCCGCATCAACGCGGCCGCCCGCACGGTGGGTCTCTCCTATTCGAAGCTGATCGCGGGCCTCGCGAAGGCGAAGATCGGCCTGGACCGCAAGGTTCTGTCCGATATGGCCATCGCGGATCCGTCGGGTTTTGCGGCCGTCGCCAACATCGCGAAGGCGGCCTGAGACACATCCAGCCCGCAAGGCTGGAGACAGAACGGGTGGGGTGGTGGGCTGACGCTGGCCACCCTGTCCGGATGTTTGAACGGGCTGCCTCTCTGGGGCGGCCCTTTTTTTTGCCTCGGCGCCAAGGGCGCGCGGGGAACTGGAACGGAGGCGGAAGTCCATGCGGGATCGGTTGCTGGCGCTCGCGGAGTCCGCGAGGCGGGAGATTGGCGGCGCGTCGGAGCTGTCCGCGGTGGAAGCACTGCGGGTTCGCTACCTGGGCAAGAAGGGTGAACTGTCCGGCGTGCTGGGCGGCATGGGCAAGCTGCCCCCGGACGAGCGGCGCTCGCTGGGCGAGGTGGCCAACAGCGTGAAGGCGGAGCTGGAGAAGCTGCTCGCCGAGGCCGTGGAGCGCGCCGAGGCGGCCGCGCTGGAGGCCCAGCTTCAGGGCCCGGGCCTGGACGTGACGCTGCCAGGACGCGGCGTGGCGCTGGGCAGCCGGCACCCCGTGTCGCGGACGATGGAGGAGATTGTCCGGACCTTATCGCGGCTCGGCTTCGACGTGGCCAGCGGCCCGGAAATCGAGCTGGACTACTTCAACTTCGAGGCGCTGAACCTGCCGAAGGACCATCCTGCGCGGGACATGCAGGCCACCTTCTACGTGGATGAGGCCACCCTGGGCCACGCGAAGAAGGCGGACAGCTCCGTGCTGCTGCGCACGCACACGTCCCCGGTGCAGGTGCGGTACATGCTCAACCGCAAGCCGCCCATCCGCGCGGTGATGCCGGGCCGGGTGTACCGGCGCGACTCGGACATCACGCACACGCCGATGTTCCACCAGGTGGAAGGCCTGCTGGTGGACAAGGGCGTGACGTTCGCCGAGCTGAAGGGCTCGTTGGCGGCGTTCGTGACGGCGTTCTTCGGTTCGGACACGCGCACGCGCTTCCGCCCGTCCTTCTTCCCCTTCACGGAGCCCTCC
This sequence comes from Myxococcus sp. CA023, assembly GCF_010998615.1. Lineage (GTDB taxonomy): Bacteria > Myxococcota > Myxococcia > Myxococcales > Myxococcaceae > Myxococcus. Next base: position 3,954 of record NZ_JAAEAH010000004.1, on the reverse strand, counting down.
GCGGAGGTGGACATCACCTGCACGAACTGCGCGGGCAAGGGCTGCCGCATCTGCAAGCAGACGGGGTGGTTGGAGGTGCTGGGCAGCGGCATGGTGCACCCCAACGTCTTCACCTCCGCCGGGTATGACCCGAACGAGGTGACGGGCTACGCGTTCGGCATGGGCGTGGAGCGCATCGCCATGCTGCGCTACCGCATCGACGACCTGCGGATGATGTTCGAGAACGACGCGCGGTTCCTCGAGCAGTTCTGAGATTCCAGGGGGCCTCTCGTGGGCCCCCGTGTTCCAGCCGATTGAAGAAGAGGGTGGACCTGTGAAGATTTCGGTGAAGTGGCTGGGCGATTACGTGGCGCTGCCGCCGTCCGTGGACGAGCTGGCGCGCAAGCTGACCGCCGCGGGCCTGGAGATTGAGGGAATGGAGCGCCCCGCGGAAGCCCTTCGTGGCGTGGTGGTGGCGCAAATCAAGGAGTCCGTGCAGCACCCCAACGCGGACAAGCTGTCCGTCACGCAGGTGGATATCGGCGGGACGGCGCTGCTCCAGGTGGTGTGCGGCGCGAAGAACTTCAAGGTGGGCGACAAGGTGCCGCTGGCCACCGTGGGCGCGACGCTGCCCAACGGCATGGACATCAAGCAGGCGGCACTGCGCGGCGTGGACAGCTTCGGCATGCTCTGCTCGTCCAAGGAGCTGGGCCTGAGCGAGGAGTCCAGCGGCCTGCTCATCCTGCCTGCGAACACGCGCGTGGGCACGCCCATCGCGGAGGCCGTGGGCCTGGATGACGTGGTGCTGGAGGTGAACGTCACGCCGAACCGCCCGGATGCGCTCAGCCACCTGGGCGTGGCGCGCGAGGTGAGCGTGGTGACGGGCTCCGCGTTGAAGGTGCCCCAGCCGAAGCCCGCGGAGTCAGGCACGCCCGCCGCCGAGCAGGTGAAGGTGCGCGTGGAGGCCCCGGACCGCTGCCCGCGCTACGTAGCGCGCGTGGTGGAGAACGTGAAGATTGGCCCGTCTCCGCAGTGGATGCAGGACCGGCTGAAGGCGGCCGGGGTGCGCGCCATCAACAACGTGGTGGATGTCACCAACTACGTGAACCTGGAGTACGGGCAGCCGCTGCACGCCTTCGACCTGGAGAAGCTGGCCGGTCAGGAGATTGTCGTCCGCACGGCGACGCGCGGTGAGAAGCTCAAGACGCTGGACGGCAAGGACCGCGTCCTGGACGTGGATGACCTGGTCATCGCGGACAAGGACCGGGCGCAGGCCATCGCCGGCGTCATGGGCGGCGGCGACAGCGAGGTGACCGAGGGCACCAGGCGGTTGGTGCTGGAGTCGGCGAACTTCCAGGGTTCCACGGTGCGGCGTTCGTCGAAGCGGCACGGGTTGCACACGGAGGCATCGCACCGCTTCGAGCGCGGGGCGGACATGGACGCCGTGGTGCCGGCCATTGACCGGGCGGCGCAGCTCATCGCGGAGCTGGCGGGGGGCACGGTGGCTCCTGGCCGCGTGGACGTGTACCCGGCGCCGAAGCCGCCTCGGAAGGTGACGCTGCGCTTCGCCCGGGTGGAGCAGGTGCTGGGTGTGGCCGTGGCGGAGCAGGAGGTCCGCCGCATCCTGGAGGCCCTGGGCTTCAAGGCGGTGGAGGAGGGGACGGGGCAGGCGACGTACGAGGTGCCCCGGGCCCGTGTCGACGTGGAGCGCGAGGAGGACCTGTTGGAGGAGGTCGCGCGCATCTTCGGCTACGACAACATCCCGGCGACGCTGCCGCGAGGACTGGCCACGCTGGCCCCGGAGCCCGCGCATGCCGAGGCCGAGCGCCGCATGCGTCAGGCGCTGGCCGGGGCGGGCTTCGACGAGGTGGTGAACTACTCGTTCGTCGCGCCGCGCAGCCTGGAGGTGCTGGGTGGGGCGGAGAAGTCGGTGGCGCTGCTCAACCCGCTGAGCACGGAGCAGTCGGTGATGCGCACCAGCCTGCTTCCGGGCCTGCTGGAGAACCTGCCCCGCAGCGTGCGGCACCAGGTGGAGGCGGTGGCCATCTACGAGACGGGCCGAGCCTACTTCCAGGACGTGGAAGGCGGGCAGGGGCAGCGTCCTGCGGCGCGCGAGGTGCCTCGCGTGGCGGGCCTGGTGTGGGGCCTGCGCGGTGGCGGCCGGAGCTGGACGCACAAGGATGCCCGCGCGGACTTCTACGACGCGAAGGCGGCGGTGGAGGGGCTGCTGGGCGCACTCCGCGTGGAGGGCGTGACGTACGTGCCCGCGGGGCCGGCGGCGTACCACCCGAAGGCCGTGGCGCAGGTGAAGGCGGCGGACGGCACGGTGCTGGGCCACGTGGGCGAGGTGCACCCACGGGTGGTGAAGGCGCTGGGACTGCCGGACGGGGTGTTCGTCTTCGAGTTGGATACGGAGCCGCTGTACGCGGCCTCGAAGCTGGTGCCGGCGTACCGGTCGCTGCCGCGTTTCCCGGCGGTGCTGCGGGACCTGGCGGTGGTGGTGCCGCTGGAGTTGCCCAACGACGAGGTGCGCCGGGTGATCCTGGAGGTGGGCAAGCCGCTGGTGGAGGACGCTCAGGTGTTCGACGTGTACACCGGTGAGCAGATTCCCCAGGGTCGGAAGAACCTGGCGTACGCGCTGCGCTACCGCTCGGCCGAGCGGACGCTGACCGATGTCGAGGTCAACGAGGCGCATCAGCGCATCGTGGACGAGGTGAAGCAGCGACTGGGGGCTGCCTTGCGCGCCTGAATTCCTGAATGAAGTCAGAGGGTTGACACGTCTTTGGGAAGGCTGCAACAGTGCCCGGCGTTCAGCCCCGAGGGCTTCCCGAGGATTCGCATGACGAAGGCGGACATCATCGAGGGTGTCTACGAGAAGGTCGGCTTCTCGAAGAAGGAGTCAGCCGAAATCGTGGAGCTCGTGTTCGACACGCTCAAGGAGACCCTGGAGCGCGGGGACAAGATCAAGATCTCCGGGTTCGGCAACTTCCAGGTGCGCCAGAAGAAGGCGCGCGTGGGCCGCAACCCGCAGACGGGCAAGGAGATCGAGATCTCGGCGCGCCGGGTGCTGACCTTCCGGCCGAGCCAGGTGCTGAAGAGCGCCCTGAACGGTGAGGCGCCGCCGGAGGATCACGCGGAGATCGACGCCCGGGAGGAGGCCGCCGCCGACGCGGCCGAGGCCCGTGGCGAGGACTTCGACGAAGAGGGAATGGAGGACATGGAAGGGTGAGTTTTTTGGACGGTGCCCTGCTGCTCTTGCTTGACCTGAACGTCATGTGGGGGCATAAGGGCGCACCCTTTCACGGCAGCAGCAGTGCCGGGGCGTAGCGCAGCCTGGTAGCGCACTTGCTTGGGGTGCAAGTGGTCGCAGGTTCAAATCCTGTCGCCCCGACCATCGAAGGCCCTGGAGTTCTTGGCGAAAGCTGAGGATTCCAGGGCCTCTTTTTTGTGCTTCCGGGAGGATGGCGAACTGCCGTACGCGCGGCTGGCTCAGTGTTGGCTTCAAGCAGGAGTTCAGCGGTGCCCAGACTTGCGGCCCCGAGTGCAGGCAAGTTACGGCCCTCGCGCAGTTTCTCTGCGTCGAGTCGCTCATAGAGCCACGGGGTGATACCTCGATCCGGATGCGCAACATCGAGGCCACCAGGACCACTGGCTGGTCGATACGCCAGAGGACGTCTGCGGTGCTCGGCGTCCATCCTTCTAAACCGCCTCGACGAATCCCCTAAACCTCGGAACGGTTGTTCCAATGAAGGGGGTGGTGGTGATGGGGCAGCAGCCATTCAGGCTGACGCCCGAGCAGATGGAGGAGCGGCGATTGTTCGCCGCTTCACTGCTGAAATCGGGTTGGCGCCCAGTAGACGTAGCGGACGAGTGCGGCGTCACCCGAGGAGCCGTGTCGCAGTGGTGCAAAGCCCTCGCACAGGGCGGCGTCAGGAAGCTGCGGCACAAGCCGCATCAGGGACGTCCCTCGCGGCT
>NZ_JAAEAH010000049.1 GCF_010998615.1 Myxococcus sp. CA023 | reverse complement strand
GGGGTGGCACCTGGGGACGGCGCTGCTCGGTGTCCTGGGGACGACCCTGCTGTTCGCGCTGTTCGGGCGGCTGGAGGCGCGCTGGCTGGCGCTCGGCTGGGTGGCGATGGTGCCCTGGCTCGCGGCGTTGGACCGGGCCCGCTCGGCGCGTGAGGCGCTGGGCCTGGGCGTCCTGCTCAGCGTGACGTTCACCGCCGCCGTCTTTCATTGGTTCCCCGGCGCGCTCCAGGCGTACTCGCGGGCGCCCACGGCGGTCGGTTGGGCGCTGTTCCTGCTGGTGGCGCCGCTGCTCCAGCTCCAGTTCCCCGCCGTCGCGCTGGCCCGGTACGCGGCGCGGCGTCTGGCTCGGGAGGGGCAGGGCTGGTTGCCGCCCCTGGTGGGGACGCTCGCGTACGTGGGCGTGGAGGGCGTCACGCCCAAGCTCTTCGCGGACACGTTGGGGCATGGGCTCTATGCATCCGAGTGGCTGCGGCAGGGCGCGGACGTGGCGGGCGCGCCGGGACTCACGCTGGTGTTGCTCCTGGGCAATGAGTGTGTGCTCGCGGCGTTTCGTGCCTGGAGGGGCCATGGGGCGCGGGCCGCCTGGAAGCCCGTGGCGGGGCTGGCGACGTTGGTGTTCGTGCTGTCGGGGTACGGCGCCTTCCGGCACGCGCAGGTGCGCGAGGCGACCCGGGCTGAGGGCGGGCTGGTGGTGGGCGCGGTGCAGGCGAACATCACCCGCTACGAGAAGCTGAAGGCGGAGATGGGCGCCTACGAAGTCGTGCGGATGGTGCTCGACACGCATTACGCGATGTCGGACGTGCTGCTGCGCGACGGACCGGTGGACCTGTTGGTGTGGCCGGAGACGGTGTACCCCACTCCTTTTGGAGCGCCGCGCAGCGAGACGGGCGCGGCGCTGGACGCGGAGATCGCCGGCTACGTCTCCGAGCGCGGGGTGCCGCTCGTGTTCGGCACGTATGACCTGGAGGGCGAGCGCGAGTTCAACGCGGCCATGTTCCTGGGGCCCTCGGCGCGAGGTGACGGTGGGCTCGAGCGCGCCGCGTATCGCAAGACGATGCTCTTCCCGCTGACGGAGTGGGTGCCGGACGCCATCGATACCCCCACGCTTCGCGAGTGGCTGCCGTGGACGGGACGATGGAAGCGAGGGCCCGGGCCGCGGGCGGTGAGCTTCACGCTGCGCGACGGACGCCAGCTCCAGGTGGCGCCGCTCATCTGCTACGAGACGATTTTCCCCGAGTATGTCGCGCAGGGCGTGCGGCAGGGCGCGGAGCTGCTGCTCACGCTGTCCAATGACTCGTGGTTCACCGGCACGCCCGCGCCCCGGTTGCACCTGATGCACGCGGCCTTCCGCAGCATCGAGACGCGGCGGCCACAGGTCCGGGTGACGAACTCGGGTGTGACCGCGCTCATCGACAGCACGGGCGCGGTGGTGGCCGAGGTGGACGACAACCAGCGCGCCGGCCTCACCATGCGCGTGCCGGAGACGGCCGCGCTGACGACGCTCGCGCTGGCGTGGGGTGACTGGCTGAGCCCATGGGCGCTGGTGTCAGCGGTGGTGGGCCTCGCGGGCGCGGTACTGGCGCGGCGGAGGGCTCGGTCCTGAGAGGCTTGAGGCCGTAGCGGGGATGCTCCGTGCCACCGGCACACTGGCTCAGGCGGTGCACGGTGGCTGCGAGCCGCTACGCTTCACGGCAAGCTCGCAGCCTGGTTCCGCTACCGCCGTTCATCACCCAATGGATTGCGAATCGAGACGCGCACCCCGCATGGCGCGCACCGAGCGCGTGAGGCTCTCGATGGAGACCGTATGGCCGCGCTGAGCCAACCGCTCGGCGAGCACCGCCATCGATGCGTCATCGCCGAGCGACATGAGCTCGCGGCAGGGAGGGTCGCTCGCCAGCCACGCGAGCGCCTCGCGTGTTGCGAGTCCCTTGCTTCCGCGCAGCCGATTCTCGACCTCGGGCCGCAGCGCTGAGCGCCCTTCATTCGCGAGCGCCATCGCCCGGCCAAAATCGAGGTTGCCGCGTTCATCGAAAGCGGCGGGTTCGAACATCTCCTCGAACGTCGCGTGGTCGTGGATGTCTGGGGCGAACTCGCGCCAACCGGTCGACCCACACACCAGCGTCCGCCGGCACCGGTCCGCGTCGATGCTCGTGTTGCCGTCGAGCAACACGAGCGCGGCTTCGCACGAGCGCGCCCACAGCACCGCGCCGCCGTCGCCCCACGTTCCGCTCACGATGCCGAGCCCATCGCCGACGACCAGGTCGCCCTCGATTCCGACGCGCGCGCTCGCGGCGAAGCGCACGTTCCTCGCGCGCACGTCGCCGGTCACAATCAGCGTGCTCGTCAGGTAATCGTCGGTCGTGCACACCAGGTCGCCGCGCGTCTCGAGGTCGCCGTCGACGATGACAGCCCAGGGGCCGGGCCCACTTTCGAGCGTGTCGTCGAGGCGCAGACCTGCGTTGACGATGCGAGGCACGACGATGCCGTTGGTCTCCGGGTCGTTGAGTTGCTCGGTCTCGAGGAACGAGGCGAGCCAGCTCGCCCCAGCAAATCGCCTTGCGACCTCCGCGAACGTCGTCTCTTCACCGAGCTCGTCGACTTGAATCATCGCGAGCACGCTACGGCATGCAGCGCCGGAGCCACAACGCTCGCCACCACGTCACAGCCGCCCGGCCTTGAACTCCTCCACGATGTGGGCGCTGGCACGCACGGCGATGGCCATCATCGTCAGCGTGGGGTTCTGCGGTCCCTGGGACGGGAAGCAGGCACCGTCGTTGATGAAGAGGTTGGGCACGTCCCAGCTCTGATTGTAGGGATTGAGCACCGACGTCTTCGGGTCCGTGCCCATGCGCGCCGTGCCCACCTCGTGGATGGCCATGCCCGGCGTGGACAACGTGGCGTTGGCCTTCTCCACGGTGAAGCCGGCCGCCTCCATCATCTCCTTGCAGGCCGCCAGCGCGTCCTCGGCCATCTTCAGCTCATTGGCGGAGTGCCGGCATTCGATGTGCGCGGCGGGGATGCCCCAGCGGTCCTTCACCGTCGGGCTGAGCGTCACGCGATTCTCCGCGCGCGGCACCATCTCCCCGAAGGGCACGAAGTGGCAGTTGTCGCCGAAGGTGAAGACCTGCACGCCGTAGCCGCGCGCGAAGTCCTGCTCCTTCGTGGCCACGTTGCGGAACTGGGGGATGTACGCCCAGCTATGCTCCTGCCGTTGGGCTTCGGGAGGCAGGTTCATCTTCGCCTCGATGCCCAGCATGTACGTGTGGTCCATCAGGTTGCGGCCCAGCTGCCCCGACGCGTTCGCCAATCCGTCCGGGAACGCGCTGCAGCGCGAGTGCAGCAGCAGCCGCGTGGATTCAATCGCGCCCGCCGCCAGCACCACCACCCGCGCGTGGGCCTCGTAGGACTTGCCCGACCTCGCGTCGAGATAGTGCACTCCCGTGGCGCGCCCCGTCGCCGCGTCGTACAGCACCTGGTCCACCACCGCGTTCGTGCGCAGCGCGAGCCGGCCCGTCTTCAACGCGGCGGGCATCGTCACGGGCGCTCCCGCCGTGCGGCGGACGATGACGCGGCGTTCCGGCCAGCGGCGCTCCACCTGTTCCTTCAGGCGCTGCTCCGCGGGCGTCATGGTGATGGCACCCGCGAAGACGGAGTCCGGCAGCATGTCCAGGCCATCCGCGTTGCCGTGGATGCCCATCCACCGCTCCACCGTCTCGTAGTGCGGCGCCAGGTCCGCCAGCGTCAGCGGCCAGTCCGGCCCCTGCCCATCCTGCGTGCCTGCTTTGAAGTTGAAGTCAGACAGCCGGTAGAACTGGCGCCCGTGCGCCTTCACCGACGTGCGCCCGCCCACCTGCCGCGCACGAATCCACGTGAAGGGCTGGTCCTCCGGCGTGGTGTAGGGATTGTCCACGTCGTCGACGAAGGCGTGCGGGTGGAAGGGCCACGCGAAGGTGGTGCTCTGCACCGGCTGGCGCACCTTGCGCTGGTCGTCCGTCTCCGCCAGGTAGCCGAAGGATTGGCGCATGCGATGGAGCATCCACAGCATCCGGTCCGCGCCCATGCCTCGGCCCGCTTCGAGCACCAGGACGCGCAAGCCTGCTTCCGTCAGCTGCTTGGCTGTCCAGCCGCCGCAAGCGCCACCACCCACCACCACCACGTCGAACATCGTCCTGGATGTGCCCACAGGTTTCCTGGCGCGACAGTGCCGTCTTTGATGGCACTGTGAGTTGTCTATGTGGAGTGTAAGCTGCTCGGTACGTGGCGGAGCAACGTGGGTCCCGTCTGCACTCCTGGGGTTCAAACACCCCAGCTTCCTTCAACGAGGTCCAATGAAGTGGCGGTGGCTGTTGGGTGGAGCGCTCGCGCTGGGGCTGCTGGCCGCGCTGGCGGTGTTCGGTAGGGCGCTGCGTCATTCCGAGGCCTACTTCCACTACCCACGTTCCAAGGCCGAGCGCCCCGCTGACTTCGCCGAGGCAAAGGACGTTTCGCTTCAGACGTCGGACGGGCTGTCGCTGCGGGGCTGGTACGTGCCGTCCCGGAACCGCGCCGCCGTGGTGCTGGCGCACGGCCTGTCCCAGACGCGCGCGGACCTGCTGCCCGAAGCGCGAATCCTGCGAGCCGCGGGCTATGGCGTGCTGCTCTTCGACCTGCGCGCTCACGGTGAGAGCCAGGGCGAGTTCTCCACCTGGGGAGACCTGGAGCGCCGCGACGTGCGGGCCGCGCTGGACTTCGTGCGCGCCCAGCCGGACGTGGACCCGGAGAGGGTAGGGGCGCTCGGCTTCTCGATTGGCTCTGCGGCCGTGGCGGAGGTGGCGGAGGAGGACCCGGCGGTGCGCGCCGTGGTGCTGCTGTCCCCGTTCAACACCCTGTGGCTGGCCGCCGCGTATGACTTCCGCCGCTTTGGCTTCGTGTCGCAGTCCGGGGCGCTGGTGCCCTTCTGGCGGCGCGGCATTGCCCTGGAAGAGGTGCGCACCATCGACGCGGTGGAGCGCATCCGCCCCCGACCGCTGCTCATCGTCATGGGGACGGAGGAGTCCGGGCAACCGCTCGCCGACGAGCTCTTCGCAAAAGTGCGCGAGTACGCCCAGACATGGCGCATCCAGGGCGCAGGGCACGGGAACTTCATCGCCACCGAGCCGGAGGCGTATCCCCGGCGGCTGACGGACTTCCTCAATGCCGCGTTGCTGGCGCGCGGCATTGAGGAGACGGACGCGCGCTGAGCGTCACTCCGCCTGCGGAGCCGCGCTCGTCGTGGACTCCAACTCCGTGAGCTGCGCCAGGAAGGCGCGGCCCTTGGCCGGGTCCGTCATGTGGATGAAGGCGGCCATGCCCTTGAGCTGCTCCAGCGACTCGCCCTCGCGGCCCGGCTTGCCCTTCTTCCGGTTGTGGATGGCGGCGCGCAGCTGGCGCACCACGTCGCGCGGGACTCGGGCCGCCGGCGCGTCCTTGCCCGCCGCATTCACGACCAGCCCCGTCACCCGCTGCCGCGTGCCCTTGCGCGCCACGCGCGTCTTGTCCGGGTGCACGCGGAAGCCCTCCGCCTCCACCACTTCCTGCACGCGAGACAGCAGCACCGCCACCGGGGGGCGCTGCGTCCGCCGCGCCTTGGGCTGCTTCGCCTTCGTCCATGAGAAGGTCAGGTCGTCCGCGTAGCGCGTGTACGTGAAGCCCAACCGCTTCGCGAGCGCGGACAGTCGCTTGTCCAGCTTCAGGCACAGCGCGTTGGTGATGCCCGGCGACGTGGGCGCGCCCTGGGGCAGCGCGCGCGGGCCCTTGGCCACGTGCAGCAGCTTGCCCCGGAACTGCACCGCTTCCCGTGGCGCTTCCGTGGACAGCAGCGACAGCAGCGTGGCCGTGCCCTCCGGCAGGCCGCCCTTGCGCAACAGGCCCTTCACCCGGCGCCAGGTGACGGAGGGGAAGAAGTCCTTGAGGTCCACCTTCACCACCACGTCCGCGCCCTGGTGGGCCAGCGCGTTGGTGAGGATGGAGCGTCCCGCCACGAAGCCGTGCGCCGCGCCGTGCACCGGCAGCCGCTCCACGACGTTGGACAGCACCCAGCGCTGCGCTTCCTTCAGCTCCGGCTTGGGCGACGTAATCGTGCGCTTGCCGCCGTCCCGCTTCGGAATCGTCCAGCTCACGTAGTGCGTGGCCGTGTCCACCTCGCGGTGGAACGCGAACCAGCGCAGCTTGGACACGCTCAGCCCCAGCGCCTTGGCCAGCGCCTCCGCCGAGTCCAGCTCCGTCAGGCCGTTGGCCCGGGCGCGCTCCTCGCGGTGGGGCACGTCGAACGCGTCGGCCGGGCGGTCCTCCGCCCAGTGCACGCCCGCGCCCAGGTGTCCCACGTGCGTGGCCTTCCACGCCTCATGCGCCTGACGCTTCAGCGCGCGGCGCTCGGTGGCCTCGGCCTTCTTCTTCTCCTTCCAGGCCTTCTTGTCCTTCTCGGAGGCGCTGGAGAAGTCCAGGTCCTCCACCGCGAGGCCCTTGGAGACGAGCTGCGCCTGCACCCATTCGTCAGCGCCGCCCGCTTCGTCGATGGCCTTCGCGCGGACGAGCAGCGCTTCGTGCGCGAGCCGGCGGGCTTCACGCCGCGCGGCCGCGTCTGGCGACGGAGCGGTGAGCTCGGGCGTGGGCACGGCCTGCGGCGAAGCTGCGGGGACGAACGGGTCCAGCCTGGCGGTCATGTCTGCACCTTGGGCGGGCGCGGCGATGGAAGACGGGACATGGCGCGAGCAGTCGAGGGAGGCCGGGAAAGCACCACCATCTCACCTGGGGCACGGTAGCCTCACCGGCTCTCCCCTCCTAGGCACTACTGCCGGGGTGGGTAAACGGCGGTCGCGTCGTTGGCTCCGCTACCCACCCTGGCAGTAGTGCCTAGGAGGGAGAGAGCCAAGAACAGGCTACCTTGCGGAGAGTGTCCTGCATTTCAACCGGAGCGGCGCAACGCCGCTCCCGCGCTCGAGGCGCTCAGGCTGATGCACTCCGGACCTCTCTCGGCTGCTCGCGCGTGAAGCGCACGTCGTCGTCTCTTCGTCGCACCTGTCCTGCCGGCCGCTCGTGGCGGCCGGGCCGTGGTTGAAGGGTTTACACCAATGCCGAGGCCGCGTCGATGTAGCCGTCAGCCGCCAACTTCTCCAGGCGCGCGAAGTACGCTCCGCGCGCTTCCGCATCCGAGTCGAACCAGAGCCGCTGGTGACGCGGCGTGCCCGTGCGCGGGCCCCACTCCACCGCCACCACCTGACCATCCAGGGAAACCCGGTACACCGTCTCCAGGCCGCTCTCCGCGTCGCGCCGCACGTAGGAACGCGTCTCCGCGCGGATGAGCTTGCGGCCCTCGGGCGTCTGCCGCAGCGCCTCTTCCTCCGCGCGGCGGCGCGCGTAGGCCAACCGCAGCGCCAGCAGGTGCTCGCAGGGGCCTTCCCTCAGGCCGGAGCGCCGGTGGTGCGGGCACCCGCAGCTGGCATCCTTCACGCGGCCTTCCAAATCCAACGTGAAGCTGGGGAAGAAGCTGCGCAGGGCCTCGCGGTCCACCACCTCGCCGTGGATGCGGATGCCTTCGCCCACCACGTCGTGCACCTTGGTCAGCTTCACCTCGCCCGCGCCCGGAGCGCCGTCTCCGCCCAGCAGGCGGTGCGCCCGCGCTTCCAGCTCGTTGCCGTAGCGGATGACAGCTGCATCCACCGGCGTGGGCATCAGCTCGCGCGGACGGTACTGGCCGCGCGCCACGTCGAAGAGGATGCGTCCGCGCAGGCACTCCAACTGGAGCGCCGCGCGTACGGACTCCTTGGGCGCGCCGGCACTGGCGGCGAGCGTGTCGAAGGGCAGGGGGCCTTCGGTCCGCAGCCGGTTGCGAAGCTGCTCCGCCAATCCGTCCGGCACCGCGCGGGGCATCAGCACGTCGAAGGCCGCGGCGGAGGACCAGCCGCTCTCCGTCCATCCCGTGAGGCCCAGCGTGAGCGTGGCCGCGCCCATGTCGATGACCCAGAACACCGGCAGGCCGGGGCCCATCAGCTGCACCCGCACCGACTTCGCGTGGGGCAGCAGGCGCGCGAGCGCGGCCAGGCGCTGACGGCCGAAGGTGCGCACCACCGCGGGCGTGGTGCCGTTGTACGTGCCGCCGTGGCACTCCAGCACCAGCTCCCACGGCTCCAGCACCAGCCGGGGCGGGGCGCCGGGCACCAGCTCGAAGCGCAGCGCGCGGGGGGCCTTCTTCGCCTTGCGAGCGCGCAGGGCGAAGAGGAGGTTGTAGAGGTCGATGGGCGCCAGCTCGCAGGTGCTCGCGGGCAGCGTGGCGGCGGACTGCACCTGGAGGAAGCCGCGCAGCCAGGCGTGGGGCACCTCCACGTTCCGCGGGGTGCGTGCCGGCTGCGAGGCCGGCGTGGCCAGCGCGACGTGCGCCTCCAGGGAGACGGGCACGTAGGTGCGCAGCCGGTCCACTCGGGCGGGCAGCTCCGGCGGAACGTCCAGGAAGGTGGAGCCGTGCGCGGCCTCGCGGCCCTCGAAGAGGCGGTTGTCGAAGGACAGCCGGGCGTAGGCGCTCTCGTCACGGGAGAAGACCTCCAGGGACACGCTGTCGGGGTCCACCGTGAGCACGGGGTCCAGCACCGCGTCCTGCTTCTTCTCGCCGTCCAGCGCGTTGTCCAGGAACGCCTTCTGCGCCTCCCAGATGAGCGCGCTGGCCCGCTTGCCCTGCTTCATCAGGTAGGCGAGGTACGCGGTGCGGTCCTTGCCCCGGTAGCGCAAGTCGCTGGCGAGGATGCCGAAGGTGGAGGCCAGCGCGTCGCGGAAGAGGGCTGCGTCGGTGACGCGGCCGCTCACGCCCACGGTGCCGCGCGAGCCCTCCAGGGCCAGGCGGACGCGGGAGCTGTCCGTGCCGGACTCGACGTCGCTCGCGGTGGCGTAGCGCAGCTCGACGGGGTGTCGGGTGGCGGTCGTCACGACGGGTTCCCTTCCTTCCGGTTCCGGGTGCGCTCAGCGGCCCGGCGTGCACGTTTGTGAGCGCGCCAGGCGGCCTTGCGCAGCTCCACGGTTTGCGACTTGTCGAAGGCGGCCTCGTGCAGCAGCTTCGCCGCGTCGTCTCCGCCCAGGCGGCCCAGCGCGGCCCACGCGTCCTGCCGCGTCTCCGGCTTCGCGTCGGTGGCCAGGGACTTCAGGGGCTCCAGCGCGTGGGCACCCAGCAGCGTCGGCACCGACAGCCGGCGACCCTCGGAGGTGGCCAGCAGCTCCCGTGACGTCCGGGCACCCATGGGACCGAAGGCCACCGCGTCGAAGGGCTTCACTTCCAGTGCCCAGGCGGTGGCGCGCTCGGGGGCGAGCTTCGCCAGCGCATCCGCCGCCGCCGCCCGCACCCGCGCGTCCGGGTCCACCAGCGACTTGCGCAGCGTGTCCGCCGCGGCGGCGCGCTCCTTCTCGTTCGTCAGCACGGCCGCCGGGGCCTGTCCGGTGAGCGTCAGCGTGCCCCCGGGCGTGCCCAGCCGGCCCAGGGCGCGCGCTGCCTCCTGGCGCGCGGTGCCCGGGGCCGCCGTCTCTCCGCCCTGCAGGATGGTGCGGGCCGAGTCGACAATGCCCGCGGCGCCCAGGCGGGAGCCCGCCCACAGCAGACGCTCCCAGGCGCCTTCCAGCACGGCGCGCCTGGACGGCGCGGCGGAGGTCCAGTCCGTGGCCGTGCGGCGCTCGGCCGTCACCAGCGCGCGGGACAGCGCGGCCAGGTCCACCGTGCCGGGCTCGCGGGCCTCACCCGTCCAGGTGCCCACCAGCAGCGCGGCCTCCTCGCGGGCCTCCGGCTTGTCGTGGCCCAGCAGCGCCACCACTTCCGGCAGGGGCAGGGCGCCCCGGCGTGCGAGCCCGCGCCGCAGGCGCAGCCGCAGCGTCACGTTGTCCAGCGTGGCCAGCCGGGGCACCAGCAGCGCCGGGTCGCCTTCGTTGGCGAGGTAGGCCGCGGCGGGCGCGGAGATGTCCGGGTAGCGGCTGGCCACCGCGTGGAACTCCACCCGCGTGCGCTCGGTGGGGAACAGCACGTCGAGCGCCTTGCGCGCCTCCTTGCGCAGCTCCTGCTGGGGCGCGTCCAGCGCGGCGGCCAGGGCCGTCTCCGCCGCGGTGTCCTTGAGCTTCCCCAGCTCCTGGGCGGCGGTCAGTTGCACCGGCAGTGCCGTGCTCGTGTCGCCGAGCAGCGCCTCGATTTTCACGCGGGCGCGCTCTCCGCCGATGGCGCGCAGGCCCTTCACGCCGGCCTGCTGCAGCACCAGCGTGGCGCCCTCCACCGCGGCGGCCTCCACCTTCTCCTCGACGCGGCGGCGCTCCTCTCCGTCCGGCAGCTTCGCGGCGAGCCGGCCCAGGCCCTCGATGGCGGCCGACACCATGCTCGGCTCCACGGGCGCTTCCGCCGTGCCGCCCGCGGCCACCGTCTCCAGCTCGGTCAGGGCGCGCGCGTCACCCAGCGTGCCCAGGGCCAGCAGGGCCCGCTCGCGCTGGCCGTCCTCGCCCGCGCGGGCGTACAGCATCAGGGGCCGCAGCGCGCTGGCGCCGCCCTTGAAGGCCACGCCTTCCGCGGCCGGCAGCATCAGGTCGCGCGAGCCGCCGCGCAGCACCGCCTCCAGCGGCTCCGCCGGGGCGCCGTGCTCGATGACGCGCTTCGCGTAGGCCTCCACGGCCGCGCCGCTCACGGCGGGGAAGCGGTCCGTGAAGAGGCTGACCAGCAGCTCCGACTGGCCGGCCTCCGCGCCGTGCTCCAGGTGCCGCAGGGCCTCCAGCCGCACGGCGACGTCGAAGCTCTTCACGGCCTGCCGCAGGAACGACACGGCCAGCTTCACGTCGCGCTTCTTCACGTCGGTGCCGGCCACCGTCATGGCCGCGGTGACACACTCGCTGCGGATGACGCCCTCTGCATCCGTCTGGCACTGGCGGGCCAGCACCTCCAGCGCCTCGGGCCGGCGCGTGTTGCCCAGGGCCGTCACCAGCCGCTTGCGCTCATGGTAGTCCAGGGCCGCGGGCAGCCGGGCGGCCAGCGCGGCCACCGAGGCGGGCGTGGCCAGCCGGGCCAGGGCCTCCGTGGCGCGCTTCGCGGCGCTCGCGTTCTCTGCGCGCAGGAACGTGGCGAGCACCTCCACCGCGCGGTCATCGCCACGCCACGCAAGCAGCTCCGAGGCGCGCAGACGCAGGTCCTCGTGCTCGCTGGCCATGGCGCGTCCCAGCGCCTCGGTGACGCGCGAGTCGTTGGCGCCCGCCAGCCGCTCGATGACGCCCACGCGCAGGTCGGCGTGCTCGCTGCCCAGCGCGGCCAGCAGCGGCTCCAGGCTGCCGGGTGGGCTGAGCTTCTCCAGCAGCTCGAAGGCGTAGCGGCGCACGTCCGTCAGCGGCGAGTTCAGCGCGGCGGTGATGCGCGGCTTCGCGGCGTCACCCCGCGTGGCCAGCTCATCCAGCGCCGCGCGCGCCACGTCCGGCGCCAGCGAGGCCAGGGCCAGCGCCAGCGGCTCATCGCTCCCGGCGGGGAAGAGCTCCTTCAGCCCGGCCAGCGCGGCCTTGCGCACCAGTTGGTGAGGGTCTTCCAGGGCGCGCAGCAAGGCGGCCACAGCGGCGGGCGTGCCGGCGAAGCCCTCCAGCGTGAGCTTCACCACGCGGTCCACCGCGTCGCGACGCACGCGGTGGCTCTCATCGTCGCCCGTGGACACCTGCCGCAGCAGGCCGACGTAGGCACCGAAGGCCAGCCGGCGCAGGTGCTGCCGCTCGGCCTGGGCGGAGGCCTCGGGCGAGGCGGCGGGGGCATCCGTCTTCACGGCGGAGAAGATGCGCCGCAGCCAGTTCTTCGCGGGTGTGGCCTGCACAGGCGAACTGGTGGGTGCCGTCTCCGGCTTCCAGGGCGCATCCAGCGTGCTCGGCCGCGCCACCTTCTTGGCGTGGCGGAAGTACTCCAGCGGCTTGTCGCGCAGCAGCAGCACCTGGGCCGCCGCGTAGCGCTGCTCGGGCTGGAGGCTGGACAGGGCCTCCGCGAGCCCGACGACGTACTTCACGCGCTCCTCTTCGGCCGGCCAGTCCTTCATGTCGGCCACCTTCTCCGGCCGAGGTGGCAGCAGGGCTTCCACCAACTGGGCACGCGCCGCGTCCGGCTCCGTGCGCAGCTCCAGCGCGCGGGCGGCGGCGTAGCGGACCTCCGGCCTGCCACTGGAGAGGGCGCTGGTGAGCAGGTCGGGCGGCTCGCCCCGGCGGCTGGCGCGCAAATCACGGGCGAGGACGATGGCGAACACCATCTCCTGCACCTCGCGGGCGCGGTCCTCCAGGCCGTGCAGCAGGCCGCCGTCACCCTCGAGGCCCAGGGCCGCGAAGGAGAGGATGGCGCCCAGCCGGATGGGGAGGTGGTCGTGGCGCAGGTTGCCGGTGAGCACCGGCAGGGCACGCACGTCACCCAGGCGGGACAGGCCGTCCGCGGCCCAGGAGCGCACCGCCACGTTGGCGTGGCCCAGCGCGTCCAGCAGGAAGCCTTCGTCGCCCCGGCGAGCGGCGGTGGCGAGCCCGCGGCCGCCCTGCTCCTGGAGGTCGCCCAGTTCGTGCGGCAGCAGCACGGTGGCGAAGAAGGTCAGCAGGCGCCGCGAGCCCAGTGACGCCAGGGCCCGCGCGGCGCGGATGCGCAGCGGCACCAGGAAGGCTGGAGGGTAGAGCCGCTCCAGGTCCTTGTCGGTGATGAACGCGCGCATCGGCTCGATGATGTCTTCGGCGCCACGCGGAGCCAGCAGCTCCACCGCGCGCACGCGCACCGGCAGCGGTGCCGCGGAGAGCCCGGCCAGCAGGGGCCCGTTCTCGTTGGGCACCAGCTTGTCCAGCGCCTCCAGCGCGGCCACGGCGACGGGGACTTCCTCGTCCTGGACGCGCTTGAGCAGCGGCGAGCGCAGGGGCTCGATGGGGGCGTGGATGGCGCCCTTCGCGGCGTGCTCCCGCAGCGGCGCGTGCGTGGTGGCGAGCGCCGCCAGGTGGGCCTCCGCGTGCTCCTTGCCCACGTGCTTCACCCACGCGTCATACGCGGCGGTGGCCACGCTGGTGTCGCGGTCCTCCACGGCCTTCTTCAGCCGCTCCAGCGCCCAGCCCTCGGCGGCGCGCTGTGCCAGCACCTCCACCGCTCGGTGGCGCAGGTCGGGGAAGCGGCCCGCCAGCGCGCGGTCCAGCGCCTTCTCCGGCGCCTTCTCGTTCCAGGCCCACAGCGTGCGGAAGGCCTCGCCGCGCACCTTGCCGGACTCGTCCTCCAGCGCGTCACCCAGCAGCGGCTCCGCGCCCGGCGTCGCCGCGCCCAGCTTCACCAGCCGGTCCAGGCCGCGCACGCGCACGTCCTCGTGGCCCGAGCGCAACGCGGCCTCCGCCGACGCCAGCGGCGCGTCCGCGTCCAGCGCCACCACCGCGTCCAGCGCGGCGGCGCGCACGTCCGCGTTCTCGTCGTCCAGCATCCACACCAGTCGCTCGCGAGCGCGCGCGTCCTGGAGTGCCTGGAGGGAGGAGGCAGCCACCCGGCGGATGGCGGCGTCCGGCTCGCGGGAGAGCTGGAGCAGCGCGCCCAGCGCCCGTGCGTCGCCCAGCTGTGCCAGGCCGCGAGCGCCGCGCACGGCCGTGTCCGGCGTGCGGCAGGCCATGGCGGCCAGCAGCGGCTCCAGGTCGCTCTCGGTGATGGCCGCGCCCGTGGTGCCCTGCGCGGGCATCGCATCGCGTGCGGCCTGGAGCTCCGCGTCGGTGATGGGCGGATTTCCCGCGACGCCCTGCGCACGGCGCGCGCGCTGGACCAGCCAGCGGGAGACTTCCTTGGTGCCCCGGCCGAAGTCCTCGTCGCGTGACTCCAGCGCGTGGGACAGCGCCCGGCGCTCCATGACGCGCACGGTGAAGGCCGTGCGGCGAACGCCGGGGTCCGCGTCATCCAGCGCGCGGGCCACCAGGGCCTGCAACTGCGCGTGGCCGAGCAGCCCGCCCGCCACGGCGCGGATGAGCACCTCCACCTTGAGCTGGGAGGGGCCGCGCTCGAAGGCGGTGCGCAGCGGCTCGGCGCCGTCGCCCGGCACCACCTGGGTGAGCGCGTCCAGCGCGGCCAGTCCGACCGCGCCCTGGTTGTCCGCGAGCTGGCCGGCGATGAGGCCCGGCACCAGCGGGGACGTGCCTCCCAGCTTCGCCAGCAGCTCCAGGCCCAGCACGCGCACTTCCGGGTGCTGCGAGCCCAGCGCCGCGCGCGGCGCGGACAGCGGGGACTCAGGCTCCAGCGCGACGAGCGCGTCCAGCGCGGCCTTGCGCACCATCGGATGCGAGTCGTCCAGCCGCTCGCGCAGCTTGGGGCGCGCGGCGGTGCGGCCCTTGTCCGCCAACTCGCGCACGGCGAGCCGCCGGACCTCCGCGTCCTTTTCCGAGGACAGCACCTGGAAGAGGAAGTCTAGCGCCTCCGTCTCCTCCAGCGCGGCGGCCTCGCGCACCGCGGCTTCGCGGCGGGGACGGCCGGCCTTGAGTGATTCCGTCAGCAGGTCGATGCCGTGCTGGGACGTGTCGTGGTCGCCCGCGGGCGAGCCATCCACCGCGAGGCCGAAGCGGTGCGTGCGGCGGTCATCCCCGCCCGTGAAGACGGAGCCCAGGGACGTCTTCGCCAGCCGCGGATTGGCCGGCGGCACGAAGGCGAGCGCCTGCACGGGCTTGCCCCCCGCGTCGAGCGAGCGCGGCTTGCGGCGAACGTCCAGGCGCCAGACCTTGACCTGTCCGTCGCTGCCCGAGGACCACACGCGGTCGCCGGGCTCTTCCTCACCCGGCTTGGCGGTGGGCGTGGGCGGGAAGAGCAGGGCGAGCACCGGGCCGGCATGGCCGGTGTCCTTCTCGCCGCGGACCTCGAACTCCACCGCGCCCACGAGGTACCAGATGCGCAGCTTGCCGTCGTCACCGGCGGACACCAGCCGGCCGTCGCGCGGCGTGAAGGCCAGCGCGCGCACGGCGCCTTCGTGGCCGGCCATGTCGCGCTGCGCGCCAGTGGCCACGGTGAAGACGCGCACCACGCCGTCGTCACCCGCGCCCGCCGCGTAGGTGCCGGAGGGGTCCACGGCCACCGCGCGCAGGGGCTGGGTGGACGCCTTCCACTCGTGCATCTTGCGCGTGGACTCCCAGTCCCAGGCGCGCACGACGCCGTCCGCGCCCGCGCTGAAGAGGAGCGTGCCATCCGCGCTGGAGGCGAGCGCCGTGACGCCGCCAGGGTGCACGTCATTGAGCTGGAACTGCACCTGCCCGTCGGACAGCGTGCCGATGCGCACCGTGCCATCCGCGCCGGCCGCGGCCCACTGTCCACCGGACAGGGCGAGCGCGTTCACCGCGGAGGGCAGCTCCGTGCTCCACAGCACCTTGTTGGTGCCCGGCTCGAACGCGGTGAGGCGGCTGGCGGTGGATGCGCGAGCACCGCCCACCAGCAGCAGGCGCGCATTGGCCGCGAGTGCGCGGACCTTCTCGATGTTGCCGATGGCGAGTACGGGCATCACGCTCCTCAGTGGCTGGTCTTCTTAGCACCAGCGCCCTCAATAGAAGAGCGCGCAGTGAAGGGGTTCGCGGTGCCGCGCGCCGTCAGCGCCCGTTGCCCCGGATTCCCGTGGAGCGCAGATAGAACCGGGCCGTCTGCGCGAGGAAGCGCAGGGGGTAGCCGGGGTCGGCGAGCTGGCGCTGGAGTTCACCGCCCAGCTCCGACAGCAACGTCCGCAGCAGCGCCAGTTTGCTCGGGTCGTCCAGGGTGGACGCACGCCCCAGCGAGGGCATCCGCCGCCGCCACACCGGGCTGCTGGCCAGCGCGGCCCTCACCCCGTCGAGGAGGTCCAGGAGCGTGGGCGGCATCAGGCCGATGGAGATGGACAGCGCCTCCTCGGTTGCCTGCGCCATGTGCCAGTGCCCGCCTGGGATGTAGATGAAGTCCCCGGCGCCCAGCGAGTGCGTCTCCACGGGCGTCTTCTCCTGCGCCGCCAGGGAGCCGCTGGGCACGGACTCCGGCAGGGGCACGGGGTGGAGCGTGTTCTCCCGCAGCAGGTAGTCCTTGCGGCCCGCCGTCTGGAGGATGAACACCTCCTCCGGGTCACAGTGCCAGCCGAAGCCGTGGTGCCCCGCGGGCGTGCAGTAGATGTGCAGGTTGATGCGGCCGTGCAGCTCCGCGCTGAAAGCGCGCGCCAGCTGGGCCAGGTCCGGGTGGTGCAGGTCCGGCTGCCGCAGCGCGAGCGTGTAGCCCTGTGCGAACAGCTCCCGCGCCGCCTTCGCTGTCGTGGGCCTGTCTCCCGGGTAGGGCACGCCCTGGCGCGCGAGCAGCACGTCGCAGGCCGTCTCCTCGACGAGGAAGTCGATGGTCTCCCAAGTCCCCAGGCGCTGGAGGCGCTCCGCGGCGGAAGCGCCGGTGAAGGGACGCCGCTGGTAGTGCTCCTGGAGGAAGCGCTCCCGCGGAAAGCCATTCAGCAGTTCATCGAGCAGCATGGGCGTTCAATCTGCTCAGGCGCTTCCGAGTTGGGCATCCGGGTGCGCGGCCCGCAGCTGCACCAGTGAGGCGAGGCAGCTCTGCCATTCCCCCTTGGCCAGCGAGCCGGTGAACTCCTCCAGCACCGGGGCCACCACGCGGGCGAAGGCCGCGTCGTCCAGGCCCAGGTCGCGCACCAGTTCGATGACGCGGCGCTTGGCCACGCTGGCGGATAGGCGCTTTTGCACCTCGCCCTCGCGGGCCTCCTTGGCGCGGCCCGGCGGCAGGCCGAAGAGCATCTTCCGCAGGAAGGTGCGCAGCGCGTCCACGTTGGCGAAGCGCTCCGTGCCACTGGCGGCCGGGGCCTCCTTGGCGCCCGCGGGCTTCCACCCCTCCGGGAGGTGCGTGGGGCGGTGCTTCTCCCAGAGGAGCCGCACCGCGAACAGGCCCACTTCGCGGTCCGCGCTCTGCATCAGCCACGCGAGCCGCTCGGCGCCGCCCAGCCGCGCGTAGTGCCGGCGGATGAGCTCCACCGCGACCTCGCGCGTGCTGCGCTTGGTGCTCTCCGTGAGGGAGAACACCTTCACCGGGTCCAGCTCCTCCGGCTGGAGCGTGTGCCGGGCGTCCGCGCCTTCCTCGCCCGCGCGCAGCAGGGCGTCATAGGCCAGGTTGCGGACCTCCTTCGCCTCGGCGTCCGCCAGCTCGTACACGCGCGTGTGCCAGCCCCAGGCGCGCAGCTCCGCGCGGGCAATGGCCAGGGCGAAGCGGCGCACGTCGTCCCGCGAATCGGTGAGCGCGGGCCACAGCAGCTCCGGCGTGTACGCCTTGCGCGGCGCGCGGGGCTTGAGGTTGTAGGACTTCGACTCCGGCTGCTCCGGCCCGATGACGGGGTGGTGGCAGCGCAGGTACGTCTGCGCGAAGGCGCGCACGGGCACCGGCTGCTTCGCGCCCAGGGCCAGCTCGAAGAGGCGCTCCAGGCCCGCGGCCGCGTCGCCCGAATCGCTGAAGTCCGCGGGGGCCACGTTCTCCAGCAGGTAGCGGTGCGCGAAGCCGTGCAGCTCCGGGTCGGCGCGGCGGGCCAGCGCCAGCAGCCAGGGCACGGTGAGCTGGCGCGCGGTGAACAGTTTGCGGTTGCCCAGCAGGCCCAGCGCCACGCCTCGGTACTTCGCGCTGAAGACGCGCGCCTTCACCTGCTCCACGTCCAGCCCGGGCAGGCTGTCCGCGCGCATGAGCGCCTGGGTCGCCATGTTGCTGATGCGGGGATGGGCGGCCTTCTCCAGCAGCCACTCCGGACCGATGGCAGCGGCTGGGTAGGCCGACAGCGCCCGCATCGCCAGTCCTTCCACGGGGTGGGGCTTCTTCTGCAGCCGCGGGTCGTCCAGCAGCGCCTTCCAGAAGTCCGCGGGCAGCTCGGTGGCGCCGTACTTGGAGCTGATGAAGCCCTTCACCCAGTTGAGCTGCTCACCGGTGCCCAGGTACATGTCGCGCAGGAAGTCCGCGGGCAGCTCCGCCCGGTCGAACGACTGCGCCAGCGCGCCCGCCGCGAAGGACGAGGTGGCCTTGTGCTGCAGGAGCCGCCCCAGCAGCGCCACGCCCAGCTCGCGCGGGTTGCGCTTCTCCAGCGTGGCCGCGGCGAAGGACTTCACGTCCGGGGCGCCCTGGGCCACCAGCTCCTCCAGGCGCTCCGCCGGCAGGTCCTGCGCGTGGGCGCGGGCGTACTCGATGGCGTAGGCGCGGGCCTTGGCGCTGGGAGACAGGAGCAGCGCCAGCACCGCCTCATGCAGGCCGAGCTCACGCAGCCGGCCCTGGTGGAACTCGGGCGAGCCCTGCAGCGTCTCCACCAGGAAGTCGTGCGCGCTGCCCAGCGGCCGGCGGGCGAGCCGGTCCAGCCACGCGGGCGTCACTTTGCGCAGCGCCTCCGGGAAGTCCTTGCGCAGGCCCTGGATGGCGAAGCTGGCGGCGGGGTCCGACTCACACACGTCCAGCAGGCGCATCAGCGCGTCCGGCGAGCGCTTCCACGCGTCCGGGAAGGCGCGGTGCTTCACCATGTCGCCCGGCGGCGGCATGGCGAAGGAGTCCTGCGTGTACTTGCCGCTGCCGTGCGCCCAGATGTGGTGGGCCACCCAGACGCCGTACCAGGAGGTGTCCGTCGCGTAGTGGCGCAGCACCTCCACCGCGAACTGCGGGTAGAGCTCCGGCACGGCGGCGCCCAGGTGGCGCAGGTAGCGCCAGGCGCGGCGGCGCAGGTAGGTGAGGGTGCCGCCGGAGACTTCCCGGCTGGCGCTGGGGCGGTGGCGCTCCACGTCGAAGCGCCAGGCGAGCACGCCGAACAGCTCCGCGTCGTGGTTGGCCTCCGCCAGCTTGTAGATGCGCTTGAGTCCGCCCCACAGGCCGAAGCGCAGGTCCGCGCGGCGGGCGATGTCCATCAGCGCCGCGCGCGAGGCCTGGGTGCCGCGCTGGTAGAGCGCCACCAGCAGGTCGGCCAGGGCCAGGCGGGGAGGGCGGGGCACGTCCTGCTGCGCCAGGTAGCGCTGCCACGCCTCGGAGGAGGCCTGACGCCGCCCGTCCGACTCGTAGTGCGCCCGGGCCTGGGTGAGCGTCCGGAGGAGCGCGTCGAAGGTGAAGGCATCCTTCGGCAGCGGCTTCTCCGGCGTCTGCTCGGGCTGCTCGAGCAGGGCGAGGACGGCATCGGCCAGGTCAGGGGACTCGGCGCGGACCAGCCGCTCCAGGTCTGCCGCGCTCAGCGCATCGCTCGTGGACGTGGACATGGAGGGGGATTTACCACGCTACTTCTTCCAGAACATCAACGCGTCGAACAGGTCCAGCCCCGGGCCCAGGGCGGCGCGGGGGCTGTTGTTCTCGAAGTACGTCAGGTCGACGAGCAGGGCGACGGCCAGCACCAGCTGCCGCAGCCGGAAGTCGGTGCACTGGGGCTGGAAGTCGAGGGTGAAGGTGTCCGCGGCGGAGAAGCTTTCCTGGAGGAAGCCACTCCGGCGTTTGCGGACCACGGCCACTTCCACGTCATTCTGGAAGATACGGAAGGTCCAGGGTCTGAAGAGCGGGCCCTTCACGGTGGCGATGACGGCGCCGCCGGGCGTGACGATGTCCAGGTGGCGTCCCAACAGGGTGAAGCGCTGCTGGATGCGCGCCATCAGCCGGCCGTCCCAAGCCAGGATGTCCGCCTTCGTGAGGAGGATGCTCCAGGGACGCTCCACCACGAGCGCCACGATGCCGCCCAGCGTCATGCACTCCATCCGGGCCTTGTAGAAGGGCGAGAAGGTCCGCCGGAGCATGGCGCCGAAGCCACGGGCCTCCTCCTCCACGTACAGCGCGACGCGCCCCGTGTCGTCGCACACCTCGTAGCGGTTGCGCGTCTGGGCGCCGAAGAAAACCTCCAGGCCTTCGCGCATCTGCCGCATGCGCAGCGCGGGCGTCTCCATCATCCCCTGCACCGACTGGCGCAGCTCGGTGCTCATGTGGCGCGGGTCGCCCGGGAGCCCCTTGCCCGCGCCGGACGGCACCTCGACCTCGGAAAGCGGTTCCAAGGCCGCGCTGGAGGGCGCCTCCGGCTTGCGGGGGGCGCGGCCACGCCAGTCCAGCTCCAGCTCGGTCGTGTCCGCCAGGGGGCGCTTGTCGCTCATCCGCTTCACTCTAGGCGTGGGCTGGGACAACCGATAATCGCACTCGCGCTCAGGGCAGGGGCCGTGGTGTTACCTGGATGTCCCGCTCCAGCGTCTCCCCCTCCGCGAGGAAGAGCTCCTCCCGGTGGACGGTGAAGCGGGCGGGCTTCTCCTCTTCCAGCAGGACGATGAACGTGTACGCCCCAGCCGGGAGCTGCTCGTACACCAACACGCCCTCCTGGCTCTTCGTGGACGCTCGGATGTCTCCGAAGCGGGCCCGCGTGCGCAGCTCCCGGCCGGACACGGTCGGTGGCACCGTGCCCGACAGCAGCGCCTGGTAGGTCCCCACGTCCGGCTTGACCGGAGGCATCCGGACGCCGAGTCGCATCGTGCCGCCACCGGTGGCTTCCGTGAAGGCGAACGTCACCTTCCCCATGGGGGGGACCTTCACGCGCTGCGGAAGGAAGGCCACGCTGCGGCCTTCCGCGTTCTGTCCCATGGAAGCCGACAGCGTGTAGGTGCCCGCCGGGACGTTCCGGGCCTGGAACGTCCCCAACGCTTCGTCCACCGAGGCGGAGTAGTCCCCGTCGTTGGCCACGAGCTGCACGATGGCTTCCGCGGGCTTCCCGTCGCGGTCCTTCAGGGTGCCGTCCACCTGGGCGCCCGGATACACCTGCAACTCCAGGGCTTCGTCACCCGTGCCAATCCGATGGCGCATGATGGGGTGACCCTGGTTCGTCTGGACCAGCACGTCCAGCGGGCGCGCTTCCAGCAGTGGGAAGGCGAAGGTGCCATCCGGTTGGGAGACGTCCACGGCCAGCGCGGTGACTTCCTCCAACGCGCCACCTTCACCCGGCAGGTGGACCTCGACGATGGCATCCTCGATGGGCTTCGACGTCGCCGCGTCCACCACCCGGCCGCGGACGTTGCGCCCAGCCTCCAGCCGCACCTGTCCCAGGTCCAGGTCCTCGCCCGCGGAGACCTTCACGTCGCGCACGGCGCGCGTCAGCCCGGGGGCCTCGAAGGTCAACCGCAGCTCACCCTCGTCGCGGGGGGAGAGCATGAAGGCCCCCTCCGGGTCCCGGAAGGGATCATGGTTGATGGTGAAGCGGGTGATGGGCGAGCCATCCCCGCGCACCACGCGGCCACGGATGCGGCCCTGGCTCCGCAGCACCAGCCGCACGTCGCGAGCCCCCGACCTGGCGAGGACCGAGGGCGGGGACATGTTGGGGACGCGGGGCTCGGTGGCTTCGAACTTGTAGCCCTCTTTCGACACGCGCAGCGAGCACTCGCCCTCCGGCAGCGAGTGCAGGACGAAGCGGCCCTCCGCGTCACTGGTCGTGAGGACGGGGTGGACGGCTTTCCATCGTTTCGAGGGGGAGGTCGCGTCCACCGTCGCGTTCGCCACCGGGCGCCCGAGCTCGTCCACGACGATGCCGGAGACGGGCTCTCCGGTCTCCAGCCGCAGGGTGGTCTTCACGGTCTCGGTGCCGCGCACGGTGACGGTGTGCGGCGTCGCGTGCTCGATGGCGCTGCTGTCCACCCCGGCCTTCAGGGTGTAGGTGCCCGGGGCCACGCTGACGATGATGAAGCGCCCTTCTTCGTCTGAGATGGTCTCGAGTGAGGACGGTGCGTCGCTGTTGTCCACGAGACTGAGCATCATGCGGTCGAGGGGCACTCCCTGTGCGCTGGTGACGGTGCCCTCCACCCGGCCCGCCCCGCGCAGCACCACGTGGAGCGCCGTGTCAGGCGCGTTCACCGTGACCTGCTCATCCAAGTGGTCATCGTTGCTGAAGGCGAGTGTGTAGCGCCCGGCTTCGGGGAACGTGAGCTCGAAGCGTCCGTGCTCGTCCGAGGTCGTGGCGTCCACGCTGCGGAGGTCTGTCTCGGACTCGGTGCGCGTCTCCTCGTCCAGGTCGATGTCCACGCCGGGCACGGGATTGCCCTGGGCGTCGGTGACGGTGCCCTGGACGAGGTGTGCGCTCTGGAGGGTGAAGTCCAGACGATGGCCTGGGGCGGCGACGGCGTCATGGAGCAGGCCCAGGAAACCGGAGGCCATGACGTTGAAGATGTAGGGCTCCAGCCGCAGCGGCCCTAGCCTGAACCGGCCGTCCGCCGTCGTGGTGACGTAGTCCACGGGAGGGGACCGTCCCCTCGCCGCGCCGGCCCCCACGGTGGCTTGGGGAATGGGGCGCCCGGACTCGTCGCGCACGGTGCCTTCCAGGTAGACGAGCGTGCCCAGCCGCACGGTGGTGTCCGCGTCCCCGCTTTCCTCGGTCAGTGTCACCGTGGCGAAGCCGTGCTCGCCCTGGTGCTCGGCGCGTACCTCGTAGTCGCCCGGCGAGAGCGGCTCGAAGGAGAAGCGGCCTTGGTCGTCCGTCACGGTGACAGACGACGTGTACGGCACGTGGACCTCCGCGCCGGACACCGGCTTGTCCTGGGCGAGCACGCGCCCGGACAGCCGCCGCGGCGGATGGAGGACGATGGGGTCGAGCTTCGCCGCGTCCACATTCTGGAGGGAGTCCGTCAGCAGGCCCTCGTGGGTGGCGACGACGGAGTAGGCGCCCGGCGGCAACGGGCCGAACGCGAAGCGGCCGTCCGCGCCAGCCTGGGCGTCGAAGAAGCGGGAGTGGTCCTGGTGGAAGAGCGTCAGCCGTGCACCGGGCAGCGGTGCGCCGGATTCGGCGATGACGCGGCCGGGAAGGAAGTGGCCCGTTTCGAGGACGAGCTCCACGTCTTGCGTGCCGGTGCGGACGTCCAGCGCCAGCGTGGCGTGCCGCTCCCCGATGGCCCACAGCGCCACGGTGCCCTCGGGCAGTCCTTCGAGCAGGAATGTCCCGTCCGCGGAGGTGGCGCCCTGGGCCACCACGGGCGTGTCGCCGTGGCCCACTTCGACGAGCTCGCGCACCAATTCCTCGGGCTCGCCGATGCAGCTGCTGGAGGACAGCGGCAGGCCCGGGGCACGTGTGTCACAGGGGCGCGCGGACAGGGACTCGCTGGGCATCTCCCGCGTGGCGGAGAGCTGGATGCCCGCCGCGGGGTGGCGCTGCGGGTCGAGCACTCGGCCGCGGAGCGAGTGGTTGCCGCGCGGCGGTGGCGTGGGCTCGCCGACGTCGCGTCGCGACGCACTTCGCTGTGCGGTGGAGCGGGGGGGGCCAGCACCCTCGTTGTCCTGACCATGGACGAGCGCCACGGCCAGCACCAGCGCGAACCCACCGAGCGCGACCATCACCACCGGCTGTTTGCGCATCGCGTTCCTTGGAGAGCCCCGCCTCGAACCCGGCGTGCATTTTTGCCTGGGTTCCCGAGCCGGTGAAAGGGGCGGGCCTGGAGGAATGCGTCAGGCGCCGGGCGTCAGCGCCTCGATGCGTGCCTTTTCCGAGACGATGAGATTCCGGACGTGCTCACGCAGGGACGCCACGTCGGTGAAGGCGCTGAGGTCGACGGGGGGCATGACCTGGACGTGGCAGCGGGCGGTGGTCTCCAGCACCAGGCCGTGTTTGGGCAGGGTGCGCGCGGTGCCGGTGAGGACCACGGGGATGACGGGGCAGCGCTGCTTCAAGGCCAACGCGAAGGCGCCGTCCTTGAAGGGCTTCACGACGCCGTCGGAGGAGCGCGTGCCTTCGGGGAACATGAGGATGGGCACGCCGCGAGACAGCCAGTATTCGCAGTCGGCCATCATCTTCGTGATGCTCGCCTTGTCACCGCGCACCAGGGGGACATAGCGGTTGAGCCGCATGTTCCAGCCGATGAGCGGCAGCTTGAAGTTCGACGCCTTGGAGACCCACTTGAAGGGGCGGTAGAGGCCGAAGAGGACCAGGATGTCGCCGAGCGACTCGTGGTTGGACACGAGCACGGCCGGGCCCCGCCAGGGCAGGTGTTCGCGGCCGTCGACCTCCAGGTGCCAGAGCGGGTTGACGTAGAAGTAGAGCTGCGCCCAGAAGCACGAATACAGGTGCAGGACGCGCCCGTTACGGTCGAACGGCAGCGTGACGAGCCAGACCAGCACGGCGCCCACGAAGAGCACGGCGCTGGAGAGCATCAGGAACGCCCAGAAGACGATGGAGAAGAGGAGTCGAATGGCGCGCGCAGTGTGCCACAGGCTCGCGGCAGGTGGGCTTGTACTTGAATGTGTCGCGCGGGGCCTACCGGGCGAGCAGCGACGTGAGGATGGGCTCGGCATGCGTCCACAGCAGTGCGCCCCCGGCGTCTGGCTCCACGCGGCGCCGGGCCGTGGGAATCCTCGTCGCGAGCGTCTGTCCATGGTCGGGTGAGTGAACAGGGCTGGTGTCGAGCCCGCCGTACCAGAGGTCCACCGGCACGGAGAGGGACTCGGGCTCGAAAGGCCAGCGGGACATGGCCAGCACGGTGTCTCGTGCGTAGCCCGCAGTGCCTTGTGAGAAGGCTTCATCCAGCGCGCGCCGGTACGCTTCGGAGAAACGTGGCTCGGTGTACACGGCACGGTCCGCTTCGTGGCTCATGCCGATGACCATGTTCCACATCATCTTAGCGCTCATCCCCGCGAAGAATGCCTCGGCTTGGGCGGGCTCCGTGGCGGTGAGGTCCACCAGTTTCGCGACGTCAGGATGGAGAAGTGCGCGCACGGCCGGGTGTGCCAGTTCGTCCCCGCCTGAAACGAGCGCGACCGCCTCCACCCCCTGCGTGGCCGCGCAAGCGAGGGCGAAAGGCGCGCCCTGGGAGAAACCCACCGCGCGAAGTCCGTTCAGCGCCCGAGCAACACGGAAGTTCCGGATGTCACTGGCCCAGTCCAGGAGGTTCCGCTGCGGCATGGGCGTGGACGCCCCCAGGCCTGGTCTATCGACGGAGATGAGCCGGACGCCCGTTTTCTCCAACACCGCCGAGCCAAAGCCCAACCATCGGCTGGTCGCCGCTCCCGGACAGAGCAACACGGGCCTGCCTGTGAGAGGACCCCGCTCACTCCAGCCCAACACGCGCCCGTCGGGCAGTCCTGTCGTCCCCTGTCGTTCGGGGTTCTGCATCTCGGTGGTCGTCATGGCTCGGGGGGTCGTCGTCAGGGACGGAGCCTGACGGTATCTCCGATACGTTCCGGGCACGTCATCCTGGCGCTTCGCTGGGCTAGCCCGTCTTCAGCACGGACACGGGCGCGGGCGGTTCGCTCGTGGAAGCGTCCAGTGCCTGCACCCGCGCGCCCTCGGCGGCGAAGACGTCTCGCAGCCAAGGATGGCAGGTGAAGGCGATGACCTGCTGGTGCTCGGAGAGCTTCGCCAGCAGGTGGATGGCGCCTCGCGCCCGCTCCGGGTCGAAGTTCACCAGCACGTCGTCGACGATGAGCGGCAGCGCCCCGCGTGTCTCGCCGAAGTCGCGCACCACCGCCAGCCGGAACGCGAGGTACAACTGCTCGCGCGTCCCTCGGGAGAGCTGCGCCGCGCTCCAATCGCGCTGGCCGTCTCCCACGCGCAGCTCACGCTCCTCTCCCGTGGGAATGAAGACGCGCTGGTAGCGGCCCTGAGTGAGCGCGGCGAAGTGCTCCGAGGCGAGCTGCACCACCCGCGGCTGCTGCTCCTCCTCGAAGCGGCGGCGCGCCCGGGCCAGCAGTGCCAGTGTCAGCCGGTCCGCCGCGTACTGCTTCGCCAACTCGGAGGCCCGTGCGCGCAGGGACTCCTCGACGATGCGGAGCTTCGCCAGCGCGTCGTCGTTCTCCCACTGCTCCAACTGGTGGCTGAGCGCGCCGCGCTCCGTGAGCACCGCCTTCAGCCGGTCCTGGGCCTCCGCCTGTCTGTCGCGCAGGGACTCCAGCTCTACGCGCAGGCCCTGCTCGCCGCCCACGTCGATGAGCGCCTGCCGGGCGAGCGTCTCCGACAGGCCCGTGCGCGCCTCGATGCGGTGTGACAGCTCCCGCGTCCGGCCCGTCAGCTCCACGTAGCGGCGTGCCTGCGCGGCGCGGCGGCGGAAGGTCTCCTCGTCGGCGCTGCCACCTTCGGCCAGCAGCGTCGCCAACGCCGCTTCTTCGTCGTGGCACAGTCCGTCCAGTCGCGCCTTCTCCGCTCGCAGTTCGTGCCGCCGCTCTTCCAGCGTCCTGCGCTCCAGGCTCTGCGCGCGCTCCGCTTCCAGCGCCGCCGCCACCCGCGACGCCAGGGGCTCCATGACACCGGCGTCCAGTTCGCGGGCCTCCGTCGCGCCCGGGATGAGCTCCGCCACCACTGCCTCCGCCCACAGCCGCGACGTCACCAGGGCGCAGACCTGCGCGTCCACCGTGAGCGCGGCTTCCTCCGCGCCTACGTCCAGGAGTCGCTGACGGAGCGCCGCCGCGTCGCGCCACAACGTCAGTGCCGCGGACGCGGCCAACGTGGGAGGGAAGCGCCGCTCGGACAGCAGGGCCGTCAGCTCCGCGCCCAACTGTTCCTGCCGCGACTCCGCTTCGCCCACCGCCTCACTCGCGCGGTGCTCCTCGCGTCGCGCGGCGGTGTGCTCGGCGTGCAGTGTCTCTCGTTCCCGCTGGAGCTGCTCCCGCCGTCCCGCTCGCTCCAGCGCATCCGCCAGCACGGCTTCCCGCGCCGCCATGTCCGCCGCCGTCGCGACCAGGTTGAGTCCGGCCTCGGACGCCGCAGACAGCAACTCACGGTGCAGCAGTTCCTCTCGCGCGGACAGACCCAGCAAGGCCGCGCGCAGCCGCTCCTCTTCCTGCTGCCGCCAGCGCTGGCGCGCGCGTTGTGCCTCCACATCCGCGTCGCGCGCCGTCTCCACACGGCGCCGGGCCAGCTCCAGCACGCCCGTTAGAAGCAAGCCGCCCACGAGGCACAGCGCGCCCACCACGTTGCCCGCCAGCAGCCACGCCGTCACCGCGAGCGCCACCACCACCGCCGCGACCGCTGGCACCCACCACGTGGGCAGCACCGCCGCCGTCGCCTGCGGCTCGCCCTGGGTGCGGACGCTCTCGAATTGCCGGTGCAGCTCGGCCCGCTGCTCCGACAGGCGCTCCATCTCCGCGCGCACGGTGCGCAACCGTCCCAGCCCCGCCTGTTGCTGGCGAATTCGCGACGCCCGTTCCTCCGGCAGCGTCGACAGCTCGGCGTTCACCCGCGCCAGCGCGCCATCCAGCCGCTCGCGCTCCGAGACGGCGCGGGCCCATGCGCCGTCCGCCTCGCGATGCGCGACCTCGGCCGCTCCCAGCCGGAGCGCCAGTTCCTCCAGCGTCACGCGGACGCTCACGCTCAGGTCCAGCGCCAGCAGACCGGGCCCATCCACGGGCAGGCCCAGCTCGCGCAAGGCCAACTCCACTTGCCGCTGCTTCTCCGCCACGGCGGCCCGTCGGGAGGGCAGGGCGCGCAGCAGCGCGGCGCCCTCGGTGTATGCCGCCAAGGCCTGGTTCAGTGCTTCCTCGCGTCCACGGACCCCTGACGGCGCGGACAGCCGCTCCAGCCCGGCCTCCACCGTGGCCAGTCGCTCCGCCAGCCGAGCGCCTTCCGCGCGATAGCTCCGGCGCCGGTGCAGGCCGTCCTCGAGCCGCGACTCACCTGCCTCGGGGAAGGTCTCCAGCGCGGGCAGCGTCGCCAGCTCGGCGCGGGCCTGTGCCAGCGCCGCCACGTCCCCGAGCGCCGCCTCCAGTCGCGTCAGCCGCTCCAGTCCCGTCCCCGTCTCCAGCAGCTCCGCTTCGAGCGTCCGTTGCTCCTCCACCAGCGCGCCCAGCCGCTCCTTCTCCGCGAAGTAGCGCGCGGGCCGGTCTCCCTCCTGCCGCAGCCGTGCCTGGACGTCCTCCAGGGCCTTCAGCGTCTCGTTCAGCGAAGGCTTCACGCCGTTGGGCTTGTAGATGCCCTCGGTACTCTTGCGGAGCTGGTCCATGACCTCCGGCAACCGGCGCGCGCCGCGCATGCTGGCGGCCACCAGGGCCTCGGAGGCGCCTCGCTGTTCGGTGAGCCGCTCGAAGCCGGCCAGTTCATCCAGGCGGAAGGCGAACACGTCGAAGAACAGCTCGCGCGACACGTGGGCCAGCGCGCTCTCCAGCGACTCCTTCGAGAGCTCCTTCCCCTCCGCGTCGCGCACCGACAGCTCGCCCTCCGACGAACGCCGGCTCGCGATGCGGCGCACCAGCAGCGGTCCCGCGTAGGTGGTCAGCGTCAGCTCGCCGCCGAACGCGCCGCCGTGGGCCGGCTCGTAGCGCTCCGGTTGCCCGCGCTTCTCGAAGCCGAACAGCATGCTGCGCAGGAAGGCCAGCAGCGTGCTCTTCCCCGCCTCGTTGGGGCCGTACAGCAGGTGCAGTCCCGGTCCCAGGTCGCGCGTGAGGCCGGAGAAGCGGCCGAAGCCGAGCACGCGCAGCGCGTCGATGCGCAGCCCCGGCTTCATGACGTCTCCTCCTCGTGCAGCGACTCCACGCCGTGCAGCCCGGCCTGCACCACCCACTCCGCGCGAGGCGCCTCCAGCGCGTCCACGCCCAGCCGCTTCAGTCGCTGGCTCAGCGCGCCCAGGGCCTCCTCTTCCCACAACCGCGCCAGTGCCGCCGGGTCCTCCGCGAGGAAGCCCACCTCGTCCAGCAGCGTGCGCGCGAAGCCGCCCGCCGCGCACACCGCCTCCAGGTCCACCTCCGGCCGGCTGCTGTCTCGCAGCGACTCCAGCAGCACCGGTGGGTGACTCCTCGCGAGCTGTTCGCGCAGGTCCACCTCCAGCTGTGCCAGCGCGCCAGGGCGGGCCAGCTCGCGGTGCAGCGGACCTCTTCCGGTGAGGGTGAGTCGCACCGCGTGGCCGTCCAGTTCGGGCGCGCAGCGTGCCTCCACGCCTTCCATCGCCGTGGCCAGCAGTCCGTCCAGCGTGCTGACGCCGGACAACGGCACCTCCAGCTTGTGCCAGCGCACGCCGTCCACGGGGATGAAGCGCCGCCGCATGCCGCCGTCCTCCACCTCCACCAGCATGCAGCCGCGCGGGCCGGTTTCGTTCGCGTGCCGGCCCTGCGGGTTGCCGGGGTACACCGCCACGCCGCCGCCGGGGAGCATATGCTCGGCGCGCGTGTGGACGTGGCCCAGCGCCCAGTAGTCCAGCCCGCGCGAGCCCAGACCCGCGGTGGTGCAGGGCGCGTAGTTGGCGTGGCCCTCCGCGCCGCCCAGGTTGGCATGCAGCAGTCCCACGCTGAAGCCGTCTCCGGTGCGGCGGAAGCGCGCGGAGAGGTCGTCGCGCACCTCCACGTCCGGATAGGAGATGCCCTGCACGCGACACAGTCTCCGGCCCTCGCGCTTCACCTCCACTTCTTCCCAGTCCGGGCCGAACACCTTCACCGACGGCGGAAGCCCCAGCGCGCCGGTGTCTCCGCTCAGCGGGTCATGGTTGCCGTGGACGATGAAGGTGGAGATGCCCGCCGCGTCCAGCCGGCCCAGCTCGCGCCGCAGCGCCAGCCGCGCGCGCACCGAGCGGTCCTTCACGTCGAAGAGGTCTCCGGCGAGCAGCAGGAAGGCCACCCGTTCTCGCAGGCACACCTCCGTGATGCGCGTGAGCGCTCGGAACGTCGAATCCTGGAAGCGTCCCAGGAGCGGCCCCTGGGTCGCGACGCCCCGGAAAGGCGTGTCCAGGTGCAGGTCGGCGGCATGAACGAACTTGAAGGGCATGGCGCGCCGCACAACGTACCCGATGCGGGCGGGTGACCCGACATTCCGGCCCGGACGCACGGTCGCTGGCCGACAGCGACCCCTCCCTTTGTGCCCGGGTGGCGTCGACTCGCCGCCAGAACGGGTGTGACGGGTAGGACAGAGCCGAAGGCCCAGAAGCGGAGCGGGGCCCGGGAGCATCCCGGACCCCGTGGGGTGCTTGCTCGCGGCGGGTCGCGAGCAGGCGGGCTACTGCTGACCTTCGGGGCTGTGCGTCCCGGTGTCCTGGGTGTTGTGGTCGTTCATCATCCCGGAGCCACCGGTGCCGGCGTCCTCGTTCATCATCCCAGAGCCGCCCGTGCCGGCGTCGTAGCCCTGCATCTCCTGGCCGGAGCCACCGGTGCCGCCGGTGCCGTCGCTGGGGCGCGGCTGGGTGCCCTGGCCGCTACCGCCGGTGCCCTCCATGCCCGGGGTGGTCGTCGTCCCTTGCTTTTCACGGTTCTGTTCCCTGCATCCCGTAACGGCCATTGCCGCCGCCACCGCACCGAGCACCATCCACCGATTGAAAGCCTGCATCGCGTTTCCTCCCTGAGTAGCGACTGGCCCAAGGCTGGAGGCGACCCTCGCGTGTTGCACCCCGCCCCCTCGACCGTTGCGCATGTCCGCCCATGCTCCGGCCGGGCGGCCAGGGGCCCGCTTCAATCAGGAGGTGGGGCGAGTCCTCAGTCCACCCGCCGGAGTACGAGCAGCCCGTACTCCAGACCGCCGTCCATCAACGCCTGCTGCAGGCGCAGGTGCTCGCGGCTGGATTCGCCGCGGCCGGCCTGAGCGAGCGCACGCAGGGGATGCTGGGAGGGGTGTGCCGACGCGCGCTCATGCACCATCAATTCCAGTGTCAGCGACCAGAAGCCCACCACGCGTGAGGACACGTCGTCGCGTACCTCCAGCTCCAACCCCGCGGCGTGCGCGGCGGACAGGTACTCATCGAGCGAGCCGATGCGCGTGCGCCAATACCGGTCAAAGCCGGGGGCCAGCTCCGGACGGCAGAGGAAGCAGTCGGCGATGGCCAGCACGCCGCCTGGCTTCAGCAGCGTCCGCGTGCGGCGGAACCACTCGGCGCGCGGCAGGTAGCAGGCGCTCTCCACCGCCACCACCGCGTCGAAGGCCGCGCGGCCCGGCACGGAGAGGGCGTCACAGAGGATGGGACGCACGCGCGCGCTCACGCCCGCGGCCTCCGCGAAGCCGCGCACCAGCGCGACATGCGAGGGCACGTTCGTCACCGCCGTCACGTGCGCCTGATGCTCGGTGGCCCAGTAGAGCGCGCCGCCGCCCAGGCCACAGCCGACGTCCACCACCTCGCCGCCGTCTGGGAAGCGGCCCACGGCGCGCGCCAGCTCCACCAGCAGCGCTTCCTGTGCGGAATGGACCGTGTCGCGCAGCACCTCCGAGGGCGCGCCGGGCGGCGGCACCACGTCCACCAGCCCGGAGTGATAGTGCACGCGTGGGCCGGGCCCATAGCGTTGGAGCAGCCGCTCCGTCTTCGCCTCGTAGTACGCGCTCACCTCGTCGCGTCTCCACTCGGGTTGCACGGCTTCGGCTCTCATGACTCCCCCTCTGGCAGCATCGGTTCGATGCGGCGCAGCGCCGCGTCCAGGCAGCGCAGGTCCAGTCGGCGCAGCGCCTGCGCGGCGGCGCGCGCCCAAGCCACCACCGCGTGCCGGTCCGCCCCGGGCATGCTGGTGAAGCGCACATCCCGCGTGCGGATGTCCTCCGCCACGTGCGCGGCCACGCCCAGCGCCCGGCCCGCCGCCGCCGCGCGGGGCTCCAGCACCGTGCCCGCCCACAACACGCGCAGGTACGCGGCCCACTGCTGGCCGGCGATGCCCTCCGCCACCTGGCGGAACAACGGCGCGGTCCAGTCGTTGGCGCGCACCTCCAGCGCCTGCGGGCCGGCGGCCACCGCCAGGGTGCGGACCGCTTCTTCCAGCACCGGGCCCGGCAGCTGCGCCTGCGCGCCGCACAGCGTGGCGAAGGCCAGGTTCTGGAGGATGAACTGCACGCACGGCCCCACTCGGATGGGTGGGTCGTGGTACGTGCACTCGCCGTCGATGAGGTCGTCGGCGAGGTTGCCCGCGCTGAAGCTGAGGAAGAGCCCGGCGCCGCGCGCCATCAGGGCCTCGCGCGGTAGGCCGGCCTCCGCGCCCGCCTCGTAGAAGAGGGACAGGGGGCCCGGCTGCGCCGCCTCCAGCGCCGCGAGCACGTCCCGCTCCGACACCTCCGGCAAGTCCAGCCGGCGAAGCGCGCGCAGCGACTCCTGGTACAGGGCTCCGCCGCTCATCGGTACTCCCTGGGAAGGACCATGCGGAGCACGGCGCCGCCCCCTGCCGCGTTCTGCCGGTGCAGCATGCCGCCGCTGGCGCGCAGCAGGCACTCGCTGGTGTAGAGGCCCAGGCCCGTCGCGTGGGACTTGCTGGTGTACAGCGCCTCGGCGGGGCGGACGAGCTGGCCGGGCGGGAAGCCGGGGCCATCATCCGTGATGGTGACCTCCAGGCGCCCGCTGAGCGACTCCACGCGCGCATGGATGTGGACCCGCGCCGCGCCTTCCTCGCCGTTGCCCTCGCAGGCGTTGAGCACCAGGTTCTCCACCACGCGGCGCAGCGTGGGTACGCCGCCGCGCATCAGGGCGCGCAGGGGCGGGGAGGGCTGCTCCACCTCCACCTGGATGTCCACGTCCGGGAAGCGCAGGCCCACGCTGGCCTGCACCGAGTCCAGCACCGGCGCCAGCTCCACGGGCTCCGGCTCCATGCCGGCATGGCGACGCCCCTTGTTGCGGGCGTCCATCATCATGTCCCGTATCTGCGTCAGGTTGTCGTTGAGCTGCCGGAGCAGGTCGTCGAACTCGGTGCGGCCGGGGCCCGGGCGGTGCGCGCCCACCACGGCCAGCATGTCCGCCGCGCTGCCCGCCGCCATGAGCGCGTTGTCGATGTCGTGGTGGTAGCCCAGGATTTCCGACAGCGCCTGCGACAGGCGGCCCACGTCGCGCTCCTGCTGCTCCAGCAGTTGCGCGTGCACGGCGGCGCGCAGGCGCTCCGCGTCCGCGCGGGCCCGGTCATGCTGCACGGCGAAGGTCCCCAGGTAGAGCTGGGCGGTGAGCGCCGCGGGGCCGATGACGCCGAAGAGGGCCAGGTGTTCGTCGCTGCCGCGCAGGGGCAGGGCCAGCGCCAGCGCCAGCGCGGTGCCCAGGGCCAGGAAGGGCTGGCGCGGCGTCACCCGGTGCAGCCGGCCATGGAAGGCGGTGGCGAAGAGGAACAGCGAGGCGATGACGGCGGCCCCTGGCGGCGCCGACAGCGCCATCAGCGCGGCCACGAAGAAGTGCATCGCCGCCACGCTGAAGATGAGCCACACCCAGCCCCAGGGCTCGATGCGGCGGCGCCGCCGGTGGACGAGCGAGAACAGGACGCCGCTGGTCAACATGGGCACGGCGCACAGCAGCGCGGTGCCGAAGTGGATGCCGAAGAAGCTCCGCGCGCCGGGGGCCCAGGCCGTCACGGCCAGCAGGCTCGGCACGAAGGCGCATAGCGCGAGCCACGCGCCCAGGCCCGAGGCGGCCAGCACCTCCGCGGCATCCTGGGCGCGCGTCCACCGCCGGAACGAGGACAGGAGGGCCTGTCGCCCGGCGGAGCGCGGACTCATACGGTGGCGGACAGGATGTCACCCGCCGTACCCAGGCTGGACGACTCCTCGGTGGCGCGTTCGGCCCGGAGGTTCAGTTCGTTGACGATGTCCGCATTGCCGCGCTGGAGCAGTTGCACCGACACCTCGCCGCCTGCGAGTACGTGGTGGAGGGCCTCCAGCACGGGCCGCAGTGCGGGGTTGAGCGCGCGCGCACCCAGCGGGCCCTCCATCGCGCCCAGCTCATTGCAGCGCGCCAGGTAGTCTGACAGCGCGCTGTCACGGACGGTGTCGCCGCGCGAGCTGCCGTGCTCTGGCCTGTCCGCACGGTTTCGAGGCCGTGGTGTCGTGGGCGCGCCCGTGCGGGCATCCCAGCGCGGTGGGCATTCTCGTCGCGTGCGAAGTGGATGGAACCGGATTTCTCGGACTCTTGGCGTCATGCTGGCTCCCCCCCGGGGCCCGGCACAGTCGTTTCACCCCCGAGCAAAGCGAAGGCTCCCCCGCGCCGTCAAACTCCCGGCCAGGCGAGTGTTGTCCAGCGTGTTCTCTTCACCCTTCAGGGCAGGCGGGTGATACGGGATGGACAGAGGGCGCGGTGGAAGAGGTGCGCGGAATGTCTCGAGTCTTGACGAAGCCGGGGCCGGTTACGGTGGCGGTCCTGACGTTGCTCGTCGCGATGACCTCCATCCAGACGGGCGCTTCGCTGGCCAAACAAGTCTTCCCCGTGCTGGGCGCGGCGGGGGCCACGGCGCTTCGCGTGTTCTTCGCGGCGCTCATCCTGGCGGCGGTGTTCCGGCCCTGGCGGCAGCGGCTCACCCGCAAGGACTTGCG
The DNA here is from genome assembly GCF_010998615.1 of Myxococcus sp. CA023. Taxonomy (GTDB): domain Bacteria; phylum Myxococcota; class Myxococcia; order Myxococcales; family Myxococcaceae; genus Myxococcus. Next base: position 37,913 of record NZ_JAAEAH010000049.1, on the reverse strand, counting down.
GGCCGTGGCCATCTACGGCGCGGCGCTGGGCGGGATGAACCTGACCTTCTACCTGGCGCTGGAGCGCATCCCGCTGGGCATCGCCGTCGCCATCGAGTTCACCGGGCCGCTCGCCCTGGCCATCTTCTCCACGCGCCGGGCGCTCGACTTCGTGTGGGCGCTGCTGGCCGTGGCAGGCATCCTGCTGATTCTGCCGCTGTCGGAGACGTCGCGGTCGCTGGACTGGATGGGCGTCTTCTGGGCGCTGGTGGCCGCCACCTGCTGGGCGCTGTACATCCTCTTCGGTCAGCGGGCCGGAGGCACCGTCCACGGCGGCACGGCGGCGTCGCTGGGGATGTGCGTCGCGGCGCTGCTCGTCATGCCCTTCGGGGTCGCGCACGCCGGCATGAAGTTGCTGGACGTGTCGCTGCTGCCCATCATCCTGTGCGTGGCCGTGCTGTCGAGCGCGCTGCCGTACTCGCTGGAGATGTATGCCCTCAAGGCGCTCCCCACGCGCACGTTCGGCATCCTGATGAGCCTGGAGCCGGCGCTGGCCGCCGTGTCCGGGTTGCTGCTGCTGAAGGAGCGGCTGTCGCTGGTGCAATGGGCGGCCATCGGCTGCATCATCCTGGCGTCCGTGGGCAGCTCCGCGACGTCTCGCAAGCCCGTTGAAGCCGCCGCCGCGAGCTGACCGGCAGGGGGCGTCGATGCCGTTCTCCGGGGTCGGGCCCGTCTTCGGGCTCGCAATGGGGCCCGGCGCCGGGCTAGAGGACGGCCTCATGCGTGACCGAATCCAGGCCGTGCTCCGCCAGCTTGCCCAGTCGCCCGACATGGAGGCGCGCTGGCTCCACACCCTGTCCCTGATGGAGTTCATCGGCGCGCGGAAGATTTCGCGCACCGTGGCGGACCGGCACCCGACGCTGGAGGTGCTGGGGCATCTGGCCGACGAGACGCGCCACGCCTTCGCCTTCAAGCGCCTGTCCGCCGAGGTCGCCGGCGCGGAAATCACCACGTTCCTCTGCCCGGAGGCCGCGGGCCGCTACTTCCAGGCGCTGGACCACGAGCTGGCCACCTGGGCGACGTCCTTCACGGGCGCGCCGGATGTCTATCTGCACTACCTGCTCACGACGACGGCCATCGAACGGCGCGCCATGGTGCTGTACCCGCTCTACAAGGCCGCGACCCGCCAGCCGGCCGTGCGCGAGGAGTTGGGGCGCGTCGTCACCGAGGAGCAGAGCCACCGGCGCACCATCGAGGACGCGTGTGTCGAGCGCCTCACCGCCGTGGGCGCCACGCTGGATGCCGCGCTGGCGCTGGAAGAGCGGCTCTTCGCTGCCTTCATCGGTGAGTTGGAGGCCATCGTGGCGCGGGAGTCGGGCGCCCAGGCTGCCTTCGTTCCGGCGCCCGGCGAGGACGTCGCGACGCGGTCGCCGCAAGGGTGACTACAGCGCGTCGTCGTCGCTCGCAGGCGCGCCCGTGCCATGGGCGCCCGACAGGACAAGCGTGCCGTCCATCAGCTCCGCGCGCAGGTTGCGGGCCTTGCGCGCCCGCTTGCGGCTGAGCTCCACGCCCACCGCGTCCAGACCCAGCGCGTTGGCCACGGCCAGCACGGTGCCGTGGCCACAGAAGGGGTCCACGACCGTGCGCGTGCGGGTGTGCTCCAGGATGAAGCGGCACGCGATGAGGCACGCCTCCACGCCCATGCCGCGCGTCCACGTCACCTCGCCCGCTTCGGGCAGGACGTCCGGCGTGGACTTCGCCATGTCCACGCGGACGCCGCGCGAGAAGCACAGCATGTGGGAGTACGCGGGCCGGCCGAACGTCACCGTCCCGGGCGGCCGCCGGCACACCACCTTGTGCCAGAGCAGGTCGACGCCCACCTCCTCCGCGGCGCGAGCCACCAGGTAGCCCTTGTCCACCCAGGTGCCCTCTTCCTTCACGTCCGTCTGGTAGAAGATGGCCACGCCTTCGGGCGGCACGCGCGCGAGGATGAGCGCCGCGGCGCGGATGAACCAGGCCTTCCACTCCGCCAGCGACAGGGACGGGAACTCGGACCAGTCCGGCAGGGACGCGATGGCCGAGCTGCCCTCCAACACCGGCCGCGCCTCCAACCACACGAGTGCGTCTTCGCAGTACACCGTGCGCTTCGCCGCGCCCGTGGCGCCTGCCTGTTCGTCCACCATGTGGGGCTGGAGTCTGCCAGAGCCGCGCGCACTCCGCGTCGGGCTGGTCAACACGCCCAAACCGTGGCTTGCTAGCGCTCCTGTAGATTTCTACAATCCTGTTTTATCTCGTTGAAACGGAGAGACGGAATGCCCACGACTTCAGGGAAAGACGGGACTTCGCTCCACTACCGTGTCGTGGGTGAGGGTCCGCGCACGGTCATCCTGGTCCACGGTTGGATGGTATCAGGCGCGGTCTGGGATGCGCTGGTGGAGCGCCTGGACCTGACGGGGCTGCGGCTGGTGATTCCGGACATGCGGGGTTCCGGTCAGTCGGGCCGGCCGGACGGAGGCTTCAGCCTGGAGTCGCTGGCGCACGACGTGCTGGCCGTGGCGGACGCGGTGGACGCGCGGCGCTTCACGCTGGTGGGGCACAGCATGGGCGGCCAGCTGGCGAAGTGGGTGGCCGCGGAAGTGCCGGCGCGCGTGGAGGGGCTGGTGCTCCTCAACACGGTGCCCGCCGCGGGTCTGCCGCTGCCTCCGGATGCGGCGGGGCTGTTCCGCACGTCGGCGGGGAGCCGCGAGCAGAAGCAGACCATCCTCGGCCTCGCGTGCAAGCAGTTGTCGCCGGAGGCCCTGGAGGCGTTGGTGAAGGACTCGATGGGCGTCAGCCCGGCGGCCATCGAGCACGTCTTCGACGCGTGGACGGCGGGTGGCTTCGCCGACAAGCTGGCCTCGATTACGGCGCCCACGCTGGTGTTGGCCACGGACGACGCCTTCCTGCCGGCGGCCTTCCTGCGGGAGGCGGTGGTGTCGAGGATTCGCGGCGCGCGCCTGTCGTACCTTCCCGGCCCCGGTCATTACCCACAGGTGGAGCGCCCGGCGGAGACGGCGGCGCTGGTGTCCGCCTTCCTCGCCGGCTCCCTGCCGGCCTGAGCGCCCGCTTCGAGGAGGCAGCACGATGGCCTGGAGCATGTCCTTCGAGTACGACGCGCCGAACGACGTCGTCACCGCGTACTTCACCGACTGTGTGTTGGTGAGTGAGGCGGACGTCCTTCGCTGGCGGAAGGAAGTCGAGGAGCACCTTTCCAAGTACCCGCCCAAGGTGGACCTCCTCATCAACCTGGACGGGCTGGTGGTGAAGTTCACCGCCGGCCGTGTCTTCGGCAAGGAGCGGCGCGAGGTGTTGGAGCGCTACACGCACCGCTCGTACCGCTTCGGTGGTGACGAGATGACGCGCATGTTCGTGCTCACCAGCGGCGCCATCAACGGCGCGGCTGTCAATCACTTCACCACCCGCGACGAGGCGCTGGCCGCGCTCCATGCCGAGCGCGAGGCGCTGCGCAAGCGGGGCTTTTCGCCCTTCGGTGGTGGCTTCGTCGGCAGCAAGGTCTGAGCCTTGACGGCCAGGGACGGGAGCCGTCGAAGCGGCCCCCGTCCCCCAGCCTTAAGAGCAGTGCGTCTGAACACACGTCCCGTCGCAGTCGTAGATGCATTGAACGACCGACCGGCAGGTCACCCGCCACACTGCATCGGGGTCCTGGCACGTGCCGTTGCTCCCCGCCCGCAGGCAGCCCCGAGTCTCGAGCGACTGGGAGTAGTAGTAGGTTCCTTCATGGCACATCGCGGGAAAGACGGTGCCTATGCCGCACCACCCTGCCTGATAGGCATACTCGCTTTCGGCGGAGGTGTAGATCGTCTTCCGGCCAGAGGTCCCAGCCTGCGGGTCGCAACCGCGGGTGCACGTGGTTTGATTGAGATAGATGCCATTGCAGAAGCCGGCGCATGCTGAGGAGCAACCCCAGCTCGTCGCCTGCCAGCCGCTCGGGCAATCACCACCACACTGCGAGAACGTTTCGGTATTGGGGGCGCAAGTGACCTGATTGTAGTTGGGGGAGCCGCTACACGAGCCGCCACAGGCGGTCGGATTGCAGAGTTGGCTCGTCACATGATGCCCGGCAGGGCAGGTTGTGCCACAGAGCGTCAATTCCCGCGCGGCTTCGCCAAGTTCAATCTCGTTGTCGGACTCTTGAGGCTCTTCGTCCGTCTGGGGGTTGCATCCCCCGAGTACAAGCATGCCGCAGAGCGCCGCGGTCAGGACCGAGAGTCTCATCATTCCTTGCATGGTCGAACGCCTCTCTCTTGGAGGGTGTGTCTTGGGGTGAAGGCTGCTCGTACCAGTGGTGAGCGCCTGCGTCCATCTGCCTGGTCGGATTTCCGCCCGCGGAAGTGTGTCTGTTGAGACGGCCATGCGCCCGGCGCGCTCAGCAGTCTGTCTTCACGCACTCGCCTTCACAGTTGTAGACGCAGTCGATGCAGACGTCGGTGGGCAGTGTGGTGCACCAGTCCTCGTCGACGGACCGCACTCCGGCCTGCAACTGCTTCCGATTGCCTGGAAGTCACTGGGGCAGGTGTAGCCACACATGGTGAAGGTGCCTGTGTTGACTCCGCAGGTGACCTGATTGCCCCAGGGGCCGCAGGTACCGCCACATTCCGGGACGCAGCTCCATCCGCGCGTATGCCAGCCGCGCGGAGGGCATTCGTAGCCACATTGGGTCATGGTGTCGCTGAGTCCAGCGGCCTGTTCGTCAACGTCCTGCGTCTGGGGGGGGGCATCCGTATATCGTGCATCGCAGCCGCCCAGGACGAGGACGCCGCAAAGGGTTGCCATCAGGAGTGAGTGCGTTTGCGGCTGGCCCATGGTCCTGTCTCTTGATGGGCTTTTTCGTGGTGTTGGCTTTGAAATGCCACAAGTGAATGTCTGGCATCCCTCTGGCTGTCGTTGATGTCGTGGGAGGGTGCCTCACACGCCCGCGAACCACTCGTAGCCGCGGTCCTCCCAGTAGCCTCCGGTGGGCTCGGGCAGGAAGTTCACCTCGGTGAGGTACTTCACCATCTTGTAGCCCAGCTTCACGCCCGAATAGAGGCGCAGCGGCGCGCCGTGTCCAGGCGTCAGCGGTTGGCCGTTCATGCCGTAGGCCAGAATCGTCTGTGGATGGAAGGCGCTGGGCCGGTCCCAGGACGAGTAATAGCCCGCGTCGAACGAGCGCAGCTCCACGTAGCCCGCGCGGGTGTCCGCGCCCACGTGCCGGGCCAGCTCGCTCAGGCGAACGCCATGCCAGGACGCCACCGCGCTCCAGCCTTCCACGCAGTGGTGGCGAATGCGCAGGTCCGTGCGAGGCAGGCGCTGGAGGGCGTCCAGCGTCAGCACGGTGGGGCGCGCCACGAGCCCGCCCACTCGGAGCGCCCATCCCGAGGGCGCGAGCGGCACCGTGTCGGAGATGAAGTATTCGGGGAACTTGCCTGGAGGCGTCGTCTCCTCGGGTGGCAGCTCCGGCGCCAGCCGGCGTTCATCGAACAACACGGCCTGAGCGCGCGCGTTGAAGCGCTCCATGACGCCCAGGAAGCCCTCGTGAGGGCGGCTGCTGTCACACGCGCTGGCCGAGAGTGCGGTGGTGCCCAGCAGCGCCGTGCGCCGCGTGAGGAGGTGTCTAGGCATCCGGTTTCCTTCCGCCCGTCACCATCTCCGCCAGGCTTCGCGGGTGGAGCAGCACCAGGACGATGTGGCCCACGGTGAAGAGGGCGAGCAGCGCCAGGATGACGAGGTGGATGGCGCGCGCCCCGTCGTAGCCACCTAGCAGCGAAGTGAGCGCGCCGAGCTGCACGGGCTTGTAGAGGACCAGCCCGGAGAGCACTGCGAGCAGCCCCAGCGCCAGCGTGCCCGTGTACGCCAGCCGCTGAAGGCCGTTGTAGAGCCCCTGCGCGGGTGCGTGCTTTCGCACGCGCAGGTAGAAGGCGAGCGTGTCCAGGGCGTTGCGTGTATCGCGGCGGGGCAGGAAGAGGCGGCGGCGCCACTCACCGCTAAGGGCGAGGTAGAGCACGTACGCCACGCCGTTGAGCATGAGGAACCACGCGAAGGCGAAGTGCCAGTGACGGGCGCCGGCCAGCCAGTTTCCCAGCCGCATCCATTCGGGCGGAGGGATGCCCTGGAAGGGATACCAGCCGTAGGGCCGGCCCTGTGGCCCGAGCATGGGATAGGCGACAAGTATCTGGAGTCCGCTGGCCGCCATGATGAGCAGCAGCGGTACGTTGAGCCAGTGGGTGACTCGGATGAGCCACGGCTGAGGCCTGCGTCGTTCAGGGGCTTGCACGCGCGGGGAAGAAAGCACCCGGCGTCACGCGGCGTGGGCGCGGCTTTTCCCGCGTTGGTGGACAGCCGTCATTCAGGGCGGGGGCCGCGCACCCTGCGTCGACACGAGGACGGGCCCTGGCCTCGCGGGGCAGGAAGAGGCGCCGGGATTTCAGCTCGCACGATGCGCTTGAGCCCGTTCGTGCAAGTTGCAACCTGGACAATGGCAGCAGGGACACAAGCCCCTGGAATGACAGGGGGGTCGTGAGCCGTGGTCGGGCACGGCGCGTGCTCTTGGGGAGACGCGACCATGCTCGCTTCTCCACTGCCATCCCTGGTGTCCTCCCTGTTGTTGTCCCAGGTCCCCCCGCCGGAGCCGTCTCCTGATGCCGAAGCCCCGGGCCTGCTGTCTCGCCTGGAGGTGGAAGGCGGGGTGGACGTCTACTTCGGCTACAACACCAATCGCCCCGCCGACGGTGCCAGTTTCATCCCTGGCACGGGCACCACCGCCCGGCGGGACAACGAGGTCTCCATCAACCTCGCGTCGCTGGGCGTGTCGCTCGCGCCCGAGCCGGTGGGCTTCAAGGTGCTGCTGGGCTTCGGCACCGGCATCGAGGTGCTGCACCAGGCCGAGCCGGAAGGCCCGGCCATCGGGCCCGAGGTGTGGCGCCATCTCCAGCAGGCCACGGTGTCGTACGCGACGGGGCCCCTGACGTTGGAGGCGGGCGTCTATCCCAGTCACATCGGTCTGGAGTCGTTCCAGTCGAGGCTCAACTGGAACTACACGCGCTCGTGGATGGGCGAGCTGTCGCCCTACTACCAGTCCGGCATCAAGGGCACCTGGGCCTTCGATGACGCGTGGAGCGCGCAGCTCCACCTGCTCAATGGTTGGCAGACGATTGGGGAGAACAACCGCGGCAAGGCGCTGGGCACGCAGGTGGCCTACGCGGGCCCGCGGCTATCCACCGCCCTCAACACCTTCGTGGGGGAAGAAGGTGACGGTGACCTGCGACTCTTCGTGGACGCCGTGGCCACCTGGAAGGTGACGCAGGCCTTCGCGCTGGCCGCCACGGCGGACGTGGGCCGGCAGGCGCGTTCCGGACAGGCCGCGGCCCTGTGGTACGCGGCGGGCCTCAACGCGCGAGTGCAACTCTCCGACATCGTGGCCGTCGCAGCCCGGGTGGAGGCCTATCGCGACGAGGACGGGCTCATCACGGGGGCCGTCCAGACGTTGGGGAGCGGCACCCTCACCCTGGAGTTGAAGCCCGCCGAACACCTGGTCCTCAAGATGGAGGCGCGGCGTGACACCTCCACCGCAGACGTGTTCACCGGCCGCGCCACGGGAGGGGATGGCGCGCCCACGCTCGAGGACTCCGAGACGCTTGGGGTGCTCAGCGCCGTCGCCTGGTTCTGAACGGGAGCCCCATCTCATGGACCTCGTGCTCGTTCTTGTCACCACCGCTTTCTTCGCGCTCGCGTGGGCCTACGTCCACGGCTGCGAGCGCCTGTGAGGCCTTGTCCGATGACTTTCGAATACGCCGCTGGCGCCGTCCTGTCCGTGCTTCTCGGTGCCTACCTCATCTACGCGCTGCTCCGCCCGGAGCGCTTCTAGGCCCCCGCCATGTCCTTCATCGGTTGGTCGCAAATCCTGTTGTTCTTCGCCCTGGTGCTGGCGGTGACGAAGCCGTTGGGGGCCTATCTCTTCCGTGTCCTCGAAGGGGACACCCGTCCGCTGCCGCGCGTGCTGGGCCCCGTGGAGCGCCTGCTGCTGCGCCTGTGTGGCTCGGCGGACCGGCGCGAGCAGACGTGGGTGGCCTACGCGAGCTCGCTGCTGGCGTTCAGCCTCTTCAGCGTCCTCATCGTCTACGGCCTCCAGCGCGCGCAGCACCTGCTGCCGCTCAACCCGCAAGGGCTGGGCGCGGTAGGCCCGGAGCTGGCTTTCAACACCGCCGTCAGCTTCACCGCCAACACCAACTGGCAGTCGTACGCCGGTGAGTCCACGCTCAGCTACTTCACGCAGATGGTGGCGCTGGCGTGGCAGAACTTCGTCTCCGCCGCCGCGGGAATCGGCGTGGCGCTGGCGCTGGCGCGGGGCTTCACCCGCCGGCCCGGTCCGGACGGACAGAAGACGTTGGGCAACTTCTGGGTGGATGTGATGAACGCCACCCTCTACGTGTTGCTGCCGCTGTGTCTGGTCTACGCGCTCTTCCTGGTGTCGCAGGGCGTGCTCCAGAACTTCGCGCCCTATTCGCAGGGGGTGACGCTGGAGGGCGCGAGTCAGACGCTGGCGCAGGGACCGGTGGCCTCGCAGGAGGCCATCAAGACGCTGGGCACCAATGGCGGCGGCTTCTTCAACGCCAACAGCGCGCATCCCTTCGAGAACCCCACGCCCTTCACCAACCTGGTGCAGATGTTGTCCATCTTCGCCATCCCCGCGGCCCTCACGTACACCTATGGGAAGATGGCGGGTGACACCCGGCAAGGCTGGGCCTTGTTCGCGGCGATGTCCGTCCTCTTCCTCGCGGGCGTGGCCGCGGTGTACGCGGCGGAGGCCCAGGCCAACCCGGCGTTGAGCGCCGCGGGGCAGGTGGCGCAGGCGGGAAACATGGAGGGCAAGGAGGTGCGCTACGGCGTCGCGGCCTCCGCGCTCTTCGCCGCTGTCACCACCGCGGCCTCGTGCGGCGCGGTGAACGCGATGCACGACAGCTTCACGCCCCTGGGCGGCCTGGTGCCCATGGTCAACATGCAGCTGGGCGAGGTCGTCTTCGGCGGCGTGGGCGCGGGCCTCTACGGCATCCTCGTCATGGTGGTGCTCAGCGTCTTCATCGCCGGGCTGATGGTGGGCCGCACGCCCGAATACCTCGGCAAGAAAATCGAGGCGCGGGAGATGAAGCTCGCGATGTTGTACGTGCTCGTCTTCCCGCTCTTCACGCTGGGCTTCAGCGGGCTGGCGGCTGTGCTGCCGCAGGGCGTGTCCTCGCTCAACAACGCGGGGCCGCACGGCCTGTCGGAAATCCTCTACGCGTACACCAGCGGCACGGCGAACAACGGCAGCGCCTTCGCGGGCCTCAACGCCAACACGCCCTTCTGGAACGTCACCCTGGGCGTGGCGATGCTCGGCGGGCGCTTCCTGATGATGGTGCCCGCGCTGGCCATCGCCGGCTCCATGGTGGGCAAGAAGGTGGTGCCCGCGGGCCCGGGCACCTTCCCCACGCACGGCGTGCTCTTCACCGGTCTTCTGGTGAGCGTGATTGTCATCGTCGGCGCTCTCACGTTCTTCCCCGCCCTCTCCTTGAGCCCCATCGTCGAGCACTTCCTCGCCGGGGCCGGAAAGCTCTACTGAGATGTCCTCGCCTGCTTCGAAACCGGCGTCGTTGCTGGACGCCTCGCTGCTCAAACCGGCGCTGGTGGACAGTCTGCGCAAGCTCCACCCGCGCGATGTGGCGCGCAACCCCGTCATGTTCGTGGTGTGGGCCGGGAGTCTGCTCACCACGGTGTTGGTGGTGAAGGACGTGGTGTCGCCGCGCCCGGATGCCGCCCCGCTGGGCTTCACCGTGCAGGTGACGCTGTGGCTGTGGTTCACCGTGCTCTTCGCCAACTTCGCGGAGGCCGTGGCGGAGGGCCGCGGCAAGGCCCAGGCTGGCGCCCTGCGGAAGATGCGCAAGGACACCACCGCGCGTCGCTGGAAGGACGGGCGCGAGGAGCGCGTGCCCGCGCCGGACCTGCGCAAGGGTGACGAGGTGATTTGCGAGGCCGGGGACCTCATCCCCGGTGACGGTGAGGTGGTGGAGGGCATTGCCAGCGTGGACGAGTCCGCCATTACCGGCGAGTCCGCGCCCGTCATCCGGGAGTCGGGTGGCGACCGCTCGGCGGTGACGGGCGGAACGAAGGTGCTCTCCGACCGCATCCGCGTGCGCATCTCCGCCAACCCCGGCGACTCCTTCCTGGACCGGATGATTGGCCTGGTGGAAGGCGCGGCCCGGCAGAAGACGCCCAACGAGGTGGCGCTCCACATCCTGCTGGTGGGGCTCACCCTCATCTTCCTGTTGGCGTGCGTGACGCTGGTTCCGCTGGCGCTCTACTCGGGCGTGCCGCTGTCGGGCACTGCGGTGGTGGCGCTGCTGGTGTGCCTCATCCCCACGACGATTGGCGGACTGCTGAGCGCCATTGGCATCGCGGGCATGGACCGGCTGCTGCGCAAGAATGTGCTGGCCATGAGTGGCCGCGCGGTGGAGGCGGCGGGTGACGTGGACACGCTGCTGCTCGACAAGACGGGGACCATTACCCTGGGCAACCGCATGGCCACGGAGTTGCTCCCCATGCCGGGCGTGCGGATGGAGGAGCTGGCCGAGGCCGCGCAGCTCGCCAGTCTGGCGGATGAGACGCCCGAGGGGCGCTCCATCGTCACGCTGGTGAAGGACGCGTACAAGATGCGCCCGCGCGAACTGCAGGCGCACCACGCCACCTTCGTGCCCTTTACCGCGCAGACGCGCATGAGCGGCTGTGACCTGGTGGACCCGAAGCCGCGCAGCATCCGCAAGGGCGCGGTGGACGCCATCGTCACGTACGTCCATTCCCAGGGGGGCACAGCGCCGGAAGAACTGGCACATGCGTCGGGCCGTATCGGCGACGCGGGTGGAACACCGCTGGCGGTCGCGGACGGTGCGCGATTGCTGGGCATCATCCACCTGAAGGACGTGGTGAAGGGCGGCATCAAGGAGCGCTTCGACCGCTTCCGCGCCATGGGCATTCGCACGGTGATGATTACGGGCGACAACCCGCGCACCGCTGCGGCGATTGCACGCGAGGCGGGCGTGGATGACTTCCTGGCCGAGGCCACTCCCGAGGCCAAGCTGGCCCTCATCCGCACCGAGCAGGGCCGCGGCAAGCTGGTGGCCATGACGGGCGACGGCACCAACGATGCGCCCGCGCTGGCCCAGGCGGACGTGGGCGTGGCGATGAACACCGGCACCCAGGCGGCGAAGGAGGCCGGAAACATGGTGGACCTGGACTCCAATCCCACCAAGCTGCTGGAGGTGGTGGAGGTGGGCAAGCAGTTGCTGATGACGCGCGGCACGTTGACGACCTTCTCCATCGCCAACGACGTGGCGAAGTACTTCGCCATCCTCCCGGCGCTCTTCATGGGCGTGTTCCCACAGATTGCGCCGCTCAACGTGATGGGGTTGTCCTCGCCGTTCAGCGCGGTGCTCTCGGCCGTCATCTTCAACGCGCTCATCATCATCCTGCTCATCCCCCTGGCGCTGAAGGGGGTCCGCTACCGCCCGCTGGGCGCCGAGGCCCTGCTGCGGCGCAGCCTGCTGCTGTACGGCGTGGGCGGCGTCATCGTTCCCTTCGTGGGCATCAAGGTCATCGACGTGCTGCTCGGCGCCGTGGGTCTGGCGTGAAAGGACTTATCCCCATGTTCTCCACATTCCTCACGGCCCTGCGCACGTGCGTCGTCACGATGGTGCTCACGGGCCTGCTGTACCCGCTGTCCGTCACCGGGCTGGCGCAGCTCCTCTTTCCGGGGGAGGCCAACGGCTCGTGGGTGAAGGACGGCCGGGGCCGCGTGGTGGGCAGCGCGCTCATTGGCCAGGGCTTCACCCGGGAGGGGTACTTCCATCCGCGTCCTTCCGCCGCTGGCTCGGGCTACGACGGCGCGGCGTCCTCGGGCAGCAACCTGGGGCCCACGTCGCTGAAGCTGAAGGAGCGCGCGGCGGCCGAACTGGAGCGCCTGCGCCGGGAGAATCCGGATGTGGCGGGGCCCGTTCCCGCCGAGTTGGTGACGACGTCCGCGTCCGGGTTGGATCCTCACCTGTCGCCGGAGGCGGCGCGCTGGCAGGCGGCGCGGGTGGCACGGGCCCGCGGCGTGGCGCTGGAGCGGGTGCTGAACGTGGTGGACGCGCTGGTGGAGGGGCGGACCTTCGGCGTGTTGGGTGAGCCGCGCGTCAACGTCCTGCTGTTGAACCTCGCGTTGGACAGGCGCTTCGGGCCGCTTCCGGACGCGGCGCCGGGCGTGGGGGGCGGGGGCTCGCCGGGCCAGGGCGCACCTTGAGCGAGGTGGGGGCACGCGCATTCACCACGTGAGATTTGCCGGGCGCGAGGGCATCCTCCGCCCGGCGTCCCACCGGATGGGCAGAGGATGACGATGACGCGGCGCTCTCGCGCGGAGGACTTCCTGGAGCTGGTGGAGCGGGGCAGGCGTGGCCGGCTCAAGCTCTACATCGGCTTCGCGGCCGGGGTTGGGAAGACGTACCGGATGCTGGAGGAGGCACACGCGCTGAAGCGGCGCGGCGTGGACGTGGTGCTGGGCTTCGTGGAGCCACATGACCGCGCGGACACGCAGGCGCTGGTGGAGGGCCTGGAGGTGGTGCCGCGCAAGCAGTACACCTACCGCGACGTCACCGTGGAGGAGATGGACCTGGACGCGGTGCTCGCGCGCAAGCCCCAGGTGGCGGTGGTGGACGAGCTGGCTCACACCAACCTGCCGGTGTGCCGCCACCGCAAGCGCTACCAGGACGTGCAGGCGTTGCTGGACGCGGGCATCAACGTCATCGGGGCCTTCAACGTCCAGCACCTGGAGAGCCTCAACGATTTGGTGGAGCGCGCCACCGGCGTCACCGTGCGGGAGACACTGCCCGACAGCTTCCTCAAGACCGCCGACCAGGTGGTGAACCTGGACTTGGCGGTGGAGGACCTGCACGAGCGGCTCCGGACGGGGAAGATCTACGCGAAGGACAAGGTGCCGCGGGCGCTGGAGCGCTTCTTCACGGAGGAGAACCTGGCCACGTTGCGCGAGCTGGCGCTGCGTGAGGTGGCGGAGAGCTTGGACCGCGCCACCGCGAGGCCGCCTCCGGGGGAGGGAGATGAAGGTTCGCAGCGGAGCGCGGCTTGGGGCCGGGTGCTGGTGGCGCTGTCGAGCTATCCCCGGCACGCGGCGACGCTCATGCGCCGGGGCTCGCGGATGGCGGGCCGGCTCAACACGGATTGGTTCGTGGTGTACGTGGAGACGCCGCGCGAGGCGCCGCACCTCATCGACGCGGAGGCGCAGCGGCACCTGCTGATGAACATCGAGAAGGCGAAGGAGCTGGGCGCGGAGGTGGTGCGCCTGAGGGCTCGAGACCCGGTGGAGGGCATCCTGGACTTCGCGCGCTCGCACGGCGTGGGCCACATCATCGTCGGCCGTTCGCATCAGCCGTGGTGGAAGCAGCGGCTGGGGCGCGCGGTGGACATGAGGCTGGTGCGTGAAGGCCGGGGCTTCGACATCCACGTGGTGGCCTTCGAGCCGCGCGAGGAGGGACGCCGCCCATGACGTTGCGAGCCCGGTTGTTGTTGGCGCAGGCACCCCTGGCCCTGGCGCTGTTGTTGGTGGGCATGGTGGCCGTGGTGACGTTGTCCCAGCTGGGGCGTTCTGGGCCTCGGGTGCTTCAGGACAACTACCGCAGTGTGCTGGCCGCGCAGGAGATGATGGCGCAGCTGGAGCGCATGGACAGCGGGGCGCTCTTCATCATCGCGGGTGAGCGGCAGCGCGGGCTGACGCAGCAGGCGGCGCAGCGCGCGCGCTTGGAGTCGCAGTTGCGGGTGCAGGAAGGCAACGTCACCGAGCCCGCCGAGGATGCGGCGACGCTCCAGTTGCGCACGACCTGGCGGCGTTACCAGGAGGCCTACGACGGGTTCCTCGCCCAGTCGTCGCCGGAGGGGGCGCGGGAGGCGTACTTCGGTGTTCTCGAGCCGGCCTTTCAGGAGGTGACCGGAGCGGCCCGGGCCATCCTGGACCTGAACCAGGACGCCATGGTGCGCAAGAGCGAGGCGTTGCAGCGGCAGAGCGCGCGGGTGAACACGGTGATGGTGGCGGCGGTGCTGGTGGCCTTTGTGGTGGGGTTGTTCGCCTCGCAGTCGCTGACGCACCGGGCGCTCCGTCCGGTGTCCGTGCTGTCGCAGGCGGTGCGGCGCCTGGGCGAGGGCGACTACGCGGCGCGCGCGGTGGTGGAGGGACAGGACGAAATCGCGCAGGTGGGGCGGGACTTCAACGCCATGGCGGAGGCGCTTCAGCAGTACCGGCGCAGCAGCCTGGGTGAGCTGCTCCAGGCGCAGGCGGCATCACAGGCGGCCATCGACAGCCTGCCGGACCCGGTGGTGGTGTTCGGCGCGGACGGGAGCTTGCTCAACGTCAACCGCGCGGCGGAGGACGTGCTGCGGCTGTCGCTGGAAGCGGGCGGGGACATGCTGGGGCGGGTGGTGCCGGAGGCGCGCGCGGTGCTGGAGCGGGTGCGTGAGCACGTGTTGACGGGGCGAGGGGCGTATCAGCCGCACGGGTACGAAGAGGCGGTGCGGGCGCCGCTCCCGGACGGGGACCGGTGGCTGCTGGCGCGCGGCAGCCCGGTGTACGGGGAGTCAGGGGAGGTGGTGGGGGCCACGGTGATTCTCCAGGACGTGACGCGGCTGCGGCGCTTCGACGAGCTGAAGAACGACCTGGTGGCCACGGTGGCGCATGAGTTCCGCACGCCGCTCACGTCGCTGCGCATGGCGCTGCACCTGGTGACGGAGGGCGTGGTGGGGCCGGTGACGGAGAAGCAGGCGGACCTGTTGTTCGCGGCGCGCGAGGACTGCGAGCGGCTGCAGGGCATCGTGGATGACCTGCTGGATTTGTCGCGCATCCAGGCGGGGCAGCTCCAGTTGGAGATTCGCCGGGTGCTGGCGGAGGACCTGGTGGACGCGGCGCTGGACGCTCAGCGGATGGCGGCGGAGGAGCGCGGGGTCCAGTTGTCGAAGCAGGTCGGGCTGGACGTGGAGCTGGTGGACGTGGACCCGGAGCGGCTGGGGTTGGTTCTGGGGAACCTGGTGGGCAACGGGGTGAAGCACACGCCCCCGGGGGGCGAGGTGGAGGTGCGCGTGTCGCAGGATGCGCGTGGGGTGCGCTTCGAGGTGCGGGACACGGGGGAGGGGATTGCCCCGGAGCTGCAGGCGCGCATCTTCGAGAAGTTCTACCGCGCACCCGGCGCGCCATCGGGCGGCGCGGGGCTGGGGCTGTCCATCGCGAAGGACATCGTCCAGGCGCACGGCGGGGAGATTGGCGTGGTGAGTACGCCCGGCCAGGGAAGCACGTTCTGGTTCACGTTGCCCCGGCGGGAGGAGTCTGGGCCGGCGAGCGCGTGAGGACGTGACGCAAGGGGCGCTGACGGCTGCCTGCTGAGGAACGGTGTGCCACAGGGCAACACCGTGCCCTCGTCTTCACGCTGCTTACGTCCCCGTAAGTTGAACCCCAGGCCTCAGGCGTTCGCCTGACCCTGGAGTTTCTGCATTTCCTCGCGGCGGACCTCGGAGGCGGTGCGGACGATGTCCTTGCACGACATGCCCAGGTCCTGCTCGGTGACCTTCTGACCGAGCTTGGGCAGCACGTCCCGTTCCTCCATCGTCACGTGCTCCTTCACCACCTTCTCCAGTTCGCCGAACAGGGAGACCAGCTTCTGCGGGTCGTTGCGCGCGCGGATCATCTGGGCGATGAGCTTCGTCATCTCCCCGTGCTCCTCGACGGAGTCCTGAATCAGTTGGTCACCCACCACCCGGCGCGCGGCGGGGTACACCCAGCGCTCCTCGATGGTGGTGTGCAACGTGAGCGCCTCCGCGAGCTGGATGCCGAGCTCTTGCTTGCTCGCATCGTCCTTCGCCGCGCGACACGCATCGAACAGCGCTTCCACCTCGCGGTGCTGCTGAATCAAAAGGTCAATCACGTCCACGTCTGCGCTCCTTGGAATCGGTTCGGTGTCCTCCAACGCTCCGCATGCACGCAGGACGCCGCAATCACCGCTCCAGGCACGCGGCGAAGCCCTGCCCGGTCCCCCCGTGGAACACCCTTGACGAGAGCCGGGCACACGGGCGCTCCCAGGCCCGTGCTCACCCGGCCGGCCGCGCTCAGCCCTCGCCCAACTCGTACTTCTTCCGCTTCCGCCACAGCGTGGACGCGTCGATTCCCAGCACCCGCGCCGCCTCGTCCAACGTCGGCGCCGAGGCCATGACGCGCAGCACGTGCTCGCGCTCGATGTTCTCCAGCGTGTGCGGCCCGCCCAGTGTCATCACCGGACTTCCCGCCGCGGCGATGCGGTCCGGGAACGCCTGCGGCTCCAGCACCTCCGCAGGCCAGACGATGAGCGCTCGCTCCATTGCATTACGCAGCTCGCGCACGTTGCCCGGCCACCCATAGGCCAGCAGCATCTTCTCCGTCGCGGGCGACAGCTCCGGCGGTGGGCGCTGCGCTGCGCGAGCGAAGAAGGAGACGAAGCGCCGGGCCAGCGAAAGCAGGTCCTCCGGCCGCTCTCGCAGCGACGGCAGCTTCACCTCGATGACGTTCAGCCGGTAGAGCAGGTCCTCCCGGAAGCGCCCCTCGGCCACGTCCTTCTCCAGGTCCCGATTCGTCGCCGCCACCACCCGGACGTCCGCCTTGCGCGTGCGTCCCTCGCCCAGCCGTTCGAACTGCTTCTCCTGGAGGAAGCGCAGCAGCTGCGCCTGGAGCCCCGGACTCATCTCCGCGATTTCATCCAGGAACAGCGTGCCCCCTTCCGCCGCCTCCACGCGTCCCGGCTGGTCCTTCACCGCGCCGGTGAACGCGCCGCGCACGTGGCCGAACAGCTCGCTGGCCAGCAGTTGCTCGGACAGAGTGGGACAGTTGACGGTGACGAAAGGTCGGCGCCGCCGAGCGCTCATCGAATGCAGCGCGCGGGCGAGCACCCCCTTGCCGGTGCCACTCTCTCCCCGCAGCAGCACCGCCGCGTCGGACGCCGCCGCGCGCGTCAACAGCCCGATGGCCGCGTGCATCGCGGGCGAGGCTGTCTCCAACGTGGCCTCCGGCACCGCCTGGGAAAGCTGCCCCTCCAGGTTCTCCAACTGCGATGCCAGCTCCTGGTGCCGCCGCGCCTTCTCCACCACGTGGCGAATCTGCGCGGGCGTGAAGGGCTTGGGCAGATAGTCCCGCGCCCCGCGTCGCATCGCCTCCACCGCCGTGTCGAACGTGGCGTAGGCGGTGATGAGCACGACGTCCAGGTGGGGCGACTCGGCCAGGAGGCGTGGCAACAGCTCCATTCCGCTGGCCGTGCCGAGCCTCAGGTCGACGAAGGCCAGGTCGGCGGGGCCTTGCGCCAGCGCGGCCAGCGCGGCCTCGGGGGTGGCCGCCTCGCGTACCTCACAGCCGAAGCCCTCGAGGCACACGCGCAGGGTGTGGCGGATGTTCCGCTCGTCGTCCACCACCAGCACCCGCATGGGGCGCTCTCGAATGTCCATGACTTCATCCTAGGAGCAATCCGCGCCGTCTCGCGGTCAGACTCCCGCGCAGCGTGCGGGAGCACACGCAATGGCCGCCCGGCTGTTGGCGGTTGCCTCACATCCGCTGCACTCCGTGCTGGCGTTGTTCTCCGGTTTGGGCTGGAACAGGGGGCGTATGCGCTTGATGGGGATGATGGCAGGCGGCCCACCGCCCGAAGACGGTGAAGAGGAGAACGTCTTCTCCCGAGCCCGAGGCCCCTCGCTGGCCGAGAAGCGGACTCGGAAGGTCGTGTTGGTGGGGCTGGTGCTGCTGTTGCTCGGCGGCGTCTGGCTGTACCTCCAGGGCGGGGAGAACCGGGCGCTGAACGCGCTGTCTCCCGCGCAGCGGGCCTCGCTCTTCCAGGAGACGCGCGACTCCTTCCACGAGATGTGCATGGGGGATGCGGGCACCAGCCGCTTCCCGAAGCGCTGCGCGCAGATGGCGGACTTCCTCACCCGCTTCACGGAATGTGACGCGACCTGCCAGCAGGAGATTGCGCCCGCGCTCCAGCGCTCCGTGCGCTGATACGGGGCTCCACCGGGGAAGCGACGGCCTGCCCTCCTCCCCGGAGAGCGCGGTGAAATCGGGCTATTGGAATGCTCGCCCGTAGGTGGGGGCGGGTCCTACCCGTCGTTCACGGCGCTCCGCGTCCGTCTGAATGACACGGGTGGTGAGAGTTACCAGCCCGCAGACAGTTGGCTATCCTACGACGCGCGGCGTGAGCACCGGCCGCACGAGGATGTGGCTCCCGCGGGAGTCCACGGAAGGATGGCGACATGTGCTGGCGCAGCGGGCCCTGGAAAACGGGGTGGCTCTTCCACAGCCGGATTCTGGCCGCGGCGCGCGGCATGGAGTCGCGGGCGTTGAAGGGTGCTCACGGTAGCGGGGAGGCCAGCGGGTGCGTCTGAAGCTCAAGCAGAAGATGATGTTGTTGCCGGCCGTTGTCGCGGTGTTCCTGGTGGCCATCCTGGTGGCGTTCATTGCCCTGGGCGCGCGCTCCGGTGGCGTGTACGCGCGCATCAGCAGCTCGCAGGTTCCCACCATCGAGCTGAGCCGTGAGGTGATGCACCGCTTCCCGGGCCTGCACCGCAACGTGCTGGCCGCGGTGGCGGCGAAGGCGGCGGGAGGGTTGGAGCCGCTGAGCGCGGAAGTGGACGAGCTCCAGTCGAAGCTCGACCTGGCGAGGGCCGTACCGGACGCGAACCTCCAGCGAGTGGATGAACTCAAGTCGTCCCTGGCCACGTACTGGAGGAACTCCGGGGCAGCGCTGGCGTTCGCGGTGGCGGGTGACGCGCAGGCGGCGTCCACGCTTGAGTTGGTGGAGTCCCGGGCAGCGGCGCTGTCCGATGAACTGGAGAGGGCCGTGGAAGCGGATGGCCAGGCCATCGCGACCTCCTACGCGGAGGTGGCCGGGCTGCACCGCGCCACCACCTGGACGGTGTGCGTGCTGGTGCTGTTGTGCATCGCGCTGACGGTGGGGCTGGCCTACTGGCTGCACCGCGAGGTGACGCTGCCGCTGGCGAAGCTGACCTACGTGGCCACGCGCATCGCGGAGAAGGGCGACCTGACGCAGGCCATCGACGTGAGCGCCCACGACGAGGTGGGCGAGCTGGCGCGCGGCTTCCAGGTCATGGTGACCCGGCTGCGCAACGTGCCCACCACCATCCAGACGGTGGTGACGGACCTGACGAACGCGGCGAAGACGCTGACGCAGGCCAGCCAGGAGCAGGTGAACTTTCTCACCAACCAGTCCCGCAGCCTCACCGAGGCGAGCACCACCATCGCCGAAATCGCGCAGACCTCCAGCATGGCCGCCAGCCGCGCGGAGATGGTGCTCCGCGTGGCGGGACAGGCGGATGCGTTCAGCGCGTCCGGCCAGGAGTCCATCGAGAAGAGCGCCGAGGGCCTCCAGCAGATTCGCCAGCGCGTGGGCGCCCTGGTGGGCAGCATCGGGCACCTGAGCGACCAGGCCGTGCACGCCGGTGAAATCATCGGCAGCGTGAAGGACCTGGCGGACCAGTCCAACGTGCTCGCGCTCAACGCGGCCATCGAAGCGGCGCGCGCCGGGGAGCAGGGCCGGGGCTTCGCGGTGGTGGCGCGGGAGATGCGCTCGCTCAGCGGCCAGTCGCTGCAGAGCACCCAGCGCATCGGCAAGATTCTGCTCGAAATCAACCAGGCCATCCGCCAGACGGTGGGTATCGCCGAGGGCGACAGCGAGAAGATGGAGGAGGGCATCGAGCAGGTGCTCGCCTCGGCCAACACGCTGAAGGAAATCACCACCGTGGTGCAGGAGAGCAGCCAGGCCGCGCGCCAGATTGTGGCCTCCGTCACTCAGCAGAACGCGGGCATCGCGCAGATGACCGAGGTGATGACCACGCTGTCCTCCATGATGGCGGACGTGGTGACGGCCACGATGACGGCCGAGCAGGCGGTGACGCAAATCAACGCGTCGCTGGGGCAGCTCCAGGAGCTGTCCACCGGCTTCCGCGTGTGACGTCGCCTCGGGGCCGCGCGGGTGCCACCGTCCTGGGTGGCACCCCGGCTTGGGGCTCGGCTCACTCCCCCTGCATCAGCCCGGTGACGCGCCCGTCGTCGTGGACGGTGACGCGTCGGGCGGCGGGCTCGCGTGGCAGGCCGGGCATGGTGAGGATTTCTCCAGTGAGCGCCACCATGAAGCCCGCGCCCGCGGACAGCCGCACCTCGCGCACGGTGAGCGTGAAGCCGCGCGGTCGTCCCAGCTTCGTGGGGTCATCCGACAGCGACAGGTGCGTCTTCGCCATGCACACTGGCAACCCGGCGCCGCCCAGCTCGCGGATGGCGTCCAGGTCCTTCTTCGCGCTCGCGGTGAAGGCCACGTCGTCCGCGCCGTAGACGGTGCGGGCGATGGCGGCCACCTTCTCTTCGGGCGACTGCGCCACGTCGTAGAGGAAGCGCGGCTGGGGCGGCGCGGCGTCCGTGCCGTCCAGCATCTCCATCACGCGGTCGGCCAGCTCCAGCGAGCCGTCACCACCTCGCGAGAAGCCGTCACACACGGCTGTCTCCACGCCACGGGCCTTGCCGAAGGCGCGCAGCTCTTCCAACTCGGACTCGGTGTCCTGCGGGAAGCGGTTGACGCACAGCACGGCTGGCAGGCCGAAGGCGGCCACCGACTCCAGGTGCTTCTCCAGGTGGGCGAAGCCGCGAACCAGGGCCTCGCGGTCCGGCTCGGCCACTCGCGCGGGTGCGGCGCCACCGTGGTGCTTCAGCGCGCGCAGCGTCACCACCAGCACCACGCCCCGGGGCCACAGCCCGCTGCCGCGGCACTTGATGTCCAGGAACTTCTCCGCGCCGAGGTCGAAGCCGAAGCCCGCCTCCGTGATGACTTCATCCGCGTAGGCCAGCCCCATGCGCGTGCCCATCACGGAGCTGCATCCGTGCGCGATGTTGGCGAAGGGGCCCGCGTGCACCAGCGCGGGGCCGCCCTCGCGCGTCTGGGCGAGGTTGGGCATCAGCGCGTCCTTGAGCAGCGCCACCATGGACGCCGCCGCGTCTACGTCCCGCGCGCGCACCGGCTGGCCGTCCCGGGTGTGGCCGATGATGACGCGTCCCAGCCGCGCCTCCAGGTCCTTCAGGCCCTCCGCGAGCGCGAGGATGGCCATGACCTCGCTGGCGGCGGTGATGTCGAAGTGGTCCTCGCGTGGCACGCCCTGCGCCTTGCCGCCCAGACCGACGATGACGTTGCGCAGGAAGCGGTCATTCATGTCCAGCGCGCGCCGCCAGCGCACGCGCGTGGCATCCAGGGCCACCGGCTGGCCGTAGAAGACGGCGTTGTCCACCAGCGCGGACAGCAGGTTGTTGGCGCTGGTGATGGCGTGCAAGTCACCGGTGAAGTGCAGGTTGATGTCGGCCGCGGGCTCCAGGCTGGCCTGCCCGCCGCCGGTGCCGCCGCCCTTCACGCCGAAGACAGGGCCCAGTGACGGTTCGCGCAGGGCCGCCACCGCGCGGCGCCCCCGCTTGCGCAAGCCCATGGCCAGCGCCACGGACATGGTGGTCTTTCCTTCGCCCGGCGGCGTGGGGTTGATGGCGGACACGAGCACCAGGCGTCCCTGCCGGCCGCCCCGCTTGCCGAGTGCGTCCAGCGACACCTTGGCGCGGTGGGTTCCCCACGGCAGCACGTCTTCGGGAGACAGGCCCAGCTCGGCGCCTACGTCGGTCATGGCTCTCAGCGTCATGCCGGGAATCTCCGTGCGGAACTGGCAGCGGTCAACGGCGGAGACGCGTGCCTGCTGGAATTCAGGGCCGCGAAGACTTTCGCTCGCGTGTCTGGATTCCTGCCCTGGCGCGCGTCAATCCAGGCGGAAGCCTTCGGGAGCGCGCGGGTCCTTCCGGTCATACATGTTGAGGTACATCATCACCGGCTCCTCCAGCCCGTCGTAGGTGACGACGTACACGTCGAGCATGCCGGCGCCGAAGGGCGAGTCCTCCGACTCGAAGGCGCAGCAGCTTCCATGCCGCTCGTAGCGAACCTTCTGCCCCTGCGGTCCCCGCAGGTGCTGGAGGTATTCGTGTTCCCCGCTGACGCCGCCGCCCACGTGGATGGGGTCGTCCTTGCTGTAGCCATATCCGGAGGGCGCGCTGGACGTGGCCTCGGGTGGCGCCGCTTCCGCCGCGGGCTCGTCCGGCCGGGTGGCGCTGGCGGTGGAGGCACAGCCCGTGGCCAGCACGGGCACCAGGAACAGCATCGCGAGGCGGGAGGTCGTCATGCGGCGGCAGCTTACCGCTTTCGCATGGCAAGCGGCCTTGGAGTCGGAGCCCCTTCGGCGGTGGCAGCCGAGCAGGGCGGCCCCTTTCATGCCCTTGGCGGGCGCCGCATCTTTCCGCCGGAAATGTCCCGCCAACGAGGCCGAGGAGCGCCCATGTCGAAGGCCCACATCCATGAGGAAGGACGGAGCGGCTGGGGCGCGCCGGGGCCTGCCGAGGCCCGTCACCCGAGCGGGCCCGACTTTGCTCCGGCGCTGCTGAGATTGGGTCAGGCGCTCCAGGCGGCGCTCATCATCGACGCGCACGGACGCGTGGTCTGGATGGACGATGCGCTGACACACGCCACCGGACCGCATGGCGAGCCCTTCCAAGAGCGTCCCGTGGCTGCGGTGCTCGCTCGGTTGCCCTGGCTCGCGCAGGCGATGCGGCCCGCGCTCCAGGGTAAGGCCAGTGTCCACGAGGAGCCGGGCCTGAAGGCCTTCGTCCTGCCCGTGTTCGATGAGCAGAGGACATTGTTGGGAGCCTGCGCGCGCCTCCAGGTTCCTGAGTCCTCGATGGGGCAGGTCGCCGAAGGCGGTGTGACGCGGCACGCGCCGGAGATCCTGGCGCACATGAACTCGGTGCTGCGCGCCACGTTCGACTCGATTGCGGAAGGCGTCATCGTGGTGGACCTGAACAAGCGCGTCACGGCCTTCAACAAGCGCTTCCTCGACATCTGGGGGCTGACCGAGGAGATGATGGTGGACCGCGACGCGGAGCGAGTGCTGGTGCGCGCGGCGGGCGGCGTGAAACACCCGGAGTCGTTCACCGCGCGAATCCGGGAGCGCTTCGAGCCGTCCGAGCAGGTGGACGTGGAGACGGTGGAGCTGCTGGACGGGCGCATCCTGGAGCGCAAGTCGCTGCCGCAGCGGATGGGCGGCGCCATCATCGGCCGCGTGTGGAGCTACCGCGAGGTGACGGCGGAGCGGCAGGCGGAGGCCGAGCGCGAGCGGCTGCTGCGCGAAGCCCAGGAGGCCATCCGCGTGCGGGACGACTTCCTGTCCATCGCCGCGCACGAGCTGAAGACGCCGCTGACGCCGCTGAAGCTGCACCTCCAGATGCTGCGGCAACACGGCGCCGAGGGGGACGGGGCCTCCGCCCGGCACGTGGACAAGTCGTTGATGCAGGTGAGCCGCCTGACGGGATTGGTGAATGACCTGCTGGACACCTCGCGCATCCAGGAAGGGCGGCTGACGCTGAAGCATGGGCCCGTCGTGTTGCAGGAGCTGGCCCATGACGTCGTCTCCGAGATGCGCCTGTCCAGCGCGCACCACCGGGTCGAGTACGAAGCGCCGGAGGCACCCCTGGTCGTCCTGGGCGATGCGGACCGGCTCGCGCAGGTCCTGGTCAACCTGATGGAGAACGCCTTCAAGTACAGCCCCAGTGGGGGAACGGTTCGCGTCCGGGTGGCTCGGGAGGACCGCCACGCCCATGTCTCCGTCCAGGACGAAGGCATTGGCATTCCGCGGGACCAGCAGGAGCACCTCTTCGAGCGCTTCTTCCGCGCTCGCAACGCCCCCATCTCCGGCTTTGGTGGGCTGGGGCTGGGGCTCTACATCTGCGGGGACATCGTCGAGCGGCATGGCGGCCGTCTGTGGGTGGAGAGCGTGCTGGGGCACGGCTCCACCTTCCGCTTCACCGTGCCGCTGGCGTCCACGTGACGGTGCCTCACCGTTGCAGGGCCTGCGCGGTCTGACGCTGGCGGGCCACGCGCAGGCGCCACACCGTCACGGGAATGCCCACGACAAGAGGCGCCACGCTCCAGAGCCACAGCCTCTCCGTCCACACGCGCTCACGCAGGGGCGCGGGAACCTGGGCGCTCAGGAGGAAGGCGGCGGTGGTCAGCACGAACACGGCGAAGCCCTTGCGCAGCAACGCGGGGGACACGCGCCCCGCGAGCCTTCCGCCCACGAGGCTGCCCGTCATCGCGGCCAGGAGGACTTCGCCGGTGAGCATCCAGGGCAGGTCCAGGTGGCCCAGGTGCCCCACCAGGCCGGCGGCGCACTGGAGTGCGATGACCACCAGGGACGTGGCGGTGGCGACTGGCATGGGCAGCCCCGCCAATGACAGCGCGGGCACGATGAGGAAGCCGCCCCCGGCGCCCACCAGTCCCGACAACACGCCCACCGCGATGCCTTGTGCGAGCACGCGGGGAGCGGGGAGCGGGGGGACGCTGGTGGCGACGGGCCCGGCTTCCCGGCGGCGAAGCATGGCCACGGCGGCGGCCACCATGACGCCCGCGAACAGGAGCAGCAGCGTGTCGGGCGCGAGGTGGGGATTGAGCCGGCCGCCGAGGAAGGCCCCGCCCATGCCACCTGCGCCGAACACGAGCGCGGTGCGCCAGCGGACGCGGCCCGCGCGCGCGTGGAGGAAGGCGCCACTGGCGCTGGTGACGCCCACCACCACCAGGGACATGGCAATGGCCGTCCGAGGCTCGACGTCGAGCACGTAGATGAGCAGCGGCACGATGAGGATGGAGCCGCCACCTCCGAGCAGACCCAGCAGGATGCCCACGAGCAGCGAGCCCGCGATGCCAGCGTACAGCATCACCGCTCGCCTTCCGCGCGCGCGACGGCGAGCAGGTCCCGGTATGTGCGCAGCAGGTGCTCGAAGGCGGCGGTGTCCCGGACACCCGTCGGCCGCGCGGCCTGGAGCGCGTCGAGCACGGCGGTGAGTGCTTCCCGAGACGGGGGCGTCATGGGGGGCACGGTGGGACCTTCATGGGGCGGCGGTGCCAGGGCGCGGTGGAGGCCGTCGAGCAGTCCATCGCGGACGGTGCCCAAGGTGGGCAGGGTGTGGGGGACGGGGCGCACCACGGGCAGCCGCGCGGTGTTCCACGCGAGCATCCCGCCTCGCAGGTTCATCACTCGAGTGAAGCCCAGGGTGACCAGGCTCGTGGCCGCCCTCGCCGAGCGCGCCCCAGAGCGGCAGATCAGCACCACGTCCGTGTCACGCGGCCAGGTGTCGACGACATCCGGCACTGTGGCCAGGGGGACGTGCCGGATGCCCGCGACGTGGCCCAGGATACCGTCGAGCTCGGCGGCCTCACGCACGTCGACCAGCGTGAGCTCGGAGGGCAGGCACGCCGCGAGCTGTCCCACGTCCACGTCGCGGTAGCCCGCGGGATGGGGCGTGGCGTTGTCGCAGAGAGGATGCATGGGGGCTCCGCGTGACTTCAGGCCTGGAGGGAAGGTGAGGGCGGCGTGTGTCCGCAGGCCCGGTTGGCGGGGACGGCCACGTCCAGCTTCCGGGGAGGTGGGAGCTGGAGCGCGTTCATCAAGACGATGAAGTCCGCGCGCGTGCGTCCGGCCAGCCGGGGGTTGTGCTGCTTCTCCTCGCCCACCGTGGACATGGCGTGCCCGGCGTAGTCGTGGCCGGGGTAGACCGCCGTGTCGTCGGGCAGGGTGAAGAGGACGCGGGTGATGGCGTCGTAGAGTTGGCCCGGGTCGCCGTTCTGGAAGTCCGTCCTTCCGGTGCCTCGGATGAGCAGCGCGTCTCCGGTGAAGAGGCGGCGCTCACAGAGGAAGCTCAGGCTGTCGTCGGTGTGACCGGGCGTCTCGAGGACACGGACTTCGAGGCCGCCCACGCGCACGATGTCTCCATGGTTCACCGTCCGGTCCACGCAGGGCGCGCCGCGGCTGGAGGCCACCACGGTGGCGCCTGTCCGCTCACGGAGCACACCCGCGCCGGTGACGTGGTCGGCGTGGACGTGCGTCTCCAGCACCACGGACAACGTGAGGCCCAGCTCCCGGAGGAGCTTCAGGTCGCGCTCCGTCTGTTCCAGCACCGGGTCGATGAGCGCGGCGGCGCCCGAGGCCTCGTCGGCCAGGAGGTACGTATACGTCGAGGTGTCCGCGTCGAAGAGCTGGCGGAAGAGCATCGTTCGCCTCCGTCGGAGTGGGGGTGCGAGGCCGTCATTGCCAGTGACGTGCCAACAGGCTGGGAGGGGCTCGTGTCGGGGGGACGCGGGTTGCCGGCACCGCGGAAACGGACCCTGCGGGCAAGACGGCATGCTTCAAGCGTGCAGTCGTGAAACGCACCTGAAACAGAAGTGAAACGTCGTTTGAGTGCAATGTTCGTGGTGTTTCGTGGCCGACGCCCGCCCGTCGCTCAGCGCTCCGCCGCCGCACCCAGGTCGCGCAGGCGCCGCCACAGCGTCACGCGACTGACGCCGAGCAGGCGCGCGGCCTCGGAGCGGTTGCCGCCCGCCTGGGCGAGCGCGGCGCGGAGCCGTTCCGGCTCCAGCGAGGCATCCGGGGCAGGCTGCGTCACGGGAGCGGCCTGCCGCTGCTCGGAGAACTCCGGTGGCAGGTCCGCCTCTCGGACCACCGGGCCTTCGCCAATGACATAGGCGTATTCCATCACGTTCCGCAGCTCGCGCACGTTGCCGGGCCAGGGGTGCTCCTCCAGCAAGCGGCGGGCACCCGGAGAGAAGCGCTCCACGCGGCGGGCGCCTCGTTGGTGCAGTTCCTCCAGGAACCGCAGGGCCAGTGGGAGGATGTCGCCTCGTCGCTCCCGCAGCGTGGGCAGGAAGAGCGGCACCACGCGCAGGCGGTACATCAAGTCCGCGCGGAAGCGTCCCGCCTCCACTTCGCGCCGCAGCGGCCGGTGCGTGGCGGCGATGATGCGCACGTCCACGGGCACGGGCTGGCGGCCTCCCACGGGGATGACGGTGCGCGTCTCCAGCACGCGCAGCATCTTCGCCTGGAGGTCCAGGGGCATCTCCGCCACCTCATCCAGGAACAGCGAGCCCTTGTCCGCGAGCCGGAAATGTCCTGGGCTGTCGCGCACCGCGCCCGTGAAGGCGCCGCGCACATGGCCGAACAGCTCGCTCTCCAGCAGGTTGGGCGGCAGCGCCGCGCAGTTGATGGCGCGAAACGGCCCGCGCGCCCGTGCCGACAGCGCATGCAGCGCGTGAGCGATGTGCTCCTTGCCGGTGCCCGACTCCCCGCGAACGAGCACGCTGGACTCGGTGCGGGCCACCTTCTCGACGATGCGGAAGACGCGGCGCAGCTCGGGCGCCTGGGTCCACAGGCCGTGGAACAGCTCCGCGCGACCGCTCGTCTCTTCCACCGCGTCAGGCGAGACGAGCAGGGCCCACCCGGATGCCCGAGGCCCTCGCGCCAGGGGGACGGCGCGCACCCGCACGGGCTTTGAGCGCCCACCCACGCGCAGGCGGACGGAGGCCTCATGCCCGTTCTTCAGGACGTCCTCCAGCGGCTCCGTGCCGTCAGCGCGCCTCAGGATCTGCGCCAGCGGTGTCCCTGCGCGCAGCGTGCCGCCCAGCAGGGCTTCGAGCGCGGGCGTGAGCGCGGTCACCTTCCTCGCGTCGTCCACGAGCAGCACGGGGCCCGCGAGGGCATCCAGGGCGGGAAGCACGAGGCGGGAGGTGGGCATCGTCGGTGCATAGCCCGACCCCCGGCGTCTTACGCAAGGCCCCGCATCATGAATGCCCAGTAGAGGCGTGGCAGGCCGTACTTCTTCAGCAGCCACATGTCGCGCCGTTCCTGCATGGTGTCGATGAAGGGGATGGTGGGCGCGGGCTTGCCGTCGTAGTCGAACTCGGCGAGCAGCAGGCGCCCATAGCCCGTGGTGAGAGGGCAGGACGCGTAGCCGTCATACCGCGCGGGCAGGGGCCGGTCCTTCATGCAGGCCAGGAGGTTCTCCACCAGCACCGGCGCCTGCTTGCGTATGGCGGCGCCCGTTCGGCTGGTGGGCAGGTCCGACGCATCGCCGAGCGCGAAGACGTTCGGATGGTCCGGGTGCTGGAGCGTGTACTTGTCCGCCTTCACCCAGCCGGCATTCGGACCCTCCCGCCAGGACAGCGGGCTGCGCTTGATGAAGTCCGGCGCGCTCTGCGGCGGGGTGACGTGCAGCATGTCGTAGGTCAGGGTGATGCGCTCCGTCTGCCCGTCGCGCGTGGCCTCGAAGGTGGCCTCGCGCCGCTCGCCGTCCACGGCGATGAGGTCGTGCTGGAAGCGGGGCGTGATGCCGTAGCGGTGCACCACGCCCTCCAGCACGGAGGCGAAGGGCTTCACGCCGAAGATGGTCTTGGCGCCGGAGCCGAAGACGACGCTGGTCCGTTCCAGCACGCCGGTGCGGCGGAAGTGGTCCGCGGCCAGGTACATGATTTTCTGCGGGGCCCCGGCGCACTTCACGGGCGTGGAGGGCTGGGTGAAGAGCGCGGTGCCACCCTGGAAGTTCTGGAGCAGGCGCCACGTCTTGGGCGCGAGTTGGACGTCGTAGTTGCTGCTGACATGCGGCGTCTTCAGCGCCTCGCGCAGGCCCGCGACCTTGTCCCAGTCGAGCTGGATGCCAGGGGCGACGACGAGGAAGTCGTAGCCCAGGCGGAGGCCACCGCGGGTGAGGACCTCTCTCGCCTCCGGGTCTATCTCCGTGGCGGCGTCGCGCACCCACTTCACGCCGCGCGGGATGAGGCGGGACTCGTTGCGCACGGTGTCCTCGACGCGCGCCTCCCCGGCGCCCACCAGCGTCCACAGGGGCTGGTAGTAGTGGTGCTGCGAGGGCTCGAGGACGGCGACGCCCTTCTGTCCAGCGCGCGCCAGCCGGGCGGCCACCGTGATTCCGGCCGTGCCACCTCCGATGATGAGGACGCGATGGTGTTCGCGCACCGGCACCACCCTGGGGCTGGACGGCGTCACCGAATCCCCGCGGTCGAAGTCCTCGCTCGTCTGCATGTCGCGCGCTCCCTTGTGACGCGTGAAACGGGTAGGAAGCCCTAGCAGGGCGCATGCCACACTCGTCCCCGAGGGCAGGTCTCGGGTGACGGGGTGAACAGGGTGTTTCCCGGCCGTTTCAGCGTGTTTCAGGGGCCGCGGCACCGGCGGAGAAGCCCCGGTGCCGCGCGCGGACCGCTACTTCCCGAAGAGGCCGCGCAGGCGCTTCTTCGCTTCTTCCTCGGCGCGCTTCTTGGCCTCGGCCTCCAGGCGCGCCTTCTCCTCGGCGGCCTTGGCCTCCAACTCCTTGCGCTTGGCCTCGGCCTCGGCGCGAAGCTTGTCCTCGCCGCCTTCGATGATGCCCTGGACCTGCTGGCCGCGCTCGCCGCCAATCAGGCTGCCCGCCAGTGACGAGGCCGCCAGCTTCGCGATTTGCGTCACCGCTGGCTTCACGTCCAG
The DNA here is from genome assembly GCF_010998615.1 of Myxococcus sp. CA023. GTDB lineage: Bacteria > Myxococcota > Myxococcia > Myxococcales > Myxococcaceae > Myxococcus. The sequence goes on along the minus strand of NZ_JAAEAH010000049.1, from coordinate 8,432 downwards.
GCTGGTGACCTCCGGCTTCCACGCGGGGCCTGTCAGCTTCAGGCCCACGGGGATGGCGGCCGGCGGCGTCACCTTGCCCAGCGTCAGCGTCTTCACCGTGGAGGGTGTCAGCGACACGGAGCCCGTCAGGTCCAGCGAGCCATCCAGCCGGATGCCGCCGTCGAAGCTCAGCTCCGCCTCCGGCCGCGCCCACGTCAGCGGCTTGGAGAGCTGGGCGACGCCGTCCTTGATTTGAACGCTGAAGGGCAGGTCACCGCCCAGCTTCGTCACCTGCTCGTTCTTCAGGCCCTTGGCCGCGATGGGCAGCGCCTTGGCGAGCGGCTCGGACACCGCGGCCACCAGGTCCTTGCCCAGCAGCTCGCCATCCAGCAGGTCGCCGTTGATGCCGCCGAGCAGCGTCTGCTTGAGCTGGTCGGGCGTGTAGCCCACGCCCTTCACGTCCACGTTGCCGTTGAACTTGCCCGTCACGGCCTTCTGCGGCGTGAATTGCGTCAGCGCCTGCTCCACCGCGACGCCCTCCACCTTCACCTTCGCCTCGAAGGGGCGCTGCTCCGGCAGCGGGCCCAGGCGCATCGTGGTGCCGTCCGCGACGATGCGCCCGCCGTAGACGCCCGTGGAGAACTTCTCCACCGTGATGAGGTCGTCGGTCATCTTCACCACGCCCGTCACCTGGGTCATGTTCATCTCCATGTAGCGCAGCGTGCCCACCGCGAAGCGGATGTCGCCCCGGAAGCCGTTGAAGCGCGTCGGGTCATCCGACGGCGGCGCCTCCGGCGGCGGACCGCCACGCGCCTGGACTTCCTCCTCGCTCATCATCAGCGCGTCCGCGTCCAGCTTCTGGCTCTTGAGGTCCGCGGAGAACGTCGTCGTCTGCTTCTTCCCCGCGCCCGCGAGCGCGAAGGACGCGCTGCCTGTCATCGTGTCCGCGAGCACGTTCGCGGTGAGCTTGGGGATGTCCACCTTCATGCCGGAGCCCTTGCCGGGCGCGTAGGTGCCCGCGGCGCTCAGGTCCATCCGCTGTCCCGGGGCCTTGTCCACCAGCAGGCCGGGCCGCAGGTCGATGCCGCCCAGGTCCGCCTTCGCGTCGAAGCGCAGGGCGCCGCCCGTGGCCGCCGCGCCGGAGACCCGCGCGGAGAGCTTCATCGCGCCGCCCGCGTCCTTGGTGAGCTGGGCCGGCACGCGCAGCCGCACGGGCGTCAGGTCCACGTTGACGTCGATGGCCTGGGCGTCCTGCGTGCCGCTGCCGCGCACGTCCAGGCCGATGGGACCGGCAATCATCCCGTTGAGCTGCTTGCGCAGCGGCGGGTAGTACTCGGCGAGCGCGGCCGGGTCCAGGTTGCGGCCCGTCAGCTCGAAGCCCTCCACCGCGGGCTTGTCGGTCAGCAGGCCCTTCACGCTGCCCTTGCCGGTGAGGCTCGCGGGGCCCAGGTCCACCTTCAGCTTGTTGAGCGCCAGGTCACCCGTGGTGATGTCGCCCGCGACGTCGGTGTCCATGACGACGTCCAGCGCCTTGCCGCCCTCGGAGCCGGTGAAGCTCAGGCCCAGGGCCTTGAGGATGCCCACCAGCTTCGTGGGGCCCTGGCCGCCGGGAACGGCGCTGCCCAGGTCCGCCTGCCAGTCCGCGTCCAGCGTGCCCGCCCGCAGGCCGATGTCCGGCGGCAGGAAGGGGCCCAGCGGGGCGAGGTCGATTTTCTGCGCCTTCAGCGTCACGCGCTCGGGCGTGGGGACCAGCGTGGCCGGCAGCGGCGCGGCGTGGAGGGACACCTGGAGGTTCTGGGTGTCCGCGAGCACGGCGGCGGCCAGATTCACCACCAGCGGCTTGCCCACGCGGAGGTCCTTCACCTCGATGTCCAGGTCCTTCACGCCCAGCTCGCGGGCCTGTTCTCCGGCGCCGCGGTCCACGAAGCGGATGGCGCCGTCGGTGAGGGCCGCGCGCTCCACGTGGACGCCGGAGAGGTCCATGGGCTGGGACTCTTCAACGGGAGCCTCCTCTTCCTTGGGCTGCTGTTCTTCCATCCGCTGGAGCAGGCGCTGCACGTTGGTGGTGCCGTCGGCGAAGCGGACCAGGTTGACGGTGAGGCCGGAGACCTCGGCGTTCTTCACCTGGATGTCCTTGCCGCTGGAGGACAGGAGCGGGCCTGCGGCGACGCGGACGTCAATCAGGGCCAGTTGGGCCAGCGGCAGGTCTTCCCCTTCGGCGGGGCCGACGGTGACGTTCTCCACCTGGGCGCCAATGGTGGGGAAGAGCTTGGTGGAGATGTCCCCGATTTCGATGGGACGTCCCAGGAGCTGGGAATAGGTGGCCGCCTGGTCGCGGGCCGTCTTCAGCAGGATGGCGTCCAGTCGCCAGAGCGCCACGGCCACGATGATGACGAGGAGCGCGAAGACTCCTCCAAGGACATAGGGCCAACGGCGCTTCTTCTTCACCACGGTGTCGGACATCGCTTGAAACCTCCTCCAGCGAGCGGGCCGCAGGCGCCGGCCTGTGCGGTACCCGACGGGCAGGCAGACGCTTAGCCCAGCCCAGGCTCGTCCGCACGCGTCAGACGCGCCGGCCCGCAGCGGGACAGCAGCATGACAGTTCTGCCCAAGACGACGCTGGAGGCGGGGAGAAATGCACGGAGGCGTACAATTCGAAGGACGGACGGCCGCTCTGGGGGCACGAAAAAGGGGACACCAGCCGGCTCCTGGTGCCCCCTGCCACTCGGCAGTTCTCCGATGTGGGCACCCGGCGCCAGGAAGGGAAGGGGGCCAACGCCGTCCCGGTTGGCCCCTGGGGCCGGCTGCGCCGAGGGTGGGCAGGCGTCTACCGCTCAGAGCTCGCCGTTGCCGCTCATGTCACACATGCCCGCCGGCCGGATGCGCAGCGCGCGCAGCTCGCGGCCGTAGTCGGCGCTGTCGCTGGCGACGAAGTAGAGGTCCCACCCCGAGCGCACGAAGTTGCTCGGGTCCGAGTGCATGCTCCCCGGCGCGATGCCCTGCACCTCGAACACCCCCGGCTCGCGGGTGTCGCTCACCCACGCCTCCCGGCCCCCGGCCTCCGTGTGGGCGCTGAAGAAGAGGTACTCCTCCACGGCCGTCAGCTCCGCGGGCTCCGAGCCCAGCGCGCCCACGGCGATGTCGGCGTGCAGCTTCGTCCCCGCGCTCGTCCCGTCGCTGCTCCACAGCTCGCGGCCGTGCACCCCGTCATCCGCGACGAAGAAGAGCCGGTCCTTCACCACCGTGAGGTTCGTCGGCTGCGACGGCACCGTGCCCGGGTAGATGTCCTTCACCCGCATCGTGCCGGACGTCGTGCCGTCGCTGCGCCACAGCTCGAAGTCCACCCCCCCGGCGCCAGTCGCCGCGCTCAGGAAGAGCTTGTTCTTGTAAGCGACCATCCCCAGGGGGGCGCCGATGAACGTGTACACGTAACGCGCCCAGCTCGACGTGCCGTTGGTGACGTAGAGCCGCGTCTGCGGCGCATCGAAGTTCCAGGTGAAGAACAGCTTGTCCCCCACCGGCGTCAGGTCGCCCAGCATGTTCTCTTCCGTCCCGTCCACCAGCCGCACGAAGCTGGTGCCATCGGTCCGGTACAGTTGCACCCGGCTCGACTGGCGGTCGGTCGGTGAGAAGATGTTCACCTTGACGTAGAGGGCGTTCGTCCCCGCCACCATCTCGAAGTGGCTGGAGACCAGGTCTCCCTCCGTGCTGAAGTCACGCAAGAGGAAGGTTCCCTCCTCCGTGCCGTCGCTGCGCCACAGCTCGCGGCCATGCACACCATCATTCGCCGTGAAGTACAGCACGCCGTCGTAGAAGGTCAGGTGCTCCGGGTCCGAGCCCAGCCCTCCCGGCGAGATGTCCTTCACCAGCTCCGTGCCATCGGTGGTGCCATCCGTCTTCCAGAGTTCGCGGCCATGCACTCCATCATTCGCCGCGAAGTACGTCGTCATCCCGCACTGGAGGAAGGGGCCCGCGTCCGAGCCCGGGCCTCCGGAGTACACGTCCAGCAGCGGACGCGTACCCGGAGCCACGCCCGAACTCAGCCAGGGCTCACGGCCCCCCACGCCATCCGTGGCGGAGAAGAGGAGGACCTCGTTGCCGTGGGTGAGGTCCTGCGGATGGGAGTGCCCCGCGCCCGGGATGATGTCCCGCACGAGCCGCGCCGTCGTGTCGCACAGGTCCCAGCCGGAGGCCGCACCCAGGCGCGCGGTGCCTTCACGGCTGGCGGAGGCTTCCACCTCCCCGTGCTCCAGGCGAACCGGGTAGGGTGCTTCGATGCCGCATCCGAGGGTGGCGATGCCTGAAACGGCGGACAACAGCAAAGGAAGGCTTTGTGCGCGAAGACGCATACTCACTCCTTGTTGCGGTGGCTGGCTGCGGTGGGGTGCCGCGGTCGCGCAATCTGGCCGGGATGTGACGAAACCCAAGCCGTCCGCGAGTCGGTCCAGGGCTGTCATTGCGTGACAGTCGCCCTCCGCGGGCGCCTCGGCGTACGAGACCGGGGACCTTCAGCCGACAACCCGGGCGAGAGCTGTTCGACGAAGAAGCATCCAGAGCGCGCTTCCCGCTTTCCGAACCGCCGTCCCATTACGAGACTCGACGCGCCATGCGCATTCGCTCCGCATTCGTCCTGTTGGCCTGTGTCTCCGCTTGCGCTTCGCGCTCGGGGGCCGGGCCGGAGTCTTCCACGGCCATGCCCACCGCTTCAGTCTCCGCCGCGGATGCCGACTATGTCGTCCTCGCGCGCGAGTACCTGGATTGGTATGCGGCGGCGCATCCCACCCGGGCCACGCGGCTCGGCTATCACATGCATGACGCCCACCTGCCGGACGTCTCTTCGGGCGCGCTGAAGCGCAAGGCGGAGGCGCTGCGCGGCTGGCTGACGCGCCTGGAGCAGGTGGTGGCGCGCGGTGGCCTGTCGGGGGACGCGGCCGTGGACGTGCGCGTGCTGGAGAACGCGATGCGCGCCGACCTGCTGGAGCTGGAGGAGGTGCGCCCCTGGGAGCGCAACCCGGGCTTCTACGTGGGCATCATCTCCAGCGGGTTGGACGGCCTGTCGTCACGCGAGTTCGCCCCCGTGGCCGAGCGCATGCGCGCCATGCGCTCCCGGATGGCGCGCATCCCCGGCGTGCTCGACGCGGCGCAGTTCAACCTGAGCGGCGTGCCGAAGCTGTGGGCGGAGTACGCGCTGCGCGACGCGCGCGGCACCGTGGCGTATCTGCGCACGGACCTGCCCCGGGCCCTGGCGGCGCAGGGGTATGCCCAGGTGCCGCTGAGCGAGCGCGCCGCCTTCTCCGCCGCGCGTGAGGAGGCCGCACGGCAGATGGAGGCCTTCGCGGTGTGGCTGGAGCGCGAGCTGCTGCCCAAGGCGGACGGCGACTTCCGCCTGGGGCGCGAGCGCTTCGAGAAAAAGCTGGCGCTGGAGGAGCACGTCACGCTGGACGCGGACGCGCTGCGCGACATCAACGAGCGCGCCATCCGCGACTACAAGGCCTGGGTGGCGCGCGAGGCAGCCCGGTTGGACGCCACCAAGACGCCCGAGCAGGTGATGGCGGAGCTGGTGAAGGACCACCCGAAGGCGGAGGAGCTGGTGGCGTCGGCGCGGGCGCAGTTGGTGGAGCTGCAGCGCTTCGTGCGCGAGCGGAACATCCTCACGCTGCCGTCGGACCGGCTGCCCGTGGTGCGGGAGACGCCGTCCTACGCGCGGTTGGGTTTCGCGTCCATGGACACCCCCGGCCCCTTCGAGACGAAGGCCACCGAGGCCTTCTACAACATCACCAACGTGGAGCCTGGCTGGACGCCTGAGCAGAAGGCCCAGCACCTGACGTACTTCAACCGCGCGGGACTGCTGGGCATCACCGTCCATGAGGCCATGCCTGGCCACTTCGTGCAGCTGCTCTACGGCGCGCGGATTCCCACGGACGTGCGCAAGGTCTTCACCCCCGCGTCACTGGTGGAGGGCTGGGCGCACTATTCCGAGCAGATGATGGTGGATGAAGGCCTGGGGAATGGTGACCCGGCCGTGCGGCTGGGGCAGCTCCGCCGCGCGCTCCAGCGGCACGCGCGCTGGTACGCGGCGCTGGCGCTGCACGTGTACGGAGAGCCCGTGGAGGCGGTGGCGAAGCGGTACGCGGAGATTGCGTACTTCGAGCCCTTCCCCGCACTGCGCGAGGTGGAGCGCGGCACGCTCGACCCCACGTACCTGTATTACGCCGTGGGGCGCATGCAGATCTTCAAGCTGCGCGACGACTACCGCCGCCACCTGGAGTCGCGCGGGAAGACGCTGGTGCTGAAGGACTTTCACGACCGGCTCCTCCAAATCGGGCTGCCGGTGTCGCTCGCGCGGGGGGTGTTCCTGCCGGGCGACACGGCGCCGTCGCTGGAGTGAGCCGCGGACTACAGCTCGATGACCCGGGGCGTCGCCTCCTGCTCCACCTGCGAGCGGGAGGCGACGCCCCTGGATGCTGAAGCCGTTGGGCGCGTGCACGGCGCCCGGCGTCACTTCTTCTTCGGCGCCGTCCCTGACATGTCGCGGATGAAGACGCGGTCGATGCCGTGGATGCGCAGGGCCACCAGTTCGTCCGGGGTGACGTTGGGGTAGCCTGCCTCGCGCATCTGCTTCACGAACTCGGGCGTGACGCCATGGATGCGGAAGGCCAGAATCTGGTCCTGCGTGAGGTCCTTGAAGCCCAGCTCACGAATCTGCTTCACGAACTCGGGCGTGACGCGGTGGATGCGGAAGGCGATGACGTCATCCGCGTCCGTGCCCTGGAAGCCCAGTTCGCGCATCTGCTTCACGAAGTCGGGCGTGACGCCGTGGATGCTCATGGCCGTCAGTTGATTCCAGGGCAGCTTCGCGAAGCCGACGCCGGAGAACTCCTTCACGCGCTGGGGCGTGACGCGGTGGATGCGGCTCTCGACCAGTTCCTTGAACGACAGTCCGGGGTAGCCCGCGTCGGACAGGCCACGCGCGTACTCGGGCGTTACGTCGAAGATGCCCGCCTGGATGAGCTCCTCCGTGCTGAGTTGCTTGTAGCCCAGCGCGGCCAGCCCCTGGATGCGGGCGGTCGTGACGTTGGTCGCCGCCAACTGGAACTGCACCTCGGGCGTGATGTCCGAGTAGCCCAGCGTGGCCATCTTCTTGAGGAAGTCGCTGCTGGCATCGAAGCGGAAGTGGCCCGCGCCCTGGCCGTCCTGGAACTGGCCTTCGAAGCGGAAGGTGCCGGCCTCGCGCGGCAGGGTGAAGGTGGTGGCGCCGCCCGTGGTGGACAGTCCCTGGAAGGACGCCAGGGCTTCCGTGAAGCCCATGTTGCGGTGCGGGCCCTGGCGGAGCTGGAGGTTCAGGGTGGATGGGTCGCTGCTCTTGGGCGAGGCCGACCAGGTGCCGCGAGGCTCGAAGGTGGAAGAGGCCGCGACGGCGGAGGTGGCCATCAACAACAGGGCCACGAGGGGCAGGCGTGACGACATGAGACGCATGGTGGGCTCCTTCGGGTAGACCCCTCCCGTGCGGCGCGCGTCGGATGGGACGTGCGCCGAGCGGGGTGGGGCAATCGAGACGTGTTGGGTGATGGGCGCGGGACGAACGGCTTACTTCGAGCCGGTGCCGCGCATCTTCCTGATGAAGTCCGCGTCCACGCCGCCGGTGCGCAGCCGCACCAGTTCGTTGACGGAGAGGTCCTTCAGGCCCGCGTCGTGGAGCTCACCCAGGAATTGGGCGTCCACGCCCGTGGCGCGCAGCCGCTGGAGCTCCTTCGTATTCATCGTCTGCACGCCCGCCTTGCGCATGCTGGCGAGCCAGCCTGGGTCCACGCCCACGGCGCGAAGCTGCATCAGCTCCCGGGCCTTCAGCTTCGACAGGCCGTGCTTGTTCATCGCTCGGATGTACTCGGGGCTCACGCCCACGGCGCGCAGGTGGGCGAGCTCCTCCAGCGACATGCCGGTGTATCCGGCGTCCTTGATATCGCGGACGAAGTCCTCGTCCACGCCCACGGCGCGCGCGTGGGACAGTGCCTTCGAGTCATCGACGTTGAAGCCCGCGGACTTGAGGGACTGGATGTACTCGGGCGTGACGCCCAGGTGTCGCAGGCGCGTCAGTTCCTTCGCTTCCAGCTTCCGGCCGAAGCGCGTGTTCATGTCCTGGACGTAGTCGGGGGTGATGCCGGCGTGGCTCATCCTCACGAGGTTGGAGACGGTCGGCGTGTAGCCCATGGCCGTCAGTTGCTGCACGCGCTCCGGGGTGATGCCCGCGTTCTTGAGCGCGATGAGCTGCGCCACGGAGAGCTGCTGTCCCGCGCCGACCCGCGTCTGCTGGTCCAACTCACGCTGGGCGCGCGAACCCAGGCTCCGCGCCGGAGGCGCAGGTGGCGGGGTGGGGCCCGGGGCTGACTGGGCCGCCACGGCCGCGACACTGGCCGGAGGAGCGGGCGGCGTCGGGGGCGCTGGCGGTGCCACGG
>NZ_JAAEAH010000048.1 GCF_010998615.1 Myxococcus sp. CA023 | reverse complement strand
CCCCCCGCCCCCTTCAGCCGACCTGCCGCAGCTCGCGGTTCATGCGTTGTGGTGGGGATGGTTCCCAGCCTTCATCTTGAGCTGGGACGCGCTTCCCTGGGTGGGGCGGCTGGCCATGTGCCTGCTGGGCTGGGCCATCTGCTTCTGGAACTACGCCGTCCTGCACAACCACATGCACGTGTCCATCGCCCGGCCTCCGCTGGCGCACTGGGTGGTATCCCGTTCGCTGGGCATGGCGTGTGGGTTCCCCTACCGGGGCTACTTCATCCACCACTTCAACCACCACCGGTACGATGACGGCCCGGGCGACTGGGGCCGCCGCCGTCCCGGAGAGCGCGTCTTCCGCTACTGCCTGCGCTCGGCGCTGACGCCGTGGCTGTGGCCCTACGAGACGCTGGGCCAGGTCTGGCAGTGGGCGAAGAAGAAGAACCAGCGGCTGGAGCTGGCGGTGGATTTCCTGGTGGTGGACGGCGCGCTGCTGGCGCTCATCGTGTGGAAGCCCGCGCTGGGCCTGGCCTGGTGGGGGGTGCTGCTGGTGACGCAGTTCTGCATCCACTGGCTCAACCTGGCGGCCCACTTCGAAACGGACTCCGAGCAGAAGGACGCCCTGGGGACCACGTCCTATTCCGCCTTCTACAACCGGTGGTTCTTCAACGCGGGCTACCACCAGGCCCATCACCTGAAGCCGCAGGTGCCCTGGTACGAGCTTCCGGCCCTCACCGAGGAGCTCGCTCGGACGTCCAGGCTCCGTCCAGAGCTGACGACTGGGCTCTCCCCCATCAATCCGTTGTGGGTGGCACGGGTGGTGAAGCGCTATTCTGCCAAGCCGTGCGATCGGCAGACGGAGTCGAAGATTACCTCCGGGACCCCCACGGCCGTTACCTAGTCGGGGAGGGCTTCCTCCACTGGTACGCCTCGGTGGACCTGTGCGGCTTCATCCTCTGGGGACGTCCCGGAGAGGCCGAGGTGCGTCGGCTCGTCCAGGTGCTGGACGTGGAGTTGTCCCCCGCCAAGCCGCATGCCTCGCTGGTGGACGCGCGCCGGCTGGAGGCCGCGGACCCCATGGCCTTTACCGCCCTGGTCAAATACATGCAGCCCCGCGAGAAGGACTTCAGCACCTCCGTGCTGAAGCAGGCGCTGGTGCGGCCTGAAGGCGTGGTGGGCGCGGTGGTGGGCGGCTTCTACACGCTGCTGTCCGGGGCCTATCCCAGCCGGGCCTTCACCGCTCCCGACACCGCCCTTCAGTGGTTGGGGCAGCCGGAGGCCGAGGCCGCGGCGCTGCTGGCGGAGCTCAACGGACTGGTCGCGGAGGCCACCGGCCAGTCTCCCCTGCTGCGCGAGCTGCACCAGGTGATGCGGGGCCGGCTGCCGGAGGTGAATCTGTCGGACGTGGCCCGGGAGATGGGCATGTCCGAACGGACGCTGCAACGCCGGCTGAAGGAGGCCAGCACGTCCTTCCAGGCGGAGCTCAACGCGGTGCAGGTGCGCATGGCGCAGTCGCTGCTGCGCGAGTCGAACATGAAGCTCACCGCAGTGGCGGTGGAGGTGGGCTGCGCCTCGCTCCAGCACTTCAGCAGCCTCTTCCGCAAGCTGGTGGGCGAGTCCCCCAGCGCGTGGCGGGACCGGCAGAAGCAGCCGCAGGGCAACGGCACGCCACCACCCGCCGAGGCCCTGATGGAGGAAGTGGCCGGAGCGCCCGGCAAGGGCCCCGTCGCGGCCACGTCCGAAGTCCCCGAGTAGTCACGCCCTGGAGCCGGGAAGCCGCTGGCTCCCGGCAATCCCTGCCAGTCACCACAGGCGCTCAACATTCTCAAACGTTGTCAGGCGGGACCGCGCGATTCAGCGGGTGACGCGCAAGCCATTGACACCTCGTGGGTGCGATACCTGGCACGCGAGACTCCGGGAGTTCCGACGCTCAGCGGACTTTCAGACTGATTCCCGCACTCCACGGCGATTTGACAATATTTATCTACAAACACTACAAAAACATAGAACGCGACGCCCACCCTGCCGGCGCTTCCACCGCTGGCCTCGGAGCTGCTTCCCTTGACGCCCGGTCAATTACAGACAGCGCTGACGGACGCGATTCACCTGGCGCGGCAGGTGGACCTGCGCCGGTGCGAGCAGGAGGAGGTCCCGCGCCTCTTGCAGGAATCCGTGCTGGCGCTGCGGAACGCCATCCTCGTGGGGGCCCAGGCGCTGGGCTCCGTTCGCGCCCATTACGAAGAGGATGAGGACCCGCCGGGCTTCGTCGCCGACACCCGGCGGCAGCGCATCGCGGACCTGGCCTTCATGGCGCGCATGGACCTGGGCGAACGGCTGGAGCGGCTGGGGGCGATGACGGACTCCGAGGCGCCCTGGAACATCATCGCCACGTGTGGCAGCGCCCGGCGCCGCCTCTTCAAGTGCGCCGCCGCGGTGGAGCGCGCGTTGTGCGCGCATGAGGGGCTGACGCCCCGGCTCGAAGGACTCCTCTCCCAGGAGCTGGAGCGGTCGCTGAAGGTGCGTCAGGCCTACGTGCTGTTCCGCCGGGGGCTGCTCACGCGCGCGGAGCCCACCGCGCCGTGGCTGGCGCCCGTGCTGCGCCGGGCCGCGGTGTGCTTCTCCGAGCTGACGGGCCGGGAAATCTACGAGGACCTTCGCATCGAGGACCGCACCGAGCTGCGGCGGCTCCAGGCGGCGGTGCTGGACTGGCTGCGCGGGCGGGATGGCCATGACGCCGTGTCCGGCCGGAGGCTGTGGCAGGACATCGCGGTGTTCGCTGAGCTGCTCACGCAGGTGAACCTCCGCCCCGAGCTGCGCGAGCACGACCAGGCGCTGCTGGGCTCACTCCTGCTCAGCCTGGAGCTGGACCCTTCGCTGAGCGCCAAGCGGCTGGCGGAACTCGCCCATCCCCTGTTGGGCGTGGACGACGTGCTGGACGACTGCATCGAGAATCCCACCGCCGTGGAGCGCGCGGAGTGGCGGGAGACACTGGAACGGCTCGCCACGAGCCTCCTGGGCGAACACGGCGCGGTGCCTCCTCCCGAACTGGAGGCCCTGGCCGCTTCCCGCTGAAAGCCGTCCCCCCGGCATCGAGAAGAGAGCGCAGCGCCGTGGTTCAAGCCAAGGACCTGGGCGCCGGCGCCAGGCGCTCCAGCGCCACCACCCGCTCCTCGTCCGCATCACGCGACGCGCGATGTGGCCAACCTAGCGCGTGGCGGCCTTCGCGCCCCGCTGGAGACGGCGCGCCTTGCCCAGGCGTGGGGCATCCGCGCGAGGACGGCGCGGCGTGGGCGCTCGCTTGCCTGCGGGCAGAATGGGGTCGGGACACACCGCGCGGAGCTTGCATGCCTTGCACTCGGCGCCGCTCCACACCGCTTCGTAGAGCGCCGTCACCCGGTCGATGACGTCGAAGTCCTCCGTGACGAAGCCCAGCTCGAAGTTGCGCGCGGAGTCGCCCTTGGCGCCCAGCCCCGCGCCGGTGAGGTTGGCGCTGCCCAGGTATGCCCAGGCGCCATCCACCACCACCGCCTTGAAGTGCACGCGCGGACAGACCTTGAGCGACAAGCCACCCGCCACCAGCCGCGCCTGCCGGTCGAAGGCGGCGCGAAAGGGCCGGCTCGGCAGCTCCGCGTGCAACAGGCGCAGCGCCACGCCACGCGCGGCGAGCGTGTCCAGCACGTCCACCAGCGGGACGAAACGGCCGCCGTGCTCCACGAACATCGCCTTCACGTTGGCCGTGGCCATCCACACCGACTCCCGGGCGTGGAGCAGCTTCTCCAACACCACCTCCCGGTACAGCGCGCTGCCCGACAGGAGCTCCGCCTCGATGGGACGCATGGAGCACACTCCACCACACATATCCTCACCTAGCCACCTGGCGAACAAATGACCTTCAGTCACTTGACGAATGACCGCGGGTCATTCATCCATGAGCCATGGCCAGCACCTCAGCGGCGAAGGCGAATCGGGCCCTACCCCAGCGAGCTCGCAAGGACGAGGACAAGGAAGCGCGGCGGCAACTCATCCTGAATGAGGCCCTGGCCCTGTATCAGGCGACGTCCTACGCCGAGGTGAAGATGGCGGACGTGGCCGGCCGGGCGATGCTGGCCAAGGGCACAGTGTTCCTCTACTTCCCCACCAAGGAGGCGCTGTTCCTGGCGCTGCTGGAGGACCTGCTCTTCGCGTGGTTCGCCCGACTGGACGAACTGCTGGCGGAGGACACGTCGGCCTGGACGGGGCCCCGGCTGGCGCGCACGGTGGCCGAGTCGCTGGAGGGCGAGGAGGCCCTGACGCGGCTGCTCGCGCTGCTGCAGACGGTGCTGGAGCAGAACGTGACGGCCGAGCAGCTCCGCCCGTTCAAGGAGCGGCTGCTGGCGGCGCTGGTCCGCGCGGGCACGCTGGTGGAGCAGCGGCTGTCCTTCCTTCATGCCGGAGAAGGCCCGCGCTTCTTCATCCACCTGCACGCGCTGGTGACGGGTCTGCGGCAGATGGCGGACGTGGCCCCGGTGGCGCGCGAGGTGCTGGAGGCACTGCCCCACCTGGCGCCGCTGCGCGTCGACTTCACCGCCGAGCTGACGACGGCCCTCTCCACCCTTCTTCGCGGGCTGGAGTCCCGCTGAGGCCCCTTTCCCACCCCCTGGAGAAACCCATGCTCGAAGCAGCGTCTCAAGCCAACACGCAGCACACCGCCGACACCGAGCGCATCCGCGCGGTGTTCGAAGCCCAGCGCGCGCACCGCTGGACGATGTCCCGCACCACGGCCGCCGAACGCATCGCCCGGCTGAAGCGGCTGCGCGAAGCCATCATCGCCCGCCGCGCGGAGCTGGCGGACGCCATCCACGCGGACTTCCGCAAGCCCGCGGTGGAGGTGGAGCTGACGGAGCTGCACCCCACGTTGGAGGAGCTGAACCACACGGTGCGGCACCTCAAGTCGTGGATGAAGCCCATGCGGGTGGGCACGCCGATGCTGCTGGCGGGCTCGTCCAGCCACGTGCGCTACGAGGCGCGCGGCACGGTGCTGCTGCTGTCGCCGTGGAACTACCCCTTCAACCTGCTGGTGTCGCCGCTGGTGGCCGCCATCGCCGCGGGCAACACCGTCATCTGCAAGCCCAGCGAGAAGACGCCGCACACCTCGCGCTTCCTGGCGCAGTTGGTGAAGGACGTGTTTCCCGAGAACGAGGTGGCGCTGTTCGAAGGCGGAGCGGAGACGGCGGAGGCGCTGCTGGAGCTGCCCTTCGACCACATCTTCTTCACCGGCAACACGCGCATCGGCCGCAAGGTGATGGAGGCCGCGGCGAAACACCTGGCCAGCGTGACGTTGGAGCTGGGTGGCAAGTCGCCCGTCATCGTCGATGAGACGGCGGACGTCGCCGCCGCGGCGGAGCGCCTGTGCTGGGGCAAGTTCGTCAACGGCGGCCAGACGTGCGTGGCGCCGGACTACGTGTTCGTGCACGCGTCGAAGGAGCGGGCGTTCCTGGATGCGCTCAAGGCGTCCATCACGCGCTTCTACGGCGGCACGGAGCAGGAGCGGCAGGCGAGCCCTGACCTGACGCGACTGGTGGACCCGGTGGCGTGGCGGCGGGTGAAGGACCTGCTCGAGCGCTCGGTGGCCGCGGGAGCAAAGGTGGAGGTGGGCGGGGAGACAGACGAGCCCTCGCGCTACATCGCGCCCACCGTGCTGTCCGGCGTGACGGCGGAGAGCCCGGTGATGGAGGGCGAGATTTTCGGACCGGTGCTGCCGGTGCTCACCTTCCAGTCCCGTGAAGAGGTCTACGCGCACATCCGCGCGGGCGGGAAGCCTTTGGCCCTCTACGTGTTCAGCCAGGACAAGCGGGCGGTGGAAGACATCTTCCAGAACACCACGTCGGGTGGCGCGGTGGTGAACAACGTGCTCGTCCACCTCGCGAACCCCAACCTCCCGTTCGGCGGGGTTGGTACCAGTGGCCTGGGGAACTACCACGGCCATTTCGGCTTCAAGACGTTCAGCCATGAGCGGGCCGTGATGGTTCAGTGGATGAAGTCGCTGGCTTCGGTGTTCTTCCCGCCGTATCGCGGGAAGGCGCAGGAATTGGCCTCCCGCGCGACCCGGCTGATGGAGTAGGCAACCCAGGCCGGGGCACCTCCGGAAGGAGCCGGGCGATGCGCGTGGTGAAGTTGGAAGAAGCACGGATGCCGGACGGTGTGCAGGAGGCGTTCGACCGCCTCCATGCGCATCGCTGGGAGGTGGCGCGCCGCGGCATGAAGGAACGGCTGGCCCGGCTGGAGCAGCTCAAGACGCTGCTCGTCGCCCGGCGCGAGGCCCTGGCCGAGGCGCTCCACGCCGACTTCCGCAAGCCGCGCGTGGAGGTGGAGGCCACCGAGGTCCTCCCCGTCCTGATGGAGTTGGCCTCCATCCAGAAGCACCTCAAGACGTGGATGAAGCCCCGGAAGGTCTCCACGCCCCTGCTGCTCACCGGCACGTCCAGCCTGGTGCAGTACGAGCCCCGGGGCGTGGTGCTGGTGATGGCCCCGTGGAACTATCCCTTCCACCTGCTGGTGTCGCCGCTGGTCGCCGCGGTGGCCGCGGGCAACGCCGTCCTGTGCAAGCCCAGTGAGAAGACACCCAACACGGCGCGCTTCATCGCGGAGCTGGTGAAGGATGTCTTTCCCCCAGAAGAGGTCGCGGTGGTGGAGGGAGGCCCGGAGGTGGGCGAGGCGCTGCTGCGGCTTCCCTTCGACCACGTCTTCTTCACCGGTGGGGCCCGCGTGGGCCGGCGGGTGATGGAGGCCGCGGCGAAGCACCTGGCCAGCGTGACGTTGGAGCTGGGTGGCAAGTCGCCCGTCATCGTCGATGAGACGGCGGATGTCGCCGCCGCTGCCGAGCGCGTGGTGTGGGGCAAGTTCCTCAACGGCGGACAGACGTGCATCGCCCCCGACCACGTCTGGGTCCACGCGTCAAAGGAAGAGGCCCTGCTGGAGGCGATGAAGGAGGCCCTGGAGCGCTTCTACGGCCGCACCGAGGAGGCACGCCGCGCGAGCCTGGACCTGTGCCGCATGGTGGATGACAGCGCCTTCACGCGGGTGCGCCAGTTGATGGACCGCACCGTGGAGGCCGGCGCGCGCGTGGTGGTGGGCGGCGGCGTGGGCGCGGAGTCGCGTTACATCGCGCCCACGGTGCTCGCGGACGTGAAGCCGGACACGCCCATCATGGCCGAGGAGATTTTCGGACCGGTGCTGCCGGTGCTGCGCTTCGAGTCCCTGGACGAAGTGGTGTCGCACGTGCGCGAGGACGGCAAGCCCCTGGCGCTCTACGTGTTCAGCAACGACGAGGCCACGGTGGAGCGGCTGCTGCGGGAGACGCGCTCGGGCGGCGCGTGCATCAACACGGTGGTGCTGCACAACGTGAACCCGAACCTGCCCTTCGGCGGCGTGGGCGCCAGCGGCGTGGGCGCGTATCACGGCGAGACGGGCTTCCGGACCTTCAGCCACGAGCGCGCGGTGCTGCGCCAGGGGCGCACGTCCCTGGTCCACCTGTTCTTCCCACCCTTCACGGGCAAGGCGCAGAAGCTGGCACGGCTGGCAGGACGCCTGTTCGAGTAAGGCCGGGGCTCCCTGGCACAAGTCTCCCGTTTTCCGGGATAACTGTGCCCATGACCAAGAACGGACGACGGCGTGCGGGGTTCTGGCTGGGAATGGCGCTGGCCCTGGGGGCCTGCGACGGCGGCGGCTCAGGGGAGGGACCGGAGGATGCGGGCGTGACGGACGCGGGCACGGACGGAGGCAGCGGCGACAGCGGCACTCCGGATGCGGGTGCCCCGGACGCCGGCCCCGAGCCCACCTCCGAGCAGGGCGATGGCGTCTCTCGCGAGACGACCACGGTGGCGGGAATCCCCGTGGACCGCTACGCATGGACGGACGCGCAGGGGCGCCCGCGCACGGTGTCCCTCAAGCGGCAGTCGCCCGCTGGCAACGGCGGCTACGCGGTGCAGATGACGTATCAGGTGCCCGCCGGCGCGGAGTGGCGCACGGTGACGGTGGATGGCACGGCCGGGGGCGAAGCGGGCTTCGGCTACTTCGTGGCCCACGAGCTGTACCGCACCTTCGACAACGGCACGTCCGGCACCATCGCGGGGCGGCATGGCGAGGACGACTCGCCGCTGGGGCTGGGCTTTCCTGTGGAGGCCTCGCGCTCGGAGATTTCCGCGGCGTCCACCTCCGCCAGCCACAGCTTCACGCTGCGGTATCCCAAGTGGGGCACGCGCGCCGCCATGGCCAACGTGACGGAGGCGACGGCGTCAGCGTCCGCCGCGCACCAGAAGTTCATGGTGCCCGTCACCATCCAGTGGGTCTTCCAGAAGGGCACGGACTTCCCGCGCATCGACACGCGGATGGACCTGGGCGAGGCCACCGCGGGCCAGCTGTCCTTCGACATGCGAGGCCCCTACGGCGTCGTCGAGTTCGCGGACGCCACCGCCAGCGCCACCCTCAACAACGTGCAGTGGGGTGACTCCCTCCACCACTTCACGACCGGAGTGGCCGCCGCGGGCGCGCTCACCACCGAGGCGAACTGGACGTGGAACGAGCCCATCGGAAACACGCGCAAGTACCATGCGCTGCTGGCGCGGCACCCCACCTCCGGCGTGCTGTATGAGTTGGGGCTCGTCGAGCTGAAGCTCGGCCAGAACACCGGGCTGGTGTACGGCGGCTACAGCCTCAACAACGGGACGACGCGGGCGGCCTCGGGGCGGGCGCTGCTCAGCGGGGGCTTCTCCGAGGGCGAGTGGCCCTTCCAGTCCGCGCAGTACAGCGGGCTGTCGGCCGCGACGCCGGTGACGGGCAAGAAGTTCGCCTGGGGCAGCAGCCCGTTCTACGGCTCCGCGCTGAGCTCCGTGTATTTCAACGCGGGCGCCTCGCTCCCCATCAACGCATTCCCCGCGAGCGGTGACCTCGTGTACCGGACGTGCCTGGTGCTCGGCGTGTCGCCCTACACGGACGCAGCCCCGAAGTCGCTCGCTCGGCTGACCGCGGAGAGCGACGCGCCCAGCTGCGCGACGGACGCCCCGCTCTGATTCACCGCGGATAGGTACGCCTGGGAGGGGGTGGCCGTCCCCCTCCCCCTGGGCGCAGAATCGCGGGCGGGCCGGTGCAATCACGCCGGTGCTCGTCCGTATCGCCACCATCCTGCACGGCCGTCCATGACCGACTCGTCTCACGCCCTCACAGCCGCGACCCGCGACGGGGGCTTCCTGTCGCGCCTGCCCACGGTGCTGCAGCCGCACCGCAGCCTGCTCACCTACTACCTCGTCAGCGCGCTGCTGGCCGGCCCCGGCTTCCCCATCCTCGGGCTCATCCGCTACTTCAAGTACCAGACGCTCCGCTACACACTGGACGCCGAGGGCATCACCGTCCGCTGGGGCATCCTCTTCCGGCGCGAGGTGTCCCTCACCTACGCGCGCATCCAGGACATCCACCTGTCCAGCAACGTGGTGGAGCGCTGGCTCGGGCTCGCGCGGATTCAAATCCAGACCGCCAGCGGCAACTCGCAGGCGGAAATCACCATCGAGGGCATTCCCGACTACGGCGCCATGCGGGACTTCCTCTATTCGAAGATGCGGGGAAGCCGGGAGCGCGCCGTGCCCGCGAACGACGCGGCGCACGTCACGCCGGGAGGTTCGGATGAGCTCGCGGCGACGCTCCGGGAGATTGCCTCGGAGGTGCGGGCGTTGCGGCTGAGCCTGGGCGCCAGCGACACGCGGGAGAAGCAGGATGTCTGACGCCGCGCCTGCCTGGCTCCTGCGCCTGCTGAAGGTGCCCCCCGCGCCCCACATCCCCGAAGGGGCCGCGGTGCGCGTCTTCCGCTCCGCGCCGTCCTATCGCCGGCTCCAACTGCTCCATTGGGGATTGCGGCAGGCCAGCGTCGTGGTGGGCCTGATTTTCACCTGGGTCGCGGTGAAGCACCGGTTCGTCCCGCACATCCCCTACGCGTATGCGGATACCGTCTTCTTCGCCGTCGAGCTGTTCGCCTGGCTCGCGTTCGCGGTGCAGCTCCCCATCACCTTCCTGGTGGCCTGGCTCGACTACGAGTACCGCTGGTACATCCTCTCCGACCGCAGCCTGCGCATCCGGGAAGGGCTCGTCTCGCTTCAGGAGAAGACGATGACCTTCGCGAACATCCAGCAGGTCTCCATCCGGCAGAACCCGCTTCAGCGGCTGTTCGGCATCTCCGACGTGAAGGTGGAGACGGCGGGTGGAGGCGGCAACAGCGGTTCGCGCGACGCGGACGCGTCGACCCGCGAAGGGCTGCATGAGGCCCACTTCCGGGGCGTGGACAATCCGGAGGAGATTCGCGACGTCATCATGACGCGCGTGCGCATGCACCGGGACGCCGGGCTGGGCGAGCCGCAGCATGCCGAGCCGGCCCTGCCGCCGCCCTCAACGGCTCCCTCGGCCGAGACGCTCGGCGCGGCGAAGGAGCTGCTGGGTGAGATGCGGGCGCTCCGGGGCGTCCTGGCGGCACGGAGCCGCGCGGAGTCCTGAGCACGCGGGGCACGGGCGCTGTCGGCCCGTGCCTGAACCGCGCGCCTCAGCTCCGCAGGCCCGGCGCTTCCTGGCCGGTGCGGGCCACGTACTCGGTGTAGCCGCCGCCGTACTGGTGGATGCCCTCGGGCGTCAGCTCCAGCACGCGGTTGGACAGCGCGGCCAGGAAGTGACGGTCGTGGGAGACGAACAGCATCGTCCCCTCGTAGCGGGAGAGCGCCGTAATCAGCATCTCCTTCGTGGCCATGTCCAGGTGGTTGGTGGGCTCGTCCAACACCAGGAAGTTCGGCGGGTCGAAGAGCATCTTCGCCATGACGAGCCGGGCCTTCTCACCACCGGACAGCACGCGGCACTTCTTCTCCACCTCGTCGCCGGAGAAGCCGAAGCAGCCGGCCAGCGCCCGCAGCGAGCCCTGACCCGCGCGAGGGAAGGCGTCCTCCAGCGCCTGGAACACCGTCCGCTCGCCGTCCAGCAGGTCCATGGCGTGCTGCGCGAAGTAACCCATCTTCACGCTGCCCCCCAGCGCCACGTTGCCCGTGTCCGGCTGCGTGGAGCCCGTCACCAGCTTCAGCAGCGTGGACTTGCCCGCGCCGTTGACGCCCATGACGGCCCAGCGCTCCGTGCGGCGCACCAGGAAGTCCAGCCCCTCGTAGATGGTGCGGCTGCCGTAGGCCTTGTGAACGCCCTTCAGGCTCACCACGTCGTCGCCCGAGCGCGGCGCCGGCTGGAACTCGAAGAGCACCGTCTGGCGCCGCTTGGGCGGCTCCACGCGCTCAATCTTCTCCAGCTTCTTCACCCGGCTCTGCACCTGCGCGGCGTGCGAGGCGCGCGCCTTGAAGCGCTCGATGAACTTCAGCTCCTTGGCGAGCATGGCCTGCTGGCGCTCGAACTGCGCCTGCTGCTGCTTCTCGTTCATCGCCCGCTGCTGCTCGTAGAACTCGTAGTTGCCGGTGTACGTCGACAGCGAGCCGCCGTCGATCTCCACCACCTTGTTCACGATGCGGTTCATGAACTCGCGGTCGTGCGACGTCATCAGCAGCGCGCCGTCGTAGTTCTTGAGGAACTCCTCCAGCCAGATGAGGCTCTCGATGTCGAGATGGTTGCTCGGCTCGTCGAGCAGCATCGCGTCCGGGCGCATCAGGAGGATGCGGGCCAGCGCCACGCGCATCTTCCAACCGCCCGACAGCGCGCCCACGTCGCCGTCCATCATCTCCTGGCTGAAGCCCAGGCCCGCGAGAATCTCCCGCGCGCGGCCTTCCAGCGCGTAGCCGCCCAGCTCCTCGAAGCGCCCCTGGACCAGGCCGTAGCGCTCCACGAGCTTGTCCATGTTGTCCGCCTGGTCCGGGTCGGCCATGGCGGCCTCCAGTTCCTTCAGCTCGGCGGCCACCGTGCTCACCGGGCCCGCGCCGTCCATCACCTCGGCGGCGGCGCTGCGGCCCTCCATCTCACCCACGTCCTGGCTGAAGTAGCCAATGGTGACGCCCCGGTCGACCGCGACCTGGCCCTCGTCGGGGTGCTCCTGGCTGGTAATCATCCGGAACAGCGTCGTCTTGCCGGCCCCGTTGGGTCCGACGAGGCCCACCTTCTCCCCCTTGTGGAGCGCCGCGGAGGCCTCGATGAAGAGAATCTGCTGGCCGTTCTGCTTGCTGATGTTGTCGAGACGAATCATGTGCGTGCGGGGGGCCCGGAAGCGGGTGCGGCGCCCTTATGCCACGTAGCCCGCCCCGGGAAGAATGTTCCGAACCCCTGGGAAGCGACTTCTCTTGCATGGGAGCCGACAGGCGGGGGAGCCCCCGGTCCCAGGCTGGAAGTGGGACCTGCCCCCACTCGCGCCATGGCATAGACTGCCGCGCCGTGCTGACCGTCGACGCCCACCCCTCCCTGGACACCCTGGCCTTCACCACCACCTTCCCCGCGCCCCTGGGCGGACTGCCCTCCCCGGAGTGGCTGGTGGCCCTGCTGAAGCCCGGCGCCACCGCGCCCCTGTCCAGCGACGACACCGTGCGCGGCGCCATCCGCGACATGCTCCGCCACGGCGGCTACAAGCCCACCGGGCGTGGCAAGCCCGCGTCGGAGTACCTGGTGCGCGCCTCGGGTGACGGCTCGCTGGGCGCCATCAACCTGGCCGTGGATGCCTGCAACGCGGTGTCCCTGCACAGCGGCCTGCCCATCAGCGTGGTGGACCTGGACCGGGCCACCGCCCCCTTCCGCGTAGGCGTGGCCCCGGAGGGCGCGCAGTACGTCTTCAACGCGTCCGGGCAGAGCATCGACCTGGCGGGCCTGCTGTGTCTCTTCGACGCAGAAGGCCCGTGCGCCAACGCCGTCAAGGACGCGCAGCGCACCAAGACGAACGCGGACACCCGCCGCACCCTCACCGTGCTCTGGGGCGCCAAGGCCCTGGGCGAGCGGACCGCGCGCGCCTTCGACTGGTACCGGGAGCTGCTGGAGCGCGCGGGGGCCACGGTGGAGCGCCTGCCCTGAGCCGCACGGGAGCCATTGAACCATGCCGGCCGACGGGGCAGACCCGGGCCATGGCGGGACGGAAATCCAGCAGGTGGGTGCTGCTGCTCGTGTGGCTTCACGCGGCGAGCGCGGCGGCGCAGATCGTCAACGTCCAGGCGCTGTTCGACGAGAACACGGGCCCGGGGCGTTCGGTGGCCGTGGACCTGGGCGCGGACTGGCGCACGGGCAGCACCGACCTCTTCAGCGTGCGCGGCGCCCTGCTGGGCCAGTGGCGCAGCGAGAAGCACACCTGGCTGGCCGTCATCCGGGGAGAGTACGCCTTCGCCGCCAATGAGGTCATCGTCAGCAAGGTGATGGAGCACGTCCGCTACCGCTACGGATTCACGGAGCGGCTCTCCGGCGAGGTGTTCCTCCAACACGAGTTCGACAAGTTCCGCCGCATCCAGTTCCGGGCCCTGCTGGGCGCGGGGCCCCGGGTGAGGGTGCTGACCGACAAGAAGGCCATGCTGGTGGTGGGGCTCGCGCTGATGCTGGAGCACGAGCGCATCCGCCGGGATTCCGAACCGGATGCCGGGGAGTTCCGCACCGACCCGCGCCTGTCCAGCTACGTGCTGGGGCGGCTGGAGTTCATGGAGAACGTCTTCCTGGTGCAGACGCTCTACGCCCAGCCCCGCGTGACGAATCCCGCCGACATCCGCCTGCTCAACGACACCATCTTCGAGGTGAAGCCCAACGAACGCCTCAGCGTGGGCATCGGCTTCAACCTCACCTTCGACAACTCTCCGCCCATGGGCGTCCCCAAGCTCGACACCCAGTTGCGGACCTCGGTGGGCATCCGGCTGTAGCCGCCTTCGTCCCACGAAGTGTGTCACCCGGGCGACAGCAGCCAGCCCTCGCCTGCCTCCCCGCCCGTGCCGGGCAACGCCCCGGTTGTTGGCAACTGTCTTGCTACGGTGCCTCGCAGGGCAACAACAGGGTGGCGAGGCCGGCGATGACGGAGCTGTACGTGGAGCGCGAGGACAGGGTGGCGAAGGCGGTGACGCTCTTCCCCACGGACACGGTGGTGAGGGCACTGTCACTGATGCAGCGGTATGGCCCGAGCCGGCTGCCGGTGGTGGACGACGTGCACGGCGAGCTCATCGGCGACGTGACCGCCGACGACCTCACCCAGGTCTGGCAGCACGCGCCGCTGGCCTGTATGTCGGAAATTCTTTCACTGAAATCCCTGCGGGATGAAGACCAGGAGGACGCCACCCGTTGGGGGCCGCGCATCACCCTGGTCTCCCCCCTGGTGAACGCGTACCAGACCAGCAAACGCTGGGTGCAGTAGGCCGGAAGGTCCGAATCCGGGCGTCCGCTGAACGCGCGCGCCACGCCCGGACTCCTCTCTGCCGTTTCGGCCTTCCCCGCACGAAGTCGACGAACGCCTTGAGCACGGGGGGCAGGTGCCGGCGGCTCGGGTAGTAGAGGAAGAAGCCCGGGTAGGACGGGCACCATGCATCCAGGACGCGGACCAGCCGTCGCTGCCGGAGCAGGGACTCCACCTGGGACTCGAAGACATACGCCAGCCCCAATCCGGCCAGCGCGGCTTCGAGAATCTCCACCTGGTCACTCATCGTCAGCGTGCCGCGCGTCTCCACTTCCAGCTCCTTGCCGCCACGCTCCATCTCCCACGCGTAACGTGAGCCGTTGGTGAACCGGAGTCAGCTCACGGATGTCCGCCTGCATGGGCGGGCGCCTCCCGCATATTGGACTGCACTCAACAGTCTTGTGCACACCGTGCGCATTCTCTCACGAGCGAACGCGGCGTAGTTCTTTGCGCGCACCCCCTCGAAGAGGAGCACACCCCATGAAGACCTGGCTCATCACTGGCGCATCCCGTGGTTTCGGCGCTCTCATCGCGCAGGCGGCACTCGATGCGGGAGACCGTGTCATCGCCACGGCGCGCAATCCGAAGAGCATTCCCCTGGCGCCCCACCCGAGGCTGGTGGCGGCGAAGCTGGATGTCACCAACGAGGCAGAGGCCCGGAGCGTGGTGGCGAGCACGGGCCGCATCGATGTGCTCGTGAACAACGCGGGCATCGGCCTGCTCGGCGGCGTCGAGGAGGCGAGCGCCGAGGAAGTCGAGAAGGTCTACCGCACCAACGTCTTCGGACTGCTCACCGTCACCCGCGCGGTGCTGCCTGGCATGCGCCAGCTGCGCTCCGGGCACATCATCAACCTGTCGTCCATTGGCGGCTACCACGCGGGGGCGGGCTGGGGTGTGTACTGCTCCACGAAGTTCGCCGTGGAGGGGCTGAGCGAGGCGTTGCACCAGGAACTGGCGCCGCTGGGCATCCACGTCACCGTCGTCGAGCCCGGCTACTTCCGCACCGACTTCCTGGACGCGGCCTCGCTCACCCGGGCCGCGGCCAGCATTCCCGACTACGCGGAGACGGTCGGCGCCATCCGGACACACGCCACCGAGCTCAATCACCGTCAGCCGGGGGACCCATCAAAGCTCGCGACCGCGATGCTCGAACTGGCGAAGATGGAGAACCCACCCCTGCGCCTCGCCCTGGGCAGCGACACGGTGAAGAGCATCGAGGACAAGAACGCCTTCGTCGCCCGCGAGATGGCCGCCCACCGTGCGCTGTCCCTCTCCACGGACTTTGCATCCTGAGGGAGCCGGACGCGCTGCGCCTCAGGGGCCCGCGCGCTCCGGGACTTCCGGCCCCACGGTGCGCCAGAAGTGACGCCGCGGGGCTCGTTCCGAGGGGCGCGGTCCTCGACGGCGCTCAGCCGAGCAAGGGCGTGAGCGCCTTCATCCACACCACCACGGCGGCGGCGCCCGCGTCGGGAACGCCGACGGCGCGCGTCCCCAGGTAGCTGGCGCGGCCCAGACGCGGCTGCATCCGGGACGTCGCCTCCTCTCCCGCCTCGGCCGCCTGGACCGCGGCGGTCCAGGCGTCACGAGCCCCCTGTCCGTCCCGCACCGCCTTCGCGAACGCATCCGCGGCGGGCCGCAGCGCATCGAGCATGGTGCGGTCTCCGGGCCGCGCGCCGCCCAGCTCCGATACAGCGGTGACGGCCAGGTCGAAGGCCTCGGCCCAGGCGGCGGCATCCACGGACCCTTCCGCCAGCCGTCGCGCGGCACGCAGCAGCGCCGTCGCATAGAAGGGCCCCGAACTGCCGCCGATGCTGCGCCGGAGCGCGTTGCCAAGCGCCGTCAACGCGCGCGCGGGGCTCGTCCACACGTCCTCTGGCAGGGCGCGAATCGCCTCGGCGCCCCGCACCAGGCTGAGGCCCAGGTCACCGTCGCCCGCGGCGCTGTCGAGTGCGGTCAGCCGGGGCTCCGACTGCTCGAACGCGTCCGCCACCCGCAGGGCGGCCATCCGGAAGCGGTCCATCCCCGGTTGCGGCGCCTCCGCGGGAAGCGATGCCGAAGACGCCGAGGGCGAAGGCCGGTACCCCGCCGGCTCCTTCGGCAGCCGTCCCGCGCCGGGCCACGCGGGCGCATCCGCCGCCGCATCCAGGCGGGCCAGCCGCGCGTCGTCCACCTTCAGCAGCGTCAACGAGCAGCCGGGCATCTCCAGCGCGGAGAGGAACGTCCCGCTCCACGCGCGCTCCACGCGGATGCCGCCCTGACGCAGAACAGCCAATGCGTGCCGGGCGACGATGGCCAGCTCCATGGGCGGCGTGCCGCCCAGTCCGTTGACGAGCAGCACCACCCGGTCTCCCGAGCTGATGCGCCGGTCCTCGACGATGGTGGTGAGCAGCGTGTCCACCAGGTTGTCCGCCGTCTGCATCGGCACGCGCCGCACGCCCTGCTCGCCGTGGATGCCCAGGCCCAGCTCGATTTCGTCCTCCCCCAGCGTGAAGCCCGGCTTGCCCGCCGCGGGCACGGTGCAGGGCCCCAGGGCCACGCCCATGGTGCCCAGCGCCTCCGCCGTCGCGGTGACCTCGCGGAGGACGTCCTGGAGCGCCGCGCCCGCCGCGGCCGCCGCGCCCGCGACCTTGTGGACCAGCACCGTGCCAGCGATGCCCCGGCGCCGCGCGGGCTCCACCGTATCGTGCAGGGACACGTCGTCCGCAACCACCACCATCTCCACGGGGATGCCCTCGGTGCGCGCCAGCTCGGCGGCGAGCCCGAAGTTGAGCCGGTCCCCGGTGTAGTTCTTCACGACGAGCAGCGCGCCCGCGGGCCCCGCGACGGCGCGGATGGCGGCCAGCACGGCATCGGTGCTGGGTGAGGTGAAGACGTCACCGGCCACCGCCGCGTCCAGCATGCCCGCGCCCACGTAGCCCGCGTGCGCCGGCTCATGGCCGCTGCCGCCACCGGAGATGACAGCCACCTTGCGCGCGCGGACGTCGGAAGGCGTGTCGGCGCGGAGCACCACCGACTCCCCTTCCAGCAGCACCTGTCCGGGGGCGAGCGAGACCAACCCCTCCAGCATCTCCCGCACCACCGCGCGAGGGGCGTTGACCAGCTTCTTCATGAACGTGTCCTCTCTCAGACGCCGTCGAAGAAGTCGACCGCGCCCGTCTCCAGCGAATACTCGGCGCCGACGATGAGCATGCCTTCCTCGCGGCGCAGACGCTCCAGCAAGCGGCTGCCATGGCGGAGACTGTCGCAGGAGTTGCGGATGTTGGCGCGGACGGCTTCCTTCATCAGGAACTCCGGGTCCGCATTCGGCCCGGCGGCGCTCACCACCGTCATCACCGGCGCGCGGCAGCGCTCCACGATGTCGTGGATGTTGTCGGACACCGTGCCCTTGCCGTCACGCACGTAGTCCAGCGTGGCCTGGATGGCGCCGCAGTGCGAATGCCCCATCACCACCGCCAGGCGCGTGCCGAACTTCGCCGCCGCGAACTCCACGCTGCCCACCAGCGACGGCGCGACGACGTTGCCCGCCACGCGGATGACGAACAGGTCCCCCAACCCCTGGTCGAAGATGTACTCCGACGGCGCGCGCGAGTCCGAGCACGAGAGGATGATGGCGATGGGACTCTGCCCCGCCACCAGTGCCTGCCGGGCGGAACGGCCGAGCAGGTTGTCCATGCTGCGCGCGTTCAGGACGAACCGCTGATTGCCTTCCCGAAGGCGCGCGAGGGCATCCTGGGCGGAGATGGGTGGCGTCGAAGCGGTGGGCATGGTGCGGGTCCTTGAGGGTGGATGAAGCGGAAAGTTGGCAACCCAACGGAGCGCTATACATCAGCCGGGCGGCCAAGGGGCGAGCCGTCCTCCTGCTTCGACGCGAGAGTTCAGCCGTCAGACTCCCAGCTCGTCACGAATGTGCTTCACGATGTCCGCCGGCGGCGGCGTCACGTCCACGCTGAGCGCGCGCGAGGGCAGCTCCATGGCGGCCATCTGACTCTCCAGCAGGGACGCGGGCATGAAGTGCCCCTGGCGCTGCGACATCCGGCGGGCGAGCACCTCATGCGGCGCGTGCAGGAACACCCACCTCACGTGCGCGGGGTCCAGCTCCTCCAGCAGCGTGCGGTAGGCCTGCTTGAGGCCGGA
This sequence comes from Myxococcus sp. CA023, assembly GCF_010998615.1. GTDB lineage: Bacteria > Myxococcota > Myxococcia > Myxococcales > Myxococcaceae > Myxococcus. The sequence goes on along the minus strand of NZ_JAAEAH010000048.1, from coordinate 55,667 downwards.
AAACGCCATCACCACGTCCTCGCCCTGCGCCAGCGCCCGCGCCACTTCGTCGCGCAGCTTGCTCAGCCAGGGCGCGCGGTCCTCGTCCGTCAGCGGCGCGCCCGCGGCCATCTTCATCACGTTGGAGCGCGGGTGCAGGTCATCCGCGTCGATGAAGCGCCAGCCCAGCTCGGCTGCCAGGGTGCGGCCCACCGTCGTCTTCCCCGCTCCGGATACCCCCATGACGATGACGACCATTGACGCGACTCCTCCTGGTTCCAGGGCCCACTCCACATCGTGGGGTGCCCCACGGCCTCGCGCCACCCCTTCCGAGGCGGGATGCCCACCGCATCACGTCCTGAAACGTCGGCCCCAGGGGGTATGCTTCATCCCATCGCCGCTCCGGATGCGGCACGAAGGGTTGGTCATGGCGGACATCGCGGACGGGGAGCAGGTCTCGGTTCAGGGCTCGGGTTCCAAGCCCTACATCCTCAAGAACACCGGCGGTGTGTATTCGTGTTCATGCCCCGCCTGGCGCAACCAGTCGGTGGCCATCGAGCGGCGCACCTGCAAGCACCTGCGCCGCGTGCGCGGAGACGCCGCGGAGGACGCGCGCATCGGCGGTGACGCGTCCGGCGCTCCCGCGGTCCCCGCTCGTCCGACGAGGAGCACGTCGGCCAGCGACGACACCAAGGCCCCGCCCCTGCTGCTGGCCCAGTCGTGGGAGAACGACGTGGACCTCACCGGCTGGTGGATGAGCGAGAAGCTGGACGGCGTGCGCGCGTACTGGGACGGGAAGCAGTTCTGGTCGCGGCTGGGCAACGCGTTCCTCGCGCCGGAGTGGTTCACCGCGGGGCTGCCGGACTTCCCGCTCGACGGTGAGCTGTTCGGCGGGCGCAAGCGCTTCCAGCGCACGGTGAGCATCGTCCGCCGGCAGGACCGCAGCGACGATTGGAAGGAGCTGGCCTTCGTCGCCTTCGACGCGCCCGGCGTGGAAGGCACCTTCGAGGCGCGGCTGGAGCGCTGCCGGCAGTGGATGGAGGAGGCGAAGCCCGCGTATGCGCAGTGGCACGCCCACGCGCGCTGTGACGGCACGCCGCACCTGCGCGCGGAGCTGGCGCGCGTGGAGGCACTGGGTGGAGAAGGCCTCATGCTGCGCCAGCCCGGGTCGCGCTACGAGGCGGGCCGCTCCCACACGCTGCTCAAGGTGAAGAGCTTCAAGGACGACGAAGCGCGCGTGGTGGGACACGTGGCTGGCGCGGGCCGCCACAAGGGCCGCCTGGGCGCGTTGGAGGTGGAGCTGCGTAACGGCACGCGCTTCAGCGTGGGCACGGGCCTGTCGGACGCGGAGCGCGCAGCGCCGCCACCCGTGGGTGCCATCATCACCTTCCGCTACCAGGAGCTGTCCAACGACGGCGTGCCACGCTTCCCGTCGTACGTGGGTGTGCGCGTCGACGCCGCCCCCTTCACCGCGAGCTGAGGCCAGCCGTCCCACGGCAGGAGTCACCGGTCCGCTGGTCGACGGAGCGGCGCCACATTGCCACCTGACAGACGGTGCGTGCCCGGGGTGATGCGCGCCCGGGCGCCGCCCTGGTGTCTGCTTCAGGGAACCATGCACTGCGAGCTCTGTCTGACCGAGCATCCCTACGATGTGGCGTGTGGCGGCGAGCCCTGGACGCAGGTGTACCTGTCCACGGGTGACGCGGAAGCCCCTCCCGCGGACCTCACGGGCCAGACGTTGGGAAGTTACCGGCTGGTCCGCCGGCTGGGCGCGGGAGGGATGGGCACCGTCTACCTGGGCGAGCAGACGCGCATTGGCGCACGGGTGGCGGTGAAGGTGCTGCACCCCCACCTGGGCCGGGACGAAAGCCTGCGCGCGCGCTTCTACGCGGAGGCACGCACGGTCAACGTGGTGGGCCATCCGAACATCGTCCACATCTTCGACATCAACGAGGCGCCCGGCGGCATCCACTACTTCGTCATGGAGTACCTGGAAGGCGTTCCCATGTCGCACCTGCCCCGGCCCATGGTGCCCGCGGCGTTGGTGTCGCTGCTGGCGCAGGCGTGTGACGCGCTGGACGCGGCGCACCGGTGCGGCGTGGTGCACCGGGACTTGAAGCCGGACAACCTCTTCGTGGTGCGGCACGCGGGCGAGCCGCCGTCGCTGCGCGTGCTGGACTTCGGCGTGGCCAAGGCGCGCCGTCCCCACCCGGGTGAGGATGAAACAGCGGCGGGCATCGTCCTGGGCACGCCGGCGTACATGGCGCCCGAGCAGTCCGCGGGACAGCCGGTGGACGGACGCGCGGACATCTACGCGCTGGCGGTGACGGCCTATTACCTGTCCACGGGGCAGCTTCCCTTCGAGCGGGGGCAGATGGTGGAGCTGGCGCTGGGCACGGGCCCGGTGGGCGCGCCGCCGCCGCACCTGCTGGTGCCCGGGGTGCCGCCCGCATTGTCGGAGGTGCTGCTGCGCGCGCTGTCGCGCCGGTGCGAGGACCGCTACGCCACCGCGCTGGAGTTCAAGGAGGCCCTGCTGCTGGCCGCCGCCCAGCCGCTGGCGGACGCCCTGTCACCGCAGACGCCGCCGCCACGCAGCCACACGCCGGTGCCGTCCCTGGCGTGGCTGGACACGGAGGGCCCGGCGACGGAGCCCAACGCGCTCACCCCACCCCTGACGTGGGTAGCGCGGGTGCGGCGCCGCTCCGGCGCGGGCGACGTGGAGGTGCTGTGCACGGAGCTGAGCCGGGGCGGGCTCTTCATGTGCTGCGCGGACCCCTTCCCGCGCCTGTTCAACCGGCTGGAGTTCACCCTGCTGCTGGCCGGCGAACTGGTGGAGTGCGCGGGCGAGGTGGTGCGCCACGTGGACGCCGCCCAGGCGCAAACATGGGGCATGTTGTCCACGGGCGTGGGCGTGCAGTTCATCAACCCATCCGCCCGGCTGTGCGAGCTCATCCGCCGCGTGCAGCCCCACCGGCTGACCACGCCCACGTCCACGTTGATGCGCGCGGAGGTGGTGCTCTGACGCTGGCCGCGCGTCACTTCACCGTGAAGGTCCGTGAGGCACCGGAGTAGGGCCGCACGTTGCCGTCCCAGCCTGACTTCCAGTTGCCTTCGTGGACGAGTCGGTACGTGCCCGGCACCGTGTCGTCGGGGATGCCCCACGACACGGTGACGTGGGAGCACGCCAACGTGGGCACGCAGTTCTCGCGCCGCCACTGGTAGCGCGTGGCCGGGTCCGCGTCGGTGGCCACGTCCGTCCAGGTGCCGTCCGGCTCGCGCCGCTGCACGCGCAGGAAGGTACCCTCCAGGCGCAGGTCATTCTTGGGATGCCCCCCCCAGAAGATGGCGCTCGCCGTGTCGCCGCGCGAGTACGTGGGCCGCGCGTCGGTGACGACCTCGCCGAAGTCCACCCACAAGAGCTTGTCGTCGAACACCACGCCGGGTTGCAGGCTGAGCTGCTCCTTGCGCAAGTCCCTGGGCGTGGGCCCGGGAGGCACACCGGCGCCGTCCCGCAGCGATGTGGCCAGCAGGTGGAAGTTCTGCTGGAGGGCCGCGAGCGTCCACGGGCCGAAGTGCGTGGAAGCACCTTCGTAGTCCTGGCGCGCGTACTCTTCGCGGGTGGCCACGTAGCCCGAATAGGCATTGGACAGGCCCGCGATGACGACGTCCGTCACACCCGCGGGCGCCAGCGCTGTCTCCACGGTGTCGCGCAGGCGGCGTCCGGCCATGGTCGTCAGCTCGAAGGGCACCGCCACCAGCGCCAGGTTGCCGATGGTGACCAGTTGCAGGGGCAGCACCTCCGGCGTCCACGGGAAGGGCCGCATGCTGCCCATCTCCAGGACGATGGGCTTCTCCGCCTGACACGGCGTGGTGGCGAGCGAGCAACTGAACTGCCCCCAGGCATCCTGGCCGGCGCCGCAGGTGACGCCCTCCACGCCGACGCCCGGCCCATCCTCCGCCCCTGCCAGCATGGACACGCCGATGGCGGCCGGGCAGGTGGTTTGCGGCGCGCCATCCGCGAAGGCTGGCGCCACGTCCACCGCATCCATCTTCACGTAGACGTGTCGGTAGTCCACGCCGCCCGTGAGCGGTGTTTTCGCCTTCGCCCACAGCTTCGCGGCGAAGTCGTACTGCTTGCGGCCGGAGAGGTCCGTGTCCTCGAAGTCATTGGCACCGCCGCCGTGGGCGCCTCCCAGGATGTTGGGCGTCACGTCGCCCTCGTTCGCGTTGGCGAAGGCGGCGACGAACGTGTCCCCAGCCCCCTGCGCCTGCTCGGCGAGGTACGAGGCCAGGCCCTTGTTGTCGCCACTGATGAGCGTGTTGCCGTTGCCCATGGACGTGGCGTGCACCGCGAACCAGTTGATGAGCCCCATGTCGGTGCCATCCGCGCGGGTGAAGCGCAGCAGCGTCATCCGCGTGTCCACGTCGTGCGCGTAGCGGGCGCGCTCCTCGGCCGGGTTGAGCAGGTAGGCGTTGGGGGAGCGGTTGCGGCTGGCGCCGAACAACTCCCCCGACGACAGGCGCAGCGTGCCCTCGGCGAGCCGCTCATGCGCCCGGACGATGGAGGAGACGATGCCGGAGACGATGGCCTCGAAGTTCTGCGGCGAGAAGCCCAGCGTGGTGAGGTTGTAGAGGGTGTAGTGCGAATAGCCCCCGGGCCCGGAGTGGGTGTGGGTGGCGCTCAGCAGCACGTTGTCGTCGGTGTACAGGTCGCCATAACGCGCGCGCAGCCGCTCCACGACCTGCTGCTTCACCGCCTGGAACACCATGCCCAGGTCCGCGCTGACGAAGGCCACCCGCTTGCCGTTGCAGGGCGAGGCGATGACGAACGCGCGCGAGCGCAGCCGCTGGTGGATGCCGGTGGTCTGCTGCTCCAGCATGCCGTAGCCCATCATCCCCACCTCGGCGGCGGGGCCGGTGATGTCGGCGCTGCCCGCGCCCAGCAGGAAGTCCCGCGCGTCCTCGCACGCACCCGTCAGGCCGGACGCGGAGGACTCCGGATGAGGGGAGGTCCGCCAGGGCTGGCTGGCCGCCTGGGCGCCCGTCGCGAGCACGAGCGAAAGCGCCAGCAGATGCCGGACGAAGTGGGTGCGCATGGCCTGCCTCCAAGGCGCCAGGGGACATCCCCTGGGGTGGAAGTGGATAACGCTTCAGGGCGGGCGCGCAGTACCGGAAGAACGAGCCGTCGAGAGGGCTACAGTCCGCGCGAGGGCCGGAGGTGACACCGGCCGTCTCAGCGCTCACGCGCCCGGCCGGTTCGCCGGGGCCTTGGGCGGCGCGGCGCTGAGCGCCACGCGGAAGGTGGTGCCGGCCCCCACCGACGACTCCACGGAGATGTGGCCGCCCAGCGCCGTCACAATCGTGTCACAGATGGACAGCCCCAGGCCGGTGCCCAGACCGGAGGACTTGGTGGTGAAGAAGGGGTCGAAGATGCGGCGCAGGTGCTCCGGGGGGATGCCCTGGCCCGTGTCGCTCACCACCACCATCACCCGGCCGCCCACCTCCGCGCGGGTGGTGAGGCGGATTTCGTTCGCCTCCGAATCGCCCTCTTCGATGGCGTGCGCGGCGTTGATGAGGAGGTTGAGGAACACCTGGAACAGCTTGCCCTCGTTGCCACGGACGAGCGGCACCTCTCCGTAGTCCTTCACCAGCCGGGCGCGGGCGCGCACCACGCTGGCGGCCATCTGCGTCACGGATTCGAGCACCGCGTGGACGTCCACCGACTCTTCCTTGCCGTCCTCCACGCGGGAGAAGACGCGCAACTGGCGGACAATCTGGCGCATGCGCTCGGCGCCCTCGCGGGCGTCGTCGAGCACCTGCCGCAGCTCCACCATGTCCTCCGGGGAGAGCATCCGTGGACGCACGCCGCCCACGGCGCTGTGGAGGAAGTCCAGGTTGGACAGCACGTAGGCCAGGGGGTTGTTCAGCTCGTGGGCGATGCCGGCGGCCAGAAGGCCCATGGAGGCCATGCGGTCGGTCAGCATGAGCTGCGCCTGGGTGCGCTTGCGCTCGGTGAAGTCGCGCGCCACGGTGATGCGCGCGGGCGAGCCGTCCAGCACCACGGCCAGCGTCACCAGGTCCGCCACCACCACCTCGCCGTCGCTGCGCACCAGCGGCATCTCCACCACGCGCGCCGCGCTCTTGCCCTCCAGCGCCTGGCTCAAGTGGAGCTGCGCGGCCCCCCGGTCCTCGGGGCGGACCAGGTCCAGCATGTGGCGGCCCACCAACTCCGAGGCGTCGCGGAAGCCCAGGTACTGCACCAGCGCCGGATTGACGGAGAGCAGCACGCCGTCGCCCACGTGCACCAGCACCGGGTCCGGGAAGGCCTCGATGAGCAGGTGGACGCCGGCCTCGGTGCGCCGCAGCGTCGTCTCCGTGCGCATGCGCAGCGCGTTGGCCGTGCGCTGCTCCAGCGCCAGGGACAGCGCGCCCGCCGCACCCGACAGCAGGTTCACCTCGATGGGGCCCCAGGACTCGGGTTCGCGGCAGTTGTCGAAGCCGATGACGCCGAAGAGCTGCCCGTGGACGTGCATGGGCAGCAGCAGCACGGAGCGGACGCCCTGCGCCTCCAGCATGGGCGCCAGCAGCTCCGAGAAGTCGCGCGGCTGGCCCTGCACCGGCTCGCCGCGCTGCAGCTGTTCGGACTGGTGGGGCCGCAGGGCCTCATCGAAGGGCAGGCCGTGCATGTTGGGGTCCTCCAGGTTGGGAGGAACCCCGGGCTCGCACCACTCCGCGCGCTGCGACGCCAGCAGCGAGCCGTTCTCCGCGAAGTGCATCTCGAAGACGTAGACGCGGCTGGCGGCGGACACGTGGCCCAGCGGCTCGACCACTGCGCTGTACAGGTCGTCCGGCAGCTCGTGCCCCATCATCCGCCGCTGCACCTGCACCATGGCGTCCAGGTAGCGCTCGCGGGTGGTGACGGCCTCCTCCGCGGTGCGCCGCGACGTCACGTCCAGGAGCGTCCCCATCACCTCGCCCGGCACGGTGGCCAGGGCCCGGGCGGACAGCTCCACCCAGCGGACGCCATGGCCGCCGCCCGTGTCCACGCGCACTTCCTGGCGCGAAACGGGGGTGCCTGGCGTGTACGCCAGCAACGCCTGGGCACGCTCGCGGTCCTCCGGGTGGATGGCCTCCAGGAGCGCGCGGCCCCGCCACGCGGACACGGGCGTCCCGGTGAGCCGCTCCCAGGCACCACCCAGCACCGTGAGCCGCCCCTGCGCGTCGAGCTGGAACACCACCTCGTGCAGCAGCTCGGCCAGATGCTGGAAGCGCTCGGACTCCACCTGGCTCCCGGCGTGTGCCGCCTGCGACTTCATGGGAGGGAGCAGCTCACACGCCATGTCGGCGGGAACCGTCCCTGAAGCCTTCCCGGGAGCGTCCATGACCGCCGCGTCCCGTTGCTCGTCTGCCACGTGCTGGCCTCCCTAGCGCCTCATCGGAGAGGGGCCGGAGCCCTGACAGCACCTACGGCTGCCGGGAGCGAATCCAGACCCTGCGGTTCCCCTCCCGTGGCGACGTCGACCCGAAGCATATTGGGTCTCAATAACTGGAAGTCAATGAAGGCGGGAGAAGTTCACGCTCCGTCTTCGGGCTCCCATCCACCCGGAGCACCTGAGCGGGGCCGCTGCCGCCGGTCCCCTACGACGCGGGCCGGCACGCCCGCGACAATGGCCCACTCCGGCACATCCCGGGTGACAACGGCCCCCATGGCCACCACGGCGTGGTCCCCCACGGAGACGCCGTCCGTGATGCCGGCATTGGCCCCCACCCACACGTCCGCGCCGATGACGAGCCCCCGCGAGGTGACGGGTTGCTCGCGCACGGGCCGGTCCGGGGCAATGCCGTGGTCGAAGGCGTAGAGGGTCGCTCCGGTGGCGATGCGGGTGCCCTCGCCGATGCGGATGCCCGCGGCGCCGCCGTCCAGGCTCGCCCGGGCGTTGATGCTCACCCGGGGTCCGAGTGTCACGGGACCGTGGAGGAAGACATCCGCGGCGATGCTGCACCCGGGGCCGATGGAGACGGTGCGTCCGGGCTCGGCGAAGATGCGCGCCTCCGGGGCGATGAAGCACCCCTCCGCGATTTCCACCGTCTCCAGTTCGCGCAGCAGCGCCTGCACCTCGCGCTGCCAGGCATCCGCCCATTCACGGTGGCGGGGCTTGAGGACGAAGTAGAGCCACGGCATCCAGGAGAGCCGGCGCTTGTGCTGCTCACGGCGAAGCGCGTCCAGGTCCACGCCCCTTCCCTATCATGCTCCGGTGGCCAGCCGGGTGGGTTCCCAGGTGAAGCGGCAGCGCTCGCGCTCCCGGGCAATGGCCTCCCCGTCTCCGGCCGCGGGCTCCAAGCGCGACACCATGTCGCTCGCCTCCCATGCGTAGGGCTGACCGTTGAGCAAGACGTGGCCGTCCACCACCGACTGGGAGACCTCCAGGAGGGGCAGCTGCCCCAGGTCGCGCAGCAGCGCCTCGAAGCGCCCCTGCCGCGCCGGGTCGAGGAAACGGAAGCGCGAGCGCGCCAGCACCGCCAGGTGGAACCACATGGGACGGAAGGCCACGCCCGCCAGAACGAGGCGCCGGGCCATCACGAGCAGCATCTCCGCCGCCTCGCGCGCCAGGCCCAGGCCCGGTACGTCCTGGCCGGGGAGCCGCGAGCGCCCCTCTCTGAAGCGGGCGCGCGGGTGGCGCAGGCTGAGCCAGTTGACGAAGAGGAAGGGTTCCCCCGCCAGCACGCGGCGCTCCACGACGCAGTCCACCAGCAGGTGCTCCTGGCCCGCAGCGCAGCCGTGCACCTCCATCCGGTCCCCCTCTCCCACGGAGCCCACCTCCACGCGCAGCCGGCTGTAGCCGAGCCGCTCCACGTAGGAGAGGATTCCGTAGCGGAAGAAGGCGTACTCGAGCGCCTGCGCCGTGTAGTAGCCGAGGATGCGCGGCTGGCGCTGGCCGCCGCTCAGGCCGAGGGAGCCCTCCAGGTCCTCCTGGGTGATGGGCTCGTCCAGCGGCGTCGCGCCCTCGCGCGTCAGTGAGCGGGCGATGCGCTGATACCGCGCGCTCAGCGGGTCGTAGCGCGCCCTGATGCGGCGACGGCCCTGCCCCGCGAGGACGAGCACGGTGCCCGCGAACACCTTCCACGCGTCGCGGTGATAGCCCCCGCCTGGAAGCCAGACGCTGGGGATGCCACGCAGGGCGCGCGCCAGGGCCCGGTCCCTGCGACGGGCGCCGTCCAGGGACAGGCCCACGCGGCCGAAGCGGTCTCCCGCGAGCACGTCGCTGCCCGCGATGACGAAGGCCACGTCCGGCCGGGGCATGCGCTCCAGGAGTCCGTCGAGCAGGGCCAGGTACGTCCTGTCGTCCGTGTCCTCGGGGACGCGCGTCTCATCCACTTCGGGCGACAACGCGCCCCAGTCGCTGCCGGACAGCGAGCCAATCCAGGCCCGCTTCTGTCCCGCCAGACACTCCGCCGTGCCATCCGGCGGGTGGGCATCCAGGTCGAGCACCACGGCCTGTCCGTCGAAGCCATCCGCGTGGAGGGCGGCGAGCGCTATCGCGATATCATTCACCGCGCAGAAACCGCCGCCGCGCGCCGGACCAGCGTGGTGGAAGCCGCCCGCCATGTTCACCACCGGGCCCTTGCGCGCCACCGCGAGCCGCGCCGCGCCCAGCGTGCCGCCGCACACCCGCCGCAGGTTGGACAGCAGCGCGTCCACCGGCACGTCGGCGGGGTCGGTGGCGAAGATGCGCGCCAGCGTCTCCGGCTGGCCGAGCGACTCCAGGTAGGCGGCGTCATGCACGCGCGACAGTTCGGCGAGGCTCACCGGCTGCGGGTGGTGCACGTCCTGGGAACGCAGCGCGCGGGCCTCCAGGAGGTACCAGGTGGTGAAGTCCACGCCGCGCGGCTCGATGCCCGCGGAGGACTCGATGCCGGTGAGGGGCAGCCGGTAGGACTCGTCGTAGAAGGCGGGCACCGGCGCGCCGCCCCAGCTCCATCGCGACAGCCAGTCCCGCAGGCTCATGGGCCTATGTCTCTCACAGCGCCAAATCTGGGACCAGGGTCCAACAGGACGCCCAGGCACCACGACACTGAGGAGCTTCGCGCAGTGAACGGCGCCATGGGGTGGACGGCATGACGCGGCACGCCGCGCGTCACTCCACCGGACGCCGGGCCTCCGCGCGCAGCGCAGGGCTCCGCCGGCGGAGCGTCCGCGCACAGACCGCCATGAGCAGCGCCCACGCCAGTCCGGCCACCCAGCCGCCCAACACGTCCGTGGGGTAATGCACGCCCAGGTAGACGCGCGTCAGACCCACGAGGAACGACAGCAGCAGCGCCACGGAGAGGACGTAGAGCTTGAGTCGCTTGCGCTCGGCGAGCTGAGCCAGGAGTGCGCCCAGCGTGAGGTACACGGTGGCCGACAGCATGGCGTGCCCACTGGGGAAGCTCTGGCTGACCACCTCGGTGAGGTGCGGCACCACGGACGGCCGAGGCCGGGCGAAGAACTGCTTCAGCAAGACATTGAGGCCCGCGCCACCCAGCGTCGCGCCCAGCACGAGCAGCAGCGTCCGGTAGCGCCTCACCAGCAAGAGGAAGCCACACACCGCCATGGTGGCGAGCGTCAGCACGGGAACGCCGCCCAGCGCCGTCACGTCCTCCGCCGCGCGCCGCAGCCACCAGGGCCCGCGAGGCTGCGCCGGGTCCTCGGGATTGCGCAGCGCCAACAGCATGCGTTCATCGAGCTGTTGCGTCTCGCCCTCGGCCACCTCATCCGACAGGGCGATGAAGCTCAGACAGCAGACCAGCAACAGCAACAGCAACCCCAATGGCCGCGTCACCGCCACGTCCCATCCCGACATCCACTGCCAGAGCCTCCGCCACATGGCGGTGACTGTATGCACTCCGGCATCCGGCAGGACGTCTCCCGCGCGGAACGTTGGCTATCCGGGAAGACGGATGCGGTCGCTGCCCGCGCTGCCGAAGGCCGCGCCGAGGACGCAGAAGAAGTGCAGAACGAAGCCCGGGATGAAGAAGAACCAGTAGCCGGCCCCCACCATCAAGAACCACAGGACGGCGCGCAGGAACTGGCCTTTGTAGAGCTGTCCCAGGCCGGGAATGACCAAGGACAGCACCCCGGCGATGAGGAAGTTGAAGCGGCGCTCACGGATGATGTCGGCCATGGCAGTCTCCAGTCCTGACCCCCATATAAAGGAGGGGCCGGGGCCGCGAAAGCCCTGGAGTGAACGGCTGGACGCTCGGGCAACGAGCGGCACGGCCTCCCCGCGCCGGGCTGCTATCACAGGGCCCCAAGGAGGCACTTCCATGGCCATTTCCACCATCGACCCGGCGACCGGCAAGACGCTGCGCACCTTCACGCCCCTCTCCGCCGAGGAACTGGAGGCGAAGCTTCAAACCGCCGCCGACACGTTCCGCGCCTACCGCGAGACGACCTTCGCCGACCGCGTCACCTGGCTGCGGCGCGCGGCCGACCTGCTGGAGGCCGAGGCCGACCGCTACGGCCGCATCATGACGCAGGAGATGGGCAAGCCCTTCGACGCCGCCAAGGCCGAGGCGAAGAAGTGCGCCACGGCCTGCCGCTACTACGTGGACAAGGGCGAATCCCTTCTGCGCGACAGGCTCGTCGACATGGGCACCGGACGCGCCTTCGTGCGCTACCAGCCCCTGGGGCCCGTGCTGGCCATCATGCCGTGGAACTTCCCCTTCTGGCAGGTGGTCCGCTTCGCCGCGCCCGCGCTGATGGCGGGGAACGTGGGCCTGCTCAAGCACGCCCACAACGTGCCCCAGTGCGCACTGGCCCTGGAGGAGCTCTTCCTTCAGGCGGGCTTCCCACGCGGCGCCTTCCAGGCGCTGCTCATCGAGACAGCCGACGTCAATCGCGTCATCGAGGACCGCCGCGTGCGCGCGGTGACGCTTACCGGCAGCGAGGGCGCGGGCCGAGCCGTGGGCGCCGCCGCGGGCAAGGCCATCAAGAAGGTGGTGCTGGAGCTGGGCGGCAGTGACCCGTTCATCGTCATGCCCAGCGCGGACATGGAGAAGGCGGTGGAGACGGCGGTGTCCGCGCGCCTCATCAACAACGGCCAGTCCTGCATCGCCGCCAAGCGCTTCATCGTCGCCGACGCCATCTACCCCGAGTTCGAGCGTCGCTTCGTGGAGCGGATGAAGCGCGTCACGGTGGGCGACCCCATGGATGCGAAGACGGACCTGGGTCCCCTGGCGACGCGCGGCATCCTCGACGGGCTCCATGCCCAGGTGGAGGCGAGCGTGAAGGCCGGCGCGCGGCTGCTCCTGGGCGGCAAGCCCCTCGAGGGTCCGGGGAACTTCTACCCGGCCACCGTCCTGGCCGAGCCCCCGCCCCAAGCCCCCGCCTTCCACGACGAGCTCTTCGGCCCCGTGGCCACGCTGCTGCGCGCGCGTGATGTGGACCACGCCCTGGAGCTGGCCAACGCGACCCCGTTCGGCCTGGGCGCCAGCGTGTGGACGCAAGACGAAGCCGAGCAGCGGCGTTTCATCGACGGCATCGAAGCGGGCATGGTGTTCGTCAACGCGCTGGTGGCGTCGGACGCCCGGCTTCCGTTTGGCGGAGTGAAGCACTCCGGCCACGGGCGCGAGCTGGCGGACGTGGGCATCCACGAGTTCGTCAACATCAAGTCCGTCCGCATCGCGGCGTCGGAGGACACGGCGCAGCAGCCTCCGCCTCGCGCCGCCATCAGCGAGTAGCCTGAGACGCAGTGCGTCCATCGGCATGATATGCACGCATTGCATGGAGATCTTCAGAATCGCGGATACGGTCGAATTGAATAACGCCTGGCTCGTCGGCCTGAGCGTGACATTGATGCTGCTCGCGCTCTGGGCCCTTCTCGTGGGCTCCAGCGCGCTGCTGTACCGGGGCATCCGGCTGGTGGGGCTGAAGGCGCTGGAGCAGGCGGCCGACGCCCTTCGCAAGCGCGCCCGGCTGAGCGCCGCCCTCCTGTCCTTGGTGGTGGTGGTCGCCGGCATCGCGGTGCTGGGCTTCGCCCTGTGGGCGGAGAAGGACCTGGCCCCCCACTTCAATGCCTTGCTTGCGGGGGTGACGGCGGAAGGGCTGGCGGACCTGGGGCGCGGCGCGGGACTGCTGGTGCTGTTGATGGCGGCCTTCCTGGTGCTGGATCGAGCGGCCCGCCAGCTCCTGGTGCGAATCGAACGCAGGTTGAATGAATGGCAACTGCCCCCGGAACACAGGGCACATGCCCAGAAGGCGATGGAGCAGGGGCCCGGCTTCATCAAGCTGGTGCTGGCCTACTTCGTGGTGGGCCTGGCGCTCACCTCGCTGCAACTCCCAACCGTGTTCGACTGGCTCATTGGCACCATCCTCTTCGTGCTGATGTCCATCAGCGGCGGGCGCCTGGCGGTGTCGCTGCTGCACCTGATGTCAGGGCGGCTGGTCGGGACCTGGGCGGCGAAGAACACGGCCACGAAGTACGAGGAGTACTTCATGGCGCTCGGCCGGCTGCTACCGGTGGGGCAGAAGAGCCTGGAGGCCATCGTCTACATCTCGGTGGCGACCCTCATCATCCGCCGGTTCCAGGGCCTGGAGCTCTTTGCTCCGTACGGGCCGGTGCTCATCCGCGTCATCGCCCTGTTCTTCGCCGCCAGCGTCGTCGTGGAGTTCGTCCGGCTGCTCATCGCCCGGGCATTCAAGGTGGACGGCCCCGACCTGGATGATGCGACCCGGCGGCGCAACACCTTCGTCGCCCTCATCCAGAGCACCTCCAAATACCTGGTCTACTTCCTGGTGGGGATGATGGTGCTCAGCGACATTGGCGTGGACCCCACCCCCATCCTCGCGGGCGCCGGCATCGTCGGCCTCACCGTGGGCCTGGGCTCGCAGGCCATCGTTACGGACATGGTCAACGGCGTCTTCCTGCTCTTCGAAGACCAGATATTGAACGGCGACTACATCCGCATCAACGATACAGAGGGCGTGGTGGAGGAGATAACGCCTCGCATCACCCGCATTCGCGACCGCTTCGGGCGCCTTCACATCCTCCGCAATGGCGAGGTCAAGAATGTCATCAACTACAGCCGCGGCTGGACGCTGGCCATTGTGGACATGGCCGTGGCCTACGAAAGCGACCTGAAGAAGGTGATGGATGTGATTCGCCAGGTGTGCGAGCAGGTGCCCATGCTGTCGCAGGGGAAGGTGTCCGAAATCCCCAAGCTTCTGGGTATCGAGAGCATGGACGAGAGCTGGATGACCATGCGCATCGAAGCCAAGGTGCAGCCAGGGACACACTTCGACGTGAAGCGGCTTCTCAACCGGCTGCTGATCGAGGCCTTCACCGCCAATGGCCTGGAATTCCCCTACCCCAAGGGGGTGGAATACGAGGGGGGCCCGTTGCTTCCCGCCACCTCCGAGGCACCGCAGGAGGAGCCCCAGGCGCTCGCGGCCTCACACCGGTAACGATAGAGGTGCCTCCCCAGGATTCGAGTTGCTTCGTCTTCAGCTGCAATCCCTCTCACCCCATGGAGTCCGTCCCATGAAGAAGGCTTTCCTCATCGCCCTGTCCCTATCCCTGCCCGCGTTCGCCTCGTCCGACTTCGATTCGGAGGACCTGTCGGTGGACGTGGCCCCGGAGGAGCTCGTGAGCCAGGAGGCCGCCGACGCCAGCCGGCCGCCGCTGCTCCAGTTCTGCTGGAACCTCCACTACACGTCGTGCCCCGGCCCGGGCACGACGCAGCAGTGTACGGATGGCATCTGGTCCGACTACGTCTGCACCTGCCGCCCCCTGGGCACGCGCAACGTCTGGGACTGCCCCGAGGTCCGCTGAGCGCCGGGGGCGAGGGCGGCCGTCCCACCGCGAACCGCGTCCCACGTGGGCGCGCCGGACAGCACACCGGCGTGACCCACGCTCCAGGCCTCTACCGCGTCCGCGTCCGGCCACCACCGCCGGGCGCGGCGTGGACCTCCTCCAGCGCCTGCGTCACCGCTTCCACTTCCTCACCGAGCTGCTCCACGCTCTGCCGCAGCCCCAGCCCGGCGATGTCCTCGCCCGCGGTGTCCGCCGAGCGCACCCGAAGCACCTGCGCGTAGAGGCTCTCCAGGGTGTAGTAGAGACGCATGTGCTCCGCCTCGAGCCGCGCCGCCGCGGTGGCCAACTCCGCGCGCTGACGCCGCTGCGCCTCCAGCGCGGCCAGCGCTCCGGCCAGCCGCTCCCGCACCACCGCGTCCTCTTCCGAAGCCACCCGCGCGGCCAGCGCGTCCCGCTCGGCGTCCAGCCGCTGGGCCTCAGCCGGTGGCGCCAGCGCCCGCAGCTCCCGCTCACGACGCACCAGTGCATGGCAGCCCTGTCGCAGGGCCTCCACCGTGCGCTCCGGCGCATGCACCAGTTCGCGCAGCACCGCGGGCCCCTCGCGCAGGGCCTCCATCAGCCGGGCGCAGAGGGCATCCACCTTCGCCACCCGGGCGTCCGCCTCCCCCTCCGAGTCACCCACGGGCTCCCGCTCCGGCGCTCCAGCGTCGCGCGCGCGGCCCTCGTCACGCCGGGGACGCTCCAGGTGCTTCAACGAAGCCAGGAAGAAGCCCAGGGCCACGAAGACCAGCCACCACAGCCGGCGGGGCTGCGCCAGGGCAATGAGCACGCACGTTATCGACGCGGTGACGTAGGCGGCGCCCCGCGCGGGGTTGCGAGAGCGGTTGGAAAGCACCTCCCGTTCGGCGCGGCGGGCGGCGCGCTTCGCCTCCCGCCGCCACTGCTTCTCCCACTTCCGGCGAATCTTCCGGGGCGGCATCTGCCCGGTGCGGCGCACCCAGGCCTCCACCGCCGCGTCCTCACGCGCACGGCCCTCCGAAAGCGCGTCCTCCAATCTGAGCAGGCGTTCATGTTTGAGACGGGAAGGTGGGGAAATCGGAGGTTGGGAACGTCCGCGAGGCACGGGGTGACGATAACGACGACACGTCCCCGCTGGGAGGGGACGCGCGCCATTCGTCGCCTGCTGCATATGCAGGGTGCAACAAACGGAAATGCTCAACCGTTTGCATTCGTCCTGGGAAACTCCGTAGAGAATGTGCGCTGGCGGGGGGGCGAAAAAGGGGGCAGGTGCCGTGGAGTTACCGGAGGAGAAGGGGGCGAGCGCCGGGTGGGAACCCGAGACCATCCGCGCCCTGCGAGGTGAGCAGAGCCGCGCGGCGTTTGCCCGCCTGCTGGGCGTCACCCCTCTCACCGTCTACCGCTGGGAGCTGCCGAGCGAAGCCCCCCAGGCCCGCCGTCCGCGAGGCCGCGTGGCCTTGGCGCTCCGTCAGCTCGCCACGCGAGGCGGGGCCCCCACGCCCGTCGTCTCTGCGTCCCGGCGGCAGGAGCTGCATCCCGAGGAGCTGGCTCGCATCCTCCCCAGCGTCACCCACCTGACGCGGGCCGAGTGGCGAGCCGCCGAAGAGGAGCTGCTGTCACTGCTGGCCTCGGGACTGCTGCGCACCCCGGGCGCGCGGGCCATGGCCGCGGTGGGACTGGCCTATCTCCAGCGCTGGGGCCGCGAGGACAGCCGGGGCGCCTTCACCACGCTGCTGCCCCACCTGGCGTTCGCGGACGCCGGCATCTTTCCCGAAGAGGTGGAGCTGCGCGTGCTCGCCATGGCGGCCAACCTCTACGCGTCACCGGACGGGAAGCTGTTCGACGCGAACAAGTCCGCTGCATACGTGGCGCGCGCGGAGGCGCTGCTGGCCAACCACGACGACCCGGAGGTGCGCTGCCAGTTGCGCATGGCCGAGGTCGCCTGCGGCTTCTACCTGGGCGAGGCGGAGCGCATCACCCACGGGTCCGGACGGCTGGAGGATGCGCTCGTGAGGGTGAAGGACCCGGCCCTGCGACTGCTCGCGGAGGACGCCTGCGCCCACGAGGCGGCCCTGCGCGGCGAGGCCACCCTGGCCACGCGCCGCTTCCGCGAGGTGGCGCAGGGCGCGGCGCGGATGGGTTACGCCTTCCTGGAGGCGCGCAACCTGGCCTTCCTGGCCCAGCGCCGGCTGGACGAGGCCTGCGAGCCAGCCGAGGCGCTCCAGATGGTGCGCCGCGCGCGGGAGGCCGCGTATGGCGGGCGCATGGTCCGCGGCTTCTCCTTCATCTTCGCCGCGCGCGCGGAGGCCGAGGCCCTGCTGCGGCTGGCGCGCTTCGCGGAAGCCGAGGCCGTGCTGGATGAAGCGGACGCGGTGGTGGAGGAGCTGCGCTGGACGCCGCTGTACCTGACGGTGACGCGCGCGCGGCTGTACCTGCTCAGTGGCCGGTACCCGGGCCTGCGCAAGCTGTCGCGGCACCTGACGGCCTACGACGGCACCATCCAGCGGGCACTCACCGGGGCCTATGCCCAGTTCGCGGAGTCGCTGGCCGACCTCGCCGAGGGCAACGCGCATCGCGCGGCGGAGGGCTTCGCCGCGGCCGGACAGCGCACCATGGAGTTGGGCGGCTGGCCCTACCTGCGCCGCGAATGCCTGCTGTACGAGACGTATGCGCGCGTCTACGCATGCCAGCGAGACGAGGGCCTGGTGCTGCTACGGCGGGCGCGCGCCTTCCTGGAGCGCATGCCGTCCGCGTGGCACTCCGCCCTTCTCCACCGCTTCGAGGCCTTGCTGCACGTCCTGGACGGGCGCACCGCCGAAGCCCGGTCGCTGCTCGAGGCCGCGCTGGGCACCTTCAGCCTCACCGGCGACCTGTGCATGGCCGTCTACACGCGCCACCTGCTGGCGCTGCTGGCGCGGATGGAGGGCGACCCCGCCGCCGGCGAGCTGCTGGCCGCCAGCGAGGCGGAGCTGCGCCGCGTGGGCATGGTGGTGCACCCGCAGCACTTCGCGCACTACGTCGCCCGCGAGCCCCACGCCACCGCCCGCGAAGCCGAGGGCGCTCCCCGCCTGGGCGCGGAGGCCCTGGTGGTGCCCTTCGAGCGGCTGTCGGTGCGCGGCATGGGCGCACCCCTCATCCAGCGCGAGCTGCTGGCCGTGGTGGAGGGGCTCTTCCCCCACGGCGCGCCCCGGCTGGAGGAGCTGGACTCGCAGGGCCGGGCCACGCCGCTGGGCGGCGACGCCTCCGTGCCCGCCACCGAGGCCGTGGAGTTCGGGGACGGCTGTGGCCGGCGGCTCCGCCTGGGCGTCGCGGGTCACCTGCCCCCAGACGGCCGCGCGCTGCTGACGGCGCTGTCCCGGCTGGGCGGCTTCGCGCTGGAGGTCGCCACCCTGCGAGGCTTCGCCCAGGTGGACGTGCCCGCGCTCGCCAGTGAGGACACGGACGTGCGGGACGCGGACGTGCCGGGCTTCATCGCCGCCTCGTCCGCCATGCGACGGCTGCGCTCGGAGCTGGCGAGCCTGTCCTCCAGCCGCGCCACCGTCATCGTCACCGGCGAGTCCGGCTCCGGCAAGGAGGTGGTGGCGCGGGCGCTGCACGCCTTGTCCGCGCGCTCGCAGCGGCCGTACGTGGCCTTCAACTGCGCCGCGGTGCCCCGAGACCTCTTCGAAGGGCAGCTCTTCGGCTACCGGCGCGGCGCGTACACCGGCGCGGCCACGGACCACCCCGGCGTCATCCGCGCCGCGCACGGCGGCACCCTCTTCCTGGACGAGATTGGCGAGCTCCCCCTGGAGGTGCAGCCCAAGCTGCTGCGCTTCCTGGAGAATGGCGAAGTCTTCCCGCTGGGGGAGATGCGGCCGGTGGAGGTGGACGTCCGGGTGGTGGCGGCCACGCACCGGGATTTGGGCCAGCTGGTGCGGGAGGGCCGCTTCCGCGAGGACCTCTACTACCGCCTCCAGGTGGTGCCGGTGCGCGTGCCCCCGCTGCGCGAGCGGCGCGAGGACGTGGTGGCGCTGGCCCGGCACTTCGTCCGGCAGCTCACGCCCGAGGGCATGGAGCCGCCGCAACTGGGGCCAGATGCCATCGCCGCGCTGATGTCACACCCGTGGCCCGGCAACGTGCGCGAGCTGCGGAACGTGATTGAGCGGTCGATGGCCTACGGGCCGTTCCCCGCGGTGCTGGGCGCGGAGCAGATGCGCATCGCGGGCTGAAGCCAGAGGAGTGGCCTCAGCCCGCGATGCGCTCCACCCTGTTTCCCCACACCCCTGTGGGAAGCGACTCCAGAGATGCGTGCGTCCACGTCTCTGGAAGAACACACCCACGGGTCGGAGAGGGGGGAAACTCCAACCCGGGGTGCCGAGGCCACCGAAGCGGCCTCATGCGAAAGATGTGTGTCTCCAGCGCCCACCGCGGCACCGGATGCACTGTGGGAGGTGTTAAGCACCCGGCGTGCCAGTGCCTGGGAGGGTGATTGACTCAAATGGAAATCATCCGCGCGCCCGGACAGGGGGTGGGCATATCCAATGGATGCAGGGCAGCATCCATCTGAATCATTCCGGATACACTGGATGACCAGCCGGCCCGGCAGCCGAGCAGCCGCGCTGATGGCCAGGGTGAGCGCCCAAGAGACGTGTGGGACAGCGGTGGCGGTGGAAGTGGGTTAAGGGGGAGCGTGATGACCCACGCTGCCTCGTCCCGCCGGTTCCAGGCCTTCAGCCTGGGGGTGCTTGCCTTCACGCTGGTCGTGATTCTGTGGGGCGCGTTCGTGCGCGCCACGGGCTCGGGTGCCGGCTGCGGAGACCACTGGCCGGTGTGCAACGGCGAGGTCATCCCCCGGGCCCCCAGCGTCCAGACGCTCATCGAATACACGCACCGGCTGACGAGCGGCCTGGCGATGATTCTGGCGGTGGCGCTCTACGTCTGGGCCCGGAAGGGGCACGCCAAGGGCCACCCGGCGCGGAGCGCGGCGGCCTGGGCCCTGTTCTTCATGATGACGGAGGCGCTCGTCGGCGCGGGCATCGTGCTGCTGAAGTACGTGGCGGACAACGCCTCCGTGGGCCGGGCCCTGTGGATGGGCGTGCACCTGGTGAACACCTTCCTGCTGGTGGGCGCGCAGACGCTGGTCATCTGGTTCTCCCGGGGACGCGCCCCCCTGAGCCTGCGGGGACAGGGGCTGCCGGGCGCGCTGCTGGGCCTGAGCATCCTGGGGCTGCTGGTGCTGGGCGTGAGTGGCGCCATCGCTGCGTTGGGGGACACGCTGTTCCCGTCCACCTCGCTGGTGGAGGGTTTGCGCCAGGATATTTCGGAGACGGCACACATCCTCATCAAGCTGCGGGTGCTGCACCCGCTGCTGGCGGTGAGCGTGGGCGCGTTCCTGGTGCTGGCATCGCGGTGGGTGGCGCGGGTGCGGCCGTCGGAGGACGTGCGACGCGCGGCGTCCGCCATCACCGTGCTCTACGCGGTGCAGCTGGGCGCGGGCGTCACCAACCTGCTGCTGCTGGCGCCGGTGTGGATGCAGTTGGTGCACCTGCTGCTGGCGGACTTCGTGTGGATGGCGGTCGTGGTGTTGTGCGCGGCGGGCCTGGCCGCGGATGCGCCCAAGGTCGTGACGGAAGCCTCGCCCGCCTCGAGCGCCGAGCCCGTCTGACGGCGTTCGCCGTTATCGGACGCAAGGGCGGAGGGCGGCGCCCCGCCCCGAAGTACTCATCCAGGGTGATACGCGCAGGGTGACGAACCCGATACATGCGGCAGTCATGTCTAATCGGAACACCCATCTTTCCCTTGCGTACGCGCTCGCGGCACTTGCACTGGGATGCTCCAACAGCGCCACTGGCATCTCCAGCCGTCGCGACATGGACCCTCAAGACGCGTACGCTCAAGCCGCCTGTCTGGACAGCGCGACATGTTGCATTCAGCGATTCGGCCCGGATGCGTGTGGCCTCTCCGCCACCGAGGCCGCTGTGCTCATGGCGGGCTCCCAGGTCGCGGCGGAGGCCGACGCGCCAGACGTCGATGACGCCCACAACACCAACCTGCCCGAGTGGAAGCGCCGCTGCATCGCGACCTACGCCGAGTGCAAGGACGACGACTGGCAGGGCTCCTGCTACGCCTGCTTCCGCTACTGCGAGGGCCAGCAGGAATGGCCCATCAACAAGTGCCGCCCCCGCCGGGGCAAGAGGTAACAGGGCATGGCGGATGAACTTGAGTGGGAGCCCGTACGAGCCCTCGCGCGGCGCGTGCGAGACGGTGAACGCCTGACGCTCACAGCGGACGTGAGGGAAATGCTGGAACGCACCGCGCCGGAGGTAGGCATCGGCAAAGCCGACGCGGCAGCAGCCCTTGCCACGGCCGAAAAGGCCGAGGCCCTTCTGCTGGAATGCGCGCGCCGCATCAAGGAAGGCTCCGACCGCATTGTCGACGCGCTCTACCGCGCCAAGCGCCACCGGAAGGCCGGGGACTTCGATAGCGCCCGCCAGGAAATGCGGGAGGTGCTCGCCGTTGAAGTGGTGCCGCTCTATCGCGAAATCGCAGAGGGTCAGCTCGAAGACATGGCAGAGGAGCCGTAACAACGCCAAGAGCAACGACGGGTCGTGTCCCTATAAGTGTGTAGATGTTGAGCCGGGATATGGGGAAGCTCCTCGGTAAAGCAAACCGAGACAGCCTCCTATAACCGCGGTGGTCGGTGGAGCGCAGTGGGGCCCGACAGGCCCTACATGGATTGACCATGACCATCGAGTCCTTGCTGACGGAAATTTCGCGTGCGCACTTCCCACATCCCCCTGCGACAGCGGCGAGGATTGCGGCCTTCGAGGCGCGGATGGGCTGGCGCCTGGACGACGACCTGCGCGCCTTCTACCTGCACTGCGACGGAGCGGAACTGTTCAAGAGGCAGCCTGACGCGAACTACAGCATCCTCTCGTTGGAGGGGATCGCAGCAGCGACTCCCAGATTGCGCCAGCGTGCACGGGGAGCGAGTGAGACCGCGTCTTTGTATCCACTTGTGGACTGCCAGGACTCCGACTTCGTCCTCGTGAACGTGGCGAACACTGGCGGCCCGTACCCGCTATTCGATGCCTATCACGAGACGTACCCCCGTGAAGTTCGGAAGATCGCTGACTCATTCAGCGACTTTCTCGAGCGTGCCCTCGCGAGCGGCAACCGATTCTTCTGGCTCGACGAGCAAGACTAACGCGTCGAACGCACCGCCGTGCCCAGCCGAAGCCCCCGAGGCACCACCACACGCTCCACGGCGTCGAACAGGCCACTGGCGAGCAGTGCCAGCGCGGCTGCGGGAACCGCGCCCTCCAGGATGAGCCGCACATCATCCAACCGGATGCCCGTAAGAATCGGCTGACCGTAGCCCCCTGCCCCTACCAGCGCGCCCAGTGTGGCGGTGCCCACGTTGATGACCGCGGCCGTCTGGATTCCCGCGAGGATGGACGGCGCCGCCATGGGCAATTCGATGCGCCACAGCCGCGCCCGTGCGGGCAGTCCCAGCGCCTCCGCGGACTCGCGAACCTCGGGTGGGATTCCGGCCAACCCCGCCGCCGTGTTCCGCACGATGGGCAGCAGGCTGTAGAGGAACAGCGCGGCAATCGCCGGACGTGAACCGATTCCCAGCAGCGGAATCATCACCACCAGCAGCGCCAGCGACGGCACCGTCTGGATGACCCCTGTCAGCCCCAGCACGCCCCGCCCCAGCCGAGGCCGCCGCGCGGCCAACACACCCAAGGGCACCGCGAGCGCCATCGCCGCCAGCAGCGACACCCCCACCAGGAACAGGTGCTCACGCGTCCGCTTCCACACGCGCGCGGCCAATCCGTCCCCACGCACTTCCGAAGTGACACCCAGCGCCGTGGCCAGGAAGTCCGAGGCCACACGGCCCTCCGACACGCGCTCCAGCCGGGCCCGCGCGTTGAGCTTCACCATGTCCTCCTCGGACACGCGGCCTTCCAGACGAAGCATCGCGGCCAGGGCCTCGGGCGCCCGTGCCTCCAGGTCGTCGCGATACAGCAGCACGGCGTCATATGCGGGGAAGTGGTGCAGGTCGTCCTCCAGCACGCGCAACCCGTAGGCCTGAATCTCCGCATCGGTGGAGTACAGGTCCGTAAGCTGGAGCGACCCGCTCTCCATGCCCCGGTACGCCAGGTCATGGTCCAGCCCGCGCACGTCCCGCTGCGGCAACCGGTAGCTGTCCCGCAAGGCAGGCCAGCCGTCCGCGCGGTCCATGAACTCGTTGCTGAAACCGAAGCGCAGCGAAGGATGGGCACGCAAATCAGAGATGCGGCGGATGCCCAGCCGCGCGGCCTCCGCTTCCTTCATGCCCAGCGCATACGTGTTGTTGAAACCCAGCGGCTCGCTCATCCGAAGCCCTGACTCAGCCAGGGCCTCACGCAGCGCCGCGTCATCCGGCAGGTGGCGCCCGGACAGCAACTCTTGTCGCAGCGTGCCCGTGTACTCGGGATACACGTCGAGCTCGCCCCGGCGCAGCGCCTCCCAGAGCACAGTGGTACCGCCTAGCTCCCGCCGGTGCGTGACACGCGCACCGGTGCTCCGCGCGAGCTGCGCCGCCGCTTCACCCAAGATGACGGACTCGGTGAACTTCTTGGAGCCCACGCGCACCTCAGGCGCGCCGTCCCCAGACGCGGGCGCCCCGCCACACGCCCCCACGAGCAGCAACACCAGGAGCCACACCCTCACGCCTCGCCTCCCGGCCCACCGCCAGGCAGCGGCCGCTGCGCCTGGATGAACCGGGTGACGAAGTCATCCGCGGGCCGCGCCTCCAAATCCGCGAGCCGTCCCTGCTGCACCACGCGTCCCTCTCGCATGAGCAGGATGCTGTCCCCCAGGAAGCCCGCCTCCGCCAGGTCATGTGTCACCAGCACCACCGTCTTGCGCAGCCGGGCGAAGATGCCGCGCAGGTCACCTTGCAGCTCGTGACGGACCAGGGGGTCCAGCGCGCCCAGGGGCTCGTCCAGCAGCAACACGTCCGGGTCCAGCATCAACGCGCGCATCAGCGCCACCCGCTGACGCTGGCCACCGGAGAGCTGCGAGGGATAGCGCGCCAGCGCGTCCGTGGGAAAGCGCGTCAACTCCACCAGCGCATCCAGCCGCTCGCGCGTCTTCGCCGCGGGCCAGCGCAGGTGGCTCGCCATGAGGGTGACATTCTCCTCGCCCGTGAGATGCGGAAAGAGGCCGCCACCCTGGAGCGCGTACCCCACGCGACGGCGCACCGCGAGCAGCGCATCCCCTCCCGTGGGCAGCGGCTTGCCATCGAAGAGGACGCGTCCGGTGTCACACGCCAGCAACCCATTGAGCAGCCGGAGCAGCGTGGACTTGCCACAGCCGCTCGGCCCCAGCAGCACCGTGGTGCGTCCTGCCGGCAGGCTCAAGCTGAGCGGATGCAAGGCCTGCGTGGCCCCGTAGCATTTGGAGACGTCCTGAAGCTCGTACACGAGGTGTCGTCCTTCGCGGCATCAAGGCAGGGTGAACGCGCCGTTGCAGACGGCGGGATACGGCGGCTCGGAGGCCCGGTGGCTGCACGCGGCGAAGAGCGCCCGGTCCTCCCACGTCACGGCCGCGGCCCACACGAGCAGCGGCCCCTCGGGAGAGGGCACCGTGAAGCGCGCGCATCGCGTGTCCAGACGCTCCAGCCGGCAGGGCACCTCTTCGACGGGCCCCGCTCCCGGCAGCGCGTCCACCAACTCCGCCACGCTCTGGGAGCGCCAGTGCTCCGTCACCTGGGCTTGGGCCGGTTCGTAGAGGCTCCACGACAGCGATGCCCCCTCGCAGCGAATGCGTCCCGCGCGCGCCGTGGACGCGGCGAGCTGACATCCGTCCGGCACTGCCAAGGCCCGCCATGGCAGGCGCGGGGGAATGAGCAGCGCCTCGCGTCCCAGCGTCTCGCCCTCGGGGCTGCCATTCGAGGCAAGGGACTCGAGCAACTCCAGGCAGCGCGCCAACAGGGGCCGCACCGGAGCCTGGACCACGCACCCGAGCTGCCGCACCCGCCCCAGCGTCCCGGTGACAGCAGATGCATACCCGGCGGCGCGACACTCCTCCGCCTCGCACGCTTCGACACGGACCGAGGGCCACGGATTTCCCGCCAGCGGCAGCGCTTCCTCCACCACCGTGGCACCGGGCCCCAACCGTTCGGTGATTCGAGCCTGGGCCTCGGCCAGGGCCAACTCGGGCGACATGTCCTCCCGCTCGGTCAGCCACACCGTCACGCCCTCGCAGCGGTACAGCCGCGAGTCGGCCCGGTCCGGCACCGGCGTGCACCCCTCGAACAAGGCGCGGGCTTCGGGAAGGAAGGGACCCACGGGCGTCGCGCCCTCGGGGGCCACGGGCGACACACGAAGCGTGGGCGCGGCGCACGAGCACAGGGCCCCGGCCAGGTACACCCACAGCAGCCTCGCGGCGGTCCTCATGCCGCCGGAGTTAGGCGCCCCCTCTTCGTCACGTCAACCCGGCAGGCCGCGCGAATGGATGGCGCGTTCACTCGAATGACTCTTTCAGCCCTTGAGCCCGCTGCAGATGACGGTCCGCGAGGTTGCCCGTCCTGTCGAGCATGAGGGTGAACGCCCCATCGTTCTTGTACGTCGCCTGTGCCTGCTTCACGAGCCGCAGGCCGTCCTCCTGGTCCTTGATGACGCGCTTCAGGAAGGCCTCGTCGAAGTCCTGGCCCTGCGCCTTGCGGAGCACGTCCAGGTGCTGCTGGGCATACGCCACGGCCTGCTCCAGGCGGGCGTCCGCGCGCTGCATGGGCAGACTCGGCCCCGGGATGAGGCCCCCGTCCTTGCTCCCCGAACCGCCAATCCCCGCGGTGACCCGGGGCTGCGTGAGGTCCGCCACCACCATGTCCATGGACGGCGAGCTTCCCCACGCCTTCAATTCCTGCAGGTGCCGGCGGTGGTCCTCCACCAGCCGCAACGCGAACTGCCGCACCTGCGGGTTGGCCGACTTCTCCAACGCCAGGTTGCCCGCCGCGATGTTCTTCGCGTCGAAGAGGGCGAGCTGTCCCAGGAGCAGGTCTCGCTCAGACAAGACGTCCCGCGTCTGCCCCGCCTGGGGCGCCTCCGCCCGGGCGGCGAGCCCCACCAGGGGGCCCGTGCCCCACAGGGCCGCAAGGACCGCCACGCCGCCTGCTCTGCCAAGCCTTCCAGTCATGTCCACCTCCCGACGAAGCGATGTCCGAAGGTGGGTGCCGCGTGGCGCCCACGGCAAACATGGCCTGCCCGGCGGGGCCTCCCCATGGGGCCCCGTGAACACGAGACTCAGTCCTGGCGCTTGGCCGCTACCACGACGTTGGCGCCAGCGGGCCCGGACAGCGGCACCACGCCGAGCGTCACGGCGGAGTGCCTGTCGGACGGGCGGCCCCGCACTGCTACGCTGGGCGCCATGGCGAGGATTCTCATGGCGGCCCACCCCACGGCGGGACACACCAACGCGCTGCGGGCCATTGGCGGGCGCCTGCGTGAGCTCGGCCACGACCTGGCCATCGCAACGGTCGTGGCGCCGGCGCGCTTTCCCGGCCTGATGCCAGAGCCGCTGCGCTTCGCCTCCCAGCTTCCGGAAGCCCTGCGCCAGGACGGACTCAGGCTGGTGCCACTGCGCCCTTCTCCGGCTGCGCTCTGGTACGGCGCGCGCATCACCCGGGCCCGGGGACTCGACGAGCTGGGGTGGGCGCTCCGGCTGTTCACCACCGGCATGGAGGGGCATGCGCGGCGCATCGCCGAGGAAATCGAAGCCTCTGGGACTGACGTCGTGCTGGCGGACTACCTCATGCCCGCGGCCCTGCTCGCGGCCCGGAGGACCCGGCGCCCCTATGTGGCGCTGTATCACTCCGCCCTTCCCTTCCCCGTGGAGGGCGCGGCGCCTTTTGGGAGTGGGCTCGAGGACGACGCCCCCCGCGATGCCGCATGGACCCAGGCCGAGCAACGGGGGCTCGCGCTGCTGCGCTGGTTCGATGCGCGTGTCGCCCGTGCCGCGAAGCGCCTGCGCGTCCCATTGAAGACGAACGGACTGCTCGCGGCGCCCATCTCCGACGACCTCAACCTGATGGCGACGACTCCGGCGCTGGAGCCCGGCCTCGAGCCGCTGCCCGGCCCGGTGGAGATGACCGGCCCGTGCCTGCCCCGGCCCGCGCCCGCGAACTTGGACGACCCCGCGCTCACCGCCATCCTGCCCGGCCGCACGCACGTCTACGTGTCACTGGGCACGGTGTTCAACGACCAGCCGCACGTCTTCCACGCCATCCTGGACGGGCTGGCGCGGCACGACGTGGACGTGGTGGTCAGCGCGGGCGCCAGCTTCGAACGGCTCCAGGCCCGCGCGGGCCCACGCACGAAGGTGTTCCGCCGCGTTCCCCAGGTGCCCCTGCTCCAGAAGGTGGACCTGGTGGTGACGCACGGTGGGAACAACACCGTGCAGGAATCGCTCGCGGCCGGACGCCCCATGGTCGTCGTGCCCTTCGGCGGCGACCAGCTCGCGAACGCGCGGCGCGTGGAGCGGCTTGGCGTGGGCCGCGCCGTGCTGCCCTCCGCGCTGGGCGCCAACGCCATCGCCCACGCGTTCACCCAGGTGTCCCAGCCAGAAGTGGCCACCAAGGCCCGCGCCCTGGCCGCGACGCTGGAGGGCGTGGACGGCACCGAGCGCGCGGCCCAGGCAGTGCTGCGGCTCCTCCCGACATGACACGGGGCGGAGCGTCCCCCTCCGCGCGCTCCGCCCCGCATCCGTCCCCCGCTCGCCTCAGGGCGTGCAGGCGCCGTGCGTCACGCTGGTGCACGGGTCGCTGGCGCCACACCGCGTCCAGCGCGCGCAGCGAAGCGCGTTGTAGTCCTCGAACGCCTGCACGCTCGTGGTGCGCCGGCCCTGGCTCTGCGACTCCAGGCACAGCTCGTAGTCGGTGATGGGCGTGTTGGGGATTTCATAGACGGTCTCATCCGCCGCCAGCATCCCGCTGGCACTGGCACACTGCAGCGCGTTCGCGGGCGAGCTCGCGCGGACCTCCACCACGCGCCGGGCGCACAGGTTCGTGTCCTGGATGCCCACCGTATACACAGTGCCATTCGGGTCGCAGGTGTGCGCCGCCACGGACTGGCAGCTCCCGCTGACACACACGGCGTTCGCGCGGCAGAACTGGCTGTTCCCCGACGAGACGCAGCACGCCTCGCCCACTTCGCCGCAGTTGCGGCAGCGCTCACCCGCGGCCTCCATCACACACGTCAACGTGCCACTGCAGGACGTGGTGCCCGTGGTGACGCAGCAAGCGCCGCCTTCGTTGCCACACGGCTCACACGTGCCGCTGCGGCAGACCAGCCCCGCGTTGCAGCTGGCGGAGTCCGTCCTACAGGCACAGCCGTTGGTTCCATACTGGCTTGGGGAACACGACGATGAGCTGCTCTGGCAACCGCCGCAGCCCGCCAGGAGGGCCATGAACACCATCATCAGCCCCCGAAGAAGGGGAAGGTTCGATTTCACGAGGAAGGTCCTTGTTTGTGGAAGAGTGGAAGTCGCGCTGGCCGGAATGCGGCTCACGGGCTCAGCACCAGGTGGACGCGCTGGCCCTGTCCATCCAGGGCCTGCACCAGCACGCTGAAGTCGTCGGCGAGCGCGAGCGCCCTCAGGACGCGGTAGCCGGCCTTCTTCAGCTCCTCCGGCAGCACCTCATCCAGCTGCGTGGCCGTCTTCCCGTCGGGCGAGGCGAGGAAGGGCACCTGCGTCTTGCCGTCCTCGGCGGTGGCGGTACCCAGCACCCAGCCTCCGTCGTTGATGGCCACGGCCTTCGCGGACACGGCGCCCTTGGGCATCGGCAGCCACCGGGCCTCCTCCTGCTGCGACCAGATGAAAGGACGGGGGCGCTTGTCCGAATCGAGCGCGGTGCCCACGAACACTCCCACGTCGTTCAGCGCGGTGACCTCGGACTCGTTGTCCAGCAGCACCTTCACGTCCTTGCCGTAGACGCGCGCGGCGCGGAGCCCCTTCTCCGTCTCCAGCGTCACCGCCACCTCCCCCAGCGCGTTGAAGAGGACGCGGCTCGGAAGCAGCTCGGACAGGCCGGGGTGCCTGGCGGGCCCCACCTCGTCCACGCGGTAGATGTTCTTCTCGTCCTTCGGGTCACGCACCAGCAGCGTGCCGTGTGCGTTGGCCGTCACGGCCTCCCAGCCTTCCAGCCACTGCTCCGCGCCCGCCTTCACGTCCTCCGAACGGAGCAGGAACGCGTTGGGGCCCTTGGAGGTATATGCCGTGCCGAAGATGTCCCCCGTCGAGTTGACGCCCGTCACGCGCACCTGCTCCGCGCCGAGCACCTCGTTCAGCCAGTACATCTCGCCCTTGCCCGTCAGCAGGACGTCCGACTCCGCCTCCTTGTACCGGGCAATCACCGCCCCACCATTGAGCAGGTGCGCGGGGGCGTAGAGCGAATCGATGAGGTACCAGCGCACGAAGGGGAAGACATGCACCAGGCACGGGCGCACGCCCACCTTCACGCTCTTCCGGACGCCGCCCGAGGCGCCGTAGACGACGGTGGGCCCCGTCCAGTAGGGCGGCAGGCGCAGCGTGAAGCGCGCGGAGCGCTGGCCCTCGGGGACGCGCACGGGCAGCACGCCCACGCTCGCGTCCACGCTCATCAGGTCCACCAGGATGCCGCCGGTGGGCGCGGGGCTGCTGAGCACCACGTCGCCGGACAGCTCGCTGGGCCCCGAGGACGGGCAACGGCTGCTGGGGGCGACGACCGCCATCGACGACAGCCGGGGGCGCGGGACGCCGCCATACGCGACGAACTGCTTCACCTGGACGTCCTCCGTGAAGTCGATGTCGAAGATGAAGGTCTTGTAGCCGCTCACCTTCGCGCTGGAGCCAGGCGCAAGGGTCAGCTCCACGTTGTGGGGGCAAGCGGCGCTGTCACAGAAGGGGTCATCCGAGCCACGCACCTGCCGGGCGTAGGCCTTCAGCGTCCCCCGCACACGCGTCACGTAGGTGGAGTCCCCCAGGTTGTAGCGGCTGGGCAAGGTGTCATCGAAGGTCCAGGTGATGACGTTCCCGGAGCGCGAGCCATACATGTGCAGCACCAGGTCCGAGTTGAGACCGAACTGCCGCGCCGGCACGTTGAGGTTCAGCGTGTTCGCCGCCTTCGGCAGCAGCCAGTAGCCGGTGGCGTAGTCATTGCCTTTCACGCGGATGCGCGCGGCGTTGAGCCGGATGTTCGTGCCGCGCCACACGTCGTCCACGACGTCCGCGTGGGCGGCCTGCGCCAGGAAGAAGCCAAGCAGGGCCAGGGGCAACAGCCCGTTGAGACTGCGTTTCATGAGGACCTCGACTGCGGTGGGTGGGTTGAAGCGAAGGGGCTCAGCCGCCGCGGCTCGCCGAGGCCTGGGCCATCAGCGCCATGACGCGGGCCCGGGTGGCGGGCTGCTGGCCGGGACGGACCGAGAGGGCCTGGAGCATCCGGAGGACGGCGGCGCTGTCGTCCATGCGGGGGGTGAGGACGTTGAGCAGCGCGGCCTCGGCACCCGGCGCCAGTTGCCCCGCCACGACCCAGCCACTCAGGCGCTCCAGCTCGGGTGCGCCCAGGGTGCGGGCATTCAGCGCGTCCAGCAGCGCGCCTTGCACGGCGCGCGCTGGCTCGGACATCAGCGCGTCCAGCAACATGCGCGTGGCGGCCTCCTGGGGCGCGGTGCGCAGGGCCCCCGCGGCGGCGGAGCGCACCTCGGGCGCCTCGTCACGCAAGTGGGGTGACGCCAGGTCCATGACGCGCTCCGTGCCGCTGTTGCCCAGCGCGCGCAGGGAGTGCTCCAGCGACTCGGCGTTGTCCGCGCGTGCCAGGGCGTCCTCCAGCGGGCGCAGGAACTCGGCCACCTCGGGGCTGCCCGCTGGCAGGTGGGAGACGACGGCGCCCAGGGCGTAGGCGGACGCGCGCTCGGCGCCGACGTCACCGGCGGTCCGGGCCTCCGTGTTCATCCGCGCCAGCAGCCGGCCCGTCTCGGGCTCCGGCTCGCGGAGGAAGCCCGCGCGCTGCACCATCAGCCCATGCGCGCCGGCATGCTCGCGGGCCTCCGTGGAGACAATCAGCTCGCGCAGCGTGGCCTGGGCCTCGGCGTGCCCCGCGCCGGCCAGCAGGTCGAGCATCAGCTCGCGCATCGCGGGAGACTTGCCCTTCTGGAGGAACAGCTGCCCCAGCTCACCGGCCCGGTGGGGCTCCAGCTTGAGCGCGGCGATGGCCCGCCGCGCGAAGGTGCCCAGCTCGGGGATGGCGCCGGGGTCGGTGGCGGACGCCAGCACCTGGAGCGCCGCGTCCACCGTCATGCCGTCGGCCTGGCTGGTCGTCAGCGCCAGCTCCTCGTCGCCCTCGAAAGCCACCTGCGACGGCGCGCGGACAATGGACTTGTCCTCCGTGGCCGGCGGCAGCGGCTTCTGCTGACGCGTGGAGAACGCGAGGCGCAGGCGGACGCGTCGCGACATCAACGGGCGGCCATCGGTGTGCGTGGCATCCAGGATTTCGTCGTGGGACACCCCGGCCAGGAAGCCCTCCGGGTCCCGGTCGAAGTGCGTGAGGGAGCTCAGCGTCTGGCGGAAGGACGGCGCCGTGGCGGCGGCGCGCAGGGACTGGTAGCGCGCGCGGCGGCGCGTCAGGCGCGCGTCCTCTCCGTCGAACTGGAAGCGCGCCTCCACCTCGCCCGTCTGCGTGGACTCGACGGCGCTCCACTCGGCGGCGTCGCGCAGCTCCGTGGGGAACAACTCCGCCGCCAGCGTCTGCGCGACCTGGCGGAACAGGGGCGGCTCCGCGTCGGAGAACCGGACGGCCACGAGCGCGCCCCGGGCGTCCAACTCCAGCCACGCGGAAGCCGTCTGGGGCAGGTGCGCCTGCACGGCCGCGGC
This sequence comes from Myxococcus sp. CA023, assembly GCF_010998615.1. GTDB lineage: Bacteria > Myxococcota > Myxococcia > Myxococcales > Myxococcaceae > Myxococcus. Next base: position 24,003 of record NZ_JAAEAH010000048.1, on the reverse strand, counting down.
GTCGGGGAAGAGCGCCTGGCCGGAGAGCGTCGCGTCGTGCCGGTCCAGTCGCTTCACCGCCAGCCGCACGCGCGCGCCATTCGCGCGGACCTCCAGGGCCTGGAGCGTCAGCTCACCCTCCAGGCTCAGCGTGCCGTCCATCGTCTGTGGCGCCTCCCCCTGCTGCGGAACGGGGAGCGCCACGCGCTGCAGGTCGTTCCAGACGAAGTGGTACGTGCGCTCCTCCCCCACGGTCCACCGGTAGAGCGGCAGCCGGGAGGCGCTCACGGGCGCGGCGGCCACCACGGCTTCCGGCGCGGCGTGGTGGAAGTAGGACCAGACGGGCACCGCGCCCACGAACAGCAGGGTGGTGGTCAGCGCGGCCGTGCGGACGGCGAGCCTCGAGCGACGCATGAAGGACTCCAGACAGATGAAGGAGAAGGAGCGCCGCGGCGGCGGATGGGCACACCGCGGCGGCGAGGGGCCCCCGGCTCGCGTCAGGCACGAGCCAGGGGGTGAGACGGACTAGTAGACGCGGACCAGCGGCAACGACTTGGACTCGTTGTAGATGTTCCAGGTGTTGCCGAAGCCGCTCCAGCTCACGATGGTCGTCTCGCCCTTCAGGAAGAGCAGCTCACCGAAGAGCTTGATGCTGCCGTCCAGGAAGCGCAGCTCGATGTCGAGCTTCGACGACGCCCGCAGGAACAGCGTGTTCGGGTTCGTCGGGTGCGAGGGCGAGCTCAGGTAGAGGCCGATGTCACCGTAGAGCGGCACGTTGACGCGGGTGATGACCAGATCGCCCCTCACGCCCACCTGGAGGCCCGGAATCCCGATGCCCACGGACGCGAAGCCCTTGACCGAGGCGAACGGGGTGATGGTCCCGTACAGGTCCACGCCCAGCAGGTCTTCGGTGCAGTTGCGGGTGACGGCGCCGCCAATGTTCATCTTCACGCCCGCCTCCGCGGACAGGCCGCCCTGCACGGTGACGGGGACGAACACGACGACGAAGGTCGTGGAGGCCTTCGCGACGTCACTGTCGAAGAAGGGCTTGCCCTCATAGAAGGTGAAGCGCAGCGGGTAGTGCTTGTCGTGGCTGTAGAGGGATGTGCCCAGCACGCGCGCATCCAGTTTGAGGCGGATGCCATTGCCTTCCGTTCCAGCCTCGCCGCTCACGTGCGCCATCTCGTGCCGGGTGGGACCGAACACGTTCGCGTAGGCGTTGAACTCGCCGTAGAGCCGCACGTCGCTGTCACACCAGGCGCCCAGGGCCTTGTTGCGCAGGCCCGAGCCCGGCTGGACGTACTCCCAGCCGGCCACGTAGTCGTAGCCACCACCGAAGGTGTCGCCACCCGCGTAGCCGCTGTCGCTGGACTCCCCCCCGTGCCGCACCGCGCCCGTGGACGGGTTCGTTGGCGTGTTCAGCCCGTGGATGTGGGCGCCGTAGATGGCGATGTACTGCGCCAGCAACGACGAGGAGAGCGTGTAGTCCTTCCGGTCCAGGCCCTTCACATCGAGCTTGTCCGCGTTGCGCACGAAGCTCTCCGGACCGAAGTCGTTGCCGGTCAGGAAGAGGCACGCCTGCAGGTCGGCCTCGCGGCGCGGGGCCATGGCGGCCTCCAGCATCGTCTTGTAGCGGCGGGGGCTCCAGTCACACACCGTGGGGCCCTGGGTGTCGAGGCAGCCGTCCTTCTGCGCCTTGACCAGCGACTCCTCGATGGCCTGGTCCAACCCGTACAGCCGCTCTGCGGTCAGCTTGTCCAGCTCCACCGTCTGGTGGTCGCGCGAGCGGAGGACCTTCGAGGCCTGCGCCCACTCCGCGTAGACGGCGTCGCGCTGACGCAGCAGCGCGGTGAAGGACTCCTGCTCCACCTGGTAGTGATTGAGCACGTCATCCGCGATGTGGCTGAACTGCTCGGCCTCCTTCTGGTGCCAATCGTCCGACGGAGCGACCCAATTGCGCGCCTCCACGTTGTTGGCCAGCTTCGCCGCCTCGGACTTGAAGACGTAGCCGTCGGTGCCCTTCGGGTAGCGGCCGGGCGTGAAGCGGAAGTACGCGTTCTTTGCCGCGCGCTGCCCGTCCCAGATGGGCGCCAGCTTCTCCTGGTCCCGGCTGTAGAGCACGCGGTGCGCGATGCCCTCCTTGCCGAAGGCGCCGTTGAAGAAGGCGCGGTAGTCGTCGCCGTACCGGCCCGCCTGCCGCTCGAAGCGGCTGAAGTCGAGGTACTTCTCGTCAACGAACTCCTGGCAGGACGTCACCTGGGTGCCGTCCTTCTCCCAGCTCCGAATCCGAGACAGGTAGGCCTGCTCCTCCTTCGTCAGGTTCTCCAGGCTCTTGCGGTAGAGAATCTGCCCCTTGAGCACCTGCCCCATGAGGCTCTGGTCCATGCCCTGGAAGCGCGTGTGCTTCGGAACGTGGGGCGCGTAGGCCACCGTGTCCACCCCGCCCCCCAGCTCCTCGGGCAGCAGCGCCACGCGCTTGGGAGCAGCCTCCCAACCGGCCTTCCACTCCGACTCCACGACCCCCTGGCAGTACGCGTCGTGGACGCCGCCGCAGCTGCTCGCGCGGTAGTCGGCGTCCACGCACTGCTGCGACGTGGGCTTGGGACAGTCCTGCGCGAAGCTCGCGGGCGCGGCCAGCACCGTCGCGGACAAGCCCGCCCAACGCAGCTGGCGGCGTAGCTGTTTCGTGTGTTTCCGCTGATTCATGTAACGCATCGTCCTTGTTGAGGGACCGGCTCCGGGCTCGGCCCGGCGGAGGCCCAGAGCACGGCGCGTGCCGGAGGCGCTCCACCCGCGCTCCAGAGGGAGGCCACGGGGAACGCGAGGACACGCGGGCAACAAGGGGATGCGAGGTGTTGTCTGCGAAGCTACGGGCGCGGGTGGCGGCAGGGCCACCCGCGCCCTCACGTCAAAGCGGTGCTACTGGATGGAGTAGGCCACCGTGCCGCTGCAGCTGCCGCTGGAGTAGCAGCCCACGCGCATCTGGTACGTGCCCGCCGCGGGCGCGGTGAAGGACACGTAGGACAGCAGGCTGCAGGAGTCGTCGTTGGCCGCCACCTGGGTGTTCGTCGCCGTGTTGAACAGGCGCAGGTAGGTGTCGCCCGTGCCCGCGGCCTGCGGCAGCGAGCAGGTGCCGAAGGACAGCGTCTGGCCAGCCGCCAGCGTCACGCTGACGTTGGTGGTGTTCTGCTGCGCGCTGTTGGTGTTGGTCACGTTGAAGGTGAAGGTCTTGACCGGCGGGGGCGGAGGCGGCTCGGTGGTGCCGCACAGGCGCATGCTGCCCGCGACGGCGCAGTACGCGTCGATGGCGGGACGCACGTAGGTGATGGACTCGCCACCGCAGCCCGTGTCGGTGCACTGGTTCACGACGTTGCAGCTGCCCTGGCTGACGTAGTCCGTCACGCCCCGGACCAGGATGCCGGCCACGGTGACGCCGTTGTTCTCATACACGCCCGAGCCCGAGTTGCCACCGAAGGTGTCGGTGTTGGCGACGAAGTAGTCCAGCGTGCCGGCGCGGGCGTCTCGCACCCAGCCACCGTCGTCAATCTTGAACGGGATGCCGCTGCCGGAACCAATCACGGACACGCTCGTGTTCAGCGGCAGGGCGGTGTTGCCCGGACGGATGGGCGCCGGCTCGAAGCGCGGCGTGGCCGGACGGTCCAGCCGGACGACGGCGAAGTCCAGGTTGCGGCCGTTCACCGTGCTCTGCTGACGCGCGACGATGGACTGGCAGGAGAAGATGTCGGCCGTGGTCACCGTCTGCAGTGCCGTCGCCGACGTGCGGTAGAAGTTGAAGACGAAGCGCGTGTTGGCGCAGGCGGACGCGCTGGTGATGCAGTGCCCCGCGGTGAGCACCAGGTCATCATCGATGAGCGTACCCGAGCAGAAGGCCGGCGTCGGGTCATTCAGGAAGCGCTGCGTGGAGCAGAGGTTGTAGGCGCTCTGCAGCGTGCTGCCATTGAAGGTGACGTTGTTGGGATTGGAGGCGTTGAAGTCCGACGGACTCATCAGCGCCACGGTGGACTTCTCGGCCCGGGTCCGCAGCGCGGACGCCGGATAGGCATAGACGTCCGTGCGGTGGTCCGTGCCATAGACAACGGGATTCTCCTGCGAACCCATCTCGGGGGACTTCTCACCGGAGGGCTCTCCTTCGGGCGCCGGGCCGCAGGCCGCGACAGAGAGGGTACACAACAGCGCGCCGAACAGCTTTCTGCGAGAGGCGGTACGGGTGATGCGCATGGGCGACCACTCCTAACGATGACGGCCCGCCGGAAAGGACGGGCGAAACCACTCTACGCCCGGCCCTGACGTGATTTCACGTTATTCATTGTTAAACATGGAAAACAGATAGATATATCGAATTTTTCTCATCCATCTTCACTGTCCATATGCCTCCTCGAGTATCGCGTCGCTGCGCGAACCCGCGGCCTTGGCGGCTTCGACATCCAAACCCTCGCCATGGCCTCGGCCACGGCCCTCGAACATCAGTGATTCGCCATTGAATGACGCGGTGCGCGGGCACGACGGCAGCTTCAAACCGGAGCGCAGCAAGTCACACGGCACCGAGCGCGCGGTGTCGAACGTCGCGTCGCCATCCGTCTCCGCGCGCAGGTAGTGCACCCGCCCCGCCTCGAAGCGCAGCGACACCAGCCCGCGCCCCAACAGGCGCTCCACCTCCGCGCGGGGCCGCGCCTGCCGCCAGGGCTCCTCCCCGCCCTGGGAGAAGGTCAGCCACTTGCGCCACTTCAGCGGCGCCAGTCCCAGGGCCTTCGCATCCTCGGACCGCACGCGCACGGTGCCGCGGAAGGCCTGACAGTGCGTGGTGTCACAGACGGGGCGCCCCGGGTGACGGCTGTGACCGTATTGCTCGTTGTGGGCAACCACCCGCGCCAGCGCCACGCGAGCCTCGCCCGTCAGCGTCACGTCTTCGGCGGACACCACGCCCGCCGCGTATTGCAGGCGCGTGGTGCGGAAGACGAAGTCGGAGCCGCGCCGCGCCTTCATGGCGCTGGGGGTGGTGGGAACGCCCGGCGGCGGCCGGTACGGCGGAGGCTCGGAGGTGATGAAGACGCCCGCGTAGTCACGGCCCTCTTCCGGGCCACCGGGAAAGCGCACGCGCCAGGGCGCGCCCAGACACACGGCCGCGCCACGCTGGGTGAGGGATGCCAGTGGTGCCCAGGTCTCCGCGCCCGCGCGCGGCACACCCTCCACCAGTGCGAAGCCCGCGCCGGAGCACCGCGCCTCCACGTCCCCCGGTGGAAGCAGCCCCAGCACCTGCACGCGCGCGGCCTCCAGGCCAGCCTGCTTGCGCGCGCGCGCCAGCGCCTTGGGCACTTCGTCCGCGAACTGGCGGGGCATCGCGCCGGGCCGCACCACCACCGCCACCAAATCTGGGTCCACGGCGGCAATCCAACCGAACTGGGGCCGGCTCGCCGCGTCGCGCACGGTGCCCGTCTTGGTCGCCACGCCCACCAGTGACTTCGACGCGGGCAACTCCGCCAGCGTGCCGCGCGCGGCATTGTCCGCCAGCAGCGCCACCACATCCGGCCGGGCCTCCGCCAGCAGCCGGTACGCCTGCGCCACGCCCCAGGGCGACACGGCCAGCGTGGAGCGAAGCCCCGTCGCCTCCGCCATGTCCTCCGGCAGGCCCGTCAGTCCCACCGAGGCCAGCACCGGTCCCCACCCGCCGAAGGCCCGGGGCGCCGAGCCCCGCGCCTCCCAGTCCAGGAAGTAGCCGTTGCACGAACGCAGCAGCGCGGTGCGCGCGTCCACCTTCGCCGGCAACTCCGCGCCGCAGGCCCACTCTGGCACGCCCGGGCGTGGCGGCAGCGTCGGGTGCGCCACGCCCGCCGCGTACAGGAAGGGCTTGAGCACCGAGCCGTACGGCAGCGCGCGCCGCACGTCGCCCTCCGAAAGCAACACCTCTCCCGAATGGCGGCTCACCACCACCGTCGCGGGCCGGGCCTCGCGCACGCCCACTCCCGCCAGTTCGTCGATGGACAGCGGCGACGCCCAGCGCGCGCCGTCCTGGCACTGCCGAAGCCTGCGCGACAGCGCCGGGGGAAAGCCCGTGGACTCGTTCAGCAACCGCGCCAGCGCGCGCCGGGCCCGGGGCGTGTCCACCTCCGGCGCCACGGCCAGCTCCGACGCCGCACGGGACAACGACAGGTAGGGCCCCTCCTTCCACGAGGGCAGCTCGCCACTCACCGCGACGGCGAAGGCTTCGTGAAAGAGGCGGTCCTCGCTGGACTGGGGGCACGCCCACCACAAGAGCTGGTGTGCCAGCTCGTGCCGGAGCGCCAGCCGCAGCCGCTCATCCAGCACGCCCGGCGTGTTCTGCCGCAGCTCCACCAGCCCCGGGCGCCCCTGGCCGTTGCGCTGGGGCGTCAGCGCCGCGCCCCTCTGGAGGACGATGGAAGCCAGGGGCTTCGCCGGCGCGCCTCCAGCCTCCTGAACGTAACGCGCCTCCAGCGCCGTCCAGGCGGCCTCGGCCTCGCGGCGCAGCCCGGCCTCGGGCGTCACGTCGCCGCGAGTGACGAAGGTGGGGGTGGCCGCGAGCAGCACGGCCACCGTGACAGCCAACCCCATGGACTACAGGTCGCCCAGGTGCTTCTTGGAGGGCACCACCTTCAGCGAGTCCGCGGCCGTCCGCCCGTGGATGCTGGCGGCGTACATGTCCTCGATGTGCGCGGGCGGCGCGGAGAAGGTGCCGGCGAACTGCGCGCGCAGCACGTAGCCCACGGTGCGCGGGCTGTCGCTCCACCACGCCGGCTCCTCGAAGAAGAACGTCGCGCGCTCCGGGTTGAGCACGCGGCGCTTGAGCGCCTCGGGCACCAGCGGCAGCGAGTGCGGCGGCCCACGGAAGGCCTTGTCCTCCTGGAGCGGCACGAAGCCGGCGGGCACCGCGTCCTCCACCACGTAGTAAGCCGAGCGCACGCGGTTGTCGCCGCGCGCGTCCATCGTCAGCTCCACGTAGACCTCCTCGCCCTGGGACACGGTGTCGCCCGCGCCCAGCCGCACCTTCCCGCCCTCGCGCAGCACGTAGTAGGCGCGTTGGATGGACATGCCCTCCGCCTTCGGCTGCACGGCGGACAGCGGGGTGCGCGTGGTGGCGCGCAGCGTGGCCACGCCGTCGAAGCCGCCCACGTCCACGGTGCGCGTGCCCGGCGCCAGCACCGCCACCAGGCCCAGACCGCGCGGGGCGAACTTCACCGGCGTCTTCACGCCCTTCACCTCGGGCGCCTTCATGCCCTGCATCGCCTTCGCGTCGCGCTCCAGCAGCCACAGCGAGTGCAGCAGCGTGGTGCTCCGGTCGAAGGTGGACAGGTCAGGCTCGGACAGCAGCTCCAGGATGCGGCGGCGCGCGCGGGTGATGTCCAACGTGCCGAACGAGGCCGCGTGCGCGGCGATGGCCGTCATACCCACGCGCCGCAGCGGGAAGCGGAAGAAGGCCTCCGACTGCTCCAGCGGCTGGCCCGGCGTGAGGGCGGCCAGCGTGGCGTAGCCCTGCGCGCTGCGCGCGACCAGCGCGTTGATTTGAGTCTGGAGCGCGGGCTCCTTGATGACGCCGGCCTTCTCCGCGGCCAGCACCGCCAGGGCCAGCGGGTACAGGTCCCCGCCATCCGCACCCTGCACCAACGCCCGCACGCGCGCGGCCTGCTTGGAGCCCTCCAGCCGCGCCAGCACGTAGGCGCGCGTGGCGTCGTACTCGGGCGGCAGGCCCTCCTGCGCCTCAAGCCAGCGAGCGCTCTCCATCAGGCGCGGGTCGGCGCGGTCCACCAGCCCCGCCTCGGCCGCGTAGGCCAGACCATCCAGCGCGATGAGCGTTTGCGGCAGGCTCGGCGTCTCATAGCCACCGAACCAGGTGAAGCCGCCGCCCTTCACCGACATGTCGAGGATGCGCGCGGTGCCCTGCACGGAGCGGCTGCGCGCCTCCGCCAGCAGCGCCTGCGTGTCCGTGTCCAGCTTCGCCAGCGCTCCCGCCTTCTGAAGTACCTGGTACACCGCCACGTTGGGCACGGTGGTGGACACCAACTGCTCCAGACAGCCGTAGGGGTACGTGAGCAGCTCGCGGACGTTGGACAGCGCCGCGTCGACGATGGACGGCTGGAGCACCAGCTCCACGCGCGCCAGCGTCGCTTCCTGAGGCGCGGGCACCTCCAGCGCGCCGCCGCCCCAGGCGCTCACCTTCACCTCGTCCTCCACCGCCGCCGGGTCCACGTCGAAGCGCTTGAGGTCCCTCAGCGAGTCCTTGCCGCCCGCCACATTCACGGTGAGCTGCGCGGCCCCGGTGGACGCGGCCTTCAGCGTCAGGGGCACCACCTGCTCACCGCCCTTCGCCAGCTCCACCTTGTGCTCGAACTGGTCCGCCTTCAGCGCGCCCAGCGACGCCAGCTTCACGTCCAGCAGCTGGCTGGCCGGCGACTTCTCCCCCGCCGACAGGCGCACCGAGGCGACCGCCTCGTCGCCTTCACGGAGGAACTGCGGCAGCGCGGCGTAGAGGTTGAGACCGCCGCGCGTGGCGAACTCGGAGGTGCCCTCGCCGAAGCGGCCGGAGGTGTCCGCCGCCACCGCCGTCACCACCCACAGCGTCTGGTTGGAGGGCAGCGTGAAGCGCACCGTGGCGCGGCCATCCCGGTCCGTCACCACCACCGGGTCCCAGTGCGCGGTGTCGCGCTCCAGGTCCTTCGTCTGGCGACTGGGCGGCTTGATGGAGGCGAAGGCGTGGTCCGGCAGCCCCGCCATCTTCCGCGCCAGCGCCTCGCCGTAGCCGTAGCCCTGGAACTCCGACGAGAAGAAGTTGGACACGTTGTTGCGCGCCGGCGGGTAGAAGAAGTCCAGCACCTTGGGCCGGAACTCGCTCTGGATGGCGTAGACGGCCTTGTCCACCACGCCCACGGACAGCTGCGCCACCACGCCGCGGCCCTCGTGGTCCACCACGCGCACGTCAATGCTCTGCTCGGTGAGCGGCGTGGCCTCCGCGCGGCGGGGCTGCAGCTCCACCGTGAGGGTGCGCTCGCGCGGAATCACCCGGAAGGCCACCGTGCGCTCCTCCCAGCGGCCCGTGGCCGTGGGGTACGCGACGGACGCATACACCGCGCTGCCGAAGCGCTTCTCCACGTTGAAGCTGTGCACCAGCGTGCGGCCCGTCAGCTCCACCACCTGCGTGTCGTAGAGCGAGGCGCCCGACAGCGTCACCCACACCGGGCCCGCGTCACGGCCGCCCGAGCCCCAGCTGTCCGGCATCAGCGCCACCAGCTTCGCGGTGTCTCCCGGCGCCAGCGTCCCGGAGAGCGAGGCCAGCGTCAGGTTGGGCACGCGCGCCACCGGCTCGTCCGCGCCGCCGATGACGAGCAGGGACTCCTCGCCCTGCCACGCCTCACCGTTCTTGTCCTTCACCACCACGCGCGCCAGCACGGTGCCCACGTCCGAGGTGGGGACCTTCTCACGGTGCGTGCCATCCGCCGCAGTGGAGAAGGAGCGCTTGCCCAGGCTCTTCTCCGAGCCATCCGCCGCGCGCCGCACGAACTCCACCTCGCCCTGCGTCACGCCGTAGGGCTTGCCCGACAGCGTGGTGGCGCGAATCGCCAGCGTCGCGTCGCCGCTCTTGGCCACGACCGCGTCGGAGTAACGCGCCAGGCCCAGCACCTCCACCTTCGACAGGAAGAAGGCGGACGTGGCGTTGGCGAAGGTCTCCTGGTCATCGCGCGCGCGCACGGTGAGCGAGTACCGGTACGGCAGCCGCTCCTCGCCAGCGGCCAGCGCCGGCACGGCCACCTCGATTTCAGCCTCGCCGTTAGCGTCGAAGCCGCTGGCGCTGGACCACGGGTCGTCATACGCACCGCGCGCCTCCACGGAGGAGTACAGCCGCTCCGGCACGCTCAGCTTGCCCTCCGTGCTGGAGGCGCTGCCGTACGTCACGTCGCTGCCCTGGCCGCCCTTGCCCGCGTCATCCACCCAGGCGGGCGCGTCCAGCAGACTGCGGTAGAGGAACACCTCGTACTTCGTGGCGTCGGGCGTGCCACCGGCATAGCGGCGGGCGCGCACCTTCGCGCGCAGCGTCTGGCCGGGCACCACCGTCTCCGACGCGGGCTCCATCTCCAGGTAGAATGTCGGCTTCACGTAGTCCTGCACGCGGGCCTCGCCCTGGTGCGGGTGCCCATCCACCTCCGCCTCCACGCGCAGCACGCCGGTGCCCAGGTCGTCCGGCACCTTCAGCGTGCCGTGGAAGGCGCCGAACTCGTCCACCGAGGCGCGCGTGGTGAGCGCGCGGCCCTCCTGCGAGACGAGCTTCACCTGCACCTGGCGCTTCTTCGGCGTGAAGAGGCGCGCCAGGAAGGTGTCCGGCTGGCGCACCACGCCGCGGAACTTCACCTCGTGGCCCGGCTTGTAGATGGGCCGGTCGCTGTAGATGAACACGTCCGGCGCCACCGCCAGCGCGGAGTAGAAGTCCGTGTCGACAATGGCCGTGTCCCCACCCGCCGTCGCCGTGGCGATGACGCGCGGCTCCGACACCTCCAGCGTCACCTCGCCCTTCGCGTTCGTCTTGCCGGCGGGGCCCTTGCCCTTGGGCAGGTACACCTGCACCTCGGCGCCCTCGCGCGGCTTCTGGTCCCGGCCCGCCACGCGCACCAGCACCTGGCCATCCGTCTGCTTGAGCTGCACCGTCAAATCACTGACGACCAGCACCACCTGTCCCTCCACGCGGCCCTGCACCAACTGGAGCACGTAGGTGCCCGCGGGCAGCGGCGCCAGCGTGACGCGGCGCTCCTGGAAGCCGCTGGGGCCACTGGCATTGAAGCCGGGGACGTTGAAGTCCCGCTCGGCGCCGCCCAGGTCCAGGTTCAGCCACTGGCTGCGCGTCACCGTGAAGCCGGGCGGCACGCCCACCAGGCGCTCCGGTCCCTCGGCCACCTTCGCCAGCGGCTCGCCCGAGCCCGACGCTTGCGGCGCACGGGGCAGCACCTCTCCCACCTCGTCGCGGAAGGCGGGGTTGAGCGTGTCGAGCAGGAACATGCCCGGCGTGCGGACCGCGTTGAAGCCACGGCTGAGCGCGCGGCCCGGATTCTTCAGCGTGGGCGGCGTCTGGTACGCGCGCCGCAAATCTCCCTGGGCGCGGATGAAGGCGTCCAGGTTCTCCGGCTTGAGGACGCGCAGCTCGACGGGGCCCTTGTCCTCGAAGGCGACGTCCACCGCCACCGGCTCCTGGGTGCCATAGGAGCGCGGGACGGTGATGTAGAGCGGCTTGGCCAGGGCCACGCCGGACAGCATGAGCGCGGACAGAGCCGCCAGTCGGATGAAGCACTTCATGACCCGAAACCTCCAGGAACCAGCGAATCGCCCTGCACGGTGCCGCGCAGGCCCAGGTACGGCAGCGACTCCAGGTCGCTCCGCGCCGCTTCGATTTCCGGGGGCGCCGCGCTCGGCATGGGCGCGTTGCGGCTGACCCGGAACTCGGACAGGTAACCATCCATGGTGAGCCCGCTGAGCAGCCGGCCCGTGTTCACCCCGAAAGCCACCGAAGTGGGCGCGCGCAGCCCCGCCACCACCGGGCCCGCGGCGTTGAGCATGTTGGGCTGCTGACCCGCGCACGCCTTGCGCAGGCGCTCCAGCTCCGCGTCGTTGGACGCCAGCACCACGTGGTTGCAGTGGGTGCCGCGCACCAGCCGGTTGTAGCCACCAGAGAACAGGCCCTCCAGCGCGGCCGCGTCGTCGGTGCGGCCCCACAGCACGGCCAGCTCCACGGGCAGCTTCGCATCACCGCGCGGCGTCCACACCAGCGCCACCTGACGCGTGCGCGTGGGGCCCTTGCCGCCGCCCTTCTCCCAGTACGCCTTGAGCGTCTCGGGGTCCAACGACTCCGGCAGCTTGAGCTGGAAGGCCAACAGCACCGGCGTGTCCTCCGGCACCAGCTTCAGCAGGTCGTCGGACAGGGGCGCGGCGTCCAGGCGCGCGGGGCCGTCCAGCAGCTCGCCCGCGATGCCCCGGCCCACCACCCGTCCCGCCTCCACGCCGAACTGGAGCCGCGTGCCCGGGGCCAGCCCCACCACGATCGACAAGAGCTGCACCTCGCGGCCGTAGGCCTCCGGGTCGTAACCCAGCTCCACGTCCACGCCGTCCTTCGCCTTCAGCTCCGGCAGCTCCGCGCACAGGCCGTGGAGCACCGCCACCGGGTGGCGCGCGAGCACCAGCCTGTCTTTGAGGCGGCCCGCCCACAGCGTCTGCTCCGCCACCAGCCAGCGCTTCATCTCGAAGGTGCCTTCCGAGCCGCCGCCCGGGCAGTGCGGCGCCGTCATGCCGCCGCGGCTGGCCACGCCGTCCAGCGCCTCGTACGCGGACGTCGCGGCGCGGCCCGGCTTGGGAAGGATGAAGGCCGGCGTGCTGGAGCGCGCGTCACCGGCGAACCACGTCACGCGGAAGGGCGCGTCCAACAACTGCCCCGCGAAGAGGTCCAGCACCGCGCCCTTGAAGCCCGCCTGGAGGTCCTCGCCGGTGGAGCCGAAGAAGGCGGCCCACGCACCGATGAAGCCCTGGCCCAGCGGCTTCTGGAGCTGGTCGCGCAGCCACACGTTGGCCGCCAGCGCATCCCGCACCTTGCCCGGGTGGTGCACGTCCACCCAGAGGGCGGAAGGCGCGGCCGTGCCGGGCACCTCCAGCGCCGTCATCGCGGGCGCGGGCATGCCTTCCACGCCGGCGCCCGCGCTGGGCGGGCCCTTGCGCTCGCCGCCGAGCAGGTTCGTGACAGTGCCACCGCCGTCGCCGGACTGCCCGCTGCGCCGGCCCAGGAAGAAGGCTCCGGCCACGGCGCCGCCCACGAGGACGGTAACCACGCCGATGAGCAGTGCCTTGGGCGGGCCACTCTTGGGAGACGTCATGACATCCACTCCTTGAAACGGAAGAAGCCGAGGAAGGAAGCGTTCTGCGGCACCGGGCGCCACTCCAGCGGCGCCTCGGTGGCCAGGTGGTGGAGGACGCCGGTGCGCACCGCGGCGCCCTTCTCCCCCGGGTGGTAGACGACGCGCGCGGGCGCGTGGGCCCGGTCCTCCGGGCGCACCACCAGCATCAGATGAAAGATGGGGCCCGCGTCCTGCTCCTGGCGGAAGGCGAGCACGTCGCCGGTGCGCAGCGACTCGCGGGTGGCGTCGTCACGGCCCAGGAACTGGAAGCTGTGCTGGAGCAGCACCTCCGCGTCCGCGAAATCGGACGGGCGGCCCCGGCCGTCACGCCACAGCGGCGTGGACAGGCGCTCCACAGCGACCTGCTTGTACGCGGAACGGAAGGCGAAGCGGATGAGGCCCGCGCAGTCCCGCTGGTCCGGATGCCACGCGGCGTCCTGCTTGCGGACCTGGGCCAGCGCCACGCGCGCCACCAACCGGCGGAGCAGCACGTCGCGCGTCTCGGGCGTCGTGGATGCCTCCGCGTCGTGTGACTTCGCGTCCGACGCCGCTTGCGCGGACGCATGGAGCAGCAGGAGCAGGGGAAGGACGCGGCGCATGGTCGTGGAGGCCCTGAACGACGGAGGCGTCAGTACTCGCCTTCGCCGCCGCCATCCCCATTGGACTGGAGCGCCTTGAGTGCCTCATCCAGGTTCTTCGGCCACGCGGCGTGCTTCGGACGCGGGTCCTGCGAGGGCACGAACACCTCGGCCTGCCCGTCCCCGAGCACGTTCACCCAGGCCAGCACGCGGGTGGTACCCGGCGTGGCCAGGGGGATGCGCACCATGCGGCGAATCTCGTTCGGCGTGCCTTCGAAGAGCGACAGGTTCAGTGTCGCCACGGTGTGGGCCTTGTCACCGCTGGGCCAGTAGTTGGTGGCCACCAGATACACGCCCTTGGGCGGCGCGCGGTGGATGTAGAGGTATGGGCCATACGCGGGCTGGTCGAAGTCACCGCCCTGCGAGTTGAGGAAGAAGGTGCCACCGGAGGGGCTCGCGGTGTCGGCCCAGTACACGTGCGCCATCTTCTGCACGTCCAGGGTGCCGTCCTTGGCGCTGGCGTCGGTGGGCTCGTACAGGTGCAGGTCGGTGTAGACGCCGTCGGTGTCGCTGGTGAGCACCACCTTGAAGGGCACCGGCGGAATCTGCGCGTAGCTGGTGGCCTGCGTGCGCGCGGTGCCGGCCTGGTTGGTGGCCATCACCGTGACGACGTTCTTCCCGCTGGCGGCGGGGAACTTGCGACTGAAGCGCCCGCGGTACGTGCGCATCAGGTAGCGGTCGCCGTTGATGGACACCACCACCGGGTCAATGGTGGTGTCGCTGACGGTGCCCTCGATGAGCATCATCCGGTCCACCGTCCAACCGCCCGACGGCGCGGACAGGGTGACGACCGGGAGCGTCTTGCCCTTGCCAATGGGCACGCCCTGTTGACGGGGATTGGCGGCGGGCGTCTGCGCCAGCAGCACGGCGAGGAGGACAGGCAGCATCACGCGTCCTTGATGAAAGGAGGTCCGCGAGCGTTCGCGGGCGGACAGACTGCGGCAGCAGTGCCCTCCTTTTCAAGTCGCTTGCCAGTCGCCTGGGCGGCCTCTCCCAGGCAAGGAGCGCCGGACCTGTGGGCGGCAAGCCACGCCTGGCTGCCTGCCCGTGTGGTGGCGGCCACACCTTCCCAACTTCCGAGAGGCGCCGCACGCGGTGGGAACCCAGACCCACCGCGTGTCGGCAATCCCTCAGGACGCCGTCGGGCTCTGCGCCTCGGCTGCTGCCGGCGCGGCCTGCGCTTCCTTCTTCTCCTCGTCCGCTTCCTCAGCCTTCTCTCCAGCGCCACTGCTGGCGCCCGTCGGCTTGCCCGCACCCGGGGCTCCCGGAGGAGGCGTCCGCTTGGCGGCGGTGGCGGCCTGACGAACCAGCTCGCGGGCCTTCTGCGCCACCTTCGGCGTGGGCGCGAGGATCATGAACATCAGACGCCCTTCCATCCGGGGCATCTGCTCCACGACGGCCACGTCCTTCAGGTCCTTGGCCACGTCATCGAGGATGGCCGTGCCCTGCTCCTTGTGCGTGATTTCACGCCCACGGAACTGGATGACGACCTTCGCCTTGTTCCCGTCCTCGATGAACCGGCGGGTATTGCGGACCTTGAACTCGTAGTCGTGCTCTTCCGTCTTCGGACGGAGCTTCACTTCCTTGAGCAGGACCGTGACCTGGGCACGCTTCGCTTCCGAGGCCTTCTTCTTCTCCTCGTACTTGAACTTGCCGTAGTCCATGATCTTGCAGACCGGAGGACTGGCCATGGGGCTGATTTCAACGAGGTCCAGCCCCTCGGTCCGGGCGCGGTCCAGGGCCGCCTCGAGAGGCATGACCCCGAGCTGGCTACCGTCAGACCCGACGACGCGGACCTCACGGGCACGGATGCGACGATTGGTTCTCTGGTCGCGGCTCCCGCCGCGGCTGCTTCTCTGTTCGCGAATGATGGTGACTCTCCTCCGAATTGGGTTTCAGGCCTGCCCACCCAAAGGTGTGGCAGGCAGGTCCGCGACAACAAGGGACCGTACACACATGTGAAGCGCCCCGCCCTGCTTGGGACCCACGCCTGGCAGTGTAACCCGCGGGCGCAGGAGTACATCCCAGTGCCCGCTCGCCCGGCAGGAAGGGGAGCCCTGGGTGAACTTTCCTCTTTGGGAGACGGTAACGCCAGAGATAACGCCCGACCCGTCCACCTGCCGTGGAACCATGCCCCCAATGTACCCCCCAGGGGCCACCTGAGGGTGACACCCCTGCTCGACCCGGGGGGCTGGGAATTGCCGGGTGGGAGACAAACGGGTGTGGACGGAACGTTCCTTCCAGCCCGGACCCGGAGTCACGGCAGGAGGCCCACGCCCCGCTCTGCCCACTCGCTTCCCGGGGGGCGGTGCGCAGGTCGTCCACTGGGGGGGCGGCGCTCACACGGAACGCGGCGGATGTGCGAAACCCGGGGGATGAAGCGTCACGCCCCGGCCACGGAACGCAATCGCGAGCCCCTGCTCGCTGTCCTCCGCGAAGTCCTCCCCACCTCCGGCAGGGTGCTGGAGGTGGCCAGCGGCACCGGCCAACACGCGGCCTGGTTCGCCCGAGCCCTCCCCCACCTCGTCTGGCAGCCCACCGACGTGGACGCGGAGTCGCTGGAGAGCATCGAGGCGTGGCGCACCGAGGAAGGCCCGCCCAACCTGCTGCCGCCGCGCCGGCTCGACGCGGGCGCGGAGTCCTGGCCGGAGACGGCCACGGACGTCATCCTCAACGTGAACATGATTCACATCGCCCCCTGGACGGCCTGCCAGGGCTTGATGCGGGGCGCGGGCCGGGTGCTGCCTCCCGGCGGGCTGCTCGTCCTGTATGGCCCCTACTTCGTCGAGGGCCGTGACACGGCCCCCAGCAACCTGGAGTTCGACGCCTCCCTCCGCGCCAGGAACCCGGCGTGGGGCGTGAGGTCGCTGGAGGCCGTCACCGCCGAGGCCGCCCTGCATGGCCTGGAGCGCGAGCGCGTGGTGGACATGCCCAGCAACAACCTCACCGTGGTCTTCCGCAAACCCCGTCCTCCGGTGTCCCCGCCCTGAAGGCCGCCCGACACCGCGCCGGCTGAGTGCGGACCGCCGCACACGCCCGCGGCCCAGAAACCCTTCACGCCCGACACGCACGCCACTACCCCATCCCGTGGCGAGACGTGGGCGGGAAAGGGGGGCACACCATGCCGGACGCACCAGCGAAGGCCCGCTCGCCAGAGGATGTTCTGTTCGCCTCGGCCTTCCGTGGCCACGAGACGGGGGCCCGGAGCCGTCAACGCACGCTGATGCTGGTCCTGGCCGCCATCGGTCTGCACGCCGCGGCGCTCATCGGCGCGGCCTCTTTCTGGCACGGCACACCGCGACGGCTCGAAGGCGAAACCACCCGGGGAGAAGTCCTCGTGCTCCGCCTGACCGCCATGCCACCTTCGGCCCCCGTGGGGGATGTCACCGGGACAGCCCCCGCGCCCCTTCGGCCCCGGACCGCGCGCAGGCCTCGCCCCTCGCGCGCCTCCGTACCGCCGCGCACCGCCGCGGCACCGCGCGCCTCCGAACTCGCGGAGCCGCTGTCCGTCGGGCGCCCCGCCGGCATCCCAGCCCATGACCGTGACAGCCTGGCGGGCCGCGCCGTGGCGGGCATCACCCAGCGCGCCCTGGGGCCCGGCTTCCCGGGGTTGCTCGTGGAGCCGCCGCCCGCCACGGCCCCCGACAACCGCGAGGACGCGGCCCGGCGCTACTTCGAACAGATGTTCCGCGACCGCTTCGAGGACGTTCCCTACCCCCACGAGGCGCGGATGGCGGGCATCGAAGGGTCCTTGGTGCTGCGCATCTCCGTGGGAGTGCAGGGCCAGTTGGTGGCCCTGGGGGTGCTGGGCCCCTGCCCCCACCCCCTCCTGTGCGAAGCCGCGCAGGAGGCGGTGCGGCATGCCGCGCCCTTTCCACCGCCACCGCCGGCGCTCGGCGACTGGGTCACCGTCGAGCTACCCTTCAACTACCACCTGGAATGAGCGCGCGTTCGAAGCCGCGCTAGCCGGCGCGCATCCACCCTTCGCGCTCCAGCAGTCCGGCCACGCGGGCGGCCAGCTCGTCGCGGATGCGGTGGACCAGGACGTCCGACTTGTCCTTGGGGTCTTCCAGCGGCCAGTCCTCGCGCTGGAGCCCCGGCACCTGGGGACAGGCCTCGCCACATCCCAGGGTGATGAGCCATTGCGCGTCCTGGGTCAGGTCGTCCGTGAGCAGGCGGGGCTTCACGTCGTGCAGGTCGATGCCGATGTCCCGCATGGCCGCGAGCACTTCGGGATGCACCTTGTCGCCAGGCTGCGTCCCCGCGGAGACGGCGCGCGCCTTCTGGGGGTCTACCATCACATTGAAGAACGCCTCCGCCATCAGCGAGCGGCCAGCGTTGCGTACACAGGCGAAGATGACCTTGTTCATCAGACGTCCAACTCCATTCCTCAAAGGTTCACGCGCCCCTCCCCGCGCGAAGTGACTTTCGACATGTTCAATGGCTTGCATATCTCACGGAGGGCTGGCCGCAAAGGGAGAGGCCGGGCGGACGGAAGGCCACACGCGCCTACCTTTGGCGGGCGCAATCCATTGCGCATGTGAAAAACGCCTGTAACTGCAACGCAGCGCACAACCAGGGTGCGCACGCCCGCGCGGAGGCAGGCATGCATCGGTTGACTCCGCCATGCAGAGCGTGCCGTCATGGATGTGGATTGTCTTCTGGGCCGGGGTGCTGGTGTTGCTCGCGGAGGACTCCGTGCCCCCTCTACAACTCCAACGCCTTCGCCATCCTGGGGCTGCGCGCGCGGCGGAGGGAGGCACGCGCGGCGGCGGCGTCCCGGCCCGGCGCCCCCGTGGAACGGGAGGCCTGAGCCGGGAACGCCTCTGACACGGCGGAACGGCTACTCCAGGCCCGCGGCCTGACCGTCGGCGCCGGCACCGCCCAGCACGAAGCCGTCGAAGGCCACGTTGGCCATCAGCTCCACGCGATCCTTGTGCTTCTTCAGCAGCTCCACGTTGGCGGCGGCCGCCTTCTTGGATGCCTCGGACAGCGGCTGCTCCTCGTTCGCGCCGGGCTCCTCAATCGCGTCCAGCGTCTCCTGGAGCTGCGCCCGGGCCTCCTCCAACTGCGCGCGCTCCTCGTCGGCGAGCGAGTCGTCCGCCAGCCGCTTGTCGACCTCGGCCAGCTGCGTCACCATCATCTTCCGGCCCTGCTCCGCCGCGGCGCCAATCTGCTCCAGGCTGTCGGCCACCATGGAGGCGTAGACGGTGGTGGTGATGCTCTGGAACTCGGCGGGCGACATGCCCTGCGCCTTGAGGCCGGCGATGTACGCCTTGCGCACGTCCGCCATCAGCCCCATGAACAGGCCCGCGGCGTCCACGGCCGCGTTGAAGCCCGGCTTCTCGTCACCGTCGCCCTCGTGCTGGGCCTCGAACTCCTTGGACTTCACCTCGAAGGCCTTGAAGGCCGGCAGCGCCGACTCGCGCACCGTCAGGTAGGCCAGCAACCGCTGCTCGTCCAACGGCAGCACCTGCCCCTCCGGGGGCGCCTTGAATGGATTGCTGGCGTTGAGCTGTGTCAGCTCCTGCTCCTGAGCCTGCATCGCCTGCATGGCTTCGATGCTGCCGCCAAACTTGTTCTTGGCCCAGATGCCACCCGCCAGCATCAAGCCGATGCCCGCCAGGATGAAGACACCGCAGCCGATGCCCAGTCCGATGAGGACCTTCTTCATGAAACCCTCCAGGGAAGACGTGTCACCACGGACCCAGTGCTAGCCGGGCTGGGCCCCCTGGAGCAAGCGTCACGGTGTCACGGAGCGTCAACGTCCGGGCGAGCAGGCGGCATGGGCTGGCGGGGCAGGCGGGCCTGGAACGCGGTTCCCTCCTGCGCTGTGGAGTGGACGCGGACCACGCCGCCGTGGGCATCCACGATGTGCTTCACGATGAAGAGGCCCAGCCCCAGTCCGCCCCGGGCGCCCTTGCGCTCCGGGCGCTTCATCGGCTCGAACATGCGGGCCCGGAGCTCCGGCTCAATGGGCCCACCCGCGTTGTGGACGGTCAGCAGCACGTCGTCGCGCAGTCCATGCGTGCGGATGCGCACCGGACAGTGCTCCGGGCTGTAGCTGAGCGCGTTGTTGACCAGGTTGGTGATGACCTGGGCCAGCCGGTCCGCGTCCCACAGCCCGTAACCGTCTCCCCGACACTCCAGCTTCAGCGTCCGCTCCGGGCGGGTGAGCCGGACCTCCTCCACCACTTGCCGAGTCAGCTCGTGCAGGTCCAGCCACCGGGGCTCCATGGGAATGCCACCACCCAGCCGGGCCTGCGTGAAGTCGAGCAAATCCCTCAACATGCGCGTGGCGCGCTCTGCGCTGGAGAGGATGCGGCCCAGGCCCTTGCGGAGCCGTTCATCCAGGCCTTCCCGCCGCATCAGCGCGGTGGCGGACATGCTGATGGCGGCGAGGGGGTTGCGCAGGTCATGGCTGACGATGCCGATGAGGAGCTGCTCGAACTCCGCGCGCCGCTTCGCCTCCAGCTCCGTGGCCCGCCGCTCGGTGATGTCCTGCATGGCGCCCACCATGCGCACCGCGTGGCCCTCGGCGTCCCGGACCACCTGCCCCCGGTCGGCGACCACGGCCCAGGTGCCATCCCCGCGCAGGAAGCGGTACTCGTCCGCCCAATGGCTCGCGCCCTGGTCGATGACGGCCTGCATGTCCCGGATAATCCGCTCGCGGTCCTCCGGATGGATGTGCTCCGTCCACCACGCGATGTCCCGCGGCGGGGCGCGCGAGGCCAGCCGGAACTGGGCGGCGGCCAGCTCACTCCACTCGACGGTCCCCGCGTCCAGGTCCCAGTCGTAGATGACGTCGCTGGTCGCCAGCGTGGCCAGCCGGTAGCGCGTCTCCGACTGGCGCAGCACCTCCTCGGCGCGCCGCCGCTCGCTGATGTCCAGCGACACGCCCGCCACGCTCATCACGCTGCCGTCGGGCCCGATGACGGGGGAGACGCCCGTCATGAAACAGGAGCCCGCCATCTCCACCTCCAGGGTGAAGGACTGGCCCTCCTGGGCGCGCAGCGTGGCGGCCACGAGGTCCGGCCGGTCGCGGTACACGTCGAACGCGGAGCGTCCCACGTAGGCGCCTCGCTCCAGCCCCAGCGCGCTCAGCCGCTCGCCCTCGAAGAGGGTGATGATGCCCTGTGCGTCCGTGGCCCAGAGGATGACGGGCAACTGGGTGACGATGCGGCGCAGGTGCTCGCGGGCCTCGTCCCGCTCGCGCTCCAGGCGCTTCGCCTCGGTGCAGTCGGTGGAGAAGCCACACACGCCAACGACACGCCCCTGCGCGTCCGGCAGGGGGAACTTGAGGCTCTGGAAGACGTGCAGCCCGTCGAGAAGCGGCACGTGCTCATCGATGGTGAGCTGCTGGCCGGAGTCCAGCACCTGCCGATCATTGCCGGTAAAGGTGCTGGCGACCTCCTCGGAGAACAGGTCGAAGTCGGTGCGCCCCATCACATCGCGCCGGAGCTTGCCGGAGGCCCTCTCGAAACCGTGGTTCACGTAGAGGTACCGGCCCGCCGTGTCCTTGGCGTAGATGAGCGTCGGCGCGTGGTCGAGCAGCCCGTGCAGCCAGGCCCCCGTCGCCCGCGCGGTGCGCTCGTCCTCCAGGGAGGACTGGCCCACCGCCTCCGCCAGCCCCGCGTCGAGCACCTGGGCCAGCGCGCGCAGCCCCGCGAGCTCGGGGACCCAGCCCACGGATTCCAGGCTCTCGAGGATGACCTCGCGCAGCGCGCCATACTCGAGCACCAGCGAGCTGATACCGAAGCCCGCCAGGTAGCGCTCACGTCCATACTCACGGCCCAGGGTGCGGGCCTCCGCCAGCCGCGCCGCCATGGAGGGGATTCGGAGCAGCGCCCCGAGCCGCCCCACGAGCTTGTGGAGGGCCCCCGCATCCGCAATCGCCAGGGGTGCGAGCGCCCCGAGCGCGGCGCCCACCCCCGCCATCAGGCGCCGGGTGATGTCCTCCCGCAGGACATCCAAGACGTCCGGCAACGAGAGCGTCGGCGTGACGCTTGGACTCATGCGCGCGCCTTCATGGTCGATGATTGCCCTGGCATGTCCTCACCAGCCCCCCAACCAGGAACGCCCGCCCTCTCCATGCGGGCCGCGCGTGGCTGTTATCATTGGGATACATCCCATCCCCCGGCGGGACTGCCCGTCTCCGAGTCGGGCTCGGATGATGCCTCGCGGGAGAGACAGCCACGGCGGTGCCTCGTCCGTCAGGTGGCTCACCGCTGACAGGGGACGGGCGCGCAGGCCCCCCAGACACCGCGCCTCGCCAACCGGGCCTGCGCCTCCAGTGCCTGGAACTCCGCGCGTCTCGAACGGCCCGCGGGAGGAACGTGGAGCACGCAGGCATGGCCTCTCTCCACCAACAGCGTGTTCACCTCGCGCCCCTCCACGGACACGTAGGCGAGGAGCCGGCCGAAGCGGTCCTCGCACGCCTCGCCATAGGTCAGCGCTACCCGCCTGCCCTCGACGAGTCCCCGGTTGAAGGCATGTGCCTCCGGACCGAAGCAGTCACCGCCCGCGCTCGTGCGCTCCGGTGCATCCGCGAGCAGGTAGCGAACACGCTCGCCGCTCTCCAGGACGACCGTGTCCCCATCCAGGACCTCCGCCACCCGTCCTGAAGCGGGGCCGCAAGAGCCTTCCGCGTCACCTCCACCACAGGCCGCCAGCAAACAGGCCAACGCACATTTCATCAAAGCGCGCATGCGCGGTTCACCCCTCCCGGCGTGCCCCGGTCTCCCTGGCCATAACGGGCCGACTCGGGTGTGGGACAGAAGCTCCCGGGCCAGTCATTGCGTTGAGGGTCATTGCGCCCGGGGTCGAGCTGTGAGGACACACCTGGGATGGCCGCGCCGGTCCACGACACCGCGTCGAGCACGCGCCCTTCCACCGAGAGCTCGAGCTTCCGGCTGCCCGTTGTATTCGCCAGGTTGAAGTTGAAGGTGCCGAGCACCGCGGGCAGCCCGCCATTGCGGGACGCGTCCTCACTGCGCGCCAGGACGGCGCGGCCTCCTGCCTTCACGGCCAGACACAGCGCCGAGTCGAACGTCGAGCGGCCTCCGCTCTCGTTGGAGAGCGACACACCATTAAGGTCCACGTCGCGCAGCGCGAGCACCTCGACCCACTCCCCCATGGCGTCCGCTACCGCCTGTGGGTCCGCCATGAATTCGGTGAGGACGAGCGAGCCCCCATCGGGCCCCCTGCGGGCGCGAGTCCTTCCGGTGGTCCGGTCAATACATCCGTCCTCGAGCGTCCCGGCATCCACGCCGCCATCGGAGGTTCCACCGTCGCCAACGCCGCCCGGCGTGCCCCCGTCTCCCTCACAGACACGATTCCCACGACCAGGCGTCCCCAGGTTGCCGCGCGAGCCATAGGCGGCCGTGGCTGCGCACCATGCGGAGGGCGCGTCATTCTGGGCGGCATCCGCGAGCGGTGCGGACACCTGCGTGGCCACGCCATCCACCGCCAGACCGTAATCGACCGCGTCGACCACCACGCCCCCGGCCTTCACCTGCAACCGGCCGCCCGCATTGCGCAGGTCCATGTTGAACGTCGCCACGGGCGGAGGAAGCCCACCGTTGAGGGTGGCATCCGTGCGACGGGCCAGCACCGCGTACTCCCCCGTCGCGAGCGACAGGCACCCCTCCGCCTTCACCGTCGCCTCACCCGCCTCGGCGACCAGCGTCACCCCGTTGAGGTCCACGGGGGCCGTGGCTCGCAGCTCCACCCACTCACCCAAAGTGTCGTCGCCCCGCGGATTGGCCATGAACTCAGTGATGACCAGGTCTCCAGGCGCCGGAAGCAGGACAGGTCTCACGGCATCCGCGCCCGCGGGCCTGCACGTCGCCACCACGCCCGCGTCCTCGGGGACACCCGCGTCACCCACGGGGCCACAGGGTGCGTTCGCGGCGCCAGGACTCCCCTGGAACGTCCCGCCGGCACCGGCGTCGGGCGAATCACACCAGCGAGCCAGGTCGTCGTTCCCCGCCATGTCCGGCACCAGGCGGCCGTCGTAGATGCGCGACACCCCGCTCTTCGCGGGCGCAGAGAGCTGGACCTCGTCCAGGACCCGCTCACCGCACCGGATGCCCAGCCGTCCTCCCGAGTTCCCCAACGCCCCCAGCCCGTCGCCATAGGCGTGGTCCACGTGCGCGGGCACCGGCCCGTCGCGCACGTCGCCCAGCACCAGGTAGTCTCCCGCCGCCACCGTCATCTCCTCGAGGACGGCATAGGCCGTCTCCTGCGAGCCATCCGAGCGGGACGCGTAAAGCGTCAGCCCGTACAGGTCCACGGGGCCGCGCGTAGGGTTGTGCAGCTCCACGTACTCCTGGCCCGTGTCCGTCCCCACCGGGTCGTTGAGGTACTCGGTGATGGCGACATCACCGGGCAACAGCCTCGCGCACGCCGCGTCCGCGTCTTCGTCCAGGGGCGTGCCACCACACGCCCACGCGCCCGCCAACCCCAGCAACCAGCCCCACCCCAAGTAC